>NZ_JBIDCU010000005.1:0-316799 GCF_043204765.1 Micromonospora sp. NPDC047730 | reverse complement strand
GGCGCCATATGGCGGCGAACTTTCCGTCCTTGATCTGGAGGGTGGTGATGCGGAGTCCTTGTGGGAAGTAGGTGGAGTCCTTGGCTTTGAAGTCGTCTTCCGACATGCCCCAGTGGACCCATTGTGTGCCGTCGCCGGGGCGCCATATGGCGGCGAACTTTCCGTCCTTGATCTGGAGGGTGGTGATGCGGAGTCCTTGTGGGAAGTAGGTGGAGTCCTTGGCTTTGAAGTCGTCCTCCGACATGCCCCAGTGCACCCACTGCGTGCCGTCGCCCGGGCGCCATACAGTTGTGAAGGCATCGGTCATGGTGTCCCCCTGTCAGGCGGTGGGTAAGGCGAACGGCTCTATCGCGTCTATTCTTCGCATCCCGAGTCGCCTTGGATCCTGGTGAGGGTGATGGTGAGGCTGGGTCGAGCACCGTTCCCGGGCCGTTTTCGGCGCCCATCATGACGAAACCTTCTTCGCCTCTTCCAGTGCCTTCTCGTACTCCTTCTGGGCTACCGTCAGCCTCGCCTGAAGTGCGAGCATGGCGTCTCGCCGTTCCTCGGCGGTTTCACCCGGACCTACCTGACCCAGCAAAGCCTTGACCGGCGGCGTGTTCATGGCTGGGGTGTAAGGGTTTTCGGGATTCAGGAGATGCTCGACATGGTTGAGCGCCATCGAGATGGTCTGGACCCTTTCGAGAGCTTGCAGCAGCCTGTCCTGCGCCTCCTGCTCGGCAGGGCTGAGATTTACCTCGTCCGAATCTGAGTCCATGAGCGCTCATCCTTGCCGTGAGGACTGTTCGCAGGCCGAGCGGTTGCGGCTATCGTCCGAGTTTAAGGACTTTTCATCGGATCCACGTGACAACGGCCGGTTGTCCGAGGCGGCGACGCGAATCCACGGCGGCCAGGGCGAGCGGAGTCGCTGGACGAGCGGCGAGGGGGCGACAGGTGCGGAACCTGCCGCGCCCACACCGACCAGCACGCGCAGCGGGCCGCCGGATCACCGGCGGCCCGCTGCGTCTCAGGTCGTCGTATCGCTGAGCAGGCCGGCGATCAGTTCGCGCAGACGGCGTACGCCCGCACCTTCCAGTTGCTGCTGAAGCCGTCCTCGTCCTCCGCGGCGCTGACGGTCACGGTGGTCGAGGTCGTGGGCAGCATCTGGGTCAGGCGCACCTGGCCGTCGCCGCCGAGGATCTCGCCGCCCACTCCGTGCACCTGGGTGCCGGGCGGGCAGGTGGCCACGGCCGACCGGGTGGCGGCGGAGTTGTAGAGGCTGTCGTTGATGACGCGCTGCTCACCGGGCAGCGGGTCGGCGCAGATCGCGGTGGCGTCCAGCCACCACGTGCCGGCGAAGCCGGTGCCGTCCTCGGCACCCGCCACCACGACGCTGTTCTGGTGGATGCGCAGATCCTCCAGGACGACCTCGCTGTTCGACGCCCCGACGACCGCGCCACCGACCCCGATGGCGTGCTTGCCGGGCGGGCAGGACTTTTCGAACCAGTTCGATGTGCCGAAGCTGCTGGGCGCCGAACTGCCGGACACGGTCACCAGGCCCGCGGGCGCGGGGGCGCACACCGCGCTCGCCGTGACCGCCCAGTCGCCGCCGACCCCGTTCTCGTCCTCACGGCCGGTCACCGAGTACGTGTTGCCGTCGACCAGCGGCCGCATGATGTCCATGCCGACCTGCCCGAGGCCCGCGCCGGTGATCGCGCCGCCACCACCGATGACCTTGGTGCCGGACGGACACGTCGCGGGCTGCGACTTCGCGAAGGTGTTGCTGGGGCCGGTCGTCGTCTTGATGCTCAGGCCGGGCACCGCCGCCACCGGCCCGGTGAGGACCACCTGGCCGAGCACGAGCGCGCTCAGCGCCGCCCCACCCACGGCGGCCGTCCGACGCGACCACCGGGTGCGGTTCGATCCCTCTCGCATGGTGTCTTTCCTTCCTGGATTGTTCGTAGCGATGACACCGGTAGGAGCGCGGTGGGGTCGGGATGCCAACAGAAACTCCCGAAGAAAAAATTCGGCGGCTTTACTGGACGCGTCGAGGAGCAGCGAGGGACACGGATGGACACGGCGGCACAGGACGACACCGCACTGGTCGAGGCGGTGCGCCGCGGCGAGCGGGCCGGGCTGGAGGGCATGTACCGGCGGTACGCCGACCGGCTGTACACGTACGCCCGGACCATGCTGCGCGAGCCGGAGGCCGCCGCGGACGCCGTCCACGACGCCTTCCTCACCGCGAGCCAGCGCATCGGCCAGCTCCGGGAACCCGACCGGCTGCGCCCCTGGCTGTACGCGATCGTGCGCAACGAATGCCTCCGGCAGCTCCGGGAGCGGGCCCGCTCCCTGCCGCTGGAGGAGGCCGACGAGCCGGTGGCCGACGCCGCCGACCCGGCCACGGGCGTCAGCGCCGAGCAGGTACGCGACCTGGTGCACACCGCCGCCGCCGCGCTGAACCCGGGCGACCGCGAGGTGGTCCACCTGGCCATCCGCCACGACCTGTCGTCCGCCGACATCGGCGCGGCCCTCGGGGTGCCCGCGAACCACGCGCACGCCCGCCTGTCGCGTGCCCGTTCGCAGCTCGAACGGGCGCTGGGGGCGCTGCTGGTGGCCCGTACCGGGGCCCGGGACTGCCCCACCCTCGCCGGCCTGATCGACGGCTGGCAGGGGCGGCTCACGCCGACCCTGCGCAAGCGGGTCTCGCGGCACATCGAGAGCTGCGCGGTGTGCGGACTGGTCCGACGGGAACAGCTCAGCCCGTCCGTGCTGCTGTCGGCGTACACGGCGCCGGCCTTCCTGGTCGTCGCCGACACGGTGTGGCCGAGACTGGCCGAGGTCTGCGCGACCGGTGCCCTGGCCGAGACGGCGGACGCTCCGGCGAGTCCGGTCACGGCCGACCCGGCGACGGATCCGGCGCGTGCGACGGACCAGCCCTCCGTGGCGGAGGGTGACGGGCCGGCGGACGGACCGGTCGACGGGCCCGCGCCGGCAGCCGGCGAGGCGGTGACCCCGGGCGGCGAGGCGGTGGCCCCGGGCGGCGAGGCGGTGCCGCGCGGTGCGGTGGTGCCGGGCGGTGCGACGCACCCTGCGGTGGCGCCACGATCCGGCCGGTCTCGTACCACCCGGCCCGCCGCCGGTGCGGACCACGCGGTGCGGACGACCCCGCCGGGCCGCGACCGGCGCCGTCGGCGGATGGCCGCGACCGCGGCCCTACTGATCCTTCTCGCCGTCCTCGGCACCTGGGCACTGACGACCGGTCGCCCGACCGCCGGCCGGGACGGCGCCGGCCGGCCGGTGTCCGAGGCGCTCGCATCACCGGCCGGCGGCCCGGCGGGGCCTGCCGTCGCGCCGCTGCCGTCCGGCACGGCCACGCCAGCCGGCACCCGAGCCGACACGCCGGTGCCGGCCGGCGCCGCCGCCTCGACGCCCGGGACCGTGGCCGGGCCGGTGGGCGGTGACGGGGCCGCCCGGACCGATGCGCCCGCCGCGCCCGGTGTGGTGCCGGGTGGCACCGCACCGGCCACCTCCAGACCACCGACCGTGCCCCGGCCGACCGGCACACCGCAGGTCGCCGCGCGGTTCACGGTCTCCGCCACCGCGCGGGTGCGCTGTGGCGCGGACACGTACAGCCTCGTGGTGCAGGCCACCGGCAGTGCCGCGCTCGGCGGTGCCGAGGTTCACTGGACACCCACCGGGGGCAGGACGTCGGTCCGGGCCATGACGACGGACGGATCGGCCGCGCGGGTGACCGTCGGGCGGCTGCGTGCGCCGACGCTGACCTGGTCCGTACGGGCGACCACAGCGGACGGCCGCACGGCGCGGAGCGCGACCTACACGGTCACCGACCCGTGCGTCCGGCCGGGATAGCCGGGACGGCGGCTGCGCGGGGCAGCCCGGAAGCGGGGATTGGCATACGGTGCCGGGGATGGTGACCCTGAGGCTCGAGCCGATGACCGACAGGCAGTACCTCCGCTACCGGGAGCGGGCGGAGGAGAGCTACGCGCAGAACATCTGCGATTCCGGGGCGATGCCACTGCCGGAGGCGCGCCGAAAGGCGCAGGAGGACTACGGGAAACTGCTGCCCGACGGCCTGGCGACGGAGGGCCACCACCTGTGGGCGGCCTACGACGGCGACGACGAGGTCGGCATGTTGTGGCTCCACGTCGAACAGAAGTCGGACGGGCCGCACGCCTTCGGCTACGACTTCGAGGTGCGGGCGGACCTGCGGCGCAAGGGCTACGGCCGCGCCATGATCCAGGCGGTCGAGAAGCTGTGCCGGGAGTGGGGAGTCGTCTCCATCGGCCTGAGCGTCTTCGGCTTCAACCTTCCCGCCCGGACGTTGTACGAACAGATGGGCTTCGAGGTGACGGCTCTCCAGATGCGCAAGCGGCTGTAGCCGGGGAGGACGGCACGCCGGTGCCGGCCGGCGGCCTCCGGTGCGTGTCGCCGTGGCCCCTCGGCCCGGCAGGTTCAGATCCCGCGACGCGCGGCCCACTCGTCGGCGAGCATCGCGAAGACGAGTTCGGTGCTCCACCCGCCCTTGAAGAACTCGTTCTCGACCAAGCGGGCCTCCTGCCGCATCCCCAGCCTGCGCGCCAGCCGCGCCGACGGGTCGTTGCGCTCGTCGACCCGCGCGACGACGCGGTGCAGGCCGAGGTCCTCGAAGCCGAGGCGGAGCAGGGCCCGCGCCGCCTCGGTGGCGTAGCCGTGGCCGCCGAAGGCGGGATTCACCGCGTAGCCGAGTTCGCCGCTCCCGTGCAGGCGGCTGTGCCAGAACAGCACCACGTCGCCCACCAGCTCGCCGGTGTCGGCGACCTCGACGCCGAGCGTCAGCGACTGCCCCTCGTCGGTGAGTTCCCGGCGCGCCCACACCGACGAGATCCGGTCGACGACGACCTGGCGGGTCATCGGCTCGAAGGGCACGTAGCGGCACACGTCCGGTCGGCTGCGGTAGGCGAGCAGCGCGTCGACGTCACCGCCGGTCAGCGGCCGCAGCAGCAGCCGCTCGGTGCGGACCGGGTACTGCGGACGCAGGGCGACCCGCGTGGGAACCGACATCGCGTCATCGTGCCACCTCCTCGCCCCCGTACGCCGTCCGCAGTGCCCGGGTGCACAGCTCCTCGGCCGCCCCACCGCCGGACGGCCGGCGGATGCCGTACGGACGAGGTTGGATGAGGGGGTGAGCTACGCGGAGGTCAACGGGCTGCGCCTGTGGTGGGAGGAGCACGGCGAGGGCCCGCCGTTGCTGCTGTTGCACGGCGGCTTCGGGGCGGTGGAGATGTTCTCGGCGATCCTGCCGGCCCTGGCCGGGCGTCGCCGGGTGATCGCGGTCGACCTCAAGGGGCACGGGCGCACCGCCGACGTCGACCGTCCGCTGCGTTTCGAGTCGATGGCCGACGACGTCGCGGCGCTTGTCACCCGGCTCGGCCTGGCCGAGGCAGACCTGCTGGGTTATTCGCTCGGTGGCGGCGTGGCGCTGCGTACCGCGATCCAGCATCCGGCGCTGGTGCGCCGGCTGGTCGTCGTCTCCGCGCCGTGCCGGCGGCAGGGCTGGTATCCGGAGGTGCTGGCGGGCATGCCCGAGCCCGACGAGGAGGCGGGCGAGCGGATGCGGGGCACCCCGCCGCACCAGCTCTACACGCGGATCGCGCCCCGGCCGGAGGACTGGCCCACGCTCTGGGCGAAGACGGGCGAGCTGCTGCGGCGCGACTACGACTGGTCGGCCGAGGTGGCCGCCCTCGTCGTGCCCACTCTGCTCGTCTTCGCCGACGCCGACTCGGTCAGCACGGCGCACATGGTGGAGTTCTTCGGGCTGCTCGGTGGTGGCCACCGGGACGCCGGCTGGGACGGCGCCGACCGGCCGGCCTCCCGGCTGGCCGTGCTGCCCGGGCTCACCCACTACGACATCGCGGCCTCGCCAGCGCTGCCGGCCGCGGTCCTGCCGTTCCTGACCCATCCCGTGGCGACGCCCGGCTGACGCCGGGAGCCGCCGGGCCGGGCTGGACGCGGACCGGGGCCGGGCGCGGCGGGCGCGGGAGCACCGCCGCGCCCGGCGCCGGGTCAGCTGGTGAAGCCGCCGTCCACGTTGACCACCGCCCCGGTGACGTAGCCGGCCTCCGCGCCGGCCAGGTGCGCGACGGTCGCGGCGATGTCGGCCGGCGCGGCGTAGCGGCCGAGAGCGGTGAAGCCCGCGATCGCGGCGGCGTTCGGCCCGTCCGCGGGGTTGGCGTCGGTGTCCGTCGGCCCCGGATTCACCAGGTTGGCCGTGATCCCGCGCGGCCCGAGTTCCCGGGCGAGGCCCCGGGTCAGGCCGACCAGCGCGGTCTTGCTCATCGAGTAGAGCGACAGGCCGGGGAAGACGGCCCGCTCCCCGACATTGCTGCCGATGTTGATGATCCGGCCGCCCTCGGTGAGGTGGCGCGCGGCGGCCTGCGCGGCGAGGAAGGGGGCCCGGACGTTGACCGCGAGCGTCCGCTCCACCTCGTCGTCGCCCAGTTCCGTCACCGGGCCGACCAGGAAGACCCCGGCGTTGTTGACCAGGATGTCCAGCCGGCCCAGCTCCGCGGCCGTCCGGTCGACCGCGTCGCGGACGGCGGCCGGGTCGGCGCTGTCGGCCCGGACCGCCAGCGCCCGCCGGCCGAGCGCCTCGACCTGCTTGACCACCACCGCCGCGCGGTCGGTGGAGTGCTCGTACGTGATCGCCACGTCGGCCCCGTCCTGCGCCAGGCGCAGGGCGACGGCGGCGCCGATGCCCCGGGTGCCGCCGGTGACCAGGGCGACCTTTCCGTTCAATGTCGTCATGCCAATGATCTTCGTGGGGGCGGCCGATCCCGGTCTGGCGGCGATCGGACGCCTCGTTCCGGGGCCGACGCGGGGTCCGATTCCCGCGTCCGCCCCCTCTGACGGCCCGGTTACCCGGCTTCGGCGGGGCGGGCGTAGTGGAGGATGACGACCCCACTGTCGAACGGGCGGGTGCTTACCAGGTCGAACCGGCGCGGGTCGAATCCGCGGTCGGCGAGCGGGATGCCGCTGCCGATCACGTACGGGTTGAGCTTGATGATCAGCTCGTCGACCTCGGGCAGGAGCTGGCCGGCGAGCTGGCCGCCGCCGCAGAGCCAGATGTCGCGGCCGGGCCGGCGCTTCAGCTCGCGGACGAACTCGACCGGGTCGGTGGAGACGATCTCCACCTCCGGCTCGGCGGCCGGGGGCAGGGTGCGGGAGAAGACGTACTGCTTCAGGTGGGCGTACGGGCTGGTGACGCCGATCTTGAGGGCCGGGTCGTAGGTGGCCCGGCCCATCACCAGGGCGTCGAAGCGGCCCTCCGGCTCGTCGATGCCGAACTGCGGGTGGGTGAACGTGGGGAGCGTCTGTGACCAGTTCGCCGCCAGGTGCGCGGCCACGTCGGCGTCCAGACGGAGGAAGTCGGGCGACCCGTCGGGGGCGGCGATGAAGCCGTCGAGGGTGCTGGCGACGTAGTACACGAGCTTGCGCAAACCGGTTCCCCAATCACTACTGGTGTCGTGGATGACTGTACTACAGCCGTCGTGGATCCTGCTAGGGTTCTTCTCATGGCGCGGAACGTGGAGCGGCGGGCGGCCCTGGCGGACGCGGGGCTGCGGGTGCTGGCGGCAACGGGGGCGCGGGGGCTCACCCACCGGGCCGTCGACGCCGAGGCGGGCGTGCCGACGGGCACCGCCTCCAACTACTTCCGCTCACGCGACGCCCTGCTCGGCGCGCTCGGCGAGCGGATCATGGAGCGGTTCGCCCCGGACGAGGGGGTACTGGCCGAGCTGGGCGCCCGCGAGCCGTCGCTGGAGCTGTTCGTCGACTACCTGCGGTACATCGTCGAGCGGACCACCCGGCAGCCCGACCTCACCCGGGCCCTGATCGAGCTGCGGCTGGAGGCGGTCCGCCGGCCCGACCTGGCCCGGGTCCTCGGCGACACGCTGCGCCGGGGCTACCGCGACGACGTCGCGTTCCACGTCGCGTCCGGGTTGCCGGGCGGCGCGTTCGAGGTCGCCCTGCTGCACTACGCCATGGACGGGCTGCTGCTCGACCTGCTCAGCACGTCCATCGACGCCGGTTTCGACCCCGACGAGGTGATCGTGGCGTTCGTGTCCCGACTGGTGGGCGGCGCGACCGACCGGTGACCCACGGAACGTGACCACGCCCGGACACCCGGGAACCGGACCCGACGGGGCGTGTGCCCCGCCCGGGCCGGCCGCAGGAGTGTTCCCCGGCGCAGCGGGAAACCGTCTCCGGACGCACCTGGGGAGGAGCGACGGATGACGCGTGGCGGCGGACTGACGATCGGCGTGCTCGGCTCGTACGGGGGCCGCAACCTCGGCGACGAGGCGATCCTGACCGGCCTCCTGGCAGACCTGCGGGAGCAGGAGCCAGACGGGCGGATCATCGTCTTCTCCCGTAACCCCGAGCACACCCGGGTCGCCCACCCCGACGTCGAGGCGGTGCCGTGGGAGGGGATCAGCCGCACCGACTCCGCGCTGGTCCTGGGCCAGCTCGACGTGCTGATCCTCGGCGGCGGCGGCATCCTCTACGACCGGGAGGCCCGCCGCTACCTGCGCGTGGTCCGGGTCGCCCAGGAGCGCGGGCTGCCGTTGCTGACGTACGCGGTGGGGGTCGGGCCGCTCAGCGAGAGCATCGACACCGGGATGGTGCGGGAGACCCTGGCCAGCGCCGCCCAGGTGACCGTGCGGGACCAGGAGTCGCGGATGGTGCTGGAGGAGGCGGGGCTGCTCAACCCGATCACGGTCACCGCGGACCCGGCGTTCCTGCTCGAACCCGAGGACTTCCCGGCGGAGCTGCTCCGCGAGGAGGGCGTGCCGGCCGGGAAGCGGCTGGTCGGGATGAGCGTACGGGAGCCGGGCCGGGCCGCCGAGCGGCTCGACGTCGACGGCTACCACCGCCTGCTGGCCCAGATCGGCGACTTCCTCGTGCACCGGATCGACGCGTACGTGCTCTTCGTCCCGATGGAGCGCGACGACATCCGGCACTCGCACGGCGTGTTGTCGCACATGACCGCCGCCGAGCGGGGCCGGATCCTGCACGGCAGCTACCAGCCCGAGCAGGTGCTCGGGCTGATGCGTCACTTCGACCTGGCCGTCGGCATGCGGCTGCACTTCCTGATCTTCGCTGCGATGGTCGGCACGCCGTTCCTGCCGCTGCCGTACGCCGGAAAGGTCTTCGACCTGGCCCAGCGGCTCGGTGTGCCGGCGCTGCGGGGCGTGGAGCGGGAGGTGGAGGGCCCGCTGCTGGCCGAGGTCGACCGGCTCTGGGACGAGCGGGAGAAGCGGGCCGAGGCCACCGCCCGGCGGGTCGCCGGCGTGTGCGACGAGGCCCGGGGGACCTCGCAGGTCACCCGTGCGGTGCTGGAGAGCCTCCGCGCCCGCACCCTGAGCGGGGTGTCCTGAGGGGTGACGCCCACCGGCCCCGTTCCGCCGCCGGACCGGGCCCGGGCTCCGCGCCGGCGCCGACCGCCGCCGAACGCGGGCCCGGGCCCCGAGCGGGGCTCAGACCGCCGGCCCGCGCCAGCAGTAGCGCCACCGGTCGGCCCCGGCATCCACGGACTCCAGCTCGTAGATCTCCGCCTCGGCCAGCCCCTCCGGGCCGAGGTGGTGGTGGGTCAGCGGCGGGCGGCCGTTCGTGTCCAGCTCGACGGTGACCGTCTCGCCGTCGGCCGGGCCACCCGCCAGCGGGATTTCTGCCGTTGATGCCATGCGCCCATCCTGCCCCGCCCGGCCCGACCCCCGCAGCGGATAGCGCGGCAGCGCGCGGGCCCGCTGGACGGCACGGCGAGGGCAGTGCGCGGCCCGCCGGACGGCACGGCGAGGGCAGTGCGCGGCCCGCCGGACGACTAGGGTCCACGGATGGCGGAGATTCGGATCGACCCCACGCTCGGCCCGGTGCTGGCCCGCACGGGCGACGAGCGGGCCGTGCTCGAAGCGTTCCTCGACTTCCACCGTGGTGTGCTGCTGCGCAAGCTGCGGGGGCTGTCCGACGCCGACGCGGCCCGCCGGCTGGTGCCCTCGGCCACCACCGTCGCCGGCCTCGTCAAGCACCTGACCCTGGTGGAGCGGAACTGGTTCCCGTGCCTGCTCGCCCCCGGCCCGGGCGACGTCTACCTCACCTCCGAGGAGGACGCGTCGGCGAGCTTCGCGCTGACGGCGGAGGACACCGTCGAGCGGCTCGCTGGGGCGTACGAGCGGGCCTGCGCCCGATCCCGGGAGGTCGCCGGGCGGTTCGACCTCGACCACGTCGTCCCGCACCCGCAGCTCGGCGAGGTCTCGCTGCGCTGGATCCTGGTGCACATGGTCGAGGAGACCGCCCGGCACGCCGGGCACGCCGACATCCTCCGCGAGCTGACCGACGGCGCCACCGGCGCCGTCTGACGGCCACCGGGGAGGCGGTGCCGCCCGCACCCCGACGTCAGGGGCGCGGCAGCAGGCCGGCCGGGTACTCCATGCCGTCGTGGGTGCAGGCCGCCGCCGCGACCCGGGCCCCGTACGCCGCCGCGGCGGCCGTTGGCGCGCCACGCAGCCGGGCGGCGATCACGCCCGCCGCGAACGCGTCCCCGGCGCCGTTGGTGTCGACGACCGGGGCGGGCGCCTCGGCGGCGGGCACCCGGGTCGGCCCGCCGTCGCCGGCGTGCAGGTCGGCGCCGTCCGCCCCGTGGGTCACCAGCACCGTGCGGGGCGCCAGCGCGGCGGCCAGCGCGGCGGAGCCCGCGCCCAGCCGGACCCCGCTGACGAAGACCAGGTCGGCCGCCTCCGCGAAGGGGCGGTGGTAGGCGTTCTCGCCGTCCCAGTCGTGCAGGTCGGTGGAGAGGACGGCCCCGTCGGCGAGCCCGGCGCGCAGGGCGGGCAGCAGGGGAGGGACCCAGTCCATGATCGACAGATGCACGTGCGCCGAGTCGCGGACCAGCGTCGCCAGCTCGGCCGCCGTGAACGGGGCCGGCCCCCGCCACGGACGCGGGTCGTAGAGCGACATCCGCCGCCCCGCCGGGTCCACCATGTTCACCGACCGCCGGGTGCCGGCCGGGGCGTCGCCGAGCACGGCGTGCACACCGGCGCGGGCCAGCGCCGCCCGGACCACGTCCCCGGCCGGGTCCGCGCCGAGGACGTCGACCACCGCCACCCGGAGCCCGAGCGCGTGCGCGGCGAGCGCCAGCCCGGAACCGGTGTTGCCGATCCGCAGCTCGATGGGGTCGACGGTGACGGAGTCCGCGGCGGGCAGCGGGATCGCGGGCACCCGCACCCGCACGTCCACGCCGAGGCCACCGATCACGAGGAGGTCGAACATGCGCCGACCCTAGCCGGAGCGGGTCGGCAGCGCGCTGCCGGCCGACCCGCTCCGGGGATCACTCCAGCGGCTGGGGTTCGAGCTGGTCGGGCGCGGGGGCGGTGCGCTGCCGCGGCGCCGTCGTCCGGCGGACCGCCGGGCCCTCGGCCAGCGCGAGGTCGAAGACGTTGCGGAAGAGCCGGGACATCGCGGCGTCGGTCGCCAGCGCCCCGGCGAAGGTGATCGAGGAGGCGCTGAAGACGAAGCCGCCGTTGGGCTTCTCGACCAGCACCATGGCCGCGCCGCCGCCGGTGTTCTGCCCCCGGGCGATGACCTCGGTCGAATCGGCCTCGCCGTCCAGGCCGAGCATGGCGTCGGTCTCCCAGCCGCTGGCCGCGCCGTTGTAGCCGGCGAGGCCGAAGCGGCTGCCCACGGTCAGGCCGGTGCCGGCCAGCAGCTCGTGGTCGCGCAGGACCGCGTACGGGGCGAAGGTGAACCAGTTGGCGCTGGTGTAGTTGACCCCCAGGAGTTGCGAGGCGGGCAGGCCCAGCGAGTTGTAGGTGTCCCGCCGCCCCTCCGGGGTGCGGAACGTGACGGCGCTGTGGTCCGCGCTGAACCGCACCCGCTCGTAGAGACCGTTGCCGCCGGCGTAGATCACCCGGCCGCCGCCGGCGAGGTAGTCGGCGAGGTGCTGGCGCATCTCCTCCGACCAGTACTCGGGGTGGCTGCCGAGCACCAGCACCCGGTACCGGGCCAGCCAGCCGCCGGAGACGTGCAGGTCGGTGTCGTCGTAGCAGTCGAACTCCAGCCCCTGCCCGGTCATCCAGCGCATCAGCAGCACGTCCGACCAGAGGGTGTGCTCCAGGTTGCCGGTCGCCTCGACGTTCAGCTCCGTCGACGGCCGGCGCAGCGAGAACGTGCGCGTTTTCGCCATGTCCTCGCAGTACTGGTAGTGCCCGCCCCACGTGTTGTACGCGTGGTAGGTGTTCGTCGGCAGCAGCATCGCGATGTCGTGCCGGGGCGTCGCCGGCCTCACCACGAACGGCACGTGCCGGCGCAGCTTGTGCGGGCCCTCCAGCCGGGCCGCGTACAGGCCGGACGGCCAGCTCTCGGGGATCGACAGCGTCAGCGTGTCCGACCAGTCGCAGCCCGACTGGAGGTAGCCGGTCGGCAGCACCTGGAGCCTGCCCGTCACGCCGGTCGGATTCTTCACCACCTCCGGCGCGCCCTCGCTCGGCGCCACCCGCACGACCGACGCGGTGAGCGTCGGGAAGGTGGTGGAGACCGCGATCCGCGCGGTCGAGCCGGCGGTCACGGTCGGCGTCCGCGCGTACCCCTGGAGGGCGGCCTGGCTCTGCAGGGTGAAGCCGCTGCCGACGGTGCGGCCGGAGCCGCCGTTGGCCCAGGTCGCCCGCCGGTCGGCGCCCGCCTTGGACCAGTTGGTGATCCGGTAGGTGACCAGGCTGCCGGTGGCGCGCCGGGTGGGGTCGCTCGGCTGCACGCCGTAGAGGGTGCCCTGCCCGACGCAGATCAGCCCGTTGATGGTCAGCTCGTTGAAGCCGTTGCCGATCCGGATGCCGGAGCCGGCCGCCCACCTGCCGCCGCCCAGGTGCTGGTACCAGTAGATGGCGCCGTGCCGGTACGCGTAGATCACCCCGGAGCCGTCCGCCACGCCCTGGAAGCTCTTGAAGCCCCGGGTGATCCGGCTGCCGCCGGTCCACTTCCCCGTCGACGGGGTGTACTGGTAGCCGTACAGGTCGCCCTCGGCGTCGACCCCGTAGACCGTGCCGCCGAAGCCGAAGAGGCGGGGGAACTTCTGGAAGCCGCTGCCGATCTGCCTGCTGCCGCTCCAGTAGCCGGCCCCGGTGGTGTAGTTGGTGCAGACGTAGCGGTAGTAGTGGATGGTGCCGTCCGCCCGCACCCCGTAGAGCGAGCCGTCGGCGCTGCCGAGGACGGTGCGGAACTGGTGCCAGCCCGAGCCGATCTTGCGGCCGGAGCCGGTGGCCCACCCGGTCACGCCGGTCTGCCAGCCCCAGTGCCGGTACCAGAGCAGCGACCCGTCGGCCTGGATGGCGAAGATGACCCCGTTCCCGCCGCCCACGAGCTGGATGAACCGCTGCTCGGGGTCGTAGCCGGGGCCGTCGGCCCGGGCGGGCGCGGCGGGCGCCGCGAGCACCGAGGGCGCGGCGGTGGCCGCGGCCAGCGCGCCACCCGAGGCCAACACACGACGCCGGGTTATCCGACGGTGGACGCGCAGTGACATTTGTGAAGAACCTTCCCCGTTGTCCAGCCAGCGCAATCTAGCCGCCGACCGGGGGCCGCTGGGGGAAGGGTGAGGGGGCGGCGCCGAAAGTCGTTCGGAAAGCGGCGGAGACCGACCGATCGGACGATCCGGGCCCGTCCGGCGCCTCCGGCCACACCGGGCACGGCGTGCGCTCGGGGTCGCGGCCGGCCCGATATCCTCGCCGAGTCGTCACGAGGAGGGGGACGCGTGCTGGTCGTCCACGGGGTGTGGCGGTGGGGCGTCGGGCTCGCCGTCTGGGCCGAGGACAGCACGCTGCCGGCCCGCGCGCCGCGCCGCCCCGGCCGCGCGCCCCGGGAGCGGCCGCACCCGTTCGCGGCCGGCCACCCGACGCTGGCCGCCGCGCTGGCCGAGGCGGCCGATCCGGCCGACCTCGGCACGGCGCTGCTCACCCTCCCCACCCGGGCGGGCTCGCCGCTGGACTCGCCGGAGCTGGTCCGCACCGCCGTCGCGGAGCCGGTCCGTGGGCCGGTCACCCTCGCCGGGTGGCGTGTTCCGGTCCTCCGGTACGCCCCGGACGCCGCCCTGGCCCTGCTGCGCGGGCTCGACGGGCTGGCCGTCGTGCCCGGCGCGACCCTGCGCCACCTCGCCGAGCTGGCCGACTTCGCGGTCGAGCTGGCGGCCCGGGGCCGGGTCCTGCCCGGCCTCGCCGCCCCGGCGCCGGCGGTCTCCACCGACGGCGTCCCCGCGCCGACCGGGCGGCCCGAGGGCGCGGGCAGGTCGGGGAAACCCGGCCACGACGGCACGCGCCGCCGCGCGTCGCAGGGCGGCGACTGGTCCACGGTGGACGGGCAGCGGGTGTCCGCCCGGGCGGTGTGGCGGCCCCTGCTGACCGGCACGGACGCCGCCTGGGCGCGGGCGCTGGCGCTGGCCCTGCCGCCGGCCGCGCGCGCCACCGCCGACGCGTCGGCCCGCCCGGGTGCCACCGCCAACGCGTCCGGCCGCCCGGGCACCACCGTCGACGACGGGCCGGGCATCGACGACGGGCCGGGTGCGCTGGTCGCCGACGCGCTCGACGTGCTCACGGACGCCGCGGTCCGGGCGGCTCTCGCGGAGACCGCGCTGGCCCGGGGCGTACGCCCGAACGGCGCCGTGCCGGCCTGGCTGGCCGCCCTCTCCGGACCGGTCCGGGACTTCGCCGCCGAGCCGGCCGCGCTGGACACCCTCCGTGCCGAGCTGGCCGCCTGGCAGCGCGACGCGGCCGGCGGCGCGGTGCGGGCGAGCTTCCGCCTGGTCGAGCCGCCCGCCGACGAGATCGCCGAGCCGGTCGTCGTGGTGCCGGCCGACCCGGCGGCACCGGTCGCGACGAGCGGGACGTGGCGGGTCGAGTTCGGGCTCCAGGCGGCCGACGAGCCGAGCCTGCACGTGGACGCCGGGCAGGTCTGGCGGTCGCCGGAGACCGTCGCCGGGCTGGCCGGCCGGCGGGACGACCCGCAGGAGACCCTGCTCGCCGAGCTGGGCCGGGCCAGCCGGCTCTGGCCCGAACTGGACACCGCCCTGCGCACCGCGACGCCGGAGGCGCTGGAGCTGGACGTCGAGGGCGCGCACCGGTTCCTCCGCGAGGGCGCGCCGGTGCTGCACGCCGCCGGCTTCGCCGTGCTGCTGCCGTCCTGGTGGCGGCGTCCCTCGTCGCGGCTGGGCGCCCGGTTGCAGGCCCGCAGCCGGACCGCTCCCGGCACCGTCGCCGCGGGCGGCGGCGTCGGGCTGGACGCCCTGGTCGACTACCGCTGGGAGGTGGCCCTCGGCGACCAGCCGCTGACGGCCGAGGAGTTGGCGTCACTGGCCGCGCTGAAGACCCCGCTGGTGCGGCTGCGCGGGCGGTGGGTGGAGCTGGACCCGAAGCGCCTCGCGGCCGGCCTGCGGCTGCTCCGTTCCTCCGGCGAGCTGACCGTGGCCGACCTGCTCCGCCTGGGCCTGGCCGACGGCGGTCAGCCCGACGCCCTGCCGGTGCTGGAGGTGAGCGCGGACGGCGCGCTCGGCGACCTGCTGGCCGGGGCGGTGGAGCGGCGCCTCACCCCGCTCGATCCGCCGCCCGGGTTCCACGGCACGCTGCGGCCGTACCAGCGGCGGGGGCTGGCCTGGCTGGCGTTCCTGCAGTCGCTCGGGCTCGGCGGGGTGCTCGCCGACGACATGGGGCTCGGCAAGACGGTGCAACTGCTCGCCCTGCTCGCGCAGGACCCGCCGGAGGCCGGCCCGACGCTGCTGGTCTGCCCGATGTCGCTGGTGGGCAACTGGCAGCGGGAGGCGTCCCGGTTCACGCCGGGGCTGCGCGTACACGTGCACCACGGCGCGGAACGGGCGCGGGGGGCGGCGTTCGCGACGGCCGTGCACGAGGCGGACCTGGTCGTCACCACCTACTCGGTGGCGGCCCGGGACGCGGTCGACCTGGCCGGCATCGACTGGCACCGGGTGGTGGTCGACGAGGCCCAGGCGATCAAGAACGCCGCCACCCGGCAGGCCGAGGCGGTCCGCGCGCTGCCCGCCCGGCACCGGATCGCGGTGACCGGCACGCCGGTGGAGAACCGGCTGGCCGACCTCTGGTCGATCATGCAGTTCGCGAACCCGGGCCTGCTGGGCCCGGCGGCGACCTTCAAGAAGGCGTACGCGGAGCCGATCGAGCGGCACGGCGACGCCGAGGCGGCCGAGCGGTTGCGCCGGATCACCGGCCCGTTCGTGCTGCGCCGGCTCAAGACCGACTCCTCGATCATCTCCGACCTGCCGGAGAAGCTGGAGATGGAGGTGCTCTGCAACCTCACCGCCGAGCAGGCGTCGCTCTACCGGGCGGTGGTCGACGACATGCTGGCCCGGATCGAGTCCAGCGACGGCATCGAGCGGCGCGGGCTGGTGCTGGCCACCATGACCCGGCTCAAGCAGGTCTGCAACCACCCGGCCCAGCTGCTGCGTGACGGGTCGGCGCTGGATGGCCGCTCCGGCAAGCTGGCCCGGCTGGAGGAGATCCTGGACGAGGTCCTGGCGGCGGGGGAGCGCGCCCTGCTGTTCACCCAGTACGCCGAGTTCGGCGGCATGCTGCGCGGCCACCTGTCGGCCCGGTTCGGCCGGGAGGTGCTCTTCCTGCACGGCGGCGTCGGCAAGGCCGACCGGGACGCGATGGTCACCCGGTTCCAGTCCCCGGCCGGGCCGGCGATCTTCGTGCTGTCGCTCAAGGCCGGCGGCACCGGGCTCACCCTCACCGAGGCCAACCACGTGGTGCACGTCGACCGGTGGTGGAACCCGGCCGTCGAGGACCAGGCCACCGACCGGGCCTTCCGGATCGGCCAGCGGCGCCGGGTGCAGGTCCGCAAGTTCGTCTGCGCCGGCACGGTGGAGGAGAAGGTGGCGGCGCTGATCGCCGACAAGCGGAGCCTCGCCGCGTCCGTCGTCGGCACCGGCGAGCAGTGGGTGACCGAGCTGTCCACCGCGCAGCTGCGTGAGCTGTTCACCCTGGACGCCGGGGCGGTGGTGGAGTGAGCGGGCAGCCCGAACGCGACGGCGGGGCGACCGGCCGCTTCGCCGACTACGGCCGTCCGCGCCGGGTCGACGGCGGGCTGAAGGCGCGCAGCACCCGGGGCGCCATCGGCCGGTCCTGGTGGTCGCGGCGCTTCCTGGAGGTGCTGGAGTCCTTCGCCCTCGGCACCCGGCTGACCCGCGGCCGGGCGTACGCGCGGGCCGGCCAGGTCGTCCGCCTGCACGTCGCCCCGGGCACCGTCAGCGCCGTGGTGCAGGGCTCCCGCGCGCAGCCGTACGAGGTGAGCATCGCGCTGACCCCGTTCCCGCCGGCGCTGTGGTCCCGCGTCGAGGCGGACCTGGCCGCCCAGGCGTTCTTCAGCGCCCGGCTGCTCGCCGGCGACCTGCCCCCGGAGCTGGAGGAGCTGTTCGCGGCGGCCGGCGCCCCGCTCTTCCCGGCCGGGGTGGCGGAGCTGCGCCAGCGGTGCAGCTGCCCCGACTTCGCCGTGCCGTGCAAGCACCTCGCGGCCACCTTCTACCTGTTGGCCGAGGCGTTCGACGCCGACCCGTTCCAGCTGCTGCACTGGCGGGGCCGGGGCCGGGCCGAGCTGCTCGACCGGCTGCGCGCCCTGCGGGCCGGGACCGCCGTCGCCGATGCGCCGGCCAACCCGTCCACCGGGCCCGGCGGCGATGCCGGCGGCGGGCCGTCCACCGTGGAGCGCCGCGGTGTCGGCCCCGCGCCGTCCACCGTGGAGCGCCACGGTGTCGGCGCCACGCCGTCCGCACCGGAGTCCCGCGATGCCGGCGGCGGCGGGCCGTCCGCCGGGCGGCCCCGCGATGCCGGCGGCGGGCCGTCCAGCGTGGACCGGGCCGGCTCCGGCGACCGGCGGGACACCGTGGACCCTCCGCCGGTCGGGGCCGCGCGGGCGCTGGCCGGCCTGCCGCCGGCGCCGCTGGCCGAGTCGGTCGACCGGTTCTGGCTGCCGCCCGTCCCGCTGCCCGACCGGCCGCCCAGCCTGGCGACCGGGCCCGACCTGCTGCTGCGGCAGCTCGGCGCGCCGGCTCCCGCCATCGGCGGGCCCGGCCTGGTCGAACGGCTGCGGCGGGCGTACCGGCTGCTCGGCCGGTGAGCCTTCCCCTCCGGCGGATCGCCGGCCGGTGTCACCCGGCGCGGTGCCGCCGGCGCGGCACGGCCGCGCCGGCCCGCCGGGACCGTCGTCGCCCGGTCACAGCCAGCGGCGGCGGAACCGCCACATGAGTGCGGCGTTGGCCACCAGCACCACCGCGCAGATGGCCCCCGCCAGCCGGCCGGCCAGCACGGTCATCGCCGGGAGCGAGGCCCACAGCACGATGGTCAGAAGCATCAGCCACCGGCTCCGGCGGGCCCGGGCCCGGTGGTCGAGCCGGGCGAAGAACGCCGGGTCACTCTCCCGGAGGTGACGGGTGATCTGCTCGAACCTGCGCTGATCCTCTTTGCTGAGCATGTGCCTTCCCCTCACGCGTTCAGCGGTTCGGCGGCATACCCGCTGCGGCGGCGGCTCACGCTCCCGTCCTGGTGCTACTTTGCCGCCCGCCCGGGCGGCGGCGTGCCCGACCCGGGGAACGGGCGCCTCAGGGCAGGCTTATCCGCACCTTAAATTTGCCTGTGTCACTGAACGCGGCGGCAAGCGTCGGCTGGCCGGAAATCGTTACGTCCGGCCCGTGGCGTGTCACGTACGCCCTGCTCGGGAGGTCCGTGCCGGGGCGGGCGGGAAACCGCGCCCGGCGCGCCGCGCTGAGGGCCGTCTTAAGTGCCCTCGTGAGCGCTCTCCGCGTTTGCTTGATGGCCCCTGGGGCCTTGGTTACCGTCCCGTAAACCCCCTCAGGCACGAGTCGCCGCACCTGCACCCCCTTGCCCGATCGCAGTCGTCGCGGCGCGTGGAGAACGGATTGGTTCATGGCCGACCAGAATGTGCCACCACGCCGACCGTGGGACGAACGCGGCCGGGACGGACGCCAGCACCCCGCCTACGACGGACACCGCGACAGCCACACCGCGCCGTACGGCTACGACGCCCCCGCCCCGCACCCCGGCGGACACCCGGTCGACCCGCGCGGGCCGTACGCACACGCCGGCCACCCGGCCGCGCACGGCCCGCAGTGGATCGGCCCGGACGGCTTCGCCCAGCAGGCCGCCGCGCCGTCGACCGGCGCCGGACTGCCCAACCTGGACGATGACGACGAGCCGGGCCGCGGAGTCGGCCGGCGCAGGGCCCTCGCGACCCTCGGCGGCACCGCCGCCGTAGTCGCGGGCGGCGCGGCCCTGGCGATGACCCCGCAGGTCCGCAGCCTCTTCGGCGACGACGTGGCGGCCGGCGACGCCACCGGCACCACGGTGACCGACGGCACCCCCGCCCGTCCGAGCGGGCAGCAGCCGAGCACGGTGCGCACCTACACCGAGCAGAACGAGAGCTACATGGGCTCCCGGGCCGGCGAGACGCTGAAGAAGAACAGCCCGGCCGGTGGCCGTACCTTCTCGGGGCCGGCGGCTGCCGCCGCGGGGACCAGGGTGACCGTCAGGACCGTGCTCGCCAAGGATCCGGTCCTGCACCTGGCCCGCCGTGCCACCTTCGGCGCCACCCCGCAGGTCGTCGCCGAGATCAAGGAACGCGGCATCGACGGCTGGCTGCGCTGGCAACTCGACCCCGACCGGATCGCCCCGACGAAGGCCGAACTGAAGCTCGCCGAGCTGCCGACGCTGAAGCTGACCCCGGCGCAGCTGCGCGAGCAGCGCGACCGGCTCGACGAGCGCGGTCGTTGCAGGCCGCGATCGACCGGCGAACTGACGTGCCGGCCTCGGCGGCGGCGGTGCCGCGACGTGCCCCGGGCGGGTGCGTGCCGCCAGCGTGTGCCGCGGGCGGGTGCACGTCGCCGGGGTGCGCCCCGGGCGGGGGTCGGGCGGCGACCCGGCCCGGGCTGCGCCGCGTCGAGCACGTCATGGGCAGCGCGATCAGCCTCGACCTCGCCGACGACCTGCCCGCCGCCGAGCTGGACGAACTGGCCGGGGGCGTGTTCGCCTGGCTGCGCGAGGTGGACGCGCGGTTCAGCACGTACCGGGCCGACAGCGAGGTGTGCCGCGTCGACCGGGGCGAGCTGCCGCTCGCCGAGGCCGGCGCGGACCTGCGGCTCGTGCTCGCGCGCTGCGCCGACCTGTGGGCCGGCACCGACGGCTACTTCGACGCGTACGCCACCGGCCGGCTCGACCCGTCCGGCTACGTGAAGGGCTGGGCGGCGCAGGTCGCCTCGGACCGGCTGCTAGCCGCCGGGGCGGCGAACCACTGCCTCAACGCGGGCGGCGACGTGCGGGCGCGCGGCCGCTCCTCCTCCGGGCGGCCCTGGCGGATCGGTGTCCGGCACCCGTGGGACCCGATGGCCACCTGTCTGGTGCTCACCGGCACCGACCTGGCCGTGGCCACCTCCGGCGTCTACGAGCGGGGCCACCACGTGCTGGACCCGCGCCGGGGCGCGCCGGCCCGGGGGTTGCGCTCGGTCACCGTGGTCGGCCCCGACCTG
Source organism: Micromonospora sp. NPDC047730 (assembly GCF_043204765.1). Classification (NCBI taxonomy): domain Bacteria; kingdom Bacillati; phylum Actinomycetota; class Actinomycetes; order Micromonosporales; family Micromonosporaceae; genus Micromonospora; species Micromonospora sp. NPDC047730. The sequence continues at coordinate 296,218 of NZ_JBIDCU010000005.1, read as the reverse complement.
GGCCTGGCCGACGCGTACGCCACCGCGGCCGTGGCGATGGGCGCCGCCGGCATCGGCTGGCTCGACACGCTCCCCGACCACCAGCACGCCGTCATCACCGACGACGCCCGCTACCTGCACTCCACCGCCCTCCCCCAAACCCCCTGACCCGCCCCCGCCCCCCTCGCTCCCGCCCCCCTCGCTCCCGCCCCCCTCGCTCCCGCCCCCCTCGCTCCCGCTCCCGCGCTCCCGCCCCCCTCGCTCCCGCGATCTTGCAGTTTCGGCCCTCGTTTCATGCTGAATGACCGGTATGCCCGGGCACAAAGCGCAAGATCGCCGAGGCGAGGCGAGGCGAGGCGGGGCGGGGCGGGGCGGGGACGCGGGTGGGGACGCGGGTGGGGCAGGGCAGGGGCGCGGGTAGGGCGAGGGCCCGGGTGGGGTGGGGTGGGTGGAGTGGGTTAGCGGAAAGGGCGGTGAGTGGTGGCCGGGCGGGAGCCGACGGGGCGTGGGCGGCCCGGGCGGGAGCCGACGGGGCGGGTGGCCGCCCAGCGGCGGCGTGGCCGGTGGTGGCGGGGCGGCGGCTCGGCCCCGCCCGGCTGACGCGCGGCGTCATCGGTGGACATGTAACCCCCCGCTCCCGGCGCGGACGCGCCGTCGCCGTGCTCAACGAGCACCAGCCCTCCGGCGTCGCGTCCGAACCGCTGGGCGGGAACCGGCCCTCCGGCGTCGCGTCCGATCTGCTCGGCGGGAACAGGTGCTCCGTGCGGCCGTCGAGGGGAGGCGGTCACATGCCTCGACGGGGCAGCGGCAGGTGCCCGGGGAGGAGGTCGGAGGTGAGCGTCACGCCGGTGGCCCGCAGGGCGTCGATCAGGGCGTTCTGCACCAGGTAGGAGTCCGGCAACTGCCAGCGGGCCTGCTCGGGCGCGACCGCCCAGCGGACGGTGCCCTCGGGCAGCCGGGTCGGCGGGGCCGGGATCCACGAGCCGGGACCGTGCCGAACCACGTGGAAGCAGTGGTCCAACTCGGGGCGGAGCGGATCGCCGGGGCGGACCAGGAACATCCAGCGGCCCGTCGGGGTCACCAGCACCGGCCCGCGTACGCCGACGCCGGCCGGGTGGGTCTGCACCGCGTCCAGGACGTGGCGGCCGAGGTGCGTGGGGACCTCCAGCACGTCGAACGCCCGCCCGGTGGGCAGCAGCACGCCGTGCGGCCGGGTGCGCCACCAGGTTGCCACCCGGGCCGGGTCGGCGCTCGCCGCGTGCTCCCAGTTCTCCAGCGCCGGGTGGCAGCCGACCGTGGGACAACCGGCCCGCCCGCAGACGAAGCGGCTGCGGGCGAGGCAGGCGCCGGGGGTGACGTCCCAGCCGTGCGCCGCGTAGCGCACGGCCACCCGACGCAGCCGTACGCGTTCCAAGGGCGACAGTTGCACGACGCGCGGCCCGACGTTCCCCCACATGTGCCATCTCCCTTCGCCGGACCCGGTCGGCGTCCAGGTCGCATGTCGAGCACCGTCACTGCCGTAACCCGCGATCGTTGAGCTGACGAACGGCTCATGCAACTTGCACGAAAAATACGAGAACTGGCTGTACGGCTGACGTACACGCTGTGCGACCAGCGGAAACCTGAGGCGTACCGCGCCCGCAACCGCGATGGGTCGACCCGGCCGCAGGCCGAGGCCAGACAGGGGAGGGATGGGCAGATGGACGAGTTACCCATAGGGCGGCGGGTGGCCTACTGGCGGGGGCGGCGCAAGATGTCCCAGCAGGTCTTCGCGGACCGGCTGGGCAAGTCGAAGAGCTGGGTGGACAAGGTCGAGCGCGGGGTGCGCCGGCTGGACAAGTTCTCCGTCCTCTACGAGATCGCCGACATCCTCCAGGTCGACGTGCAACTGCTGCTCGGCAAGGACCCGGAGCGGCGTACGGACGCGTTGAACTGCATCGACCAGATCGAGGTGCAGGAGATCCGGGCGGCCCTGGAGCGGTACGACTCGATGAGCGCGTACTTCGACGCCGCGCCGTACCCGCCCCCGCTGGACGACATGCGCAAGGCCGTCAACCACGCCTGGCTGACCTACCAGTACGGCCGCTACGGGATGCTCACCCGGGCGCTGCCGAAGCTGCTGCGCGACGCCCAGGCCGCCGACGCCGGCTACGGCGGCGACGAGGGCCGGGAGGCGGCCCACCTGCTCGGCCAGGTCTACCAGATCGCCTCGTCGGTGCTGCGGAAGCTGGGCGAGTGCGACCTCGCCTGGCTGGCCGCCGACCGCTCGATGGCGGTCGCCCAGCGGGCCGACGACCCGCTGCTGGCCGGCATCGCCACCACCCGGGTCTGCAACGCGCTGGTGGCGATGGGCCGGCCCCGCCCCGCCCTCGAACTCAACGTCACCATCGCCAACCGGCTCGCCCCCGGCGGCAGCAACGAGGCGTCCCCGGCCCGCCTCTCGGTCTACGGGATGCTGCTGCTCCAGGGCGCGATGGCCGCCGCCCGGATCGGCGACTCCGCCACGGTCGGCGACCTGATCAACGGCGCGCAGGAGGCGGCGACCCTGCTGGGCGGCGACCACAACCACTACTGGACCTCGTTCGGGCCGACCAACCTGGAGCTGCACCGGGCGGCCGCCGCGGTCGAGCTGGGCGACGGGGGCCGCGCGGTGGAGGTCCACCAGCAGCGGATCCAGGAGCCGGCGTTCAACGCGCTGCTGCCCGAGCGCCGGGCCCACCACCTGCTCGACATCGCCCGGGGCTTCGCCCAGGTCGGCGACGTGTCCAACGCCGGCGAGATGCTGTTGCGCGGCGACCGCCTCGCCCCGTCGGAGATCCGCTGCCGGCCGATCGCGCACGAGGTGATGTCGGACATCCTGCGTCGCACACGTGGTGCGCCGCCTTCTCCGATTGCGGAGTTGGCTGAGCACATGGGAGTAGGGGTATGAGCGCGGAGCCGGCCTGATGACCGGCCCGCACCCGAGCAGCGAGCGCCGCGAGGTGCTCTACGTCATCGCCTGCGGTTCGCCGCTGGCCCGCCACGTCGGCCGGCTCGTGGAGCTGGCCCAGCAGGACGGCTGGGACGTCTGTGTGGTCACCACGCCGGACGGCGCGAAGTTCGTCGACCGGGCCGCGCTGGCCCGGCAGACGGGGCACCCGGTCCGCACCCACTACAAGAACCCGGGTGACCTCGACGTGCTGCCGCCGGCGGACGCGATGATCGTCTGCCCGGCGACGGTCAACACGGTCAACAAGTGGGCGGCCGGGATCACCGACACGCTGGCCCTCGGGCTGCTGGTCGAGGCGCAGGGACTGGGGGTGCCGCTGGTGGCGGTGCCGTACACCAACGCGGCGATGGCGGCCCACCCGGCCTTCCGGGCCGGCATCGCCCGGCTCACGGAGTGGGGGGTGACGGTGCTCTTCGGCGACCACGTCGTCCCGCTGCACCCGCCCGGAACCGGCGAGCGCCACGTGCACGCCTTCCCGTGGGCGGCGGGCCTGGCCGCCGTCCGGGACCGCCTCTGCCCCGCCGCCTGAGGTGCAAGGAAGGGCCCCTTGCTAACGCAATGCGTTAGCAAGGGGCCCTTCCTTGCACCGGGCGCGCCGCCGGCAGAGGCGGGGACACGCCGTCGCGTCGGTGGGCGACGCCCCCGGCCACGGCCCGCGCCGGTAAGCTGGCCCGCCGTGAGCACCAACGCGGACCCGCCGACCGTCTCCGACGTGGTCGCCGAGCTGGAGCGGCGCTACCCGCCGGCGTGGGCCGAGGAGTGGGACCGGGTCGGGCTGGTGCTCGGCGAGCCGTGCGCCCCGGTGCGCCGGGTCCTCTGCGTGGTCGACGTGGTGCCCGAGACGGTCGCCGAGGCGCTCGACGCCGGCGTCGACATGATCGTCGCCCACCACCCGCTGCTGCTGCGCGGCGTCTCCTCGGTGGCCCCGACGACCTACAAGGGCCGGATCGTCCACCGGCTGATCAAGGCCGACGTGGCGCTGTACGTCGCGCACACCAACGCCGACGTGGCCGACCCGGGGGTCTCCGACGCGCTCGCCGCCCGGTTCGGGCTGACCGGGTTGCGCCCGCTGCACCGGCCCGCGCCCGGCTCGCCGGCCCACGGCGCCGGCCGGGGGATCGGCCGGATCGGCGAGCTGCCGGAGCCGATGACCCTGGCGGAGCTGACCCGTCACGCCGCCACGGTGCTGCCCGCCACGGCCTGGGGAGTTCGCGCCGCCGGGGATCCCGGGCGTATGGTTCGAACCCTCGCGGTCAGCGGCGGCGCGGGGGACAGTTTCCTCGCCGACGCGACCGCCGCCGGGGTCGACGCGTTCCTCACCGCCGACCTGCGGCACCACCCGGCGGGCGAGCACCTCGCCGCCGACGGCCCGGCCCTGCTCGACGCCGCCCACTGGGCGACCGAACGACCCTGGCTGGACGACCTGGCCGCCATCCTGCGGGAGGCGACGGGCGTCGAGACGCTGGTGTCCGACCTGGACACCGACCCGTGGACCGTACACGCCGCCCCACCCGCGGTGGACGACAAGGAGCCCCGACCGTGAAGGCTGACCCGCAGGTCCAGCGCCGCCTGCTCGACCTCCAGGCGATCGACACCGCCCTCGCCCAGCTCGCCCACCGCCGCCGCACGCTGCCCGAGCGGGCCGAGCTGGAGGGGCTGGCCCGGGAGCTGTCCGCGCTGGAGGACGAGCGGGTGCGCGCCCAGGTGGCGGTCGACGACCTGGACCGGGACATCGCCCGGCTGGAGAAGGACGTCGACCAGGTGCGGGCCCGCAAGTCCAAGAACGAGGACCGGCTGGCCGCCGGCCACGGCCCGGCCCGGGAGCTGGAGGCCCTCCAGCACGAGCTGGTCTCGCTCAACCGCCGCCAGGGCGACCTGGAGGACGCCGAGCTGGAGCTGATGGAGCAGCGGGAGACCGCCCAGGGCGTGCTGGACGGCGTCGAGAAGCGGCTCGCCGAGGCCCGGGAGAAGCGGGACGCCGCCGAGCGGCGCCGCGACGAGAGCCTGGCCGGGATCGCCAAGGAGGAGGAGTTCAAGCGCGGCGCCCGCCAGCCGCTCGCGGCCGACCTCCCGGCCGACCTGGTCCAGCTGTACGACAAGATCCGCGAGGACTCGGGGCTCGGCGCGGCGCTGCTCACCGCCGGCCGGTGCGGCGGCTGTCGGCTGGACCTCTCGGGCGCCGACCTGGCCCGGATCCGCAAGGCGGCGCCGGACGAGGTCGTCCGCTGCGAGGAGTGCCGGCGCATCATGGTCCGCACCAACGAGTCCGGCCTGTAGCCGGTGGCGCCGCGCGTGGTCGTCGTCGAGGCCGACGGCGGGTCCCGGGGCAACCCCGGCCCGGCCGGTTACGGCGCGGTGGTCCGCGACCCGGGCACCGGTGAGGTGCTGGCCGAGCGGAGCGAGTCGATCGGCGTCGCCACCAACAACGTCGCCGAGTACCGGGGGCTGATCGCCGGGCTGGAGGCGGCCGCCGAGCTGGGCGCCAGCGAGGTCGAGGCCAGGCTGGACTCGAAGCTGGTGGTCGAGCAGATGTGTGGCCGCTGGCAGATCAAGCACCCGGGGCTGCGCCCGCTCGCCGCGCAGGCCGCCGGTCTGGTGGACCGCTTCGCGGCGGTCCGGTTCAGCTGGATTCCCAGGGAGCGCAACCGGCACGCCGACGGCCTCGCCAACGCCGCCATGGACGCCGCCGCCGCGGGCCGCGCCGCCCCGGCCGAGGTCGAGCCGCCGCGCGTCGTGGAGCCCCCGCGCGAGGTCGCCGGCCCCGATTCGGCCGCCCGGGCGAGGGCCCGCGAGGTGGCCGCCCGCGCCGCCTCGGCGGCGACCGTCGGCACGGACCCGGCGACCTCGCCCGCCTCCTGGGAGCCGCGGCCGAGCTTCACCGCCACCCGGCTGATCCTGGTGCGGCACGGCGAGACCCCGTACACCGAACAGCGCCGCTACTCCGGCCGCGGCGACGTGCCGCTGTCCGAGCGGGGCCGGGCCCAGGCCCGGGCCACGGCCGCCCGGGTGGCCGCGCTGGCCCCGTCCGTCGCGGCCGTGGTCAGTTCGCCCCTGTCCCGGTGTACGCAGACCGCGGAGGCGATCGCCGGGGCGCTCGGCGGGGTGCCGGTCCGTCGCGACGACGACCTCGTCGAGTGCGACTTCGGGGCCTGGGAGGGGCGTACCTTCGCCGAGGTCCGCGAGGAGTGGCCGGGGGAGATGGACGCCTGGCTCGCCTCCACGCGGGTGGCCCCGCCCGACGGGGAGTCGTTCACCGACGTCGCCGAGCGCTGCCGCCGCGCGGTCGACGGGCTGTGCCGCGCGTACCCCGGGGAGACCGTCGTGGTGGTCTCGCACGTCTCGCCGATCAAGCTGGTGCTGCGCGACGCGCTCGCGGCCGGCGACGGCTTCCTGCACCGGCTCTTCCTGGACGCGGCCGGCATCTCGGTGCTGGACATGTGGCCCGACGGCGGCGTCGCCGTGCGCACGGTCAACGACACCGCCCACCTGTCCGCCGACTGAGTCAGCCGGCGGCGAGGAACCGTTCCACGGCCGCCGCGAACGCCTCGGGCTCGTCGACGAACGGGAAGTGGCTGGAGTGCGGCAGCATCACCAGCTCGGCCTTCGGCAGGATCCCGGTCAGCTCGTCGACCGCCTCCGGTGCCGGCGCGGCGTCGAGCGCGCCGGCCACGACCAGGGTCGGCACCGCCACGTCGGCCAGGGCTCCGCGCAGGGCGGCGCGGTCGACGTCGATCCCGGCGTAGAAGCCGGCGGCCGGGGCGGGTGCCCGGTCTTTCTCCTGCTCGGCGGCGTGGGCGCGGGCTCGCTCGGTCCACTCGCCGTACCAGAACGGGGCGGCGGCAAGCCGCAGCGGGCTGATCTCCGTGTCGTCGGCGCCGCGCGTCATCGCCTCGCCCCAGGCCTCCATCGCCGACGTCGCCTCGGCGTACCACGGTTCGTCGGCGCGGCGGGCGTGCGCCTCCGCCATTCCGAGCGGTGCGGTGAGCAGCAGGCGCAGGCTCGGCGTGACCAGCACCAGCCGGCGAAGGCGGTGCGGGAACCGGGTGGCGTACAGCAGCGCGACGCTCGCGCCGGCCGAGTGAGCGAGGAGATCCATCCGGTCCAGCCCCAGGTGGGCGCGGAGCGCCTCGGCGTCGTCGACGATCCGGTCACAGCGGTAGCTGGCCGGGTCAGCCGGTACTGCCGAGTCGCCGCTGCCTCGGCTGTCGAGCAGCAGCAGCTTCCGGCTGGCGGACAGGCCGCCGAGGTCGCCGAGGTGGCGCGACGCCTGGGCCGGGCCACCCGGCAGGCAGACCAGCGGCCGGCCCTCGCCGAGCCGATGGTAGGCGAGGGTCGTGCCGTCGTACGACGAGAAGGTCGGCATCAGGGCATGGTGCCAGATCCACTTGGCAACCGGTGGCCCACCATTTGGCGCAGCGGATCAACCGTTCGGCGCAGCAGCGTCCTCGGGCTGAACGTGACGGCAGTCACACGGCCGTAACCTCCGGCGGTCACGTGACGATCCACGACCACCCGGAGGTGTGTCAGATGGCCGCACCCGAACCGGCCGCCCCGGATCCGGAGGCGCGGGCGACCGCGTCGACCCGGGCGAAGGACAAGAGCCCCTGGAACTGGTTGCTCTTCATTCCGATCCTGGTGCCGTTGATCCCGACGTTCTTCAACGGCGACTCGCCCCGTGTCCTCGGCTTCCCCCGCTTCTACTGGTTGCAGCTCGCCTACATCCTGCTCGGCGTGGCCACCACGACGCTGGTGTACCAGATGACGAAGAAGCGGGGTGGCCGGTGAGCGCGAGGAGTGAGCCGGGCCTGCGAGCCCCGCAGTCGCGAACGAAGGTGGTGCGCTGATGTGGCGGGACCACCTCACCGAGATCATCGTCTTCTCGTTGCTGTTCCTGCTGGTCAGCGGGATGGGGTTCGTGGCCGCCCGGTGGCGCGCCCCGAAGGACATGGCCCACCTCGACGAGTGGGGGCTGGGCGGGCGCAACTTCGGCGGCTGGATCACCTGGTTCCTGGTCGGCGGTGACCTCTACACGGCGTACACCTTCGTGGCGGTGCCGGCGCTGATGTTCGGGGCCGGCGCGGCCGGGTTCTTCGCCGTTCCGTACACCATCGTGATCTATCCGCTGGTGTTCCTGGTGCTGTGCCGGCTCTGGTCCGTCTCGCACCGGCACGGCTTCGTCACCCCGGCGGACTTCGTCCGCAGCCGGTTCGACTCCCCGGTGCTGGCGCTGCTGGTGGCGATCACCGGCATCGTGGCCACGATGCCCTACATCGCGCTGCAACTGGTCGGTATCGAGGCGGTGCTCAAGACGATGGGGGTCACCGGCGAGAGCGCCCTGGCCCGGCACCTGCCGATCATCGTCGCGTTCGCGATCCTGGCCGCGTACACCTACCAGTCCGGGCTGCGTGCCCCCGCGCTGATCGCGTTCGTCAAGGACACGTTGATCTACATCGTGATCCTGGTGGCGGTCATCTGGCTGCCGTACAAGCTCGGTGGCTGGGGCGAGATCTTCGACGCCGCCGACGCGAAGTTCGACGCGTCGCCGAACCCGAACGACGGGGTGCTGCTGGGCGCCAACAACCAGCTCCAGTACGTCACGCTGGCGTTCGGCTCGGCGCTGGCGCTGTTCCTCTACCCGCACAGCATCACCGGCGTGCTGGCCAGCCGGAACCGGGGCGTCATCAAGCGGAACATGTCGGCGCTGCCCGCGTACAGCCTGCTGCTCGGGTTGATCGCGCTGCTCGGCTTCATGGCCATCGCGGCCGGGGTGAAGCCGCTGCCCGGGGCGAAGGAAGGGAGCGTGGACAGCAACACCGTGGTGCCGGTCCTGTTCGACCAGCAGTTCCCCGACTGGTTCGCGGGCGTCGCGTACGCGGCCATCGGGATCGGCGCGCTGGTGCCGGCGGCGATCATGTCGATCGCGGCGGCGAACCTGTTCACCCGCAACATCTACAAGGAGTACCTGAAGCGGGACGCCTCCCCGGCCCAGGAGGCGAACGTATCGAAGATCACCTCGCTGGTGGTGAAGGTCGGGGCGGTGGCCTGCATCGTCTTCCTCGACCCGCAGTTCTCCATCGACCTCCAGCTCATCGGCGGCGTGATCATCCTCCAGACGCTGCCGGCGGTGGCGCTGGGCCTCTACACCCGCTGGTTCCACCGGGGCGCGCTCGTCGCCGGCTGGGTCGCCGGCATGGGGCTGGGCATGTGGATGCTCTACCAGATCCCCAACGCGGCCACCGGGCGCAGGCACTTCGGCGGCTCGGCGTTCCCGCTGGCCGACTTCGGCTTCGACACCCCGAAGACGATCTACGTCGGGATCGTGGCCGTGCTGGTCAACCTGGCGGTGGCGGCGCTGCTGACGGTGGTGCTGCGGGCGGCGAAGGTGCGCGACGGCGGCGACGGCACCACGCCGGACGACTACTTCGCCGACGAGGGCGACCCGCGGGTCGTGCCAGGTGGGCGCCGGGACGCCGACGCCGCCCCGGAACCGGTCGCCTGAGCGGCTCGCGCAGCCCGTTCGCCCCCGGGTCGTGACCGGCCCGGGGGCGACGCGCCTCCGGGTGCAAGGCGCGCGGCGGGTGCCCAGGTGCCGACGCGGCGGGCACCGCCCGCTCAGCGGCGGGGGCGGGACTCCAGGGACTGGTTGAGCCGGTGCAGCATCTCGGCCAGGGTCCGCCGGTCCTCGGGGCGCCAGTCGGCGAGGATGGTGCCGTAGAGCCGGGCGCGGGCGGCCCGGACGGCGGCCACGCGTTGCAGGCCGATCGGGGTGGGGGAGACCACGGTGCCGCGCCCGTCGGCGGGGTCGGGCTCGCGCACGATCAGCCCGTCGCGCTGCATCGCCGAGACCTGCCGGGTGACGGTGGAGCCGTCGAGTTCGAGCCGGGCGGCGAGCGCGGAGACGTTCTGCGGGCCGGCGCGGTCCAGGTGGCGCAGGATGACGTACGCCGCGCGGTCGAGCAGCCGGTGCTCGGCGTTGCCGGTGCCCCGCCGGGTGGCCTCGCCGAGCCGCATCAGCAGCGCCACCTCGGTCTCGATCCGGCCGAGGACGTCGTCCTCGCTCTCCGTCGTCCGGTCGTCCGTCATGGCTGTATAGTACAGGGAAATTACCTGTACTATACAGCTATCTGGGAGGCGGAGTGGATCGGCGTTCCGAACCGAACCGCAGTGCCATCTACGCCACCGTGCTGGTGGCCTTCCTCGCCATCTCCGGCATCGCCGTCGTCGACCCGATCCTGCCCGCCATCGGCGAGGCCATCGGCGTCACCCACTGGCAGGTGGAGCTGCTCTTCACCGCGTACATCGCGGTGATGGCCCTCGGCATGATCCCCGCCACGCTGGCCAGCGGCCGGTTCGGCTTCAAGCCCGTCCTCGTCGCCGGGGTCTCGATCGTCGGCGTCGCCGCGATCCTCGCCTCGTTCAGCGGCGACATCGTGCAGCTCTCCGTGCTGCGCGGCTTCTGGGGGCTGGGCAACGCGATGTTCTTCGCCACGGCCATGGTGGTGCTGGTCAGCCTCGCCGTCGACCGGGAGTGGGTGGTCGGGCTCTTCGAGACCGCGCTCGGCCTCGGCTTCGCCGTCGGCCCGCTGCTCGGCGGCCTGCTCGGCGAGGTCAGCTGGCGGCTGCCGTTCTTCGTCTGCGGCGTCTTCATGGTCCTCGCGCTCGCCGTCGCCGCCCGCCGGCTCCGCGAGCCGGCAGACCGGCAGCCGCCCGTACGGGTGGGCCAGATCTTCGCCACCTACCGGCGGCCGGCGTTCGTCGCGCTCTGCGTCGTCACCGCCGCCTACAACTTCGTCTTCTTCGTCGTCCTCGGCTACACACCGCTGTTCCTGCACCTGGACGTCATCCCGCTCGGACTCGCCTTCACCGGCTGGGGCATCGGCCTGGCCGTCGGCATCCTGCTGCTCGGCCACCGGCTCGCGCACCGGATCGGCGCCGTGCAGACCGTCGGCGTCGCGATCGCCGGCCTGCTGGTCTGCATGGTCCTCTTCGCCACCTCGGGCAGCACCGCGCAGTCGCTGGTGGTGCTCGTCGTCTCCGGCCTGTTCATGGGGCTGGCCAACGCCAACCTCACCGACCTGGCGCTCGGCCTGGGCGGCGGCGACCGGCGGCTCGCCACCGGCGCGTTCAACCTGGTCCGCTGGGGCGCCGCCGCGCCCGCGCCGATCCTCTCCGGCAAGCTCGCCGAGCACTCCCTCGCCCTGCCGTTCTGGGTCGGCTCCGCGGTGCTCGCGGCCGGCGCGCTGGTGTATCTCGGCTGCGCGCACGCAATGGCCGCCGGCCACGGCGAGCGGGTGCTCTGGTCCCGCTGGAACCGGGCCGCCGCCGACGCCGAGCGTGCGCCGGAGGAGCCGGTCGGCGAGGCGTACTGAACCGGCGTCCCTGTCCCGCGCTGGCCCGGGGCCGCCCCGAGGGTCTCGCCGCTCCCGCAGCGCCGGGTCAGCGCAGGGCGCGCGAGAGCAGGTAGAGGCCGATCACCGAGCCGAAGACCACGATCAGGGTCTTGAGCACCACCGGCGGCAGCCGGCGGACGATCCGGGCGCCGGCGTACCCGCCGACCAGCGTCGCCGGGGCGACCAGCGCGACCGCCGCCCAGTTCACCGGGCCGAACAGCGCGAACACCACGAGCGTGGTCAACCCGACCGCGGCGGAGAGCAGGTTCTTGATCGCGCTGACCCGGGCCAGCGTCGCGTCCAGCACCAGGGCCAGGCCGGCGACCAGCATCACCCCGAGCGCCGCGCCGAAGTAGCCGCCGTATACCGCGCCGACCGCGACCATGGCCTGCACGCTGACCGTACGGCGGCGCGGCGACAGGTCGCGCGGATGCCCGACCAGCCGGCGCAGCGGGTCCTGGAAGGCGAGCACCGCCGTCGCCCCGAGCACCAGGAAGGGCACGACCAGCTCGAACGCCCTGGCCGGGGTGGCCAGCAGCAGCAGCGCGCCGGCGACCGTGCCGACGATCGTGGTCGGCACGAGCGTGGCCAGCGCCCGCCCGCGCGGCAGGTCCTGCCGGCTGCCCGCCACGCTCGCCACGTACCCGGGGAAGACGGCCACCGAGTTGCTCACGTTCGCCGGCACCGGCGGCAGGCCCACGGCGATCATCGCCGGGAACGTGATGAGCGAGCCCCCGCCGGCCACCGCGTTGACCGTGCCCGCGGCGAGACCGGCGGTGAGCAGCAGCGCGACGTCGGAGAGGTCCATGGTCCCCAGAGGCTATTACGTCCCCTGCCCGGCCGCCGGTCGCTGTGTCCCGGGGTGGTGGACGCCTATTCCCGGAAGGGGTGGCAATAGACGCGGGGCGCGCGTCGTTAGGATGAGTGCGCGACGGACGAGTCGACCGGGCGGTCGCGTCGGCGGGCTTCCGGCCCGCCGCCGAGGAACGTCCGGACTCCACAGGGCAGGGTGGTTGCTAACGGCAACCCGGGGTGACCCGCGGGACAGTGCCACAGAAAACAGACCGCCGACCCCATCGGGGACGGTAAGGGTGAAACGGTGGGGTAAGAGCCCACCAGCACCCCGGGTGACCGGGGTGGCTCGGTAAACCCCACCCGGAGCAAGGCCAAGAAAGGGTTGTCATCGCAGGATGACGACCCGCGCAGACGCTTGAGGGCTGCCCGCCCGATGTCTGCGGGTAGGCCGCTGGAGCCTGCCGGCGACGGTAGGCCGAGATGGATGGCCGCCGCCGGCGCGTGCCTTCGGGCGCGTGCCGGTCACAGAATCCGGCGTACAGGTCGACTCGTCCGTCGCCCACCAGCTCAGAGCCCCGATCAAGGCTCTGAGCTGGTTCTATGTGCGGGCGTCGATGGTCGTCCTTGGTCAACTTTGGCCGGCGTTTGACGCCCTGAGGACGCCCTGACGCCCTGGAGACGCCCTGAGTGCGGGTTCAGTGGACGGCGGCTGGGGTCGGGCGAGCTGTGCCGTCGTGAGGGCATTTCCGGGGTCGGCGCCGGTGATTACGAAGTAGGGCCGGCAGCTGCGGGGAAGGGGCGGGCACGTCCTGGCGGTGGAGCTGGTACCGCGCCCCGGTGACCCGGTGGCAAGCCAGTCCCGGGGTTGGACTGGCGCGGCAGCCGGAAGCCCTGACCACTCGACCAGGCCGACCCGCCGGCTTCCGTCACGGCCTCGCTGGGGCTGGTTCCTGAGTGTGGTGGGGCGGTGTCCCGGCGGCCGTCGGTGGCTTCCCGCCCCGGCGCCGCAGGCGGCCGGGGCGGCTTGCCGCCGGCCGGGCTTGCCGCCCCGCACCGCGCGGAGCGCGGTGCCTTGATCCAAAAGAGAGCAATTCGGCAGGCCGATTACTGCTAGCTGTGTCGTGTCCCGGCTGATGCTTGACACCTGCGTCCCACCAGATGCTTGACATGATCCTCAAAGCCCTACGGAAGCCCTCACGATCCGCGATAGTGCGCGCATCCCGGCAGACGGGCGTGGTCCTACCTTCCGAGGGGCCTGGCCGGATCGCTACGGTGTCGGGCGTGATTCTGTCGGTGAGCAGTCGCGTGTTCGATGAGCCCTGGCGCCACGCGACGACGTTGGAGGAGAAGGCTCGACTGGTTGCGCTCACGATGGACCGGCTCCCGTCTGACGATCTTGCCTGGTTCGGCATCGCCGACCGGCCAGTCAGTTACGACGATCTGGCGTCGGACACCTGGCTCGCCGTCGCGGTCAACAAGACGGCTGGCTACGGAGCCTTGATGTGGTGCGTCGACTCCAGCAGCCCGAGACGCGGCGGCATCTATGAGCACGTCTGGCTGACCGACAATCCAAGACCACCGAAGGTCGACCCCCAGGTCGTGGCGAACCCCGACGCCGGACTGATCCACATCCCGCGCAGCACGCTGCCCATACCCCAGATTCGTCTAGCCGTGGAAGAGTTCTGCTACGGGGACGCCGGCGACCGGCCGGAACGAGTCCGCTGGGCACGCGGCGACCTGAACGGCCACCGCCACGACTGAGCCGGACACGTCAGCCGATGGCCCAGGCCCACCAGCGTTTGGAGCCGCGCGCCAACATTAACTCATCGGTAGGTCGCCGCCTGCCGCCGTTGCTCGGTTGTCGCAGCATGCGACCGGAGTTCTCCCAGTAATCAAGGCCGACCGTCAAGTATGTCCTGGGACGGATTCGTCAAGCATGTGGTGGGACTAGACAGATTACTGCTAGCTGATGGGTGGGAAAAAGCCGTACCGGCCCAGACTCTTCTGCTTGGTGAACCGGTGCACAAGTGCTGCTTTAGAGAGCTGTGCGGGTGGCGTGGTGTTTTCGATGACGATCGTCTGAGCCGCAACTTCGCTGTCGAGGTAGCGGTAGAACGCCGCAGCGACATCGGAGCTTACATACTCCTCTTCGTTCGCGCTCTTGTTTTCGGCTTCGGCCGCCTCCGGCTGCCGGTAGGTTACAAGTGGCGAGTCGAGCACGGTGAAGCCGGGGTGCGGTAGGCCGTGTTGCCGGCAGTATTCCGAAAGCGCGAGAGTGAAGCCGGCATGGATCACAGAACGCATGCCTTTTCCGCGTGTATGACGCGGGCGGTTATCTACGAGAAGATCGTCGCGCTCGACGTCGAATGCAACGGTTCCGTTCGTTTCGACGCCCCATTTGTCCAGCAGTTGTCGGATGATTTCCGCGAGGGCCTGCAGCGACGCTGGGCTAGGCCACTTTTTCGCTGGAACAACGTCTTCCGGTTCGCCAAGTACTGCGAAGGTGGAGGCCAGCCGCTCGATCTCCTCGATTTGTTCGTAGGTAGCGAGCATGTGATTGACCTGTGACTGCTTAGCGTATGCGGAGGCTAACTCCTGTTGTGTTGGACCGATCTCCCCTTCGAGGGCTACCACTGCGGCACGGGCAACTTCAGTGCGCTGGGCTGCCTCTGTCGCAGCAGCTTGCGCAATTTCTACCTGACTGGCTAGATCGTCCAGAGTGAGCTGTAGATCAGTTAGCAGATCGCTGGTCTTCTGCTGTTCCGCCGCAATTGCCTCCGCGAATTTTTCGGCTTCAGCTACGGCATGGCTTGGCGGAATTTGATGCTCAGTAGATGCGCCACAAAATATGCAGACGTCGGATTGGAAGAAGCCGAGGACGTTGCCCGCTTCCTGGATTGCCTCCAGCCGCGCTAAGTCGGATTGATACTGCTGACTCAGAAGTCCGAAGCGTGCGGTGACTTCCTTCATCTGGCCGATCCGGTGTTCCAGCGACCGCTGATCGTCGGCAAGTTCATTCTGAGCACGAATCAAGCTGTCACGCCTGACGAGTACGTCCTCTAACGTTGGAGTTAATTCGGCGATGGTTCGGCTGAGTGCTTCGTTCTGCCTGTGAAGCTCTGCAACTGACGCTGATCCTTCTACAGAGCGATAAAGCGCACTAAGGACCTGCTGTAGAACTTCATGCTTGCCTTTACTAACCTTGCGAACATCGTCGGATACTGCGGCCTCTAAGTTAGAGTCGTCTTCGCCTTCGAGCATCACGCGTAGGAGCGAAAGCTCGGTCGTGGCGTCGGTTCTGCTTGCGGTGTGATATGGCGGCGTCAGAGCCACCATCTGTCCTTCGTGGACTACGAAGAGTGGGGCTAGCTTGCGCAGCGTGAGTTCCACTACTTGGTTCTGTGCGTTCTTGCGCAAAACTTTGCCGTGCAGCCCAATGCGGTCGAGGAGGAACGCCGATACTGTGTTCCTCTGGCCCTTAGTGTGTTTGGCCTTGAGTTCAACTGTCGGCGGAGACTGGGGGATTTCCTTTAGGAGAGTGTTGTAGACCCTTACGGTTCCACCGGATAGTGATCGGACTAAAGTTAAGTCTTCTTCATCCACCCTCAGGCCGAGGAGAACCGAGGAGTAAGGCTCTGCCTCGCGGATCGGTCGTAGTTGGGAACTTCCCATCGCGAAATCGATAGCATCGACTATGAACGACTTGCCGGTGTCTGATGCGCCGTAGATTACGGTAAGGCCGGGGCTGAAGTCGACGGTTGCCGGTTCGGCGTCTTTCCCTACAAACGTCAGGTGAGTAAGAGTCATCCCAGCCATCACTGAACCTCGCTGGTTATAGGCGGGTGACTATCAAATTCTTCAACCCAGCGCCCGAGTGTTGCACGCATTCTTTGGCGCATCTCTGCGTGTGTATCGTAAGCGAATTCTTCGGCAATCCACTGGGCTGTTTCGACGAGTCGCGTCACATACGAGGACTCAAGGACACCGACGAATGCCGCAGCGTTGTCTGCAGCTCTGTACCCCATCCCGTCTGTACTCATCACAAGGTCTACCATGCCGGCCCTCATCATGAGTAGTAGTCCGTCCTCTAGTATTGCCCTTTTAATGCCGATCTCGCCTGATCGCATGGGAAGGTCCGGGTGGATGCTTGTCGGGCCGCCCAAGTCACCGCTGTGGACAAGGCTATGGTCGAGCAGAACTAACGTGTCGACGTCGAGAGTTCGGGGATATGTTGCCGTTAAGATGATCACGGCTCGTAGTCCGACCTCGACTGGGCTATTGAGTGGGCCTCTCATGTGCGCCTGCACCACCTGAGCTTTTCGTCATTGGCTAGCTGGTGGCACATGCCCTTCCGGTCTACGGTTGTTGCAACCGTGATCAGGGCATTCGACGTGATCTCCAAGTCCATCGAGGCCTGAAGGACCGCGCCCAGGCGATCATAGCCCGATTCATGGTTCCCATCATGAATCTCGATCACGCCTTCGTAAACCTCGTTTTGAAGGCTGTCAAAAGTTTCACCTGGCACGCTGTCACGGGAAAACGTTCGGAGGGCCTCGGCGCTGTAAAAGGCGACTCTCTGTCGGCGGATATGGCGACTCGCCTCAGGGTGTTGCAACGCGTCGGCAGTGGAAGAGATCGCGTCGCCGTACCTTTCGCGGTGCACATCCAAAAGTTGTTCAAGGTAGCGGGTTTCACTTGGGTGAGGATCGGCAGGGGGCGGGGGCGCGGCCGGTCGCGGCGGAAGGCCGCCACCGAACTCCCTGATGTAGACCGGTGTCCCCGCTAGGTCGCTGAGCACCTCTTTTAGATCCTGTGTGTTGAAGATGCTGAAATCGGTCGTCTCGGCGGCTGCTCGGATTTTCGCCGTCATGGCGGGGTCTAGACCTGGCAGTAATGCGGCATTTTGGTCAAGGTGCGTTATGAAACCAGCTTGGAGTAGGCCAGGGTGGTTTAGCTTGTTGCTCAGTGGTGTGCCGCACCCCCGTGGGGCTACAAATCGATATTTCCGGGGAAGAATGTAATGCCTTTCGATTACGCCCTTTAGAATCTTTGCTATCTCGATGTATGCGTCCCGCGGGGCAAGGGGCTTGCTGTAGTGCTTGCACTGGAAGCAGTCCCACTCGCCTTCATAGCCTCGGCTCGTGACAAATGCTGCAACGTCGACGCCGTGGTCGTTGGCGCCGCCCATACGCTCTACCTTGGCGTACTTAGGCGTTAATGTGGCGACCCATTCCTCGACGAACTCTTCCCACTGGTTCGGCTCGTAAGTGAAGATTATCTGCCGTGGTGTCAGCCGGCGTCCCGCGAGTACGTCGGCGACGGTCATTACGCGGGTGCGGGACCCGGTCGTCGGAGCGACCTCGGGCTCTTCTGCCGCCGGTCGCGCCTCAGCCATCGACACCAGGCACCCCCGTATGTCTGGACATGTGATCTCTCTCGCGGGTCCACACAGGGTAGCGGATCAAGCGCCTCGTGTAGAAGTCCAAGCTGAGGCCGTCGACCAACGGTGAAGAGGGCATGCGGGGCAGCATGTCTGGCTGCGTGACCTTCGGACCTGGAAGATCGGGCCTAGCCTCACTGTGGTCACCGGTCAAGTTTTCCGGCGTGCATGACTTGCAGCCCCTCCCTCTGCACGAAGACGCTGCGGCGGGCGGCGGCGTCTCCCCTGTGGTCGAGTTCGTAGCCGTCGAGCCATGTCCAGCGGTCGTAGGTTGGCCAGTCGAGTACGCGTATGACGCGAAACATGATGGGGTTGATGAACTGCACGCTCGCGGCTCGGGTGAGGTGAACGACGTCCCCGGCCTTTGGGAGGGTCACAGCCATCGGGCGTTGTGTGCGCGGAGTCGCCAAGGCCAACTGAGGGACAGGGCTGGGCGGGCTGCAGCATCGGTTATGAGCAGCACGTCACCGGCTTTCACGGCGGCTCTTCCTGTCTCGCCAGGCGCGTAGGGTCTCGCCGGCCGCCGACAGGCGTGGGCATCCGTCGTCGGAGCACTGCCGGCAGGTGGCGCGGTTGTGGAAGTCGATGACGTTGCCGGCCATCAGGACGAGGAACGGGGGCTCTGGCTGCCGCTGCGGGATCGACATGGCCTACCTCTGGTTGAGGCGCGTCGAGGTGCTCCTGGAGCGCCAAAGTCCTGCCTTGGTCATCAGGGGAGGCTCTGGTGCGGGGACGGCGGCGCGACCAGTCCATCTCTGCGGCTCCCGGCCATACCTGGATGGGGCTGGCTCACCGGCTACGTAGTCGACAGGCTGGCCGGGGCGTTGGAACCACTTGAACCTAGTCATGCGTAAAGGGTAAGCGACTAGCGGCGGCGCTAACTAGGTGTCCATCAACTTGACTCACGCCTAGTCGGCGTGTGCCTAGCGTCAGTGTCATGGGCAAGAAGCTGCGACTGGTGGGTTCGGGGGAGATCCGGACCATGCTCGGTGGCGTCTCGCGCCAGCGCGTTTATCAGATCACCAACCGGCGCGACTTCCCGGAGCCTGTAGCCACGCTCCAGATGGGCAACGTCTGGCTTGCCGAAGACGTTGAAGCGTGGATCGCTGCCAAGCGTGGGGACCTGGACTAGCTCCAGGGCGGCTGCACCGCGACCCCGGGCCAGGGGGTGAACTGACGGCACGAGAAACGCCCCGGTGACGATCTCCCGGGGCGCTCGTGTGCGGTGTTGTGGTGCTACAGCTCGTCGACGGCGAAGGCGGTCACCAGTTCGGCCATGCTGTCGATGACGACATCGGCGGCGGCGAACCGCTCGCGCTTGCCGGGCTTGTTGGCGTACCCGACGGCGGCGACCCCGGCGGCGTGGGCGGCCTCGATGTCGCTGACCGAGTCACCGACCAGGACGCATTCCGCCGGCTCCGCGCCCAGCTCACGCACGGCTGCCAGCACCGGGAACGGGTCCGGCTTCATCCGCTCGGGTGCGGCCTCGGGGCGGCCGATGACCGGGTGCACGTACGAGGTGAGTCGGCGGGCGCTCAGGTAGGCGTGGACGGAGTCGGCGGAGTTGTTGGACACCACGGCGACTCGGCGGCCGGTCTGCTGGGCGGCGACGATGACTTCCCGGCCGTACGGGGTCGGTTCGGCGGTGCGGGCCGCGGTGACTTCCTCGCGGGTCATGGCCTCGTCGACCAGGCGGACGACGGTGGGGCGCCCAAGGGTGGCGGTGAAGCGGAGCACGGCGAGCGGGTCGCGTTCGGCCAGGATCTCGGGCGGCAGGGTGACGGCCTGGTCGACGAGCAGCCGGCGCAACGCATGGGCGACGGTCGACGCGGAGTGCTGGGCGAAGATGCTGCACACGGGGCCGTCGAAGTCGAGCAGGATCACGCGGGCGCGGTCGATCACCTTGGCGACGTCGGGGGCGGTCACGAGGCGTACTCGCGGGCGATGGTGCCCCACATGCTGTCGAACCAGGCGCGGGCCTGCTCGACGTAGAGGGCGTCATTGCTGCTGTCCTCGTCGCTGGGCGTGAACGGGAAGAGGATCGCGTCCTTGCCCATCGCGTCGTAGATCGCCATCGGCTTGCCCTCGACGGAGACGGTGTGCTCAACCACCGGGTAGAAGCCGAAGAACGCTTCCTGCTCGTTGATGATGAAGAGCTTGAACAGCGGGGCGGCCCTGTGGACGCGTACCTCGGTGGTGGCGGTCTTGACCAACCCGAGGTCGGCAAGTTCCTGGACGGCGTCGGTGAGTGCGTGAATCGAGCGGTCGGTGATGCGGCGGGCTCGGGCGCGGATGCCGGGGTCGTCGGCCTGGTCCTCGGCGCGGCAGGGGATCGCCATCGGTGCGGTCATGTCGGAGATCAGGACCCGTACCCGGATGGACTCCGGGGTGAGGCGCCCGATGCGGACCTTGTCCAAGGTCTCCTGGATCGCGTTGTACATCGTCTCTCCGGAGAAGCCGGCGAAGTCGATCGTGACGTTCGTGGCCTCGAACGCTCGTTCGATGTGCGGCCGGAGTCCGACCGGGCGTTCCGTGTTGGCGCGGACGAAGGTGCCGCTGCCCTGACGGGTGACGATCAGGCGTTCATCTTGCAGCTTCCGTAGGGCAGCTTTGATCGTCTCGCGGGCGACGCTGAACCGCTCGACGAGGTCGTGTTGTGACGGCAACTTCTCGCCCGGTGCGAACTTCCCTGTCTTGATCTCTGCGCGAAGTGTGGCCGCGATCTGTTGCGACGGCGTGCGCGGGTCGTCTGGGTCAAGAGCCATGAAGGGACGGTACCGCTGACTAGCCAGGCTAGGAAAGTTTCGACACTGTCGTTGACATGACTAGCCAAGCCGGCCTACCTTTGATCCACACCACCTGACTAGTCAGGACAGTCAGGTGAAGTCAGGAGGTTGAGCTATGGCTCTGCGTGGCGGTACGAGGTTCGCCGTGCGTTGTGAGGACGTGTTCCCGGCGGGGTGCGCGTTGGTGCCCGAGTCGCTGGGTGAGGTGGAGGACTACGACGAGAAGACCGGCCGGCGTAGCCCGGCGAAGGACAAGTTGACCGGCCAGCGGGTGTGGCAGGTCCGCGTGATGGACCTGGACC
The DNA here is from genome assembly GCF_043204765.1 of Micromonospora sp. NPDC047730. NCBI lineage: Bacteria > Bacillati > Actinomycetota > Actinomycetes > Micromonosporales > Micromonosporaceae > Micromonospora > Micromonospora sp. NPDC047730. Next base: position 275,537 of record NZ_JBIDCU010000005.1, on the reverse strand, counting down.
CGGAGCTTGGCAAGCGGTCGCGGGAGACGACGGTGAAGATCTCGGCGGACTACCAGCCTGTTCCGCCGACGGGTGCCCCGTTCGAGGCGGTGGAGTTCGAGGGCATGACGGTCACGCCGTACGTGTCGAACAACGGTCGGATGGCGTACTCGCTGCGGGCGACCGGGATGCGTGCCCCGGCGGGCGTGGCCGGTAAGGCGGCGGCGTAGCCGCATCTGGTGGGGGCGGGGCTGTCAGGTCTTGGCGGACGGCAGCCCCGCCCTCTGTCTCTTCCCCCTGCTCTGTCGAGAGAGGTAGTGACGTGTCCAAGGGTAGGCGTCGGGCTGGCCGTGGCTGGCCCCGGTGTGGTGTGTGTCAGGTCCGGTTCGATCCGGTCAGCGGTGCTGACGGCCGTTGTGGTGTCTGCGTCGGGCAGCTCGTTCTTCCGTTCCCTCCGGTCCGTGACGCGTCGGGGCGGTTCGTGTCGCTGCGGGGTGCCAAGTGATCGGGCGGCCTCGCGGTGAAGTGGTGATGACCTCGGCCGGGGATTTGCTGGTGATCCGGCCCAAGCGGTTCGAGTTGCCGGTCTGGGCGGCGCTGCTCTGGCTGGTGCTGCGTTGGTCCGGGCGGGCGCTCTGGTGGTGCCTGCGTCACCCGGTGGCCACCGTCTCGGCCGTGCTGGCGCTTTGGCTGTACGCCGAGTTCGGCTGGTCCGGCCTGGTGGTGCCGCTCGTCGTGGCGTCGGCGGCCTCGGCGGTGTGGCGCTGGCGGGATGAGTCGTCCTGGTGGGCCTGGCTGGCGGGTCCACTGCTGGGTTCGTTCCGGCGGGTGTTCGTCTACCGGCGGGTCTGGCGTGAGGCCATGACGCTGTGCGGGCTCGCCGAGACGTACGACCACCGCAAGGTTCTGCCCGAACTGCTGCGGGTCCGCTCGGATCAGGCGCTCGACGTGCTGACCGTCCGCATGGTGCGGGGCCAGACGCCGGAGCAGTTCCAGAAGGCGAGTTCCCACCTGGCGTACGCCTTCGGCCGGCGGCACGCCCGGGTCTACGCGGAACGTCCCGACGAGGTGCCGACCCGGACCGGTCGGGGTGCCTGGCTGCTTCGGCTCGTCGACCGGGTGCGGTACCGGGACCGGCCGACCGTCGTCTACCTGGCGTTGGTGCGTACCGATGCGTTGCGGACGGTGGTTCCGCCGTTTCCGGTGCCGGCGGTGCCGGACTTCACCGCGCTGCCGCTGGCCCGGCGGGAAGACCTGCGTACCTGGTCGCTTCACCTGCTCGCGACTCACGTCCTAGTCGGCGGTGCCACCCGATCGGGGAAGGGCTCGGTGCTCTGGTCGCTCGTCCGGGTCCTCGGCGGCGGGATCGCCTCCGGTCTGGTGCGGCTATGGGTGATCGACCCCAAGGGCGGGATGGAGTTCGCGCTTGGTCGGCCGATGTTCGCCCGGTTCGCCTGCAAGTCGTTCGAGGCCATGGCGGATCTGTTCGACGAGGCCGTGACCGTCCTGCGTGAGCGTCAGACCCGGTTGGCCGGAACGGTCCGGGTGCACACCCCGACTGAGGCTGACCCCCTGGTCGTGGTCGTCGTCGACGAGATGGCGGCGCTGACGGCTTACCTCCAGGATGTCGACCTGCGGAAGCGCATCGCGTCCTCGCTGGGGCTGTTGCTGTCGCAGGGTGCCGGCGTCGGGGTCCTGGTCGTGGCCGCGTTGCAGGACCCGCGCAAGGAGGTGCTGCCGTTCCGGGACCTGTTCCCGACTCGCATCGCGCTCGGCCTCACTGAGGCGTCGCAAGTCGATCTGGTCCTTGGCGACGGCGCCCGCGACCGGGGTGCTCTGGCCGACCAAATGCCCCGATGGGCCAAGGGCGTCGGCTACGTGATTCTCGACGGTACCCCCGACCCGATGCGCGTCCGGTTCTCGTACATCAGCGACGACGACATCCGCGACATGGCGCGGCAGTACCCGGCGCCGGTCGACGCGGCGGACATCCTCGCCCAGGTCGGCCGGGAAACCGCCCCGGAACCGGTACGCCTTCCGCTGCCCCGCAAGCCGTCCGGGCCGCTACTGCCTGATGCGCTGCGCAACCTCCTCGACCGGGACAGCGGGGGTGATCCGCGGTGACCGCCACCTCGAACGGCCGCCGGTTCTACCGGCTCCGTACCCCCGACCCAACTACCGCCGTCTCCGTCCGGGTCGACCCCGAACGGCCTGACCCGTACCCGGTCTATCTGGCGGTCGGTGCGGGTCGGCGGCGAATGTCCCTGACCCCCGACGAGGCGTGGGCGCTGTGGCGCTGCCTCTCCGAAGCGGTCGCCGCGCTCGGCACCCCGCCCGACTACATCCGCACCGACATTCGACCGGCCCGGAGGTGACCGCCGTGACTCCCCTCATCCGTTTGACCAACCGCCTTCGGCGTCCGCTTCACATCCAGCTCGTCGGGCCGGCCGACCAGACCGCCGCCGCGCTGCGCGGGCTCGCTCACTTCATCAACCGCCGCCGCGACATGGACGGCCGGCGCATTCGGATCGACGTGACCATCCGCGAGAAGGCGAAGGGGGAGCAGCGATGAGCCAACGAACCGAATCCGCCGTACGCCTGGTGATCCTGCTCGCCATTGGCACGATGGCCGGCGCCGCCGCCTTCACCCACGTGCACGACCTTTCCGTTGCCCACGGTCAGCCGCACTGGATCGGCTGGGCCAACGCCGTAGCGGTCGAGCTGATGGCGATCTACCTCGGCCTGGAGATCCGTTCCCGTCGGCGCACCGGTCGCCCCGTCGGCCTGGTCGGCTCGCTCCTGGTGGCGTTCGCGCTCCTGTCGCTCGCGGCCCAGGTCGCAGAAGCCGAGCCATCGGTGTGGGGCTGGATCGTGGCGGCGGTGCCGTCGCTGGCCTTCCTCGCCCTGGTCAAGGTCGTCCTGTCCAACGCGCCGGTCACCCCGCCGGCTGACGAGCCAGACCAGCCGACCGCGTACCGGTACGAGGAACCAGCACAGGCCACCGACGCCGAACCGATCCGCCCGGCTGAGCCGACGCCGGCCGTCCCCGCCCCGGCAGCGGTCCTGCCTCCGCGTGGCGTCGTTCAGTCCAACCGGCCACACGTCGTCGGGATCATCCGATGACTGCCCCGACCCTGCCCGGCCTCGCGCCGGCCGCCCCGACTCCGGTTGCTCCTCGGCCGGGGTCGCGGGCGGCCCGCATGGCGCTTCCTCGCTCGGTCGACGTGCTGAAGGAAATTGCGGCCGAGTACGGCGTCTGCGTCCGGCCGCTCGCCATGCGGCGCACGGATCTCGACACCGGCCGAACCGAGGTCATCGACCTGCCCTGCGGCGCGACGCGTGAGGACAAGTGCGCGCCGTGCGCGAAGAAGAACCGCCGGCTGCGACAGGCCCAGATCCGCGAGGGCTGGCACCGGGACGACGAGCCGCTACCGCCCCCCGAACCCGCGACCGAGGAACAGAAGGCGCTGATCCTGCTGCGCGGGCACCTGGAGTTCTCCCGCGACGAGGCGTCCCGTGCGTGCCAGTGGGACCAGGTCGCCGACCTCGACGAGGCGATCACGGAGGTCGAAGAGGCGATTACCGCCGAAGGTCTGCGCGGCCGGGTCGCGCCCCCGCACTCGACCGGCGACGAGGACCAGGGCGACGAGGATAACGGCCGGCGCCGGAAGCGGTCGACCAAGCGGCGCCAGGATGCCCCGGACCTGCCTCGACGCAAGGTAGAGCGGCGAACGGTCGGCAAGACGTACACCGCCCCGGACGGGTCGACCTACCGGCCGTCGATGTGGCTCACGCTGACGCTCGACTCGTATGGGCCGGTCCGTCCCGACGGCACCCCGGTCAACCCCGACCGGTACGACTACCGGCGGGCCGCCTGGGACGCGGTCCACTTCCCCCGGCTGCTCGATCGGTTCTGGCAGAACTTGCGGCGGTGTGAGGGCTGGAACGTCCAGTACGCGGGCTGCGTCGAGCCTCAGCGCCGTCTCGCCCCACACGCGCACTTCGCTATAAGGGGGACCGTCCCCCGGGACATCCTGCGCACCGTTGCGGCGGCGACGTACCACCAGGTGTGGTGGCCCTCGGTCGACGTCCAGCGGTACACCGCCGACCGGCCGCCGGTATGGGACGAGGACGCTTCGGCGTGGGTCGACCCGGACACCCGCCAGCCGTTGACCATCTGGGCCGAAGCGCTCGATGCGATCGACGAGGATCCGGACGCGGAACCGGTGCACGTGGTCCGCTTCGGCGCCCAGGTCGACGCGCGTGGTGTCATGCCCGGCACCGAGGATGCGGAACGCACCATCCGGTACGTCACGAAGTACATCACCAAGCACACCGGCGACTGCCACAAGGCGACCACCTCCCGGCAGCGTGCCCACCTCGACCGGCTGTGGCAGGAACTGCGCGTCACCCCGTGCACCGATCGATGCGCGAACTGGCTGCTCTACGGCGTCCAGCCGAAGAAGGCACACGCCAAGCTCAGGCCGGGCCGCTGCAAGGGCAAGGTGCACCAGCGGGACACCCTCGGCATCGGCGGCCGGCGCATCCTCATCTCCCGTGACTGGTCGGGCAAGACGCTGACCGACCACAAGCACGACGTACGGGCCTGGGTGCGGGCGCTGCTCGGCGTCACCGTCGGCCTGGATGGCGTCGACGATCAGGGCGCCACCGTCGAACCGGTCCGGCACGCCTGGGAACTCGCCCGGCCCGACGATCCCGACGTGCCTGCCATGGCGCACCGGCTCCTGCGGTCGATCAGTGAACGCGCCCGCTGGCGCTCCGAGCTGCTCGCCGCGAGGGACCGTGCCGCACAGCCGCCTTCGAGCACATCACCGGACGCACCGACGCACGACACGGGGGAGGGGTAGCAATGAAGACGGTCGACGAGCTGTGGACGATCCGGGACGTGTCGGCGTACCTGCGGGTGCCCGCTGAGACGCTGTACCGCTGGCGCAAGGTCAAGTACGGTCCGCCGGCAGCCCGGGTCGGTCGACACCTGCGGTACGAGCCGGATTCGGTCCGGGCGTGGGTACGTGAGCAGGCGGCGGCCTGATGGGGCACGTGGAGGACCGCTGGTACAAGACGCTGCGTCATCCGAACGGTCGGCCGGAGCGGGTCAAGACGGAACTGTTCGGCAAGGGACTGCGCTACCGCGTGCGCTACATCGGGCCGGACGGCAGGGAACGCAAGAAGTCCTTCCCGGACCGGGCCAAGCGTGAGGCTGAGGCGTTCCTTGTCTCGACCGAGACGGACAAGCTCCGGGGCTCCTACGTCGATCCGCTTGCCGGCCGGATGACCTTCGCCGAGTACGCCGAAACCTGGCTCCGCACGCGCTCCTTCGACGAGTCGACCCGGGAGAGCACGGAGTTCCGGGTACGCAAGCACCTGCTCCCGTTCTTCGGCTCTCGGCAACTGGCATCGATCAAGCCGGGCCACATTCGGGAGTGGGATGCCGCGATGGTCGGCAAGCTGGCTCCGGCAACCCGGGCCGTGGTCTTCGCGCACCTGCGGACCATCCTCGGTGCGGCCGTCGACGACGAGCGGATCGCCAAGAACCCCTGTTCGGCAAAGTCGGTAACGCCGCCGCGACCGGTTCAGCGCCGCGTGGTGCCCTGGCGGTACGAACAGGTTTCGGCAATCCGCGGTGGCCTCGCCCAGCGGTACCGCGCGATGGTCGACCTGGGCGCCGGCTGCGGGCTGCGGCAGGGCGAAATCCTGGGGCTCGGCGTCGACGACATCGACCTTGACGCGGGTTGGGTCCACGTCTCACGTCAGGTCAAGCTCGTCCGCTCCCGGCTCGTCTTCGGCCTACCCAAGAACGACCGTGACCGTCGGGTGCCGCTGCCGGACTCCGTCGCCCTGGTGCTGCGGCAGCACATCGAGGACTGCGTCCCCGTGGCGCTCACCCTGCCGTGGGAGAACCCGGCCGACGACGAGCGGGTCACGGTGCCGCTGCTGTTCACCACCACCCGACGCGGTGCGATCAACCGGCGCACCTTCGACGACAAGAGTTGGCGCCCCGCCGTGCTGGCGGCCGGCATCACGCCGACCCGAGCCACCGGGATGCACGCGCTGCGTCACTTCTACGCCTCGTCGCTGCTCGACGCGGGGGAGAGCATCAAGGCCCTTGCGTCTTACCTCGGGCACGCCGACCCTGGCTTCACGCTCCGGGTCTACACCCATCTGATGCCGGCCAGCGAGGAACGCACCCGGCGCGCGATTGATGATCTGTTCGCGGCATCGTAGAGACCGAACGCGCCGCACTCGGGATACTTCGACAGGCAGGATTCGAGCAAATGGACCGACACGCCCTCCGACCTGGTAACCATGTCGATCTTGCCTGCGAAGCGGTCGAGTGGATGGACCGGGCCTTCTTCCCGGCCGTGGTCCGGGTCGTGTTTACCGATGCACAGGGCCGCGCATGGTCGCTCGTCGACAAGGCGCCGATCTTCGGTATCGACCTTGATCCTGAGTCAGCGTTGCCGAACCCGGCTGCGGTGCGGTGCATCGTCAAGGAGTTCCGGGATAAGTCCGATGCCTCGTCTTTGCCGCTGGTCCTGGTGTCGACGGAGCCCGACGGCGTAGCTGCCGAGGACGGAACGGCCACCTTCCTCGTGTCCTCGGACCTCTTAAACCCGGCGGCCAGATAGTGGCGTTGTGATTACGCCGGTTGTAGCTGAGTGGCCATCGTCGAGGTTCCCTGAATTTCGCCAGACGCCCTGGCGACGCCCTGAGCGGGTACCTGGCGAATGAAACGCCTGCTCAGGGCGCGTGTTCCGTTCATAATCCGGCGTACAGGTCGACTCGTCCGTCGCCCCCAGGTCAGCCGCCAACACATGGTGGCTGACCTGCTGTTTCTTCGGGTGCTGCTGGTCAGCTCTGGTCGGCGTTTGACGGCCCCGACGGCCCAGACGGCCCAGTGGCGGCCAGCTCGACGCGTGGGCTACCTGTAGACGCGTTGACCACGCCAGCGTCGTTGCTGACCCGTTTTAAAGTCCGGCCATGAACCGTCGACGGCCAAGCCGAAACCTCCTGCGGGTGTTCTCGGCGTTCAGTCTGGTCTTTGCGATTGTCCTCACGGCCCTGGCCACATGGTCGATCACAGACGAGCGTCGGGGATCAGAGGCAGTCGCCGAGGTGATGGACGTCGAGCATCGCGGAGCGAGAACCTTCCTGACAGTTCAGTTCACTACAAATCGCGACGAGGTGTGCGAATCCGTTCTGCGCGTTACGGTCGATGCAAACCGGGCTGTTACTATCGGTGAGTACATCCGCGTCCACCACGCCGAGGGCGACCCATGCCTCAGGGTGCGTGAGGCTGGCGATCAATCTGGATGGTTGATCATCCTCGTCGCGGTGGTACTTCTGATCACGTTTACCATCCTGACCTACGTCGCGTGGCGTCGGCCCCGACCGCCGCTCCCACTTCGATACGCGGGCATGCCCTAACGAGACGGACGAGGTCGGTTTGAGCCGGACCCAACGTCAGACGTTGAGGCGGAACTTAGATCGGCTATCCGGTCACCAGCAGCGATGCTTCTCGACGCCTGCTCAGGCGGCGTCTCGGGCTGCCATGGTTGGTCGATACTTCACGACATTTCACGGTGTCTTGTGCCCCTGTGTGCCCCACACCCCCGCAGCCTGCAAAAGATGACGTGCCGGCGGCCCGGCCCCTTAGCCGCTGACTCGCTGAATCACGGCCACGAAGGCATAGAACACTCCCACCCAGGCAGCCACTTGTCCGGCGCGGAAGAATCCCGTCCCGGCTTGGAGGAATCTGATCCTCGCCTGCTGCTCAGCCTCGTCCGGGCTCATGGTGATGCCTCCCGCGCTGATGTTCAATCCGGTCGTTGATGTTGCCGGTTCCGCCCCACGAAGTGAACCCACCGATCGTCCTGAGGGTGCCGGGACGACCTGACGTCTTCGTCCTGAGCACTGCCCGACGATCTTCGGCCACGGCTTGGCACCGACTTCTTCCGTGTGAAGGAATGATCAGCCGTCGATGAGCTGGGGAGCAGTAGGGGTGACCTGCTGGAACGGTCCGCCCCCGTTCTATGAGCGTCCAGCGTTGGCCGCGTCGTCGTCACCCAGTTGGTCACCCGACCGGTCGGCCGGACTGAGGCGGAGGGCGTTCTGGCGCGTATGCCGTAGCGTCGATGGCATGAAGCCAGTGGTGGTGTCCCTCATAGCGTTCGCCGCGTTACTGATCGCGACGTTCGTCTTCGTTGGCTGGCGTGACCGAAAGCGTCTCTCCTCGCCCGAGGACTCGGCTTCGGCCCGCGATGCCAGGTCTACGCAAGAGCGGTACGCGGCAGAGCGTCACGCCGTCCAAGGTGAGGTATGGCGGCGCGGCCAAAACCCGCCTAGCACCTGAGCGAGCCTCGCGCGAGCAGGAAGCCCCGACCGAGCCATCCCGTCTGCTGCCGACCCGCCCTCCAAGTGCCCGGCCCGCCACGTCAAGCGGACCTTGACGCACGTACGGACGCTGCCGGCACAGCCTGGGTCGGCTCTCGTGTCACGGACCGCGCCCCCGGCGGACACCGCCACAGTGGCGCAGTTGACCCAACCTCGCCCGGCACGGACCCGGCTCCCAGGGTCGGAGCTGGCCACCGGCGGCCGCCCCTCCCCTCCCAGGTGAGCGGTTGACCTGACCCTGAGCGGCTGTGGAGCTGGCTCCTGGACGACCGGCATGCCTACGCGCGGCCACCGCCCCCATGCTTGGGGCTTGCCGCGCGGACCCGGCAGGCCCTTCCCAGCGCCGCGCTGCTCAGGCGCGGCGCAGGCCGGCTGCCGGCGAGGAACCTCCACCACTCTCCCCGCTATCCCGTCTGCAGCGGCCCCGGGCTTCCCGCTCTCCGCGCCAGCCACCGGCATCAGGCGTGACGGCCGCAGAGCGACAGCGGCAGCGGCCGGCGCGCGCGCCCAGGCGGCGGCGACCCACCCACCCCGGCAACCCAGCCACTTCGCGTCGAACGACGGTCAGTAGCCGCGGTGCCCTCGTCATCGCCGGCCAGAGGATCCACGTCGGCCTCGGCCACGCCGGTCGAACCGTCACCATCGAAGACGCCGACACCACCTTCCGCGTCCACGACGGCGACCAACTCCTGACGGAAGTGCCTCGCACGACCACCAAGCCCATCGCCCGGTTCAAGGTCCGAAGACCAGAACCGCCACGACGGACCGGCCTCCGATCAACACCATGAGAGCCTGGCCAGCATGCCGCTTCCCGACGCTGACCTGACTGCAGTCACAGCCGCTGCTTCCTCGCAGGATTGGTCCGTCCGTGCACAGGCCGGCCGCCAGTTGGCCCGATGGGCACACCGCAACGACTCCGGCGAGGTCTTGCTACGCCTGATCCTCGATCCGCACGACACCGCCGTCACCGACGCCACCAGCCAAGCACTGCTGCAACGCAACGACGCACACGGCCTGCGCCTCATCGCTCGCGCTCTCGCCACCGCCTACAACAGCGAATACGCCGATCACCTGCACGACGCAGTCACACAGCACCTACAACCCGACGGCCCGACCACCGAGTTCCTTGGCCTCTGCAACGAACTCATCGAAGACCCAGAACCAGCCACACGACTCGGAGCCAGCCACCTACGGCACATGGCCACGCCATGGATCCCGACGACTTAGCCCCTCGCGGGCTACCCTACGAACACAAAGATCGTCTAGCCGGATGTGTAACGGATCATCTGAGCACAATCCGTAATACATCAACTGGAGCCCGACGCTCGCCGGCGGCCGGCTGTGATCCGCCAGTTGATGTGCGATACAACTCCGTCAGGTGATGTGCGACAGGGCCCGGCGATCGAGGAAGGGCAGGTTAGTCGCCGACCAACGTCCTGTCACAGCCGAGAAGCGGAGCGTGGACTGGGCGCGAGGGTCTTATGGCGAGTTCGACTCCGGAGCGCTACGAGCGCCATATGTCATTGTCGCGCGGTTGAGGGAGGTTTTGCTGCGCCCGTTACGGCTATCCGTTACGGCGAAGCGATCACGAGTGGGCCCCGACGTCCCAGCGCCCACACGGTGAGCGCGAAGCAACAGAGCAACGCTCCCGTGATCGTGACCGCTGTCCAGCCGCCCGCGGACCAGAGCGTGGTCGCGGCCGCGGAGCCGATAGCAGCGCCGATGAAGTTGCCGGTGGCTAGCGCCGTGTTGAGCCGGCTGCGGGCCTCGTGGGAGAGGGCGAACAGCCGGAATCGCGTCCGTGGCAGCGACTGCCAGATCCTTGTCGCCGCCTACCGATGGGTGCCAGGCTCTTCCGATGACCTTGCTTAGCCTGATCGAGACGACCCCTGGGCAGTATTCGCTGTTGCTGGATGCGGGGACCACGCCAGTTGACGACCTGGTCCAGGATCTTGGTCACGAACCCAACGGGTACTTCTGGGAAGGTGTCGCGCAAGTTCTCGTCAGCACCGAGGCTCAGACTCTCGAAGGCCGGTTCGCCTACGACCCCGAGGGTGGCATGTTCTGCGCTTACGGCACCGATCGAGGCGCGCTGGAAGAGCTGGGAGCTCGGATGAACGTGGTCGCAACCGACGGCGAACGCATGCGGCGGCTGATCACGGACGCCGAGGCGAGCGGGTTTGAGTTCGACGACTGACAGCCAGGGTGGCTGGCGGCCTGTTTCGCGCCAGACGCCCTGGCGACGCCCTGAGCGGGTGCCAGGCGAACGAAACGCCTGCTCAGGGCAAGTTTCACCTTCATGATCCGGCGTGCAGGTCGACTCGTCCGTCGCCCACCAGGCCGGTCGCGGTCACCGGGTGGTTGCCGGGCCGCGCAGCAGGATTTCCCGTCGGCGGTTCGCCGATGGCCCCGCGTTGGCGAAAATGCCCGAGATGTCCACCTTGTGGGGGATTCTGGATTTCCGGGCGCGACGTACCCTTCTACCCCTCGTTGCCCCCGGTGTCAACAATCCACACCACGGGGGAAATTACATGAGCAAGACCTCTACGCCGCGCAGACGGGGCGGCATCTACGCGCGGCTGGCGGCGTTCGCGCTGTTGGCCGGTGCCCTGTTACTCGCGGGCGGCTCGCCGGCCACCGCCGCGTCGACGATCAACATCGAGCCGGGGAACGTGCCGACGATGGCGTCGCAGGTCACCCAGAACTGCGACCCCAACCTCGGCGGCGGGCCCTTCGCGAACGAGGACGTGTGGGTCTTCAACCTGCCGGGCAACCCGAACACCACCGGCACCTTCCAGACGGTCACCGCGACGTTCAGCACGCCGACCGGCAACGTCACGAGGACGATCCCCACCGACCCGAACAGCGCCATCGTCAACAACATGGGCACCAGCAAGGCGTGGATCCGGACCCCGGCCGGCTGGACGCTCATCAGCGCCACCGCGGTGATCTCCGGAACCGCGGACTTCTTCGTGCTCAGCAACACCTGCGCGGCGTCGAACCCGCGGGTGAACCCGAAGCTGCACCTGACCAAGACCGGATCCCCGGCCAAGGACGTCAGGGCCGGTGACGTGATCACCTACACCTACACGGTGACGAACCAGAGCACCGGCACGACCAACCCGATCACCGACATCACCATCGACGACGACACGGTCACCGGCATCACCTGCGAGGACACGTCGCTCGCGCCGGGGGAGAGCACCACCTGCACCGGCACGTACACCGTCAAGAAGAGTGACGTGAAGAACGGCAAGATCGTCAACACGGCTCAGGCGCTCGGGATGTTCGGCGAGCAGACGGTGCCGTCCAACAAGGCCACGTTCACCGTGACCACCAAGCCCGCGCCGCCGAAGCAGGTCGGCCTGTCGATCGACAAGAAGGCCCGGGTCGAGTCGGACTGCAGCAAGAAGTGTGAGAACGACGGCTACGCCGCTAAGGGCGACAAGATCTTCTACACCTACCGGGTCGCCAACACCGGCACCGCCACCATCACCAACGTCGGCGTCGAAGACCCGGCCGCCGGCGAGGTGGTCTGCAACAACACCACGCTGGCGCCGCGCACGAGCACCGACTGCCACGCCGTCAAGCCGCACGTGGTGACCAAGGCCGACGTCAAGCACGGGAAGGTGGTCAACACGGCCCGGGCGACCGGCACCTTCAAGGGCGAGATCGTGGCCTCCGACCCGGTCACCGTCACCGTCTGCATCCGGGGCGGCAAGTACGACCACCGGCACGACGGTAAGCACGACAAGGAGCTGCCGGTCACCGGCGACAACTCCGCCGTGGCCCTCTCCCTGGGCGGTGGCCTGCTGGCCGCCGGCGGTCTCCTGATCGGGGCCAGCCGGATCCGCCGTAAGGCGGGCCTCCAGCTCTGATCGGTACGGCAGGCACTCCGGGCACCGGCATCCGGCGCCCGGAGTTTCTGTCCGCACCACGGCCGGGCCGGACGACGACCCTCGGGCCCGCACGGCGTGACCTACCCCTGCTTGGCTCTCTGCCGTGCGGCCTCGTACAGCACGACCGTTCCGGCTGCCGCCGCGTTCAGCGAACTGGCGGCACCGACGATGGGGATGCGGACCATCCGGTCACTCGCCTCCTGCCAGCCGGAGCTGAGTCCGTGTGTCTCGTTGCCAACGAGAAGGAGTGTGGGGCGCGTCAGGTCATGCGCCGCGACATCCACCTCGCCATGCTCGTCCGTGCCGATGATCTGAACCTGTGGAAGGCCGGACGCACGCATTGCGGCCACCCAGTCGAGAACTTCCCGATGGCTGGCGACTCGCACGACTGGGAGGGCGAACAGGGATCCCGTGCTGGCCCGGACTGCCTTCGGATCGTAAGGGTCAGCTGCATGGCCGGTAATGATCACACCCGAGGCCCCGAAGGCGTCTGCGGAACGGATCAGAGTGCCGATGTTGCCCGGGGTCTTCGGGCGATCGAAGACCACGACAAGCATCTTCGGCCCGACCGGAATACGACCCAGGCTGTCCTCGGGCTGCGCCACCACAGCCAGCAACTCGGGCGCCTCCTCCTCCTTGCCGCCTAGTTCATGCATCAGCTCCGGTGCAAGAGCTACGCGAGTAGTCGAGACCTGATCGAGGAGGTCCCGACACCACCGGGACAGGACCTGCCGGTCGGGGTAGAGGAGAGCCCGAATCTCCCATCCCTGTTCCAGGGCCAGGGTGATCGGTCGGACCCCTTGCACCAGGAACTCCCGCAAACGCTGGCGCTTGTTGCGATTGGTCAGCAGCGCCTGCCACTGCTGGAAACTCGCGTTCCGAGTGGTGATCTTCAAGGTCTTCGCCACGGAGCCGATTCAACACCATCCGCCTGCCCACGGATCATTGCCGAGGGGGCGCGAGACGCAACCGGAGATCTCCCGTACCCGGCACTCGGCGGACGGCGCCGAGGCGGAGGCAGAGCTGTGGATACCGGTGGAGTCGGTCAGCCGCTGATCTCGGCCAGGACGCGGCGCTGGAAGGCCCGTGCCTCCGGCCCGCTCGGCGGCGGCCCGCCCGCCCGCGCGGCGATCGACCGCGCGACCAGGTCGGCGGGCCCGCCGTCGCGGGCCGCCGGATCGGCGGCCGGGCCGACGGCGGGGCCGTTCGGCCAGCCTCCGGCGGTCGGGTCCGCCGGCCAGCCGTCGGCGATCAGCCGGCGGCCGGCGTCGGCCTTCGACAGCCAGACGCCGTGGCGGACCTTCACCAGGGACCGGCAGGCGCCGAGCACCGCGTCCTCGGCCCCGGGGGCGGGACCGTCGCCCGGCGGGGTCGGCAGGGCCAGCCACCAGCGCAGCGCGTCGGTCAGCAGGCGGCGCAGGTCGGCGGGGGAGAGGTCGGCGAAGGTCTCGGCGGCCGGCGGCCCGAGCAGGGCGTGCCCGCACTGGTGCAGGATGCTGCGATCCAGGCCGTACCAGAACAGGCCGTCCCCGGCGGGCCGGTCCGCGGCGGCCCAGGTGGCCCGGAACGCCATCCGCGCGCCGGTGTTCAGCTCGACCTCGAACCCGGGCTCCGGCGTGCCGGAGGCGGCGACCGCGCGGCGGTAGACGACCAGTTCCAGCCCGCGCGCGGGGCACGGCAGGGCCTCGTGCCGCAGCCGCGCCACCAGCTCGTGCCTGCGCGCCAGGTCGAGGGCGTCCGCGCAGACCAGCGCCACGTCGACGTCGCTGCGCCCCGGCTGGTACGCGCCCAGCCCCACCGAGCCGGCCGCGTACGCCCCGACGAGGTCGTCGCCGAGGACGTCGCGGGCGGCGGCGACCAGGTCGGCGAGGTAGCGGCGCAGGGCCGGGTCGAGGTCACTCATCGGACTCGGTCCACACCGTGCCGGCAGGCAGGAACCAGGCGGCCTGCTCGGCGCCGAGGGCGTGCGCGAGGACCAGCCGGGCGTGCCGGTCCAGCTCGGGCAGCCGGTCCGGGGAGAACCACTCCACCGACACCGACTCGTCGTCGTTGACCCGGGCGTCCCCGCCCAGCAGCCGGCACTGGAAGCCGAGGTTCAGGTATTCGCAGCGGTCGCCGTGGGGATAGGTGTGCGGGTGATTGAGGACGCTGCTCAGCCGGACCGGCTCCACGTGCAGGCCGGTCTCCTCCCACACCTCGCGGACCACGGCCGTGGCCGGCTGCTCGCCCGGCTCGAGGACGCCGCTGATCACCGACCAGCGCCCGTCGTCGGCGCGCTTGCCGAGCAGCAGCTCGCCGTCGTCGTTGCGGATTACCGCGCTCACGCTCGGCAGCAGGAGCAGGCTGTGGCCGACGCGTTCGCGGATCCGCAGGATGTAGTCCGATGCACCCATCCGGCGACCCTAACCCGCCCTCCGGTCGGCGGCCCGCCCCACGTCACCCCGCCCAGCTGATCTCCCGGGCGACCCGGGCGTACTCCTTCGCCAGCTCGGCGTCGATGCGCGCCATCCGCTCCTCGGTGAGCACCACCGCCGCCTCGTGCGCCGGCCGGCTCTCCAGCATCCGCCGCCGCAGCCCGGCGGGCGGGTGCGAGGAGAAGAGCGACACCTCGTCGCGGACGGAGAGCTGGCGCAGCAGTGGCAGCCGGTCCTCGGCCGCCGCGCGGGCCTCGGCCGCCGCCGTCCGCCACCGGTCCGCGCCGTGCCCGGCTCGCGACTCCCGGCGTACGGCGCGCGCCGTCGACTCCATCGCGAGCATCACGTCCAGCAGGCCGACCGCGCCCGCCGTCCCGGCGGCCCGGGCGGACATCTCGTCGGCCAGGTACTCGGCGCGCTGGCTGTCCCGCAGCGCGATACTGACCAGGACCAGGTGCGCGCCGAACAACAGTCGGGACAGCACCCAGCCGAACGCCTTGCCCAGCGCCTCGCCGACCATCTCCACCAGACCGCTGGGGGACACGGTGTCCACCGGGCGGACCAGGTCCGCCGCCGAGCCGAGCATGGTGAAGGCGGGCTGGCTGAGCAGCATCCGGCGGGGGTCGCCGTTGACGAAGTGACCCAGCTCGTGGCCGAGCAGCGCCACCCGCTCCTGCGGGCCGAGCACGCCGAAGTACGGCAGCCCCAGGCAGAGCACCCGCCGCCTGCGCACCCCGACCAGACCCGCGTACGCGTTCAGGTCGCCGTCCACCCCGACGACGTCCGGGACGGGCGCGCCCACCGCCGCCGCCACCTCGTCGACGAGGGCGTGCAGCTCCGGTGCCCGCTCCCTGGTGAGCACCTCCAGGTCCGGGTCGAGCCGGCCGAACCGGGGCCGCAGCGCGACGGCCAGACCGAGCAGCGCCACGCCGAGCAGGACGGACAGGCTCGGGAAGGGGAACGCCACGAGCAGCCAGACCCCGGTGACCGCGAGCGCGACCACCGCGCCGATCAGCACCAGCGACGCCCCCGCGGTCAGCAGCGCGGCGCCACCCCGCCCGTTCGCGCCGAGCGGGCGCCCGACCAGGCGGGCGTACTGGCCGCGGGTCATCCGGAACGCGAGCCGGTAGGTCCACCGGTCCACCCACGCCCAGCCGAACTCGCGGTCACGCCGCCGGCCGTCGTACGCGTCGAGGTTCCACTCGCAGCCGGCGCACCAGGGGACGGCCTCGGCCAGCGACACCGTGGCGGCGCCGCATCCGGGGCACGTCCGTGTGTCGGACGTCGTGTCGATCACGACGCCCGATCCTGCCGACGGTCACCGTCCACCGGAACCGGCTGTTCAGCCGATGCCCGCCCCGGGTGCCGCCGGGCGGCGGCGTCGACCGCACCTGCGGCGTGCGGGCGGGTCAGTCCGGGCAGGACAGCCGTTCGAGGGCGGCCGGGCCGGCCTCGGCGTGCACGACCTGCGCGAAGCAGGCCGACGCGTCGGCCCGCTGCCAGCCGAAGACGGACGCCGCCGTCTTGGTGACCCGGACCCGGAACACCAGCCGGACCGCCGGCCCGTCGCCGCGTACCGTCAGCACCTCGACCCCGGCCACCGAGCCGGCCGCCTGCCGCAGCGTCGACTCCCCTGCCCGGGGGTCGGCGAGCAGCCGCGTGCGGGCGAGCTGCGCGGTCGCGGTCACCTCCCGCTCCGCCCGCTGTTCCAGCCGCTGCTGCGACCGGTCCCGCAGCAGCGGCAGCCCGACGACCACCCCGATCGTCGCCAGCACGGCCGCCAGCGCCGCGACGGCCAGCCCGCGCCGCAGCCACACCGATGTTCCTCCCCCGCGTCGCACCGGGGGATTGTGCGACACCGGCGCGCCCCGCGGCTGCCCCGTCGGGCCCCCGCCGGGCGGCCCCGGAGGGCCCGGAAACCGTGTTTTCGCAGTTCCCGCCCCTGCGGCCGGAACCACGTCTACTGTGGAGAACATCGGCGACTTGTGGTGTTCCGGTGGCGGCCGGGTGGTTCGCGGTGCACAGTGATCCCATGAGCGACAGCGGAAGCGGTGCGCACTACTACTGGTGCACCCGACACCACCGGGTCGAGACCGATGCCGACGTGTGCCCCGCCAAGCACGTTCTCGGGCCGTACGCCTCAGCCGCCGACGCGGAGAACGCCCTGCAGTTGGTGCGGGAGCGCAACGAAGCGTGGGACGCCGAGGACGCCCGCTGGGCCGGGGAGGACAGATAGGCGGCGCGGGACGGCCCGCGTCGAGGTACCCCGTGCTCCGCGAGGGCGAGAGCACGTCCCCAAGGAGGGAACCGAGATGGCCGAAGCACAGCAGGCCACCACCCGCCCGGCCGCCAGACGTACGCCCGCCAGGAAGACCGCCGCGGCGGAGCGTTCCGCGGGCGCGACCCGGACCGCGCGGCCGACCGCCTCGACCGCCGCGGCGAAGAAGGCGCCGGCCAGCAAGGCCGCCGGTGGCGCCGGGCGGGCCCCCGCGAAGAAGGCCACCGCAGCGAAGAGGACGACGGCCACCGCGGCGAAGAAGGCCCCCGCGAAGAAGGCCCCCGCGAAGAAGGCCCCCGCGAAGAAGGCGGCGACCAAGGCCGCCACCACGGCGAAGAAGACCACGGCCGCCGCGAAGAAGACCACGGCTGTCGCGGCGAAGAAGGCGCCCACCGCGGCGAAGCGGACGACGACGGCGGCGGCGAAGCGGACGACGGCCGCGGCGAAGAAGGCCCCCGCGAAGAAGGCGGCGACGAAGGCCACCACCGCGGCGAAGAAGACCACCGCGCCGGCGAAGAAGGCTCCCGCCAGGACGGGCACCGCCGCCCGCAAGGTCACCTCGGCGGCGAAGAAGACCACGATGGCGGCGAAGAAGACCACGACGGCGGCGAAGGCCCCGGCGAGGAAGACCACCGCCGCGAAGACGACGCCGGCCCGCAAGACGGCCGCGACCCGGCCCACCGGCGGCGCCCGCAAGGCGGCGGCGAAGAAGGCCCCGGCGAGGAAGGCGACCGCGACGTCGTCGGCCACCACCCGCAAGGTGGCCGCGAAGAAGGCCCCGGCGAAGACCACCGCCGCCAAGGCGCCGGCCAAGAAGGTCACCGCGCGCAAGGCGCCCGCCCGGGCCACCGCCGCCCGGGCCACCGCGCCCCGCGCCGGGCGGGCGGGCGCGCGCAAGGCGACCGGCTGATCCCGGCGTCGCGGCTCCCGGCGCGCGCCGGGAAGCGGATCATCCGCCACACTGTCAGGATTGACCCCGTGGTGATCCGACGCGTACTCGCGCCCCGCATCGACTTCGGCGCGCTGCGCCGCGAGCTGGGACTGCCCGAGGGTTTCCCGGCTGCGGCGCAGCGCGAGGCCGACGACGCGGCGGCGGCGCCGCCCCGGCCGGCCGTCGACCGCACCGACATCCCGTTCGTCACCGTCGACCCCGCCGGCTCGCGCGACCTCGACCAGGCGATGCACCTCGCCCGCCGCGCCGGCGGCGGCTACCGGGTGACGTACGCGATCGCCGACGTGGCCGCGCACGTGCGCCCCGGCGGGGCGCTGGAGGAGGAGACCTGGCGGCGCGGGCAGACCGTCTACCTGCCCGACGGGACCGTGCCGCTGCACCCCGAGACCCTCAGCGAGGGCGCGGCGAGCCTTCTGCCGGCCGTCGACCGCGCCGCCGTGGTGTGGACCGTCGACCTCGACTCCGACGGCGGCACCGTCAGGGTCACGCTGGAGCGGGCGCTGGTCCGCAGCCGGGCCCAGCTGGACTACGTCGGCGTCCAGGCGGCCGCCGACGCCGGCCGGCTGCCCGACCCGATCGCCCTGCTGCCCGAGATCGGGGCCCTGCTCACCGCCCGCGGCCTGCGCCGGGGCGCGATCAACCTGCCCCTGCCCGAGCAGGACGTGGAGGCCGACGGCGACGGCTGGCGGCTGGTGCTGCGCGGGCCGGTGCCGATGGAGGAGCACAACGCCCAGATCTCCCTGCTGACCGGGATGGCCGCCGCCGACATCATGCTGGCCGGGCGGATCGGCCTGCTGCGCACGATGCCGGCGCCGAAGCCCGAGGCGGTGGCGCGGCTGCGGGCCGCCGCCGCCCCGCTGGGCGTGCACTGGCCCGACGGGGCCGGCCCCGGCGAGGTGATCGCCGGGCTGGACCCGTCGCAGTCCCGGGCGGCGGCCTTCGTCGACCAGGCGGCCGAGCTGATGCGCGGCGCCGCGTACACCGCCTTCGACGGCGCGCCGCCGGAGCAGCGGGAGCACGGCGGGGTCGCGGCAGCGTACGCCCATGTCACCGCGCCGTTGCGGCGCCTGGCCGACCGGTACGCCACGGAGGTCTGCCTGGCCCTGCACGAGGGCCGGCCGGTGCCCGACTGGGCCCGCGCGGCGCTACCCCGGCTGCCCGAGGTGATGGCCGCCACCGACCGGACGGCCTCGGCGGCCACCCGGGGGGCGATCGAGCTGGCCGAGGCGGTGCTGCTCCAGCACCGGGTGGGGGAGACCTTCGACGCGGCGGTGCTGGACGTCGACGCGGCCCCGGACGGCCGGGCCCGCCCGGGTCGCCGGCCGGGCGGCACGGTGGCGCTGGACGACCCGCCGGTGCGGGCCCGCTGCCTGGGCGAGCTGCCGCTGGGGGAGCGGGTCCGGGTCCGGCTGGTCACCGCCGACCCGGTCGCCCGCTCGGTCGCCTTCGAGCGGGCCTGACGCCGCCTGCCCACCGACCCTGCCTCCGCCTGTCCGTTCGCGCGCCGGCCAACGCCTGCCGGTTCGTGCGCCGCGTGCGCGCCGGCTGCCGCCTGCCCGGCGGTCGCCGCCGCCCGCCTCGCGCGGCCGTCGGCGTGGGGCGGCAGCGGGGTTTGTCACAGTGCCGGCCGCTGCTGCCGGCGGGCGGGTTTGCGAGGATGGCGGCATGGCTTACGACGCGAGCACCCTGCCCGACGTGTCCGGGCTGACCGTCGGCATCATCGGCGGCACCGGTGACCAGGGGCGGGGCCTCGCCTACCGGTTCGCCCGGGCCGGCCAGACGGTGCTGATCGGATCCCGATCCGCCGAGCGGGCCGCGCAGTCCGCCGAGGAGATCGCGGCACTGCCGGGCGTCCCGGCCGGGGCCGAGGTCGCCGGTGCCGGCAACGAGGAGGTGGCCCGGCTCAGCGACGTGGTCGTCATCGCGGTGCCGTGGGACGGGCACGCCGCCACCGTCGCCGCGCTCGCCGAGCCCCTCGCTGGCAAGATCGTCATCGACTGCGTCAACCCGCTCGGCTTCGACAAGCAGGGCCCGTACGCGCTCGCCGTGCCGGAGGGCAGCGCCGTCCAGCAGGCCGCCGGGCTGCTGCCCGACTCCCGGGTCTGCGCCGCCTTCAACCACGTCAGCGCGCCGCTGCTGGCCGATCCGGAGATCGACCGGATCGACCTCGACGTGCTGATCTGCACCGAGGAGCGGGAGTTGGTCGGCGTGGTCGCCGCGCTCGCCGCCCGGATCCCCGGCATGCGCGGCGTCTACGCCGGCCGGCTGCGCAACGCCCACCAGATCGAGGCGTTCACCGCCAACCTGATCGCCATCAACAAGCGCTACAAGGCGCACGCGGGCATCCGGGTCACCGACCTCTGACCCCGGGCGGGGCCAGCCTCGCCGGGGCCGCGAAGCGGTGTCGGGTCTGCCCGGGCAGCGGCCCTCCACTGTGCCCTCGACGCCGGCCGGGCTCTGCGCGGCCGCTCCCCGGCGCCGGCCGAACTCGGCCCGGCGCACGGTCCGGCGGCGCGCACGGCCGCCGGACCGGCTGACCGGCGTCAGAAGGTGTGCTCGGCGGCGGGAAAGTCGCCGCCGCGGACCTCGTCGGCGAAGCGCCGGGTCGCGTCGGTGAGGGTCCCGGCCAGGTCGGCGTAGCGCTTCACGAAACGTGGCGCCTTGCCGGCGCGCAGGCCGGCCATGTCCTGCCAGACCAGCACCTGGGCGTCGGTGTCCGGGCCGGCGCCGATGCCGACGGTCGGGATCGGCAGCTCCGCCGTGATCCGCTTGGCCACCTCGCCGGGCACCATCTCCAGCACCACGGCGAACGCGCCCGCCTCGGCCACGGCACGGGCGTCGGCGATCACGTCGTCGGCCGCGTCGCCGCGCCCCTGGACCCGGTAGCCGCCAATGGCGTGCTCGCTCTGCGGGGTGAAACCGATGTGCGCCATCACCGGGATACCGGCACCGGTGATCGCCGCGATCTGCGCCGCGCAGCGCCGGCCGCCCTCCAGCTTCACCGCGTGGCAGCCGCCCTCCTTCATGAACCGCACCGCCGTGCGCAGCGCCTGCGTCGGGCCCTCCTCGTACGAGCCGAACGGCAGGTCGCCGACGACCAGCGCGTGCCGGGTCGCCCGGACCACGGCGCGGACCAGCGGCAGCAGCTCCTCGACGGTCACCGGCACCGTCGTCTCGTAGCCGAAGACGTTGTTCGCCGCCGAGTCGCCGACCAGCAGCACCGGGATGCCGGCCTGGTCGAAGATCGAGGCGGTGTACTGGTCGTACGAGGTGAGCATCGGCCACCGCTCGCCGCGCTCCTTGGCGGCGATCAGGTCGCGGGTGCGGACCCGCCGGGTGGCCGGGCCGCCGTAGAGGGCGGTCACCTCGGACGGGGTGGACTCCACCATGACTCTCTCCTTCCTCGAGGCCGCGTGCGCGGTCCCCGGGTTCCGCCGCGATCGTCGCACCACCCGACCGGCCGGCGGCAGAGCTCAGTGGAGGATGTCACTCCCGGGCCGGCGCCGGCCCGGGAGCGGCACGGCTCAGCCGTCCTCGCGCCACCGGTTCGTGATCGGCAGCCGCCGGTCCCGCCCGAACGCCTTCATCGAGATCTTCGTGCCCGGCGCGGACTGCCGCCGCTTGTACTCGGCGGTATCCACCATCCGCAGCACCCGGTCGACGACGGCCGGGTCGTGGCCGGACGCGACCAGCCCGTCGCGGCCGAGGTCGCCGTCGACGTAGCCGATCAGGATCGGGTCGAGCACGTCGTAGTCGGGCAGCGTGTCGCTGTCCAACTGGCCCGGGCTCAGCTCGGCGCTCGGCGGCTTGCCGATCGAGCTCTCCGGGATCGGCGGGGTCTCGCCCCGGCGGGTGGCGTCGGCGTTGCGCCACTTCGCGAGCCGCCAGATCAGCGTCTTCCAGACGTCCTTGACGGGGTTGAAGCCGCCGACCGAGTCGCCGTAGAGGGTGGAGTAGCCGACCGCCAGCTCGCTCTTGTTGCCGGTGGTCAGCACCAGGTGGCCCTCCTGGTTCGACAGCGCCATGAGGATCACCCCGCGGACCCGCGCCTGGAGGTTCTCCACGGAGACGCCGGAGAGCGACATGTTCGCCAGGAAGGTGTCCACCATCGGCTGGATCGGCTCGACCCGGTAGTCCAGCCCGGTGCGCTTCGCCAGCTCCGCCGCGTCCTCCCGGCTGTGCTCCGAGGAGTGCTGGCTGGGCAGCGAGACGCCGACCACCCGGTCGGGGCCGAGCGCGTCGACGGCCAGCGCGGCCACCACCGCCGAGTCGATGCCGCCGGAGAGGCCGAGCACCACCGACGGGAACCGGTTCTTGTTGACGTAGTCGCGCAGGCCGAGCACGAGCGCCTGCCACACCTCGGCCTCGTCGGCCACGGGGGCGATGGTCCCGCCCGTGGCGACGGGACCGCCGGTCGGTGACGGGACGGCGTCGACCGCGGCGCGGACCACCCGCATGTCGTCGGCCAGCGCCTGGTCGGGGCCGGCCGGCTCCCCGGCCGCCGGCAGCTCGACGTCGTGCACCAGCAGGTGCTCGACGAACTGCGGGGCCCGGGTGAGCAGCGTGCCGTCGGCGGTCACGATCATCGAGTCGCCCTCGAAGACCAGCTCGTCCTGGCCGCCGACCATGTTGACGTACGCGATGGTCGCCCCCGCCTCGGCGGCCCGGCGGCGCACCAGCGGCAGCCGGATGTCGTCCTTGTTCAGCTCGTACGGCGAGCCGTTGATGTTCAGGACCAGGCCGACGCCGGCCTGGCGCGCGGCGGCGAACGGGCCGCCGGCCTGCCACAGGTCCTCGCAGATGGTCAGCGCCACGTCCACCCCGCCGATCCGGACGACGGTCAGCGCGTCGCCGGGGACGAAGTAGCGGTCCTCGTCGAAGACCCCGTAGTTGGGCAGGTGGTGCTTGAAGTAGGTGGCCACGACGTCGCCCCGGTGCAGCAGGGCGGCCGCGTTGCGGGCGCCGTGGCCCGGCTCGGCGTCGCCGCTGACCTGCGGCGGGCCGTCGGCGTCCAGGTAGCCGACCAGCACCGGCAGCTCGCCCAGCCCGTCCGCGGCGAGGTCGCCGGCGAGCCGCTCCAGCGCGGCCTTCGACGCGGCGACGAAGGACCGCCGGAAGACCAGGTCCTCGACCGGATAGCCGGTCAGCGCCATCTCCGGGAACGCGACGAGCTGGGCGCCGGCGGCGGCGGCGCGGCGGGTCCAGTCACGGACCAGGCCGGCGTTGCCGGCGAGGTCGCCGACGGTCGGGTTGACCTGGCACAGGGCGAGACGCAGGGTGGGCATGCCCTCATCTTGCCCCAGCCGTCCGGGCCCGACACGCTGGGCGGGGCGAGACGGCGGCCACCGCCGCGGGGCGCTACCGGACGGCGGCGGCGAGCCCGGCGGCGACGCGACGACGGCGGCGGCCCGTCCCGTCGGGCGGGGGTCGGCCGGTCGGGCGGGAGCCGCGGACAGGGCGGGACGCGTGCCGGCCGGTCGCGTAACGTCGGCGTAACGAGGCGGGTGGAGACTGGTCGGTCAGGCCGGGTCGCCCCCGGTCGAAGGCGGACAACAGTGTCGCGAGGGGTGGAAGTGGACCGTCAGCAGGAGTTCGTCCTCCGTACGCTGGAAGAGCGGGACATCCGGTTCGTCCGGCTGTGGTTCACGGACGTGCTGGGCACGCTCAAGAGCGTCTCCGTGGCCCCCGCCGAGCTGGAGGCGGCCTTCGAGGAGGGCATCGGGTTCGACGGCTCGGCGATCGAGGGCTTCGCCCGGGTGTTCGAGTCCGACATGGTGGCCATGCCGGACCCGACGACCTTCCAGGTCTTCCCGTTCGAGGGCGGGGTCAGCGGCGAGAGCGCCCGGATGTTCTGCGACATCCTGCTGCCCGACGGCGGTCCCTCCTGGGCCGACCCCCGGCACGTGCTGCGCCGGGCGCTGTCCAGGGCGGCCGAGAAGGGCTTCACCTTCTACACCCACCCCGAGATCGAGTTCTTCCTGCTGGAGAACGGCCCGATGGACGGCTCGGTGCCGGTCCCGGTCGACACCGGCGGCTACTTCGAGCACACCACCCACGCGGTGGCCCGCGACTTCCGCCGGCAGGCGGTGCTGGCGCTGGAGCGGATCGGCATCTCGGTAGAGTTCAGCCACCACGAGGTCGCCCCCGGCCAGCAGGAGATCGACCTGCGCTACGCCGACGCGCTGACCACCGCCGACAACATCATGACCTTCCGGCACGTGGTGAAGGAGGTCGCCCTCTCCACCGGAGTGCAGGCCACCTTCATGCCGAAGCCCTTCACCGACCAGCCCGGCAGCGGCATGCACACCCACCTGTCGCTGTTCGAGGGGGAGCGCAACGCGTTCCACGACGCCGGCGACCCGATGAAGCTGTCCAAGGTGGCCCGCGCGTTCATCGCCGGGCTGCTGGTGCACGCCCGGGAGTACACGGCCGTCACGAACCAGTGGGTCAACTCCTACAAGCGGCTCTTCCCGCAGGCGCTGCCGGACCGGGTCACCGAGAGCCCCGCGTACGTCTGCTGGGGTCACCTCAACCGGTCGGCGCTGGTCCGGGTCCCCGCCTACGGCAAGCCGAACTCGGCCCGGGTGGAGGTCCGCTCGCCGGACTCGGCGGCCAACCCCTACCTGGCCTTCGCGGTGCTGCTCGGCGCCGGCATGAAGGGCATCGAGGAGGGCTACGAGCTGCCGCCGGGCGCCGAGGACGACGTCTGGTCGTTGACCAGCGCCGAGCGGCGGGCGATGGGCTACGAGCCGCTGCCGGAGAACCTGGCCGAGGCGATCGACGTGATGGCCGGCTCCGAGCTGGTCGCCGAGGTGCTCGGTGAGCACGTCTTCGACTTCTTCCTGCGCAACAAGCGGGCCGAGTGGGAGCAGTACCGCCGCGAGGTCACCCCCTACGAGCGGCAGCGCTACCTGTCGCTGTAGGGCGGGGGCTGCCGCCGCTGGCGTACTGCCGCTATCGTCTCGATCACCGCGCCGGCACCCCCGCCGGGCGCAGAGGTCGGGGAGGCAGTCGGTGCTGGAGGATCTGCTCAGCGGAGCCTGGCAGAGCGTCGTGTTCGGGGTCGTCGGGGTGGCCCTGATGGCGGCCGGGTTCGGGCTGGTCGACGTGCTCACTCCCGGCAAGCTGCGGGAGCTGATCTGGGTGCGGCGCAACGGCAACGCCGCGCTGCTGCTCGCCGCCAACCAGCTCGGCATCGCCGGGATCGTGTTCACCGCGATCCTGACCAGCTACAGCGACTTCGCCAAGGGGCTGGCCTCGACGGTCCTCTTCGGCCTGATCGGGCTGGCCATCATGGCGCTGGCGTTCTTCGTGCTGGACCTGCTCACCCCGGGCAGGCTCGGCGAGATCATCTGCTCCGACGAGCCGCACCCGGCGGCCCGGGTCAGCGCCGCCACCCACTTCGGCGCCGCCCTGATCGTCTGCGCCTGCATCGCCTGAGCCGGTCCGTCCCGCGCTCCGTCGGAGGCGGAGCGGCCCCGCTGCGCTCCGTGACCACGGGCTGCGGGCACTGCGACAACTGGGCCCGCGGGCGGAGCGATCGCGTCGCACCCCCGTCGTAGGTTGCGGGGGTGAACCGGACGGACCGTCTCTACGCCCTGGTGGAGGAGCTGCGCGCCGTGTCGCCCCGGCCGCGCAGCGCCCGCTGGCTCGCCGAGCGCTTCGAGGTGAGCACCCGCACCATCGAGCGCGACATCGGCGCCCTCCAGGAATCGGGCGTGCCGATCTGGGCCGAGCCGGGCCGCACCGGAGGCTACGCGCTCGACCGGGCGCGCACCCTGCCGCCGGTCAACCTCACTCCCGCAGAGGCCGTCGCCCTGGCGGTGGCGCTGCACCGCATGCGCGGCACGCCGTTCGGCGCCGCGGCCGGCACCGCGCTGCGCAAGCTGCTCGCCGTGATGCCGGCCGCCGACGCCGCCGAGGCCCACCGGCTGGCCGCGCGGGTGCACCTGATCGGCGACGGGCCCGTCGCGCCCGTCCCGGCCGGGGTCGCCGACGCCGTACGCGCACGCCGCGTGCTGCGCATCCGCTACGCCGACCGGGCGGGCGCCGGCTCGCTGCGCGACGTGGAGCCGCTCGGCTTCCTCGGCAACCCCCGGCACTGGTACCTGCTGGCCTGGTGCCGGCTGCGCGGCGGCATCCGGGCCTTCCGCACCGACCGGATCACCTCGGTGGCCGCCCTCGGCGAGCGGATCCCCGAGCGTGAGCTGGCCGTCGACGACCTCGACATCCCGCACGACCGGATCCACCGGCTCAGCCTGGTCTGAGACGGGGCGGCGCTGCCCTCCCACGCACGGCATCCTGTCCCTCTTGGACACTTCCGCCGGTGCGGGATCCGGTCGAACTGCCGGGGAAACACCGACAGGACGGTGTCGTGGGCGGGGCCGAGGCTTTCTCCTGACGGCGCCGGTCGACCGGCCGGCGCGGGGAACGGGAGGCCACACATGACCATCAGCAACGCCGTCACCTGGTTCGAGATCGGCGCCGAGCGGCCGGACGAGGCCCAGCGGTTCTACGGCGACCTGTTCGGCTGGAGCTTCACCGAGGAGGGCACGGCTGAAGCGCCGTACCGGACGACCGAGGGTGGCGTCGGTGCGGGGATCAGCGGAGCGATCCGGGGCACCGGCGGGGCAGGCCCCGACTACGCCATCTTCTATGTGCAGGTGGCCGACGTGGCGGACGCCTGCCGGCGCGCGGAGGCGGCCGGCGGCAAGGTGCTGGTGCCGCTGAAGTCCACCGACAACGGGCTCACCTTCGCCCACCTGGCGGACCCGGCCGGCAACCACGTCGGCGTCTTCGCCCCGCCACCGGGCGCCTGAGCCGCCCGCCACGGCGTGAGTCGTGCGGCGTCGGCGTGAGTCGTGCGGCCGGCGGCCCGAGCCGTGCGGCCCGAGGCCGGAGCCGCCGCCGTTCGCCCCGGGAGGTCGCCGGAGCCGCCGCCGTCCGCCCCGGGAGGTCGCCGGAGCGGACGGCGTGCGGTCACCTGCCGGCCGGGCCGCCGTGCCCGCCGCGACCGCCCGGGCCGGGGAAGACGCCGGCCTCGGCGGCGGCGGTGATGGCGTCCGCCTGCTCCTGGGTGAGCTTGCCGTCCTCGACCGCCTGCGCCAGGCGCTCCTTCAGCGCGGCCTGTCGGTCGGCGGAGTCACCCCGCTCGGGCCGGTCGGCCGGCTTCCGAGCCTCGTGCACCTTCTCCAGCGCGGCCGTCACCTTGTCGGTGGAGACGCCCAGTTCCTTGGCCAGAGCCTCGGCGAACTCCGCCTGCCGCTCGGCCCGCTGCTGCTGCCGCCCGTCCTTGCCGCTGCCGCTATCGGTGCCGCTGCCGCTCTCGCTGGCGCTGGCGCTCGGCGTCGAGGTGCCGCCGTCCGCGGCGAACGCGACCGTCGGCGCCGCGATCCCCACGCCGAGTACCCCGGCCGCGGCCAGGCCGGCCAGCAGGTGCTTCTTCCTCATGGTGCCGGACATGTTGTCCTCCATCGGGTCGGTGGGTGGTGCGATGACCTCACCGACGGTGACCAACCCGGCTGGAGGAAAGCCGTGGTGAACCTGTCAGCGAGCTGGCAATCCGCCCGCCGAGCCGGACAAACGGGTTGCCGTGGCGCGCGCCGGCGGTCAGGGTTGGCGGTCGGCAGGCCCCACCGGGGCGGAGCAGACGACGGAAGGTGACCCTCGTGGCGTTGGCGAAGATCCGGGAAGTGCCGCTCACCGGGGCGGACGCCGGCCCGTACGGCATCACCGTCGGCCCCGACGGCGCGCTCTGGCTGACGCTGGTCCACGCCGGCGCGGTCGCCCGGGTGGGCGCGGACGGCGACCTGCGCACCTGGCCGGTGGCGGCCGACAGCCGGCCGCTGATCGTCACGCCGGGCCCCGACGGCGCCCTCTGGTTCACCCGCTCCGGCGACGACCGGATCGGCCGGATCACCACCGACGGGGAGCAGAGCGCCGTCGCGCTCCCGCCCGGAAGCGGCCCCTGCGGCATCGCCGCCGGTCCCGACGGCGCCCTCTGGTACGCGGCGATGACCGCCGACGCGATCGGCCGCGTCACCACCGACGGGGAGGTGACCCAGTTTCCGCTGCCGGTGAGCGGCGGCTTCGCCTCGATGGTCGCCGCCGGCCCGGACGAGGCCGTCTGGTTCACGCTCAACCGGGCGAACGCGGTCGGCCGGATGGGCACGGACGGCGCCGTGGCGCTGCACCTACTGCCGACCGAGGGCGCCGCCCCGGTGGGCATCACGGCCGGAACGGACGGCGCGCTCTGGTTCGTCGAGATCGGCGCCGGCCAGCTCGGCCGGATCACCCCGGACGGGCGGATCGACGAGTACCCGTTGCCGGACCGGGCCGCCCGGCCGCACGCGATCGCCGCCGACCCGGCCGGCGGCTGCTGGTTCACCGAGTGGGGCGGCAACCGGATCGGCCACGTCGCCCCGGACGGCACGATCGTCACCCACGACCTCCCGACCCCGGCCGCCGAGCCGCACGGCATCACGGTCGCCCCCGACGGCACGGTCTGGGCCGCCCTGGAAACCGGCGCCCTGGCCCACCTCACCCCCTAACCCCACCCCCCTCCCCCCCTCCCGCCCACCCCCCCCGGGAATCTCCCCGTTGATCATGAAGTTATTGGCGCCGATTCCGGCATTTCGCACCAATAACTTCATGATCAACCACGCTGGGCCGGGGGGTGGGGGCCGGGGGTGGGGGTGGGGGGGGTTAGTGGACGGCGGGGGTGATTGTGAGGGTGGCCGTCGTCGTGTCGAGGGTGGCGTCGGTGCCGACCGGGACGGTGAGCTGGCCGACGCCGTGGCCGACGGGCAGGCCGCCGAGGACCGGGACGCCGAGGTCGCCGAGGCGCTCGGAGAGCACGTCGGCGACGCTGGTCGACCAGCCGTCCGCGCAGCCGGTGAACTGACCGACCGCCACCCCGGCCAGCCCGTCCAGCGCGCCGGCCCGGCGGAGCTGGGTGAGCATCCGGTCCACCTTGTACGGCGGTTCCTGCACGTCCTCGACCAACAGGACCGCCCCGGTCAGGTCCGGCATGTCCGGGGTGCCCAGCGACGCCACGATCAGGCAGAGGTTGCCGCCCAGCAGCGGTCCCCTGGCCCGCCCGGGCACCCGCACCGGGAACGTCTCCTCCTCGGCGACGGCCGGCACCGTCACCGGCTCGGTGGTCATCAGGGCGGCGTGCAGCGACTCGGCCGAACGCAGCGGGGTGCGCTCGTCCAGCCAGGCCGCCCCGGGGCCGTGCACGCCGGCCAGCCGGGCGCCCCGCCACAGCGCGAGCTGCAGCGCGGTGATGTCCGAGAACCCGGCGACCACCTTCGGGTCCCGGCGTACGGCGGCCATGTCGATCGCGTCGACGATCCGCTGCGCGCCGTACCCGCCCCGCGTGCAGATCACCCCGCGCACCTCGGGGTCGGCGAACGCCGCGTTCAGGTCGGCGGCGCGCAGCTCGTCCGCGCCGGCCAGGTAACCCTGCCGGGCGTACGCGTTCGGCGCCAGCACCGGCCGCAGCCCCCAGCCGGTGAGCAGCTCGATGCCCCGGGCCACCCGCTCGGGCCGGGTCGGCCCCGACGGCGACACCAGCATCACCGTGTCGCCGGGGCGCAGCACCGGCGGTCGTACGGCGGTGGGAGTCGTGCTGGCATGGTCGGCCACAGCGGCAGAGCCTAGTCGCGGCGGGGCACGGTCCACGTACGGGTCGGCTCACTCCGCCGAGCGTGGGACGGCTGGTCCGGTCGGCCGTCGGGGCCGCCGCCGCGCCGGCGGAGGCGTTCGGGGCCCGCCCGAGTCACCGGCTAGCCTCGACGTCGTGGCTACCGCTTTGGTGATCGAGAACGACCCGACCGACGACGTCCGCCGGCTCGGCGAGTGGCTGACCGAGGCGGGTCTCGACCTGTGGGTGGTACGCGCGCACGCCGGCGACCAGCTCCCCGCCGACCTGGAGGGATACTCCGCGCTGGTGGTGTTGGGCGGCGAGCAGCAGGCGTATCCGCTGCCCGATGGCGCACCCGGCGCGCCCTGGTTCCCCGCCGTCGAGGGGCTGCTCCGCAAGGCCGTCCGGCACCGGGTGCCCACCCTCGGTATCTGCCTGGGCGCGCAGCTGCTGGCCACCGCCCACGCCGGCGAGGTCGCGCGCAGCGCGTCCGGGCCGGAGGTCGGGCCCGGCGTGGTCGGCAAGCGGGACGCCGCCGACGCCGACCCGCTGTTCCGCTACGTCCCGCTGATCCCCGACGTGCTCCAGTGGCACTCCGACGAGATCACCGAGCTGCCCCGGGGCGCCACCCTGCTGGCCGCCTCCACCCGCTACCCGCACCAGGCGTTCCGCCTCGGTGACCGGGCCTGGGGGTTGCAGTTCCACATCGAGTGCGACACCGCGATGATCGCCGACTGGGCCGCCGACTCGACGCTGCTGGCCGAGCTGGGCTACGACACGGACCTGGTGGTGGCGGCCTGCCACGCGGTGATGGTCGACGTCGAGGAGGTCTGGCAGCCGTTCGCCGCCCGGTTCGCCGCGCTGGCCCTCGGCGAGCTGGGCGACGACCCGTCCCGCCGCAGCCTGCCGCTGCTCGGGCAGTGATGAGCCGGCCGACCAGCGCCGCGGGACGGCTCGCCCGCTACGGGTTCGGCATCGTCGGCGGCGACGGCGCCACCCGCGCCGCCGACCTGCTCGGCCCCGACGGGCTGGGCCTGTGGCGGCCGGACGTGCAGGAGCCGACCGACGACCGTGCGGCGGAGTTGCTCGCCGCGCTCTCCCGGGCCGCCGACCCGGACCTGGCGCTGCGCCAGCTGCACCGCATCGTCGAGGCCGAGCGCCGGGCCGCCGGTCCGGCAGCCGCCGGTTCGGCGCTGCTGGAGGCGCTCGCGCGCGACCCGGGGCTGCGCCACCGGCTGATCGCCGTCCTCGGTGCCTCCTCGGCGCTGGGCGACCACCTGGTCGCCAACCCCGACCAGTGGGCGGCCCTGCGCACCGCCCCGGACGGGCTCGCGCCGACCGCCGAGGGCCGGCTCGACCTGTCCGGCGCCGGGCAGCCGGTCGCGGTGCTGCGCAGGGCGTACCGGCTGGCGCTGCTGCGGATCGCGGCGGCCGACCTGACCGACGGCCGGGGCCTGGAGCAGACCATGGCCGCGCTCTCCGCGCTGGCCGACGCGACCCTCGCGGCGGCGTACGAGATCGCCGTCGGCGAGCTGCCGGAGGGCACCCCCCGGCCCCGGCTCGCCGTCGTGGCGATGGGCAAGTGCGGCGGCGACGAGCTGAACTACGTCTCCGACGTCGACGTGATCTTCGTGGCCGCGCAGGACGACGACCTTGCCGCGGCCACCACGGTCGCCACCCGGCTGATCCACGTCTGCGGGCTGGTCGCCTGGCCGGTCGACGCCGCCCTGCGGCCGGAGGGCAACCGTGGCCCGCTCGTGCGGACCCTGGCCAGCCACCTCGCCTACTACCGGCGCTGGGCGCGGACGTGGGAGTTCCAGGCGCTGCTCAAGGCCCGGCCGGCGGCCGGCGACCTGACGCTGGGCCGGGAGTGGATCGACCAGCTCGCCCCGCTGGTGTGGCGCGCCGCCGAGCGCCCCGAGGCGGTCGAGGACGTCCGCGCCATGCGGCGGAAGATCATCGACAACATCCCGCCGAAGGAACTGGAGCGCGAGATCAAGCGCGGCCCCGGCGGGCTGCGCGACATCGAGTTCGCCGTCCAGTTGCTGCAACTGGTGCACGGCCGGGGCGACGAGTCGCTGCGGGTGCCCGGCACCGTCCCGGCGCTGCGCGCGCTCGTCGCCGGCGGCTACGTCGGCCGGGCCGACGGGGAGGCGCTGCTGGGCGGCTACCGCTTCCTGCGCGGCGTCGAGCACCGCCTTCAGCTCCAGGGGCTGCGCCGCACCCACACCGTGCCGACGGAGCCGGCCGCGCTGCGCTGGCTGGCCGCCGCGCTGGGCTACGCGGCCACGCCGGGCCGCAGCGCCGTCGAGGAGTTCCGCGCCGAGTGGGTCACCCACGCCACCGAGGTACGCCGGCTGCACGCCAAGCTGCTCTACCGGCCGCTGCTGGAGTCGGTGGCCCGGGTGCCGGCCGACGGGCTGCGGCTGACCCCGGAGGCTGCCCGGCACCGGCTGGAGATCCTCGGCTTCGCCGACCCGGCCGGGGCGCTGCGGCACCTCCAGGCGCTCACCGGCGGGGTGAGCCGCACGGCGGCCATCCAGCGCACCCTGCTGCCGGTGCTGCTCAGCGAGTTCGCTGACGCCCCCGAGCCGGACCGCGGCCTGCTCAACTACCGGCAGGTCTCCGACAAGCTCGGCAGCACGCCCTGGTACCTGCGCCTGCTGCGCGACTCCGGGCCGGTGGCCCGCCGGCTGGCCCGGGTGCTCTCCTCCTCCCGCTACGCCGCCGACCTGCTGGCCCGTGAGCCGGAGGCGCTGCGGATGCTGGCCGAGGAGAGCGAGCTGACCCCCCGGCCGAGGGGGGTGCTCTGCGAGGGCTTCGCCGCCGCGGCGACCCGGCACGCCGACCCCGTCGAGGCCACCCGGGCCATCCGCGCGCTGCGCCGCCGGGAGCTGGTCCGCGTCGCCTGCGCCGACCTGTTGAGCCGGGCCGGCTCGTTGGCCCCGTCGCCGCCCCGGCCCGACGGCGGGCGGGCCGCGCTCGGCCTCGCCGACGTCACCGCCGTGGGTACCGCGCTCGCCGACGTCACCGACGCCACCCTGGCCGCGGCGCTGCGGGCCGCCCGGGCGGCCCAGCCGCCCATGCCGGGGCTGCGTTTCGCCGTGATCGGCATGGGCCGCCTGGGCGGGTACGAGTCGAACTACCTCTCCGACGCCGACGTGCTCTTCGTCTACGATCCCCCGGCCGGCGGGAACGCGGCCGGCGCGGCGAGCGCCGCCGCCCACGCGATCGCCGAGGAACTGCGCCGGCTGCTCGGCATGCCCGCGCCCGACCCGCCGCTGGGCGTGGACGCCGACCTGCGCCCGGAGGGCCGGCAGGGCCCGCTGGTGCGCAGCCTCGCCGCGTACGCGCAGTACTACGCCCGCTGGTCGAAGGTGTGGGAGGCGCAGGCGCTGCTGCGCGCCCGGTTCGTCTGCGGCGACGCCGACCTCGGCGCGGAGTTCGAGGCGATGGTCGACCCGGTCCGCTACCCGGCCGACGGGCTGACCCGCGAGCAGGTGGTGGAGATCCGGCGGATCAAGGCGCGGGTGGAGCACGAGCGGCTGCCCCGGGGCGCCGACCCGGCCACCCACACCAAGCTCGGGCGGGGCGGCCTCGCCGACGTCGAGTGGGCGGTGCAGCTGCTCCAGCTCCGGCACGCCGGGACGGTCCCGGAGCTGCGCGGCACGCGTACGCTCGACGCCCTCGCGGCGGCCCGGGACGCGGGCCTGGTCGACCCGACGGACGCCACCGAGATGGCGGCCGGCTGGACCCTGGCCGCGCAGGTCCGCAACGCGCTGATGCTGGTGCGCGGCCGGGCCGGTGACCAGCTGCCCCGGCACGGCGTCGAGCTGGCCGGGGTGGTCCGGCTACTCGGCCGGGACGATCCCGGCGAGTTCCTCGACGAGTACCTGCGCACCGGCCGCCGTTCCCGCGCGGCGATGGAACGGGTCCTCGACGCCTGAGCCGGCCGGGCCCGGCAGGCTGATCGAGTCCGTGCCGGCCGGCAGCGGCCCGGCCGGGGTGCTCCGGCCGCCGCCGAAGCTACCGCGTGCGGCGGACCAGCACCACGTTGTCGACCAGGGTCCCGGTCTCGCCGTCCGGGCCGGTGGCCTGGCGGCGGGACGCGTCGAGCCGCTCGGTGTGCCACCGGTCGGGGTCGAGGTCGAGCGACGCGAAGGTCTCCTGCGGGGTGGGGAAGCGCACGTCCGGGTGGTTGGCGCGCCCCCACGGCGGGACCTCGCCGTGCTCGACGACGAGCAGCCGGCCGCCGGGGGCCACGGCCCGGGCCGCCGACTGGAGCAGCCGTGCCCGGGGAAACTCCAGCGGCGACTGGAGGAACTGGGCGGAGACCAGGTCGAACGAGCCCGGCGGAAAGGTCCGGGTGAGGTCGTGCCGGCGGAACTCGATGCGGGAGGCGACCCCGGCGGCGGACGCCTCCTCGGAAGCCCGGGCGAGGGCGGTCTCGGCGACGTCGACCGCGGTCACCCGCCAGCCCTGCCCGGCCAGCCAGATCGCGTCGCCGCCCTCACCGCAGCCGAGGTCCAGCACGGCGCCGGCCGGCAGCGCCCCGGCGACCTCGACCAGGACCGGGTTCGCCCGGCCGCTCCAGACCCGGTCGCGCCGCTGGTAGAGCTCCTCCCAGAACCGCGCGGTCTCGTCGTCCACGTCCGGGTGCGGCCGCGGGGCGACCACCGGCGCCGCCGGAGCGTCGTGGTGGTGATGATGGTGGTGGCCCTGCCGGGGGTCTCCGGCCGTCGCGTCGTGGTGCACGTCTCGTCCTCCTGTGCGCTGCCCTCGGTGACCTGTCGCGTCGATCGTGCGCGGCGCCGGCGGAAGGAGCAAGGAACGTTGCCGAGATGGCAAAAGGACGGGAGACGCCCTGGTCAGCTGCCGAGGCGGTACGTTCCGGCGCGTGGCACGGTCACCGCGGTCCAGTCGCCGTCGGCGGCGACGGTGGCGCCGCCGGAGGCGGTCAGCCACCTGCTGTGCCGCACCCGGACCGGCACCGTGCCGGCGGCCGGCGCCTGGAAGGTCACCGAGGCGCCGTCCCGCGCGACGAGGTCGGCCGGCGCGCCGACGATCGGGGTCGGCTCGGCGACCGCCCAGACCCGCCAGTGCGGGCCGGACCAGACGGGCGTGAGATACGGCAGGCCGCCCGTGACCAGCTCGGCCTCGGCCCGCCCCACCCACGACAGCGGGGCGTCCGGCACCGCGACGAACTGCACCGCGTTCTCGGCCAGCCAGTCCCGGTAGCTCGCGGCGGTCAGCGGCACCCCGGTGCCGGCCGCGCCCGGGACGGTGGTGAAGAAGAGGGGGTTCCGGTCGATGTCGGCCTGCCGCAGCCAGCCCCGGGCCAGCGGCACCTCGCCCAGCCTCGCCGCCTCCCAGTAGTTGCGGGTCGGCGGCACCTCGACCCGGCCGGTGAGCCGCTGCCCGTCGAGGAACTCCCGCAGCGGCGCGAAGTACGCGGCCCGGCCGGTCGGGTCGTCGACGCTGCGCAGGTCGGCGGGGGGCACCGGCGGCTGCCACCAGCACACCGCCAGCAGCAGCGCGGCCAGCGCGACGCGGCCCCGGACCGTGCCCCGCCCCTGCGACGGCGAGCGGGCCGAGGAGTCCCCGGGTGACGGCCGGGCCGAGCCCGCCGCGCCCCGGCCGCGTCGGGCCCACCACCGGGTCAGCCGGGCCGGGGGGCGGGCGGCGGCGGCCAGCAGTGGAAGGGCGAACATGACGGCCAGCCGGGTGGCGTTCAGCCCGACCGGGGTGTGCGCCAGCGCCGCCGCCAGCACCCCGGCCGCCGAGAGCAGCGCACCCACGCGCACCGGCCGGTACGCCACCAGCGCGGCGACCAGCAGGCTGGTCAGCACGGCGCGCAGCGTGTCGGTGCGGCTGATGTTCATCCAGCCGCCGTCGCCGAAAAGCAGCGCGGTCGCCCCGAGCGGCAGCGCGGCGGCGACGCCGAGCGCCAGGCCGTCGGCGTACCGGCGGGTGAGCAGCAGCGCCGCGCCGGCCAGGCCGACGAAGAGGCCCGCCACCGGGCTCGTCGCCGAGGCCAGCAGCGCCCCGGCGACCGCCAGCCCGAGCCGCGCGAGCTGCCGTCGCCGCGCCCGCCCGTCCGGGCCGGGGGGAAGGGTGAGGGCGAGCAGCGCGCCGAGGCCGAAGGCCACCCCGAGGCCGTACGTCACCCGGCCCGATACCAGGTTGCCGGCGATCGTGACGACCCCGACCAGGCTGCCGAGCAGTGGCCGCGGCACCCCGGTGCGCACCAGCAGCGCCGCGAACGCGGTCGCCGCCGCCACCAGCGCCAGCGCGCCGGTGACCCGTACCCCGAGCAGCGCCATCACCGGCTGGGAGACCAGGCTGTAGCCGAACTGCTGGACCCCGCCGTACCAGCGCAGGTCGACCGGGGCGAGGCCGTGGGCGGCGAAGAAGTCGGCCCGGGCGACCTGCGCGGCGAGGTCGGAACCGGTCGGCGGGAGGGCGAGACACGTCACCCCGAGGAGCACGGCGGACGCGGTGGCCACCGCCACCACCCGACTGCGCCGCATGCCCACCTCCGTACCGCGACCACCGTACTGGCAGCATGTCCGGCGTGCCTCACCACCTCGCGCGCTGGATCGGCCTGGCCGGCTCGACGCTGCTCGCCGTGGCCGCGTTCCTCGGCGGAGCGCTGCCCGACGGCGACCTGCGCCCCACCCCGGTCAGCATCTGGCAGGGCCCGCACGGCCCGCTGATCATCGCCGCCTGGGCGGTCGGCACCGGGCTGATGGCGTACGCCTGGTGGGCGCTGCGCGGCCGGGTGCCGTCGACCCGGTGGGCCCTGGTCACCGTTGGGCTCTGGCTGCTGCCGCTGCTGGTCGCGCCGCCGCTGGGCAGCCGGGACGTCTACGCGTACGCCTGCCAGGGCGCCAGCTACTCCGCCGGCATCAACCCGTACGAGCAGGGCGTCTCGGCGCTGCCGTGCCCGTGGCTGGACACCATCTCCTACATCTGGCGGGACACGTCGGCGCCGTACGGGCCGCTGTTCGTGCTGCTCGCCGGGGCGGTGGTGGAGGCGACCGGGTCGCTGTACGGCAGCATCGTGCTGTTCCGGCTGCTCGCGGTGGCCGGGGTGGGGCTGACCGCGGCCTGCCTGCCGGTGTTGGCCCGGCGCTGCGGTGTGCCGGCCGGCCGGGCGGTCTGGCTGGCGCTGGGCTCGCCGCTGATCGGGGTGCACCTGGTCTCGGGGGCGCACAACGACGCCCTGATGGTGGGGCTGCTCGTGGCCGGGCTGGCGGTGGTGGCGGCCCGGCCGGGCCGCCCCGGTCCGCTGCTCGCCGGGGGAGCGCTGCTCGGCCTCGCCGCCGCCGTCAAGATCACCGCGCTGGTGGTGGTGCCGTTCGCGGCGCTCGCCGCGATCGTCGGGGCGTACTCGATCAGGGCGCTGCTCCGCGACGGCGGGTGGGTCGTCGGCGGGGCGCTCGCGGCGGTCGTCGGCGCGACCCTCGCCACCGGCCTCGGCTTCGGCTGGGTCACCGGGCTGGAGCAGGGCGGCCTGGTGATCGCCTGGACCTCGCCGTCGACGGCGGTGGGGCAGACCGTCGCCTACCTCGCCGCGCCGTTCGGCTGGCACGGCGACCCGCTGCCGGTCACCCGGGGGATCGGGATGGCGGTGCTCGCGCTGGTGCTGATCTGGCTGTGGTGGCGGGCCCGCACCCGGGAGCCGCTGTGGCACGCCGGCCTGGCGCTGGCCGCCACCGTCGCGCTCGCCCCGCTGTTCCACCCCTGGTACTGGGTCTGGCCGCTGGCCGTGCTCGCGGCCACGTCGCGGCGCACCGGCTGGTTCGCGGTCGTCGCGATCGTCTCGGCGTTCCTGGTCCTACCGGACGGCACCGGGCTGGCGCGGTACAGCAAGACGGTCGGCGCCCCGCTGATGACGCTGTTGGTGATCGTGGTGGCCGTCCGCTTGGTACGGTCGGCTCGGGCGGCCCGCCGGCCGGCCGCCGTGGACTGAGGAGAGGACGCCGGTGACCACTCCCGGCTCCCCGCCGCCGACCCCGCCCGTCACCTCGCGGCCCACCTCGCCCGACACCCCGCCGACGCCCGGCGCCGCCCGCCTGGCCCGGTACGCCGGCCTGGCCGGGGCGGTGCTGCTGGCCGTCGCCGGCTGGCTGGGCGGGGCGCTGCCGTCGATCCCGCTGGACGCCACCCCGGCGGACCGCTGGCGGTCGGACACCGGGCCGCCGGTGCTGGGCGCCTGGCTGGTCGGCACGGCCCTGCTGGTCGGCGCCTGGTGGGCGCTGCGCCGGGGCGCGCCGTCGACGCGGTGGGCGTACCTGACCGCCGGACTGTGGGCGCTGCCGCTGCTGGTCACCCCGCCGCTGGGCAGCCGGGACGTCTACTCCTACGCCTGCCAGGGCTGGGCGTACGCGCACGGCGTCGACCCGTACGCGACCGGGGTGGCCGAGGCCGGCTGCCCCTGGGTGGAGTCGGTCGCGCCGCTCTGGCGGGACACGCCCGCGCCGTACGGGCCGTTCTTCGTGCTGCTCGCCGCGCTCGCCGTGACCCTCGGCGGCGGCCTGGTGGGTACGGTCGTGGCGCTCCGGCTGGTCTCCGTCGCCGGGCTGCTGCTGGCCGCCCTCTGCCTGCCGGGGCTGGCCCGGGCGGCCGGCGTGCCCACCCGCCGGGCGGCCTGGCTGGTGCTGGCCTGCCCGCTGGTCGGGGTGCACCTGGTGGCTGGCGCGCACAACGACGCGGTGATGCTCGGCCTGCTGCTGCTGGGCCTGCTGGTGCTGGTCCGCCGGCCCGGCAAGCCGAAGCCGCTGCTGGTGGCCGGGGCGCTACTCGGGCTGGCGGTGACGGTGAAGGCCACCGCCGTGGTGGTGCTCCCCTTCGCGGCGCTGGCCGCGGTGCTGGGCCGCTACACCGTCCGGGCGCTGCTGCGCGACGCCGGGTGGCTGGCCGGCGGGGCGCTCGGCGCGGTGGCGGTCGCCTCGCTGCTGTCCGGGCTCGGGCTCGGCTGGGTGGGCGGGCTGAGCCGCAGCGGCGACTCCGAGCAGTGGACGTCCCCGCCGACGGCGGTGGGCTTCGTCGTCGACTACACGGGCGGGCTCGTCGGCCGGGACCCGGCCGCGGTGCCGGTTACCCGCGCGGCGGCGCTGCTGCTGCTCGCCGTGCTCGTGGCGGCGCTGTGGTGGCGGGCCTGGTCGGAGCTGCGCGGGCTGAACGACGTCCGGCAGCGGGTGGCCCGCCTGGACGCCGCCCGCCCCCGGGTGGCCCTGCTCGGCGCGGGGCTGGCGCTGGCCGCCACGGTCCTCCTCGCCCCGGTCTTCCACCCCTGGTACGCCACCTGGCCGCTGGCCCTGCTCGCGGTCGCCGCGACCCGGACCACCTGGTTCGTGCTGCCCTGCGCGGCGGCGGCCTTCCTCACCCTGCCCGACGGCGCCAGCCTGGCCCGGTTCAGCAAGGCCCCGGGCGCGCTGGCGATGACCGCGTTGGTCGCCGGGCTGGCGGTGTGGGGCCTGCTCCGGCTGCGCCGGTCCCGTGCCGCGCACCATGGCTGACGGGTCATGATCGTGGGATGAGCACGGCCGAGGAACCGTTGCCGGGCAACGCCACCACCGGCGTGGTGTGCGTCGGCGACACCGTGTGCCGTCCGGCCGGCCCCTGAAGCGATCCGCCGCCGCTCGCCGTCGCGGATCGGCCGCGTCGAGTGGAACGCCATGGCTGTCAAAACCCTCCTGTGACAGCCATGGCGTTCCACCGGCCGCGCGGGTGCCGCTGCGACTGGTCCTACGGGACCCGCTCGGCGCTGCGCCCGCACGTCGGGCAGCGGGTGTCAATTCCGACCGGCCTGGGTGCGCGCACACGCTTGCGCAGGGCGATCGTCAGCGGCAGCAGCGCGGGGCCGGCCAGGCCGATCACGACGGCCGTCGCGGCGAGCGCGGACCAGCCCGGTTGGGGCGCGCCGTGCAGCAGGCCGTCCACCACGCCGGCCAGGGTGTGCAGCGAGAGCAGGCCGACCGGGGTCAGCAGCACCAGCAGCGCCCAACCGCCTCGGTGGTCGGCCCGCAGGGCCAGACCCGTGCCGAGCAGCAGCACCGTGGCGAGCAGCGCCACGGCGGCGCCGGGCAGGATCTGGCTGGCCGTCCAGCCGTAGTAGCTGACGAAGAAGTCGTTGCGGGGCAGCAGGTTGACCTGCGCGACACCGGAGGCGACGACGGCGAGCAGGGGCATCGCCTGAACCGCCACCGAAAGCCGCTCGGGTAGGCCGAGCGCCAGCAGCCCCAGCCCGACCTGCGGCAGCAGTACGTACAGCGGCGGGCGGGGCAGGCCGGCGAGGGCCGCGACCGGCACGACCGCCGCCGTGAGTAGCAGGGCGAGGGCCACGGCGCGGCGGGTCCAGCGGCCCGGTGCCACCGCGTGCACCGCCGCGGCGAGCAGCCAGGCGGCCCACACGCCGATCCCGAGCGAGACGAACGGCCCGGCGCTCGGCACGCCCCACTGCGCCGGTGGCGGGTGCAGTTCCAGCACCGACCAGGCCGCCGCCAGCGCGGTCGCGGTGAGGAAGGCGAGGACGGCGGCGAGGCGTACGCCCGGGATCAGGTCGGCGGCCCCGGCGGCCCGCAGCCGCTGGCGGAGGCCGCCGCGCAGCAGGTCCGCGGCGTCCGCCGGGGAGGGCCAGCGCCGCTCCGGCCCGGCCAGGTCGAGGTACGTGCCGACGATCTCGGCGCCGCGCGCCCGCCGGTAGTCGGCGGGATAGGCGAGCAGCAGGCGCAGGTAGCGGCGTTCCAGGTCCGTCATGCCAGCCCTCCCGCGACGCGCGGCGCCGTCGGCCGGGCCTTCGCCGCGCGGGTGCGCAGCCGGGCGGTGGCCGCCTCGACGTTGCGGCGCAGGCGCTCGGTCTCGGCGGTGAGGGTGGCGTCGCCGGTGGGGGAGAGGCGGTAGTAGCGGCGCAGCCGCCCGTCCACCACCTCCTCCCGGTCGACCTCGACCATGCCGGCGTCGACCAGCCGGTCGAGCGCGCCGTAGAGGGTGCCCGGCCGCAGCGCCACGCGCCCGTCGGAGAGGGCGGCGACCTCGCCGATCAGGCCGTAGCCGTGCATCGGCTCGCCGGCCAGCGCGGTGAGGATCAGGAAGGTGGGTTCGCGCAGCGGAGTGTCCACGCCCCGCAATATAACGGACGCGAAGGTATGCAGGCGGCCGTAACGCGACCGGTCGGAGAAACCGCTCCACCCGCGTCGCCCCCGCGCTGCCCTGGACGCCCGCGCTGCCCTGGACGCCCGCGCTGCCCTGGACGCCCGCGCGCCCCCAGCGGATCGGTCGCGCCGAGTGGAACGCCATGGGTGTCAAAGGGCTCCGGTGACACCCATGGTGTTCCACCGACCCGCGAGTAGCGGAGCCGGCCCGGTCGGAGTGGAACGGTGGAGTCGCTGGTGGCAAGGAAGAAGGCCCTGGGCGAACCCAGGGCCTTCTTCCTGATCTCAGGTCAGCAGTCGAAGTACATGGCGAACTCGTGCGGGGTCGGGCGCAGGCGCACCGGGTCAACCTCGTTGGTCCGCTTCCACTCGACCCAGGTGGAGATCAGGTCGGGCGTGAAGACGCCGCCGTCGAGCAGGTAGTCGTGGTCGGCCTCCAGCGCGTCGAGCACCTCGGGCAGCGAGCCCGGCACCTGCTTGACGTCGCCCCACTCCTCCGGCGGCAGGTCGTACAGGTCCTTGTCGATCGGCGCCGGCGGCTCGATCTTGCTCTTGATGCCGTCCAGGCCGGCCATCATCATCGCCGCGAAGGCCAGGTAGACGTTGGCCGACGGGTCCGGCACGCGGAACTCGACGCGCTTGGCCTTCCGGTTGCTGCCGGTCACCGGGATGCGGGTGCAGGCGGAGCGGTTGCGCTGCGAGTAGACCAGGTTGACCGGCGCCTCGAAGCCCGGCACCAGCCGGCGGTACGAGTTGACCGTCGGGTTGGTGAAGGCCAGCAGCGACGGGGCGTGGTGCAGCAGGCCACCGATGTACCAGCGGGCCATGTCCGACAGGCCGGCGTAGCCGGTCTCGTCGTAGAACAGCGGCTCGCCGTTCAGCCACAGGCTCTGGTGGGTGTGCATGCCGGAGCCGTTGTCGCCGAAGAGCGGCTTCGGCATGAAGGTGGCGGTCTTGCCGTTGACCCACGCCTCGTTCTTCACGATGTACTTGAAGAGCTGGAGCTGGTCGGCCGCGTGCAGCAGGGTCGAGAACCGGTAGTTGATCTCGGACTGGCCGGCGGTGCCCACCTCG
Organism: Micromonospora sp. NPDC047730; assembly: GCF_043204765.1. Taxonomy (NCBI): domain Bacteria; kingdom Bacillati; phylum Actinomycetota; class Actinomycetes; order Micromonosporales; family Micromonosporaceae; genus Micromonospora; species Micromonospora sp. NPDC047730. The sequence goes on along the minus strand of NZ_JBIDCU010000005.1, from coordinate 233,720 downwards.
TGGTGCGAGCGCTCCACGGTGAACCCGGTGTCGACCAGCCGGCGCACGATGCTGTCGCGCAGGTCGGCGTAGTGGTCCACCGGCGGCACCGGGAAGTAGCCGCCCTTGTACGGGGTCTTGTAGCCGCGGTTGCCGCCCGGCTCCTCGCGGCCGGTGTTCCAGGCGCCCTCGATCGAGTCGATGTAGTAGAACGACTGGTGCGCCGAGGTCTCGTGGCGGATGGAGTCGAAGATGTAGAACTCCGCCTCCGCGCCGAAGTAGGCGGTGTCGGCGATGCCGCTGGCCGCCAGGTACGCCTCGGCCTTCTTCGCCACGTTGCGCGGGTCCCGGCTGTAGGCCTCGCGGGTGAACGGGTCGTGGATGAAGAAGTTGAGCGCGAGGGTCTTCTGCGCCCGGAAGGGGTCGATGAAGGCGGTGGCGACGTCCGGGAGCAGGAGCATGTCCGACTCGTGGATCGCCTGGAAACCGCGGATCGACGAACCGTCGAAGGCCAGGCCCTCGGTGAAGAATTCGTCGTCGACGGACTCGACCGGCAGGTTGAAGTGCTGCATCACGCCGGGCAGGTCACAGAAACGTACGTCGACGAACTTCACGTCCTCGTTCTTGAGGTATCGCAGGAGTTCCTCGGGATTGGCGAACACACGTCCTCCTGGCACGTCCACGGGTGGCTGGGCTCTTGGCGACGCTATGGCCGGGTGGTTGCCCGGCCATGTCTTGAGTGTTTCTGCCGTGTTACGTCCCTCGCGGAGCGTCATCCGCGCTGCTCCGGCGGGGGCGAGCGGGTGACGGAACACCACCGGCTGTGCCAGTGTATTGACACTTGCTCGCTTTGGTCCCTTTTTGCGCTCGGGGTGCTCGCGGCCGTCCCCGAGCCGCCCGTACGTCCTGGATACCCTTGACCGTTGTGAGCAACCCGCCTGACCGCCCCGTGCCGCCCGCGTCCGATCTTGCCTTCACCCCGCCCAGCCTGGGCCGCCGGTTCGGCGCGCTGGTGATCGACTGGGTGCTCTGCCTCCTCGCCGCCCGGGGCTTCGCAGACCCGGTCCGCGACGGGTGGGCGCCCGTGCTGGTGCTGATCCTGGAGTACGGCTTCTTCCTCGGGCTGTTCGCCCAGACGCCGGGCATGTTCATCACGAAGATCCGCTGCGTCGCCTGGGCCGACGGCGGGCGCATCGGCCTCGTCCGGGCGCTGCTGCGCGGCGTGCTGCTCGCCCTCGTCGTGCCGGCCCTGCTGATGGACAACCACCGCCGCGGCCTGCACGACCGCCTCGCGGGCTCGGTCGTCACCAACGCCCCCCGCCCCTGACCCCCGTCCCCTCCCCTCCCCGCCCGTCCCTCCTCCCTCCCGCGATCTTGCACTTCCTGCCCGGACGAACGGGGCATAAGCGGCAGAAGTAGGGCCGAAACTGCAAGATCGCCGAGGAGCGGGAGGGGCGGGGGTGGGGAGGGAGAGGGGGAGGGGGAGGGGGAGGGGGAGAGACGCGAGAGCCGGGCCCGACAGGGCCCGGCTCTCGTTGCGTACGTCCCGCTGGGTCAGCGACCGCGCGACTGGCGGAACGCGCCGCGCGGGGGCCGCATGTTCTTCGGGATCGCGCCCTTGGGCATCTGCGGGCGGGCGGTGAGCGCCTTGAGCCGCTTGTCGAGGGAGTTGACGTCCTTGCCGCTGAGCGTGCGCGGCAGCCGCATCAGGGTCATCCGCAACTTGCGGACCGGCAGCTGGCCCTCCTCCTGCCCGATCACGTAGTCGTGCAGCGGTGCGTTGCCGATGACCTTGGCAAGCCGTCGCTTCTCCTGGCCGAGCAGGCCGCGCACCCGCTGCGGGTTGCCCTCCGCCAGCAGGATCACGCCGGGCCGGCCGATGACCAGGTGGACCATGTCCATCTGGGTGGTGGAGCTGACGGCCGGGGTGACCCGCCAGTCGCCGCGCATGCTCTCCATGATCTGGGCCGCCGCGCCCGGCTGCCCCTCGGCCGCGTTCATCATCGCCCGGTTGGACCGCAGGTTGAGCACGATCAGCAGGCAGAGCAGGGCGAGCAGGATGCCCAGCGGCAGCCAGATCCAGCCCCAGAGCAGGACCGCGACCACGGTGAGCGCGAGCGGGATCAGCACCGCGCCGGCGGCCAGCGGGGCGAACCACCTGTCCTGCTTGGCGGTGAACTTGAACACCATCCCGATCTGCTTCAGCCGTTGGCCGAACGAGACCTTCTCCTGGGGCTTTGCCATGCCGCTGAGTCTAGTGGTCGCCGTACGCCGCGATCACCCGCGGCCGGGCTGAGTACCTTACGCCGCCGTACCGCCCGCAGGGGTGGGGAGTAAGGCGGGGGAGCGGGCGAAGATCAGGCGGCTTACCCATGCCCCGTGGGCACCTTCGCGCGGAGAGTCAGAGTCGACAGCGACGACGACCTCAGGGAGCCCGAGATGTTCGGCACCGACGCGGACTTCATCCTCTCCATCCACCGTACGCACGCCGCCGAGCTGCGCGCCGATGCCGCGGCCGACCGGCTCGCCCGTGCCCTGCCACGCCGCTCCACGCGCGGCTGGCTCAGCCGGTGGCAGCACCCGGGCCGCGCCGGCGCCGTCCGCCGGTGAGCGCCCCCGCGCCCCCGGCGGCCGCCATCGTGCCGCCGGGGGCCGCCATCGTGCCGCCGGGGGCCGCCACCGACCCGTCGAGGGCCGTCACCGTCCCGGCGGGGGCCGTCACCGTCCCGGCGGGGGCCGGCGCCCCGCCGCGGCCCGCGCCGTGCAGCGGGCCCGCTCCGCCGTCCGGCGGGCAGCCTGCCCAGGCGACGGCCGGGCCGTCGGTCGCCGGCCGGCCGGTCAGCGGAATCGAGGGCGGCGAGGGGCGTGGCATGCTCGGTGCCGTGACCGCACGCGCCGCCAGCACCGTCCTCGTGGGCCGACAGCCGGAACTCGCGGCCCTGCGTGACGCCCTCGCCCGGGCCCGCGCCGGCGAGCCGACCACCGTGCTGGTCGGCGGCGAGGCCGGGGTGGGCAAGACCCGGCTGACGGAGGAGTTCGGCCGGTCGGCCACCGACGCCGGGGCCCGCCTGCTGGTCGGCCAGTGCCTCGAACTCGGCGAGGCCGGCCTGCCCTTCGCGCCGTTCGCGGCGGCGCTGCGCGCGGTGCTGCGCCGCGACGGCCCCGGCGTCTTCGACGGGTACGAGGCGGAGTTCGCCCGCCTCCTGCCGGAGCTGGCCCGGGGGCCGGTCGGTGTCGCCGCGCCCGCCCCGGCGCCGGTCTCGGACGCCCCGCGCGGCTACCTGTTCGACCTGGTCGCCGAGCTGTTCGAGCGGCTCGCCGCCGGGCAGCCCCTGGTGCTGGTGATCGAGGACCTGCACTGGGCCGACCGGTCCACCCGCGACCTCATCGCCTTCCTGGTGCGGGCCGCCCGCACCGCCCGGCTGCTGCTGGTCTGCACCTACCGCACCGACGAGCTGCACCGCGGGCACCCGCTGCGGCCCTTCCTCGCCGAGCTGGACCGGGCCCGCGGCGTCGAACGGATCGAGCTGGGCCGCCTCGACCGGGACGGCACCGGCGCGATCCTGGCCGACCTGCTCGGCACCGAGCCGCTCGCCCGGGCGGTCGACCACATCCACGACCGCACCCAGGGCAACCCGTTCTTCATCGAGGAACTGGCCGCGGCCGGCGGCCCGGTCGGCTGCGCCGCGCTGCCCGAGACGCTGCGCGACCTGCTGCTGGCCCGGGTGGACCGGCTGCCCGACCCGGCCCAGCGGGTGCTGCGCATCGCGGCCGCCGGCGGCACCCGCTTCGCCCACCAGCTCATCGCCGAGGTGGCCGGGCTGCCCGAGCCCGAGCTGGAGGACGCGCTGCGCGCCACCGTCGCCGCCCAGCTCGTCGTGGCCGACCCGGAGGGCGACTACGAGTTCCGGCACGCCCTGGTCCGCGAGGCGGTGCACGACGAGCTGCTGCCCGGTGAGCACGCCCGGCTGCACGCCCGCTTCGCGGCGGCCATCGAGGCGCAGCCGCACCTGGTCGTCGCCGGCCGCGCCCCGGCCGAGATCGCCCACCACTGGTACGCCGCCCACGACCACCCCCGCGCCCTGGTGACCGCCCGCACCGCCGCCCGCGCCGCCGCCGACCGGTACGCGTACGCGGAGCAGAGCCGGCTGTTGGAGCGGGTGCTGGAGCTGTGGGAGTTGGTGCCCGACGCGGCCGACCGGCTCGACATGGACCACCTCGCGGTGCTGGAGGAGACCATCGCGGCGGCCACCACCGCCGGCGACTACCAGCGCGCGCTCACCCTCACCCGGGCCGCCCTGGCCGAGGTGGACACCGACGCCGAGCCGCTGCGCGCCGCGCGGCTGCTGGACCGGCGCGGCCGGATGCTGGCCATGCTCGGCAAGAGCGACGGCACGACGGAGCTGCGGGAGGCGTACCGGCTGGCCTCGGGGGTGCCGGACGGGCCGGAGCGGGTCCGGCTCCTCGCCGACATCGCGGCGCACCTGATCAGGATCGACCCCGAGCAGGCCGGCGCGCTCGCGGCCGAGGCGACGGCGGCGGCCGAGGCGCTCGGCGAGGACCTGGAGCTGCTGCCGGCCCGGATCGTGCTGCTTTGCCGCACCGCGGCCTCGGTCGACCTCGGCCTGGCCGAGCTGCGCCGGGTGGCGGAACGGGCCCGCGCGGCCGGGAACGCGCCGGCGCTGGTGAGCGCCCTGGTCCACCTCTCCGACGTGCTCTTCGAGCTGGGCCGGTACGCCGAGTCGGCCGACGCGGCCGCCGCCGGGGTGACCGAGGCGCGGCGGGTCGGCATCAGCCGCTCCACCGGCGCCTACCTGCTGTCGAACCAGGCCGAGGCGCTGATCGCCCTGGGCCGCTGGGACGAGGCCGACGCCGCCTGCGCGGACGCCGCCCGGATCGACCTGCCGGGCGTGTCGGGGCTGCACTGGCTCCAGCTCCGCGCCGGCCTGCGGCTGGCCCGGGGCCACCCCGCCGCGGACGAACTGGTGGGCCGCGCCCTCGGCTTCCTGGCCCGGCCCTACCTGTGGCCGAACCACCGGCTGCCGCTGCGGGAGCTGCGGATCGAGGCGGCGCTGGCGGCCGACGACCCCGCCGAGGCCGTACGCGCGGCCCACGCGGCGCTGGCCGACGAGCGCCTGCCGCAGCTACCCCGCGAGGGCTGGCCGGTGCTCAGCGCCGTCGCCCGCACGGCCGCCCGGGCCGGCGACCCCGAGCTGGCCGCCGCGGTGTCCGCGCTCGCCGCCGGCCTGCCGGCCCGCTGCCCGGCCGAGCGGGCGCACGCCGCCCAGGTGGGCGCCCTCCTGACGGCTGGTGACCAGGCGCTTGCGGCGTGGCGGGCGGCGGTCGCGGCGTGGCGGGCGGACGGGCAGCCGTACCCGCTCGGACGCGCGCTGCTGGCGCTCGCCGAGGCGGCGGCCGCGGCGGGGGAGCGGGACGAGGTGGCGGCGGCGGTGGGCGAGGCCGCCGCGATCGCCGATCGGCTCGGCGCGGCGCCGCTCGCGGAGCAGGCCGCCACGCTGGCCCGCCGGGTCGGCCTGCGCGGGGCCACCCGGGGCCGCCCCGGCGCGGACCTGCTCACCCTGCGCGAGCGGGAGGTGCTGCGCCTGGTCGCGGAGGGGCACAGCAACAGCCGGATCGCCGAGCAGCTCTTCATCTCGCCGAAGACGGCCAGCGTGCACGTCTCCCGGATCATCGCCAAGCTCGACGTGAGCAACCGCGTGGAGGCCGCCGCGCTGGCCCACCGCCTCGGCCTGCTCGGCGAGCCCACCGCCCCCCGCTGACCCTCGATCGAGGGTCGCCCGGGGGCGGAGGCTCGCCGCGACGTGCGGCGGTGCCGGCGCGCCGGCCGGGGTGGGTCAGCCCGCGGTGACCTGGGTGCCCTCGCGGGCCTCCAGCGCCTGCCGGTAGAGCCGGCCGGCCCGGTACGACGAGCGCACCAGCGGCCCGCTCATCACGCCCGCGAAGCCGATCTCCTCGGCCTCCTCGCGCAGCTCGACGAACTCCTCCGGCTTCACCCAGCGGGTGACCGGGTGGTGCCGCGGGGAGGGGCGCAGGTACTGCGTGATGGTGATCAGCTCGCAGCCGGCGTCGTGCAGGTCACGCAGCGCCTGGGAGACCTCGGCGCGTTCCTCGCCCATGCCCAAAATCAGGTTGGACTTGGTGACCAGCCCATCGGCGCGGGCCTGCCGGATCACGTCCAGCGAGCGCTCGTAGCGGAACGCCGGCCGGATCCGCTTGAAGATCCGCGGCACGGTCTCCACGTTGTGCGCGAGCACCTCCGGCCGGGCGCCGAAGACCTCGGCGAGCTGCTCGGGCACCGCGTTGAAGTCGGGGATCAGCAGCTCCACGCCGCAGCCGGGCTGAAGGGCGTGGATCTGCCGGACGGTCTCGGCGTAGAGCCAGGCGCCGCCGTCGGGCAGGTCGTCCCGGGCCACGCCCGTGATGGTCGCGTAGCGCAGGCCCATCGAGACCACCGACTCGGCCACCCGGCGCGGCTCGTCGGCGTCGAACTCGGCCGGCTTGCCGGTGTCGATCTGGCAGAAGTCGCAGCGCCGGGTGCACTGGTCGCCACCGATGAGGAAGGTGGCCTCCCGGTCCTCCCAGCACTCGTAGATGTTGGGGCAGCCGGCCTCCTGGCAGACGGTGTGCAGCCCCTCGCGCGAGACGAGCCCGCGCAGCTGGGTGTACTCCGGCCCCATCTTGGCCTTGACCTTGATCCACGGTGGTTTGCGCTCGATCGGCGTCTCGGCGTTGCGCGCCTCGATGCGGAGCAGACGCCGCCCCTCGGGGGCGGGCGTCGCGGTGCGCGCTACCTGGCCGGTCGTCGGCGCGGAGTGCTCGATCGTCACAAAACCGAGCCTACGCCCGACGGCCGCCGTCGATGTACCGCGGGCGACCGGCGTCACGCCGGAAGCCTTGTGACGCCGGACACCGGAGGCGGGAAAATCGCGTCACAGTACGCGCCGGCGGGGTGCTACGGTTCCCGGCAGAGCTGTGACGGAGCCGAGTAGCGGCCCGATCCGCCAGCCGAGAGAGCCGCCGGTTGCTGTGAGGCGGTCTGGCGCCGGACCGCGAAGACCCTCCCGAGCTGCGGGAAGAACGGCGTGTAAGGAAGGGCACCTTTCTAACGCCTCCGGTAGAGGAGGGGGCCCTTCCTAACCACGCCAAGTAGAGCCCGCCCGGCTGGCCCCGGTGAAAAGGCGACGAAACGAGGCCCCCGTCAGCGGGGGCGAAGGTGTGGTGGCACCGCGAGGCTCCCGCTCGCCCACACCTCCCGGGGATCGCGTTGCGATTGATCGAGGAGGTAACCGCCGTGCAACGCATCCTTTCCCACCAGCTCTCCGCCCATGTCGGCGCAACCGTCCGGATCGCCGGCTGGGTGCACCGCCGCCGGCTGCTCAAGTCGGTGGCGTTCCTGATCGTCCGGGACGCCGCCGGCCTCGCCCAGGTGGTGGTCGCCGACCCGGCCGTCCGTGCCGACCTGGAGAAACTGACCGAGGAGACCGTCGTCGAGGTCACCGGCACGGTGGTCGCGAACCCGACCGCTCCCGCCGGGGTCGAGGTCGCCGAGCCGACCGTACGACCACTCGGCCCGCCCGCCGTGCCGCCGCCGTTCGACCTCTACCGGCCGGCCCTGACCGCGAGCCTGCCCACCCAGCTCGACCACGCGCCCGTGGCGCTGCGCCACCCGACCCGTTCGGCGGCGCTGCGCGTCTCGGCGGCGGCGGTGGCCGGCTTCCGCGCCGCGCTCGACGCCCGCGACTTCGTGGAGATCCACACGCCGAAGGTGGTCGGCTCGTCCACCGAGAGCGGGGCGAACGTGTTCGCGCTGGACTGGTTCGGACGGCCCGCGTACCTGGCCCAGTCGCCGCAGTTCTACAAGCAGCTCATGGTTGGCGTCTTCGAGCGGGTCTACGAGGTCGGGCCGGTGTTCCGGGCGGAGCCGCACGACACGGTGCGGCACCTGGCGCAGTACACCTCGCTCGACGCCGAACTCGGCTTCGTCACCGACCACCGGGACGTGATGGCCGTGCTGCGGCATACGGTGGCCGGCATGCTCGACGCGGTACGCGGGCGGGCCGGCTCCGCGCTCGCCACGCTCGGCGTCGAGGCCCCCGAGGTGCCGGCGGAGATCCCCGCCGTGCACTTCACCGAGGCCCTGGAGATCGCCGGCGCGCCGGCCGACGAGCCGGACCTCGCCCCGGCGCACGAGCGGGCGCTGGGGGAGTGGGCGCGGCGGGAGCACGGCTCCGAGTTCCTCTTCGTCACCGGCTACCCGATGGCGAAGCGGCCCTTCTACACCCATCCCGACCCGGCACGGCCCGCGTACTCCAACGGGTTCGACCTGCTGTTCCGGGGGCTGGAGCTGGTGACGGGCGGGCAGCGGCTGCACCGGCACGCCGACTACCTGGCGGCGCTCGCGGCGCGCGGCGAGCCCGTCGAGCCGTACGCCGGCTACGTCGACGCGTTCCGGCACGGGATGCCGCCGCACGGCGGTTTCGCCATCGGGCTGGAACGCTTCGTGGCCCGGCTGACCGGCGCGGCCAACGTCCGGGAGGTGACCGCCTTCCCACGCGACCTGCACCGGCTCACCCCGTAGCGGTATATGAAGGAGCGGGGGTGCGGTGGAAGGTGATGGGCGAGCGGTTCCGGGCGACGCTGCGCGACCTGCTGCACCTCCGCGAGGCACACGGCACCCACCGGGTCGCGTTGCGGGCCGGCGTCAGCGTCCTCGTGCCGCTGCTCGCGGTGCTGGCGGCCGGCCACCCGGACTGGTCCCTGTACGCCGCGTTCGGCGCGTTCACCTCGCTCTACGGGCGCAACCACGTGCACCTGTCCCGGGCGGCGATGCAGGCGAGCGCCGGGGCGGCCCTCACCGCGTCGGTGGTGCTCGGGGTGCTGGTCGGCTCCCTGGAGTCGCGCGCGTGGGTCGCGGTGCCGACCGCGGCGGCCGTCGCGGCGGCGGGTGCCGTGCTCGCCGCCGCGCAGGACTGGCACCCGCCGGGACCGCTCTTCCTCGTCTTCGGGTTCGGCGCCGCGGCGTCGGTGCCGCACGCGGTCTCCGACGTGCCGACCGCGGCGGCCGTGGCCGGGCTCAGCAGCCTGTTCGCGCTGCTCGTCGGTGCCGTCGGCAGTGTCTTGCGGCGGCAGCGGAGCCGGCCCGCGCGGCTGCGCCACGTGTGGACCTGGGAGCCGGTCCGCTACGCCGTCGCCGTGGTGCTGGCCGGCGGCGCGGCGACGGCCATCGGGATCGGGCATCCGTACTGGGCGATGGTGGCGGCGGTGGTGCCGCTCAGCGCCCGGGGCGTCACCGCCCAGCTGGTGCGCGCCGGGCACCGGATCGTCGGCACCCTGCTCGGGCTGCTGACCAGCGCGGCCCTGCTCGCGCCGGGGTTCTCGCCGGTCGCCACCGTCCTGGTGGTGGCGGCGCTCCAGATCGTCACCGAGCTGCTGGTGGGGCGCAACTACGGGCTGGCGCTGCTGTTCATCACGCCGATGGCCCTGCTGATGGGTCAGCTCGCGGCGGCCCGCCTGGTGGGGTCGCTGCTCGTCGACCGGGGCGTCGAGACGGTGATCGGCGCCGCCATCGGCGGGGCCGTCGTCCTGTGCCAGCCCTGGCTCCGGCGCTGCGACGGTGCGCCGGAGCACCCGCCCGAACCGGCCGATCAGGTCTGACCGCCGGGGCGTGAGCGGGTGCCCGGTGCCCGTCGGCGGTCAGGCCGGGCCGGGGCAGCGTGAGTGGGGGCGCGTCCCGCTGCCGGTCAGGCCGGGCCGAGGAGGTCCCAGAGGTTGCCGGCGATGTCGCGGAAGACCGCCACCCGGCCGTACGGCTCGGTGCGCGGCGGTCGCACGAACTCGACGCGTGCCTCGACCATCCGGCGGTGGGTGGCGTCGAAGTCGTCGACCTGGAGGAAGAAGCCGACCCGGCCGGCGACCTGTTCGCCGACGGCCTGCGCCTGCCGCTCGCCGTCGGCGCGGGCCAGCAGCAGCCCGGTCTGCGCGCCGGGCGGTCGGACGACGACCCAGCGCTTCGGGCGGCCGTCGTTGGTCAGCGACGGCGAGTCCTCGACCAGGTCGAAGCCGAGCACCTCGGTGAAGAAGTCGATGGCCGGGTCGTACTCGGCGACGACGACGGTGACGAGATCGATCCGCACGGGCGGGGTCAGACGGCGACGAGGGCCGGCAGGTGGCGCTCGACCACCGGCAGCACGTCGGCCACGGTGACCGGGCGGCCCAGCTCGGCGGTGAGCGAGGTGACGCCGGCGTCGCGGATGCCGCAGGGCACGATCCGGTCGAAGTGGCCCAGGTCGCAGTCGCAGTTGATCGAGAAGCCGTGCAGGGTGACCCCGCGGGCGACCCGGATGCCGATGGCGGCCACCTTGCGGGCCGGACCCCGGTCGTCCTCCGGCACCCAGACCCCGCTGCGCCCGTCGACCCGGCCGGCGGCCAGCCCGAACTCGGCGCAGACGTCGATCAGCAGCTGCTCGGTGCGGCGCACGTAGGCGACCACGTCCACCGGGTCGGGCAGCCGCACGATCGGGTAGCCCACGAGCTGCCCCGGGCCGTGCCAGGTGATCTTGCCGCCCCGGTCGACGTCGACCACCGGCGTGCCGTCCATGGGCCGGTCCCACGGCTCGGTGCGCTTGCCGGCGGTGTAGACGCTCGGGTGCTCCAGCAGCAGCACCGTGTCGCCCCGCTCGCCGGCCACCACCGATTCGTGCAGCCGGCGCTGCTCGTCCCAGGCGGCCTGGTAGTCGAGGAGACCGGCGCGGACGGCCGTGAGGCCGGAAGTCGTCGTGCTCACGCGCCAAGCCTAGCCCCGTACCGGCCGGTCACCTGCGGTGACGCGGCTCACCACGGCACCACGGCGCTCATCCCTGCGGGACCCGCCACAGCCAGACGTCGTCCACCCGCTCGGGTGGGCCGAGCAACGCGGTCACGGTGCGGCGGACCGCGTCCTCGTCGACCGGCCACTTCGCCCCGTGCACCTCGTCGGCCAGCACCACCGTCTCGATCCGCCAGTGCCGCAGGTCGGCGCGGGCCTCCCGGATGCTGCCCTCGGTGATGATCGGCACCAGCCCGCTCCGACCGGCCTCGTCGAGCATGGCGCTGAACGGGCGCGGCGGCGGGCCGATTCGGCCCCGGCCGTCCGGGCCGCCCGGGCCGAGGAAGAAGCCGGAGGGGATGGCGAACTCGCCCTGCCGGTGCGCCAGCGCGTACGCCTGCCAGCGCTGCCCGTCGGGATAGACGTCGAGGGTCAGCGGCACGGGGGTCAGCACCCCGCCCGGGGAGACGTACTCGCGCCAGGTGCCGGCGGTGATGAAGCGCGGGATCGGCTCGCGTTCGATGGTCAGCAGCGGGGTCGGCAGCAGCGGCACCAGCGCCACCGCGAACCCCGCCCACCAGGCCAGCCGCGCCGGGCGGCGCCGGGGCGGCTCGGCCCGGAGCCGGTCGACGGTGTACGCGAGCAGCACCCCGATCACCGGCGCCACCACCAGCGCCAGCCGGGCGGGCAGGGCGGCGTTCATCACCGGCAGGTGCCCGAGCAGGTCGAACGGCATCGGCAGGTCGGCGCGGTGTCCGTCGACCTTGGCCTCGGGGCCGAAGGAGAGCACGGTGAAGACCACGGCGGTCACGCCCAGCGCCCAGAGCGTCGCCCGGCGGCCCGCGTCGGCCCGGCGCCACAGCGTCACGAGGCAGGCGACGGCGAGCAGCAGCAGCGGGATCCCGAAGAACGAGTTCTCCTCCGTCGGGTTCGGCGCCAGCCGGGTGCCCAGCCCCACCTCGCCGGCCAGCGAGCGGCGCGGGTACGCCCCGAACGCGACGACGTCCTCGGAGTGGATGACCGCGTCGAAGCCGGTGCCGTGGAAGCGCTGCGGGCCGGCGAAGTGCAGCCAGAGCGGGTACGCCAGCAGCACCCCGGCGACCACGGCGGTCACCCCGAGCCCGCGCAGGAAGGTCGGCAGCGCCGCCCGGGCCTCGGCGCGGTGGGCCGGGTGCAGCGCCCAGACGGCGACGAAGACGCCGAGCGCCAGCGCGGTGAAGAAGAGCCCCTCGGCGGCGATGGAGAAGGCGACGGCGACGAGCGCGCCGAGGATCGCGCCGTCGCGCAGCGGGCGCCGGGAGCGGCGCAGGGCGAACGTCCGCCACACCAGCAGCGGCACCAGCCAGCCGGCGGTCCAGTTCAGGTGGGCGTTGGCGTGCGACACCATGCCGGGGGAGAAGCCGATGAACAACCCGCCGACCGCGGCGGCGAGCGGGCTGCGGGCCAGGTGCCGGGTGAACAGCCAGTACCAGGCGAGCGCGGTGGCGGCCAGGTTGAGGGTGAGGATCACCAGGAACGTGGCCGGCGGCCCGATCAGGTACGTCAGGGGGGCGAAGACCACCGCGTACACGGTGATCGAGGTGTTGACCGCGAGGTTCACGCCGTCCGGGACGTTGACCAGGTGGGTGAAGAGCGGGTCGTCGCCGTGGGTCACCGTGTGGCCGCCGAAGGCCAGCAGCCACTCGAAGAGCGCCTGGTCGCTGGAGTTGACCGTGATGGCGCGGACGTTCGGGTCCCGCCACAGCCCGCTGGTCACCCAGACGGCGAGCGCCAGCGCGACCAGCGCCATGATCAGGTCGGCCCGACGGTCGCGGACGACACGGGGCGGCGAGGCCGGCGAGGGCGCCAGGGACGGGGAGGTCGGCACGCAGCGGACGTTACCAACCGGACCTGGACACGCCGGTCAGGACGCACATCCTCCCGACAGCGAATGTGTGACCGTGGCCCATGTCACAGCATCGATACATCGACGTAACCTCGCGGCAATTCGCGGGTGACCCAGTTCACAACCCGTCCCCAGGAGGCCCCCGTGCGCCGCTCCTCGTCCCTGCTCACCCGGCTGACCGGTGCGGTCGCCGGGCTGGTCCTCGCCGCCACCGCGGTCGTGACCCTCGCCGCCCCCGCCCAGGCCGCCACCCTCACCCAGGTCACCGGCTTCGGCTCCAACCCCGGCAACCTCGCCATGTACGCGTACCGGCCGGACAACCTCCCGGCCGGAGCGCCGGCGGTCGTCCTGCTGCACGGCTGCACCCAGAACGCCTCCGGCTACTTCGCCAACTCCGGCTGGCGCAAGTACGCCGACCAGTGGAGGTTCGCCCTGATCGTGCCGCAGCAGTCCAGCGCCAACCAGCCGCTGAGCTGCTTCAACTGGTTCGTGGAGCAGGACATCACCCGGGGCTCCGGCGAGGCGCTGTCGATCAAGCAGATGGTCGACTACGCCAGGAACAACTACGGCACCGACCCGGGCCGGGTCTTCGTCAGCGGGCTCTCCGCCGGCGGGGGGATGAGCGCGGTCATGCTCGCCACCTACCCGGACGTCTTCTCCGCCGGCTCCGTCATCGCCGGCCTGCCGTACCGCTGCTCGCCGCCCGCCACCACCAACGCCTGCCAGTTCCAGGGGGTGGACAAGACCCCGCAGGAGTGGGGCAACCTGGTCCGCGCCGCCCATCCCGGGCACACCGGCCCGCGCCCCCGGGTCGCCATCTGGCACGGCACCTCGGACTCCACCGTCGTGCCGGCCAACGCCACCGAGCTGCGCGACCAGTGGACCAACGCCCGGGGCGTCTCGCAGACCCCGACCAGCACCGCGTCGCTGCCCGCCAACACCAGCCTCGAGGTGTACGGCAACAACGACGTGCGGGTCTACCGGATCTCCGGCATGGGCCACGGCACCCCGGTCGACCCCGGCTCGGCCGCCGACCAGTGCGGCACCACCGCCCCCTACATCCTGGACACCATCTGCTCCGCGTACCACGACGCGGTCTTCTTCGGCCTGGACGGCGGGACCCAGCCCAGCCCGACCGCGACGGCGAGCCCCACGGCCTCCCCGACGGCGAGCCCGACCACCGCGCCGACCTGCGTGACCGCCAGCAACTACGCGCACGTCGGCGCCGGCCGCGCCTACCAGTCCGGCGGCTACGCCTACGCCAACGGCTCGAACCAGCGGATGGGCCTCTACAACACCTTCTACACCAGCACCCTCAGTCAGACCGGCCCCAACCACTGGGTCGTCGGCTGCTGACCCTCCCTCACCGCGCGTTGATCATGAAGTTGTTGCCACCCCGCCCGGCGTGTCGTGGCAACAACTTCATGATCAACCGGGTTGGGGGAGGGTCGAGAGTGGGGATTGTCAGTTGTGTAGTGCGGCGTTTAGGGCGGCGGCCAGGTCGGGGTGGCGGAAGGTGAAGCCGGCCTCGGTGAGCACGCCGGGGAGGACCCGGGTGCTGGTCAGCGCCTCGTGGGCGAAGCCGCCGAGCGCCACCTTCAACGCCAGGGCCGGGATCGGGATGATCGCCGGCCGACGCAACTGCCGCGCCAGCTCGCGGGTGAAGTCGGCGTTGGTCACCGGGGCCGGCCCGACCACGTTGACCGGCCCGGCGACGTCGTCACGGGCCAGCAGGAACACCACGGCGTCCAGCCAGTCGACCAGCGAGATCCACGGCAGCCACTGCCGGCCGCTGCCGAGCCGGCCGGCGATCCCCAGCCGGAACGGCAGCAACTGCGGCTTCAGCAGCCCGCCGTCGCGGTGCAGCGGCAGCCCGGTGCGCAGCCGCACCACGCGTACGCCCGCGTCCTCGGCCGGGCGCGTCGCGGCCTCCCAGACCCGGCAGACGTCGGCCAGGAAGCCCTCGCCGGCCGGGGCGTCCTCCTCGACCGTCCGGTCGCCGGTGTTGCCGTACCAGCCGACCGCCGAGGAGTTGAGCAACACCCTCGGCCGGTCGCCGTCGGGCAGCCCGGCGATGGTGATCGCCAGGGTGGTGGTCGCGTCGACCCGGCTCGACCGGATCACCTGCCGGTACCCGTCGTTCCACCGACGGTCGCCGACGCCCGCGCCGGCCAGGTTGACCACCGCGTCCGCCTCCGCCACCGTCGCCGGGTCGAGCTGCGCGGCGGCCGGGTCCCACTGCCGCTCGTCGGGGGCGCGCGGCGGCCGGCGGACCAGTCGGGTGACCTGGTGCCCGTCCGCCGTGAGCCGGTCGACCAGCCGGGTGCCGAGGAAGCCGGACGCACCGGCCATGAGGATCCGCATGCTCATATCTTCGGGTACGGACGCCGAGCCGGACGTGTAGAGCCGGTCACCGTCCGGGGGCTGCGGGCCAAGAGGTCACGGGGGTCGCCACCCCTCGCACCGGCTGCGTGGCACCCGGCCGACCTCGGGGGATCGGGCCGGCCGGGCGCGTTTCACGGGACGACCAGCTCCGGTTTGCAGACCTGGGAACCAGTCAACGAGAGCTTTGCACGACATGTTGTACAAAGCAAGGCTCAACTTGTCCTTACTTGTCGTGCCAAGTTGTTCATGGTCGAATGGCGGTGCAGACCTGGGAGTGTGAATGCCCGCCAAGCCGAAATGGGCGCAGCTCGCCGACCACATCCGTGCCCGGATCGAGTCAGGCGAGTGGGCGCCGGGAGACAAGCTGCCGTCCACCGCGCAGCTCAAGGAAGAGCACGGTGTGTCGCAGACGGTCGTGCGTCAGGCGATCCTGGTGCTCCAGACGCAGGGGCTCGTGGAGGGCGTGCACGGCGTCGGCGTGTTCGTTGCCGAGCAGCCGACGGCCTGACCTCGCCGCACCCGTATCCGAAAGTCGGTGGCTCAGCCGGCGGCGGCCAGGCGGGCCATTACGGGGGTGAGCGGGTCGAGGGCGTCGACGCGGACGACGAAGCGGGTGACGCCCCAGCGGCGCCGGTGCGCGGCGACCGCCGCGACGATCTCGTCCTCGGTGCCGGCCAGCACGAACGGCGTGGCCAGCAGCTCGGCGGCGGTCAGGCCGGTCTGCTCGGCGAACTGGGCGGTGGCGGCCTCGGCGTCGTCGGTGACGGCGACCAGCTGCACGAGCGCCTCCAGCGCCGGCGGCTCGGCCCGACCGGCCGCCCCGGCCGCGACGCAGGCCAGCTGTGCCTCGATGTCCGCCTCGCGCCAGCGCACCTCGTGCATGTAGCCGTCGGGCAGGGTGCGCCCCAGGCCGGCCAGCCCGACGATGTCGGCGTGCGCGCCGGCCCAGCGCAGCATCGCCGAGTTCGCCGTGCCGAGGGTGAGCGGGACACGCCGCTGCACCGGTCGCGGCGTCTCCAGCCGCGCGGCCCGCACGACCAGGTCGGGGGAGTCGACGGTGACCTCCTCGCCGTCGAGCAGCGCGCGGACGGCCTCGGCGACGGCCAGGCAGCGGCGCACCCGACCGGCGACGTCGGGGCGCTCCCGCCCGACCGCGTGCCACTCGGCCGGGGTGTGGCCGGCGCCGAGGCCGAGCCGGGCCCGGCCGCCGGAGAGCAGGTCGAGGGTGGCCACGTCCGACGCGAGCAGCATGGGCTCCCGGATCCCGGCGTTGGAGACGTACGAGCCCAGCTTGATCGTCGACGTCACCGCCGCCGCGGCGGCCAGGGCGACGAACGGCGACGTCGTCCTGCCGGGGTGGTCGGCGGTGGACAGGGTGTCGAAACCGGCCGCCTCGGCCCGCCGGGCCAGGTCCAGCCAGCCCGGGCCGTCGGACGGGGTCGCCTGGAGGGAGAAGATCGCCATACGCCCACCCTGCCGGGCCCGGGGCCGCCCGGCCAACCCGACGCCGGCAATTCTGCTACCGGCAGACCTGCTCGGGGTCGAGCGGCGGGACGGGGACCCCGAGGAGCCCTTCGGTGGTGCCGTCGGTCAGCGCGTTGAGCGCGTCGACCAGCTTCTTCTCCTCGTAGACGAAGTGCGATTCGAGCAGCGCGGCGAGCGTGTCCAGCTCGGCCCGCACCTCGGCCGGCGGCGCGGCGGCGTCGGCCAGCTCCTCGACCCGGCGCAGGATTCCGGCCACCACGTGGTGGTCGGCTTCCAGCTCGCGCAGCACCGGGGCCAGCTCGGGGACGCGGTCGGCCAGCACCCGGAACGCCCCGGCGTCCTCGCCGGTGTGGTGCCGGGTCAGCGCCGCGCAGAAGGCCAGGCAGTGGGTCCGCAGGTCCCGGGGGCGTACGCCGGGCTCGCCCAGCCCGTCGCGGATGCGGGTGAGCTCCTCGCGGAGCCAGAGGTGGATCTCGATCAGTTGGTTGCCGAAGGCCCGCAGGCGCACGTCCGGCGTGGATGGATGCACGTGTGTCCCATGCTGTCCCGCGCCTCCATGCCCTCGGCGGTCTCCTTGCCGGGTGCACCGCGACGCTGCCGGCCAGCCTATACAGCGAGGGCGGGTGCGACGAAACCGTTCAGGGACGCCGGACGGGCATGATCCTGACCAGCTCCTCCAGCCCCAGGAAGTCGCTCGGGTTGGTGGTGTAGAGCGACAGGCCGTTCGCGTACGCGATGGAAGCGATCATCAGGTCCGCCAGCCGACGGCGGGTGGTGCGCCCGGTGGCCAGCACCGCACTGGTGATCATGCCGAAGGCCCGCGCCGCCTCGGCGTCGAAGGGTAGCGGCTCGAACATGGCCTCGGCGTGTTGCAGAACGCTGGTCCGTCGGGCCCGCTCGGCGCGGTCGTCGGTGTGGTGCGGGCCTGCGGACAGTTCCGCGAGTGTCACCGCACTGATGACCATCTCGTCCGGCAGTTCCTCGGGACCCAGGGCGCTGAGGTGGATCACGATGTTCGTGTCGATCAGGCCACGAACCGGCGGCTCACCACTCACGGCTGAACGGGTCCTGCTCCACCGACGAGTCGATGTCTGCGCGGAATGCCTCGGCGTCGAGCACAGGGGCCGTGGCGAAGGCGGCGAGCACCTCGGCCCGCGGCACGAAGGTGCGCCGGCGCAGCGGGATGAGCTTTCCGATCGGCGTGCCGTTCCGTGTGATGACGAAGGATTCGCCACGCTCGACGTTACGCATGATCGCGCCCGATTCGTTGCGCAGCTCCCGTTGCGTGATCTCCCGATGAGCGTGCTCTGCCACGGAGCAATTCTAGGTCGGCGTGCTACGAAGTGCTACGACCGACGGGATTCCTTGCGGTGTCAGGTCGACGGCTCCTCGGGGGTGGGCTCGCGCCAGCGGGCCCGCCAGGCGGCCTCGTACGCCTCGTGGCTGGTCTTCTCCTCGAAGACCCTCTCGCGCAGCGCGCGGCGTTCCTTCGCCTTGACCACCACCTCCACCCCCACCAGCCCGACGCAGATGGCGGTGAGCAGGGCGAGGGTGGCCAGCCCCGGCAGCACCAGGCCCACCGGGATGGCGGCGGCGAGCAGCAGCACCGCGCCGACCCTGGTCCAGTAGACGGTGTGCAGGGTGCGCGCCTGAAACAGCATGTTCGAGGAGAGGTAGCAGATCACCCCGCCGAACAGCAGCGGGACGCCCGGCCCGTGCGTCGGCTCGGCGTACGGCACCTCGGGGTCGGCGATGTCGCGCACGACCTCCTCCGCGCCGAGGGCGAACAGGATGATCCCGGCGATCATCGGCAGGTGGAGATAGGCGTACGCGTCCCGGGCCATCGCCACCCGGGTCCGGCCCTCGGCCGTGTGCAGGGCGATCCGGGCGGCCGGGCCGACCACGTCGTAGTGCGCCCACCACAGTGCGGCGGTGAAGAATATGCCGAGCACCGCCGCCGCCACCGCGGGCCAGGTCGGGGGCTGACCGAGCAGGTTGCTGCCGACGCCGACCGAGATGACCGACTCGCCCAGCGCGATGATCAGGATGAGGTCGTACCGTTCGGTCCAGTGCTCGGCGGAGGTCACCGTCCAGCCCCAGGCGCCGGCCACCAGGCCCATGCCGTACTGGAGCAGGACGACGCTGATCCAGAGCCCGTCCCGCACCAGTACGGCCCGGCCCGGGTCGTCGATCTGCGGCGGGATCAGCGCGGCGGCCGTGAGCAGCAGGGTGCTGACCGTCAGCTCGGGGGAGTACTTCGCCAGCAGCCGGCGCTCGCCGGGCTTCTCCCGCGCGATGTGCCAGTAC
This sequence comes from Micromonospora sp. NPDC047730, assembly GCF_043204765.1. NCBI lineage: Bacteria > Bacillati > Actinomycetota > Actinomycetes > Micromonosporales > Micromonosporaceae > Micromonospora > Micromonospora sp. NPDC047730. Next base: position 214,854 of record NZ_JBIDCU010000005.1, on the reverse strand, counting down.
AGCAACAGGTGTACGCCGCGGATCACCACGTAGCTCAACGCGACCACCATCGGCCCGGCGGCCACGTCCTCCGTGTCGCCGAACGCCTGCGGCAGGGACAGCGCGAAGCAGAACAGCGCGGCCATGCCGACGACCATCAGCACCGGCACGAAGCCCTCGCCCAGCCGGACCCGGGTGGCCACCACGCAGTGCACCACCCAGCACCACCAGAGCACGGCGAGCACCAGCAGGGCGTGCAGCAGCTGACGGCCGGAGATGTTGGCGGCGGTCGCCCGGGTGATGATGAAGAACGAGTAGACGAAGACCAGGTCGAAGAAGACCTCGAACCGGTCGACCCGGGCGCCGGGGGCGATCGAGACGGCAGGCCCCAACCGCTCGTGCCACCGGAAGCCACCCACCAACCCACTCTCGCAGCGCCCCGGCCGCGCCGCGCCGGATTCGGGCCACGGCCGGCCCCGGCGTCGGCAGGGCGGGCGACGCATCGGCAGGGCGGCTCCCGTACCGGCAGGGCCGGGGCGCGTCGGGCGTGGGCGGGGCTGGCGGGGCGGCGGCGTGCAGGTCCGAGCCACGTCGGGAACGACGAGGGCGCCCCGGTCCGTGACCGGGGCGCCCGCTGTGCGTCGTGCGGGACTACAGACCCAGCTCGGCCTCGAAGTTGCCGGCCTCCAGCCGCTCCTTGACCGCGACCAGGAAGCGGGCGGCGTCCGCGCCGTCGATCAGTCGGTGGTCGTACGACAGGGCCAGGTAGACCATCGACCGGACGGCGACCACCTCGCCCAGCTCCGGGTCGTTGACCACGACCGGGCGCTTGACCACGGCACCCGTGCCGAGCATCGCCGACTGCGGCGACGGCACGATCGGGGTGTCGAACAGCGCGCCCCGGCTGCCGGTGTTGGTCAGCGTGAAGGTCGCGCCCGCGATCTCGTCCGGGCTGATCTTGTTGGTGCGGGTGCGCTCGGCCAGGTCGGCGATCCGCTTGGCGATGCCACCCAGGTTCAGGTCGCCGGCGCCGTGGATGACCGGGACCATCAGGCCGCGCTCCGTGTCCACCGCGATGCCGAGGTGCTCGGCGTCGGGGTAGGTGATCGTGCCCGCCTCCAGGTCCATGCTGGCGTTGACGATCGGGAAGGTCTGCAACGCCTCCACGGCCGCCAGGGCGAAGAACGGCAGGAACGACAGCTTCACGCCGTGCCGCTGCTGGAACGCGTCCTTGGCGCGGGCCCGCAGCTTGGCGATCCTGGTGACGTCCACCTCGACCACGGTGGTGAGCTGCGCCATCTCGTGCAGCGACTGCTGCATCCGCTTGGCGATGGTGGCGCGGATCCGGGGCAGCTTCTCGGTGGTGCCGCGCTTCGCGCTCGGCTGCGGCCTGGCGGCCGGCTTGGCCGGGGCCGCCGCGGCGGCGGGCTGCTGCGCCGGGGCCGGCGCGGCCTTGGCCGCCTTGGCCTTCTCCGCCGCGTCCAGCACGTCCTGCTTGCGGATGCGACCGCCGACGCCGGTGCCGTTGACCGAGGTCAGGTCGACGCCGTGCTCGCTGGCGAGCTTGCGCACCAGCGGGGTCACGTAGCCGGCCGCCTCCTCGCCGCCCTGGACGGGCGCCGCCGGGCGCTGCGGGGCCGGGGCCGCCGGCATCGCCTTCTGCTCGGCCTGCGCCGGCCGCGCCGAGATCTCGGCCTCCGCCGCCGGCTCGTTGTACGACAGGCCCGGGGTCGGCTCCTCGACCTTGGGCTCCGGCTTCGGCTCGGCCTTCGGCTCGGGCTTCGGCTCGGCCTTGGGCACCGGCTTCGGCTCGGGCTTGGCCTCGGCCGGGGCCGCGCCGGCGGCACCGATCACGGCCAGGTCCGCGCCGACCGCGGCGGTCTCGTCCTCGGCGACCTTGATCTCCAGGACGGTGCCGGCGACCGGCGACGGGATCTCGGTGTCGACCTTGTCGGTGGAGACCTCCAGCAGCGGCTCGTCCACCTCGACGGTCTCGCCGACCTGCTTGAGCCAGCGGGTGACCGTACCCTCGGTGACGCTCTCGCCGAGGGCCGGCATCTTGACCGGAGTGCCCTCGCCCGACGGCGCCGGGGCGGCCTGCGCCCGCGGCTCCTCGACGGCCGGCTGCTCCGCCTCGGCCTGCGGCTCCGCGGCGGCCTCGGCGGCCTCCTCGGCCGGCTCCTCCTGCTGCGGGGCGGCCTCGCCCTCACCGGCGATCACGGCCAGCTCGCTGCCGACCTCGGCGGTCTCGTCCTCGCCGACCACGATCCGGCTCAGCACGCCCGCCGCCGGGGACGGGATCTCGGTGTCGACCTTGTCGGTCGACACCTCGAGCAGGGGCTCGTCGACCTCGACGGTGTCGCCCTCCTGCTTGAGCCAGCGCGTGACGGTGCCCTCGGTGACGCTCTCGCCGAGCCGGGGCATGGTGACCGATACCGGCATCTTCTAAGACTCCTTCATTCCCCTGGTGGGATCATCGCCCGTCGCCGGACGCCGCGGTTGTCGTGGTCAGGCGTGTGCGTGCAGCGGCTTGCCGGCGAGCGCCAGGTGCGCCTCGCCCAGGGCCTCGTTCTGCGTCGGGTGGGCGTGCACGAGCTGCGCCACCTCGGCCGGGTACGCCTCCCAGTTGTAGATGAGCTGCGCCTCGCCGACCATCTCGCCGACCCGGGCGCCGACCATGTGCACGCCGACGACGGGGCCGTCCTCCACCCGGACGAGCTTGACGAAGCCGGCCGTCTTGAGGATCTGGCTCTTGCCGTTGCCGCCCAGGTTGTAGTTGTAGCTCTTCACCTTGTCGGCGCCGTACTGCTCCTTGGCCTTCGCCTCGGTCAGGCCGACCGACGCCAGCTCGGGGTCGGAGTAGGTGACCCGCGGGATGCCGGCCTCGTCGATCACGGCCGGGTTCTGGCCGGCGATCTCCTCGGCGACGAAGATGCCCTGCTGGAAGCCGCGGTGGGCGAGCTGGAGGCCGGGCACGATGTCGCCGACCGCGTAGACGTTCGGCACGCTCGTGCGCAGCCGCTCGTCGGTCAGCACGTAGCCGCGGTCCATCTTGACGCCCTGCTCCTCGTAGCCGAGGCCGGCCGTGTTCGGGCCACGGCCGACGGCGACCAGCAGCAGCTCCGCCTCGACGGTCTCGCCGCCGGCGATGGTCACCCTGACGCCGCTGTCGGTCTTCTCGACCTTCTCGAACGGCTTGCCGACCTTGAAGTTGATCTTCCGCTTGCGGAAGGCCCGCTCCAGCGCCTTCGACGACTCCTCGTCCTCGGCGGCGACCAGCCGGGGGAGCGCCTCGATGATCGTGACGTCGACCCCGAAGGACTTCCAGACGCTGGCGAACTCGACGCCGATCACGCCGCCGCCGAGCACGATCGCGGAGGACGGCACCCGGTCCAGGACCAGCGCGTGGTCGCTCGTGATGACCCGCTCGCCGTCGACCTCCAGGCCCGGCAGGCTCTTCGCGTACGAGCCGGAGGCCAGCACGACGTTGCGGCCGGTGTAGCGCTTGCCGTCGACCTCGACGACGTTGCTGCCGACCAGCTTGCCGTGACCCTCGACGATGGTGATCGCCTTGTTGCCCTTGAGCATGCCCTGCAGGCCCTTGTACAGGCGGGAGACCACGCCGTCCTTGTACGAGTTGACCGCGGCCATGTCGATCCCGACCAGCTCGGCCTTCACGCCGAACTGCTCCGACTCGCGGGTCTGGTCGGCGATCTCGGCGGCGTGCAGCAGCGCCTTGGTCGGGATGCAGCCGTTGTGCAGGCAGGTCCCGCCGAGCTTGCCCTTCTCGACCAGCGCGACCGTCAGGCCCAGCTGGACGGCGCGCAGGGCGGTCGCGTAGCCGCCGCTGCCACCTCCGAGGATGACGATGTCGAAGGTTGCGTCATTCGGCTCGCTCACGTCCAACTCCCAGGTCGCGTCACTGCTTCGGGGGGTCACGGCGGGGGGCCACGGACACACCCCACCTCGGTCATCTTGTCACCACCGGGCACAGGCCGCGTAGTGAGGTGCCCAACGACACGTCCGAGACACGTACGCTGGGCACTGCCTTCGATGACGGAGCTTGGGGGAGACGGCCGGTGGGACTGTTCCGACGACGCAAGAAGGCCCGCAGCGCCGTGAGCCTGGACCGCGCCGCCGACCGCGCCGATCTGGACCATCTGGAGAACTTCGTCCGGAGCCGGCGCGGGGTCGAGGCGTACATCGAGCCCCGCACGACCGTGACCGAGACCACCGTCATGCTGATCGCCGACGACGGCGAGTGGACCCGCCGCCGCATCGACGGCCCGGACGGCGCCCGCCGCTTCGCGTACCGGATGGGCATCCCCGTCTACGACGTCCGGCTGATGGGCTACCCGCAGCGGATGCGGGACTACAACGAGCGCCGCAAGCGCCGCCCCGAGCTGTTCTGACCCGGCGGCCCCGCCACCAGGTGTAAGGAAGGGCCCCTTGTTAACGCAATGCGTTAACAAGGGGCCCTTCCTTACACGTCAGCCGTTGGCGGCGACGTCCTCGACGAGCTGGACGAGCGTGCGGACCGGGACGCCGGTGCCGCCCTTGGTCCAGTAGCCGGTCGGCTCGCCCGAGTGGTAGCCCGGCCCGGCGATGTCGATGTGCGCCCAGGCCACGTCCTCGGTGACGAACTCGCGCAGGAACACCCCGCCCTGGAGCATGTGACCGGCCCGGTCCATGCCGGCGTTGACCTGCGAGATGTCGGCCACGTCGGAGTCCATGCCCTTGCGCACGTCGTCCGGCAGCGGCATCGGCCAGGCCGGCTCGCCGACGGCGTCGCCGGCGACCCTGACCCGCTCGCACAGCTCCGGGCTGCCCATCACGCCGGCGATCCTCTTGCCCAGCGCGATGACCTGCCCGCCGGTCAGGGTGGAGGTCTCGAAGAGGTAGTCGCAGCCGTCCTCGCAGGCCCGCGCCATGGCGTCGGCCAGGATCATTCGGCCCTCGGCGTCGGTGTTGAGCACCTCGACCTTCTTGCCGTTGTACATGCTGATCACGTCACCCGGCCGGTACGACCGCCCGGACGGCATGTTCTCCGCCATCGGCAGGTACGCGGTCACCGCCACCGGCGGCTTGAGCGCGGCGATCGCCAGCATGGTGGCGCCCACCGCGGCGGCGCCCGCCATGTCGGACTTCATCTCCCACATGCCCTGCGCCGGCTTGATCGAGATGCCGCCGGTGTCGAAGGTGATGCCCTTGCCGACCAGCGCGACCCGCTTGCCGTTGCCGCCGCCGGCCGGGGTGTAGCTCAGCTTCACCAGGCGCGGCGGGGCCTCCGAGCCCTGCCCGACGGCGATGATGCCGCCGTAGCCGCCGGCCGCCAGCGCGGCCTCGTCGAGGACCTCGACCTCGAGGCCGGCCTCGCGGGCGGCGTCCGCCACCGAGTCGGCGAAGGACGGCGGGCGGAGCTCGTTGGGGGCGGTGTTGACCCAGTCCCGGCTGCGCCGGACCGCGCCGCCGACCGCCTGGGCCCGGGCGATCTCGGCCTGGGCGCCGGCGTCACCGGCGTCCGGGACGGCCACCAGCACCTCGGCCACCGGCTCCCGCCGGGCCGGCTGCGGCCGGGTCTTGTAGCCGGCGAACCGGTACCCGCCGAGCAGCGCCCCCTCCGCCACGGCGCGCAGCGCGGCCGGCGCGTCGGCGTCGTCCGGCAGCGGCAGGGCCAGCGCCACCCGCGGCGCGCCGGCGAGCGCCCGGACGGCCGCGCCGGCCGCCCGGCGCAGGGTCTCCGGGGCCGGGGCGGCGCCGGTGGGCTCCGGGCCGAGCCCGACGGCCGCGACCACCGGGGCCGTCACGGTGCCCAGCGTGGCCAGCTTGATCACCTCGCCGGGGCCGCCGGTCGCGCCCAACAGGGCCAGCGTCTCGGTCAGCTTGCCGTCGAAGGCGGCGGCGATGCTCTCCGCGCCGCTGGCCAGCAGCAGGGTCCCGGCGGGGCCGCTGGTGGCGTCCTGCTCTCCGGTCTGGCTGTGCACGCCGATCACGATCGCGTCGACGGCGAGCTCGGCGGGGTCGGTGTCGACCAGGCTCAGGGTGGTGCTGGGCGATGTCACTGAAGCTACTCCGGGCGGGCCGGGCCGGTCGCGTCGTGGCGTACCGGCGATGAAGGTCTCCGGCGGAACGTACCCGTCGGAGGTCGGGGCTGTCCCGCCGACGGCTCCGGCGGGTCCCGCCGATGCTAACCAGCCGTTCAGACCCCGGTAAGTTCCCACCCATGACCGACGCGACCTCCGACGCCGCCGCGACCCGGCTGCGCCGTTCCCCCCTGCACGAGCGGCACACCGCTGCGGGCGCGAAGTTCGCCCCGTTCGGCGGCTGGGAGATGCCGCTGGAGTACGCCGGAGGCGGCGTGCTCAAGGAGCACACCGCGGTGCGGACCGGGGTCGGCGTCTTCGACGTCTCCCACCTCGGCAAGGCGCGGGTGACCGGGCCGGGCGCGGCGGAGTTCGTCAACGCCTGCCTGAGCAACGACCTCCGCCGCATCGGGCCGGGCCAGGCGCAGTACACGCTGTGCTGCGACGACGCCACCGGCGGCGTGGTGGACGACATCATCGCCTACCTGCATGCCGACGACCACGTCTTCCTCATCCCGAACGCGGCGAACACCGCCGAGGTGGTGCGCCGGCTCCGCGCCGCCGCGCCCGCGTCGGTCACGGTCACCGACGAGCACGAGGCGTACGCCGTCCTCGCCGTGCAGGGGCCGCGCTCGGCGGAGCTGCTCGGCGCGCTGGGTCTGCCGACCGACCACGGCTACATGAGCTTCTCCACCGCGACCCTGGACGTGGCGTCCGGGCCGGTCGAGCTGACGGTGTGCCGCACCGGCTACACCGGCGAGCTGGGCTTCGAGCTGGTGGTGCCGGCGGAGCACGCCGTCGCGGTCTGGGACGCGCTCTTCGCCGCCGGGGAGCCCTTCGAGCTGCGCGCCTGCGGGCTGGCCGCCCGGGACACCCTGCGCACCGAGATGGGGTACCCGCTGCACGGGCAGGACCTGTCGTTGGAGATCACCCCGGTGCAGGCCCGCTCCGGCTGGGCGGTCGGCTGGGACAAGGCGGCCTTCTGGGGCCGCGACGCGCTGCTCGCCGAGAAGGCCGCCGGCCCGAGGCGTACGCTGCGCGGCCTGGCGGCCGTCGACCGGGCGATCCCGCGCCCCGGCATGGCGGTGTTCGTCGGCGACGGGCAGGTCGGCGCGGTCACCAGCGGCACGTTCTCCCCGACGAAGAAGCAGGGCATCGCCCTGGCGCTGCTGGACACCGCCGCGAACCTCGCCGACGGCGACCTGGTCGAGGTCGACATCCGCGGCCGCCGCGCCCAGATGCGCGTCACCCGCCCCCCGTTCGTCACCCCTTCGGTGAAGTGACGCGACCCGTTGATCATGAAGTTATAGCCGTCCGGATCGGCGTGTCCCGGCAATAACTTCATGATCAACGGGGTTGGCTGGGAACGGGGTTGGCTGGGTGGCTGGCGTGGTCAGACCGGGGGCGGGGGGCGTTCGCCGGCGTCCAGGACGGCCTGAGTCCAGCCGCCCTCGATGACGCCGGTGCCGTCGAGCACCGCCCAGTCGACCACGTCCGCCGCCTCCACCACGACAGGGGAGCCGATGCGCACGGTGGGGTCGGTGTTGGCGTCGCTGGCGCTCGCGCCGACGATCCGTTCCGGCGCTTCCCACGACGTGACCCCGGCCCAGACGTACTCCGGGCCGTCGTCGCCCGGCAGCCCGTACTTCACCACGAGCTGCGTCTCCGGCGGGAGCCGGCCGGCGAGGAACCGGGCCCGGATGTCGCCCAGCCCGGCGCGCGCGGTGGCGATCGCCCTGCTCATCGCGTCGCCCGGGCGGGCGTAGCGCACGTCCGGCTGGATGCCGGCGAAGAGGGTCGCGCAGGCGGCGGCGAAGTAGCGGCCGTCCGGCCCCGGGTGCCCGGCCGGCGGACGCAGGCTGAGGAACGAGTCGGCGTCCGGATCGGTGGCCGGGTCCAGCTCCAGCCGCAGCAGCACCGGCGCCGTCGCCCCGTGCTGCTCCGGATTGCCGTACGCCACCGCGATGTCGTGCCCCGTCACGGTGGCCAGCACCGGCAGCTGCACGAACGCGGGCACCTCCTCGCCGGAGAGCCCGTCGGTCCAGTCCCGCAGCAGCCGCCGTGCCGCGCCGGTCATCACCGCGCCCCACGCCCGGGTCAGGTGGTCCGGCACGCCCTGGGTCTGCAACTCCAGCAGCCCGAAGCGACGCAGCCCCTTCGTGGTGAACCAGAGGCCCTCGGCGTCCGAGGAGTAGGGCACCAGCACCCAGTCGACCAGCCGGATGCGCCCCTGCTCGTCGGGGAGCGAGCGCAACGCCGTCGCCGGGTCGAGGAACTGCAGGCCGAAGACGTCCACCACGTCGCCGTCAACGGTCTCGGCGACGGCCGCGGCCACCGCCCGCGCCGCCCACTCGTGGGCCGGCGGCCAGCCGGGCCGGTACTCGGCCTGCACCACCACCAGGTGGCTCGCGGCGGCCAGCCGGGCCAGCTGCGCCTCCGTGGCGCCGAACGCGGTGAGCAGGTCCGGCGGCAGCGCGGGGAACTCGCCGATCGGGCGGGTGTCCACGGTCATCAGCGGGCTGTCCAGCATCTGCCGGGCCAGCCCGTGCACCGGCTCGGCCAGCCGGCCGCTGAGCCGCTGCACGGCCGTCTTCGTGCTCACCTTCGGCAGCCCCGTCATGGGCACCAGATAGGTCGCGCTCAGCGACTCCGGGACCGGTACGGGCAGGAAGTCGTCCGTGATGAGCATGTCGTCCCCCGGATGGCCGCGCCGGTGCTGTCGTGGGAGAACGCTACCCGCCGCGGCGTGCCCCGTTCAGCCGGACAGCACCAGTCCCAGGTAGACCAGCGTGGTGACCACCTCCACGGTCGCGCCGAGCACGTCGCCCGTGACGCCGCCGAGTCGGCGTACCACGTGCCGCAGCAGCCCCACCGCGACGGCGAGGGCGGCGGCGACGGCGAGCGGCCCCTGCCACGGGCGGCCCGGCACGGCCGCGAGGGCCGGCAGCGCGACGGCGACCGTCCCGCCTACCAGCGCGACGGGCCCGACGGTGCCGGCGACCAGCGCGCCGAGCCCCTCCGGGCGGGCCGCCGGCACCCCGCGCCGGCAGGCCACCGCCACCCCGAGCCGGCCCGCGGCGGTCGCCGCCACCACCGCCGCGAGCGCCGCCGGCCACGACCGGCCGGCCAGCTCCGCGAGGGCCGCCGTCTGCACCAGGAGTACGACCACCAGCGCGACCACCCCGAACGGGCCCACGTCCGGCTTCTTCATGATCTCCAGCGCGGCCGCCCCCCGCCGGTACGACCCCAGGGCGTCCACGGTGTCGGCCAGCCCGTCCAGGTGCAGTCCGCGGGTGAGTAGCGCGCCGGCACCGACGGTCACGGCCGCCGCGACCAGCGGGGGCGCGAGCGCGCCCGGGAGCAGCAGGATCGCGGCCAGGACGGCGCCGAGCAGCGCGCCGACCGCCGGGGCGAGCGCCATCGCCGTCCCCGCCGCCGGCCGGTCGATGCGCCCGGCGCGCACCGGCAGGGTGGTGAAGGTGGTCAGCGCCAGCCGCGCCCCGTCGGCGAGCCGCGACTCAGCCGGCACGCCGGCCGGACGGGTCCACCGGCTCCGTCTCCGGTTCCGTGCTGGTCGGCCCGGGGCCGGCCGGCTCCGGCTCGCGGAAGTCGGGCTCGTCGGTGTCGACACCGGGCTCCCGCTCGCCGTCGTCGTCGCCGTCCTCCCCACCGCCGCCGGGCGACGGGCGGGCCGGCAGCGCCGCGGCCAGCGCCAGCACCGATCGCAGCAGCGGCAGCACGGCCAGCGCGTTGGCGCCCTCGCCGAGGTCGAGGTGCACGTCGAGCAGCGGGGTCAGGCCCAGCACGTCGGCGGCGAGCCGGACGGCGGGATCCCCGCGGTGGTCGGCCAGCAGGCACCAGTGCCGGGCCTGCCCGGCCAGGTCACGGCTGACCATGGCGGCGGCCACGCCGACCGGCCCGTCGAGCATGACCGGCAGCCGGCGGGCGGTCGCGCCGAGCAGGACGCCGGTGGCCACGGCGACGTCCCCGCCGCCCAGTTCGGCCAGCACGTCCTTGGCGCCGCGCGGCGAGCGCCGGGTCCGGTGCAGCGCGTCCCGCACGGCGGCGCACCGCCGCATCCAGGCCGCGTCGTCGATCTCGCCGGAGGCGGTGACCACGCGGCCGAGCACCGCGGGCGTCTCGGCGCCGGCCGTCGCGGCCAGCACCGCCGCCGCGGCGGCCTCGGTGCCGGCACCGCACGCCCCCAGCACCAGCAGGTGTACGCCCGCGTCGGCGGCCTCCTCGGCGAGCCGCCAGCCGTCCCGCAGGGCCGCCTCGACCTGCTCGCCGGTCAGCGCCGGCTCGTCCTCCATCGGTGCCGAGACAGGGGTCTCCACGACCTGGACGTCGGCACCGCTCTCGGCGGCCAACCGGGCCAGCACCCCCCTGCCGGCGCGGGCCTGCCGGGCCCGGCGCGCCGACTCGCCGTCCACGCTGCCGGCGGCGGCGCCGCCGAGGTGGTCGCCGTGCAGCAGCAGCACCCGTACCGAGCCCCACGGGGCCGGCGTGGCGGTGCCCTGGGTGGCGGCGGCGAACCCGACCACCCGCTCCAGGGCGCCCAGCCCCGCCCCGGGCACGTCCAGCGTGGCGAGCCGCTCGATCGCCTGCGGGCCGGCGTACTCGTCGGGCATGGGCAGTTCCATCCCGGGCTGGATGACCAGGCCGGTGGCGACCACCGGCAACGCCATGGTCGGTGCGGCCCAGGCGGCGCCGTCGGGCTCGGCCGACGCGGGGACGGGCCCGCCCGCGGCGCGTTCCGCGGCGCCCACCGGCCCGCCGGCCGCGCCGGTGGCGGTCGTGGCGGCGGCCGGCTCAGTCGTCGCGCCGGTGGCGGCCGGCACACCCGTCGCGGTGAGCGGGGCCGGGCCGGCCTGGGCCGGCACGACGCCCGGCTGCGGGGCGCCGGGCTTCAGCCAGGCCGCCTGCCCCGCGACCACCAGCACGACCGCGTCGCAGGCGTCGGCGACCGCCCGGTTGGCCGCGCCGAGCGCGTCGGTGAACGCCCGGCCGAGCGGGGTGGTCGGCACCAGCGAGAGCCCGACCTCGGGGCTGACCAGCACCAGCCGGGCCGCGCAGCCGCGCACCGCCGCCGCCAGTTCGGCGACGGTGGCGGTGTCGTCGGCCGGTTGGTGGGCCGGATCGAGCAGCACCGTCACCCAACCGCCGAGGTCGTCGACGAGCAGCGTCTCGTTCGGGCCGGCGGAGGCGATCACGTCCGCCAGGCGGCGCGGGTCGTCCGCGGTCTCCTCGGTGGTCCAGCTCTCCGGTCGACGGGCGCGGTGCGCCGCCAGCCGGGCCGCCCACTCCGCGTCGTCGGCGGGCGCGTCGGCGGCGGTGGCCACGTAGCGGACCGTCGGCGCCTCGGCGACCAGGGACTCGGCGAACTCCGACTTCCCGGACCGGATGCCGCCGAGCACCAGGACCGTGTTCCACCCGTCAACCGACATGCCCGTACTTTAGAGCCAGCCCCCGGGGCGTGGCCCCCGGAGGTACGAGGAGCTGGCGGCCCCAGCGGGCGGGCGGCCAGCGGCCCAGCCGGCGGCCGGCGGGTCCGGCCGGCGGCCGGCGGGTCCGGCCGGCGGCCGGCGGGTCCGGCCCGGCAGTGGGCGGGTGCGGTCAGCCGCCGCAGGCCCGCCCACGGCGGGTGAGGCGCCGCGGGCTCCGCTCAGTCGCAGTGCTCGAAGCCGCTGCCGTAGCTGGCCCCGCCGGTCGACCCGCCCCACTTCACGCAGACCCCGGCGGCCTTCGCCCGCACCGGCCCGGCGTAGTAGGAGAACGACCCGCTGTCGGTGCTGCGTGCCCGCCCCTGCACCTCCAGCCACGCCGAGGCGGACGTGGCCGTGCCCACCGCCGACTCCTTCATCGTCACCACACAGTTGGTGCCGGTGCCCGCGTGGTAGAGCAGGTAGACCCGGCCCTTGCGGACGCCCGAGGCGGTCAGCGCGGCCGAGTCGATCACCTTGTACCCGCTGCCGCACGCCTCGACCGGCGTGTACGGGTTCGGCTTCGCCGGCTGGCTGGTCGTCGGGGCGGAGCTGGGCCGCCCCGACGAGGTGACGGTCGGCTCGCCACCGGTCGTGGGGGCCGAGGAGCGGCCGGGCGTCGACGAGGGCGCCCCGGACGACGGGGCCGCCGACCGGGTGACGCCCGACGACGGGTCGACCTGGAGCTGCCCCGTGCCGTCGCCGCCCTCCGGCTCCGAAGTCCCCGCCGCCACGGACCTGCCGGTCAGCGCCGTAGGCGTGTCCCCGCCGGCCGGGTCTCCGCCCGAGAAGAGGGTCGTCGCCCCCACCACCCCGGCCAGCACCACGAACACGGTGGCCGCCGCGCCGACCAGCGCCCCCCGGCGCCGTCGCGACGGCCGCGCCTCGACCGGGTCCTCCCGGGTCGGCGGCAGCCCGCCCCACGTGTCGCTTCCGGCCGCCGGATGACCCGGGCGCCCGAACGGGGCCGCCTCCGCAGCCGGCGCGACCGGCCGGTGCCCGGCTGGAGCGGGCGGCAGCGCGCCGAACGGGTCGATGGGGAGCATGCGGCCCGCGTCGGCCCCGGCGGCGGACGGCGCGGGCGCGGCGAGGCCACCCGGCCCGGCGCCGGGCTGGAAGCTGACGCCCGGGCCGGTTCCCGCGCCAGCGAGGGACCTGCCGCCTGGACCGGTTCCCGCGCCGGGCAGAGAGCTGCCGCCCGGGTCGGTGCCCCCGCCGGCCAGGGACGCGAGCGGGGCGGGGGCCGGCCCGGCGACGGCCCACGGCGGGCGGGCGGAGGCCGGGACAACGGCCAGCGTCGCGTCCCGCGCCTCGGCCGCCGCGTCGGCGAGCGCCGCCGCGTCCGGGTACCGGTCGGCGGGGCGCTTGGCCATCGCCCGCTCCACCAGCGCGACCACCGGCGGCGGGGTGCCGGGCGGCAGCGGCGGCGGCTCCTCCTGGACGTGGCGCAGCGCCACCTGGAGCGGGTTGTCGCCGTCGAACGGCGGCTGCCCCGCCAGGCAGACGTACGCCACCGCGCCGAGCGCGTAGATGTCCGTCGCCGGGGAGACCGGCTGGTTCGCGGCCTGCTCGGGGGACATGTACGAGGCGGTGCCGAGCATCACGTTGGCGGCGGTGATGCCCGCCGTGGTGCCCGAGCGGGCGATGCCGAAGTCCACCAGAACCACCCGGCCGTCGGACTTCACCAGCAGGTTGCCGGGCTTCACGTCCCGGTGCACGATGCCGGCGAGATGGGCCGTGTGCAGCGCCGCGGCGGCCTGCCCCACCACGGACATCGTGGACGCCGGGTCGAGCCGCCCCGCCCGCCGCAGCCAGGAGCTCAGCGGCTGGCCGTCGACGTACTCCATCACCAGGTAGTCGGCCTGGCTGCCGTCGGCGAGGGTGGACCGGCCGACGTCGTGCACGGCGACCACACCCGGGTGACGCAGCGCCGCCAGCATCCGGGCCTCGGCCCGGAACCGGGCGGTGAACTCGGGATCGGCGGTCAGCGCCGGCAGCAGCACCTTCACCGCGACCTCGCGCTCCAGCATGATGTCGGTGCACCGCCAGACCGCGCCCATGCCACCGGTCGCCACCCGTTCGCCCAGCCGGTACCGCTCGCTGAGCACCACTCCTTGAGTCAGCACCGGGCCACGGTACCGGCCCGTCGCCCCCGGTTGATCAGCCCGTCGGAGCCCCGGCCGCCGAGCGTCGCGCCCGTAGGGGCGCGGCCGACTACGCTGGCGGGGGTTCGTCCCACGGGACATCAGCGGCGAGGGGAGACGCGGCATGGCGTGGAGCTGGCGGTACGAGGGCACGAACGGCGAGTCGGTCGAGGGGCCGGCGGAGTCGTTCGGCAGTCAGGCGGACGCCGAGTCCTGGATCGGCCAGACCTGGCGCGAGCTCGCGGCGTCCGGCGTCACCTCGGTCGCGCTCGTCGAGGACGACCGGGTGGAATACCGGATGAGCCTGCTGCCCCCGACGGAGTGATGGCCGGCGACCGCCCGGGGGGCGAGCCGCTGGTGCTCGGCGTGCCCCGGGCGGCGTTCCGGCCCAGCCCGGTCTTCCTCGCCCTGGTCGCGCTCTTCGCCACGAGCGGCGTGCTGACCTGGCACGGGTTCGGCAACGTGCGGCTCGACGTGTTCCTCTTCGTCGTGTCCGGCTGGTTGGTGTCGCTCTGCCTGCACGAGTACGCCCACGCGATCGTCGCGTTCCGGGCCGGCGACCGCAGCGTGGCCCACCGGGGCTACCTGACGCTGAACCCGCTGAAGTACAGCCACCCGCTGCTGTCGATCGGGCTGCCGGTGCTGGTGGTGCTGCTCGGCGGCATCGGCCTGCCCGGCGGGGCGGTCTGGGTGGACCGGCACGCCATCCCGGGACGGCTTCGGCACACGCTGGTCAGCCTCGCGGGCCCGGCCACCAACGTGCTGTTCACGCTGGTCCTGGTGGCCGCCGTACGCCTCGGCGCGGCCGGCGGCGGCCCGGTCGAGTTCTGGGCGGGCGTGGCGCTGCTGGCGTTCCTCCAGCTCACCGCGAGCGTGCTCAACCTGCTCCCGGTGCCCGGCCTCGACGGCGGCAACATGATCCAGCCGTGGCTGAACGCGCAGTGGCGCAAGATGTACGACCTGTTCGCCCCGTTCGGCTTCATCCTGCTGTTCGCGCTGCTGTGGAACCCGCGGATCAGCGGCTGGTTCTTCGGGGCGGTCTTCGCCGTGGGGGACGTCCTCGGCCTGCCGCCGTGGCTCTACGCGCTCGGCCTGGACCTGATCCGCTTCTGGCAGAGCTGACCGGCGGGTCGCACCCGGCCCGTCGTCGCCCGGCCCGGCCCGTTCGTCGGCCCGGCGCTGCCCGGCCCGGCCGGTCCCCTTCGTGGGGGCCGGCCGGGCCGGGGGTGTCACGGACGCTCGGCGGGGGACTCGGTCCGGGCCGGGTCGCGCTCGACGATCGGGTCGATGATCTCGTCGATCGCCTTGAGCAGGCCGGCGTCGAGCTGCACGCCGGCGGCCTTGACGTTGTCGTGCACCTGCTCGGGGCGGGACGCGCCCACGATCGCCGAGGAGACGTTCGGGTTCTGCAGCACCCAGGCGATGGCGAGCTGCGCCATGCTCAGGCCCGCCTGCTCGGCCAGCGGCTTGAGCCGCTGCACCCGCGTCAGCACGTCGTCGGCCAGGAACCTGGCGATGAAGCCCGCGCCCGACTTCTCGTCGGTCGCGCGGGAGCCGGCCGGCGGCGGCTGACCCGGCAGGTACTTGCCGGAGAGCACGCCCTGCGCCATCGGTGACCAGACGATCTGCCCGACGCCCAGCTCCTCGCTGGTGGGGACGACCTCGGACTCGATGACCCGCCAGAGCATCGAGTACTGCGGCTGGTTGGAGACCAGCGGGATGCGCAGCTCCCGGGCGAGCTGGTGGGCCTCGCGGATCTGCGACGCCTTCCACTCCGAGACGCCGATGTAGAGCGCCTTGCCAGAGTGCACGACGTCGGCGAAGGCCTCCATCGTCTCCTCCAGCGGGGTGCTGTAGTCGTACCGGTGGGCCTGGTAGAGGTCCACGTAGTCGGTGCGGAGCCGGCGCAGCGAGCCGTCGATCGACTCCATGATGTGCTTGCGGGACAGGCCCCGGTCGTTGCGGCCCGGCCCCGTGGGCCAGAACACCTTCGTGAAGATCTCCAGGCCCTCGCGCCGCTCGTTCTCCAGCGCGCGGCCCAGCACGTCCTCGGCGCGGGTGGCCGCGTACACGTCGGCCGTGTCGAAAGTGGTGATGCCGGCGTCCAGGGCGGCCCGGACGCAGGCGAACGCCGCGTCCTCCTCGACCTGCGAGCCGTGGGTGATCCAGTTGCCGTACGAGATCTCGCTGACCATCAGGCCGGAACGGCCCAGGTGACGGAATTCCATGCTCACGACCCTACTCCTGCCGATCATGACCGGCCGGGGACGCGGCTCAGAGCACCGGGTGGGTGTCGACGAGCAGCCGCTCGATCTCGGCGACGACCTCGTCGCGGTCGCGGTGCACCGGCTCGATCAGCGGCTCGCCCCGCCGGTCGAGCGCACCCCAGTGCCCGGTGCCGTCGTCGACCAGGAACGCGACGGGGTGGATGACCAGCGCCGGATGGGCGGGCGGGACCAGCACCTTCCCGGTGCGGTCCACCACGCCCCGCCGGCCGGCCACGTCCACCACGGCCAGCCCCTCGTCGGTGAAACCGTCGACGTACCGGCCGTCGGCCAGCACCGTGGCGAACCCGTGGTACCGGGTGGGCACCACGATGCGGCCGTTGCGGTCGACCGCCCCCCAGCCCTCCCGGCGGACCACCGCCACGCCGCGGTGGAACGGGCGTACGTCCGCGAAGCCGTGCGCCACGACCACCTCGCCGCCGGCGTCGATCGCCACCCACCCGGAGGCGCCGTCCGACACCCAGGCCAGCCCGTCGCTGAACGGACGGACCACCGGGTAGGACGGCCCGAGCACGGTGGCGCCGGCGAGGTCGACCAGCGACCACCGCTCCGTCTCCGGCCGCCGCACCCAGGCCAGCCCCTCGCGGAACGCCTGCGCCTCGGCGTACTCGGCCGCGACGGCCATGTCGCCGTCCGGGTCGGCGAAACCCCACAGGTCGCCGTCGCGCGCCGGCACCGGGGGCCGGTCACGCTCCAGCACCTCGTCCCGACTCCGGGGGTACGGCCCGAAGCCCGTCTCCGCCACCCGCTGCGCCACCGAGTCCAGGCTGAGCCGGATCCGTGCCTGGAGTTCGGCGTCCCCGTCGCCGCGCAGGTCGAGGGCCCGCTCGAAGTGGTGGCACGCCTCCATCAACCGGCCCTGGTCGTAGCACGACCGCCCCGCGTGCTCGTGCAGCGCCGCGCGCAGCCGGTCGGGCAGTTCCGTCGAGTTGGCCTCGGCGAAGAGCCGGTCGGCCTCCACGAACTCGCCGCGCCAGCGCAGCACGTGCGCCAGTCGTGCCTGCGCGACCGCCGTGCGCCGCAACTCCCCGGTAGCCTCCGCGTACGTGAGTGCGAGCCGACCGTCGGCGAGCGCGTCGTCCAGTTCGCCGAGCAGCCGCGAGACCACCGCCCGCAGGCTCAGCAGCCGGGCGCGCGACCGGTTGTCCACGGCGGCGCCCAGCTTCTCGGTGAGACGTCGGCGGATCGTCCGGAACTCCTCCGGCACCTCCACCACCTCGCGCAGGGTCTCCGGGTCGAGCCGCCAGCGGTAGGCCGCCAGCACCTGCTCCGGGTCGCCCTGCGCGGCACTCGTCCGGTCGACGTCCCGCGATTCCGGGCCGCGCTGCCCTGGGCCGTGCTGCTCGGGGGTGTGCTGCTCGGGGCCGTGCTGCTCCTGGCCGCGCTGCTCCGGGGTGTGCTGCTCGGGGCCGCGCTGCTTTGGGGTGTGCTGCTCGGGGGTGTGCTGCTCCTGGCCGCGCTGCTCCGGGGCGTGTGGCTCGCGCCGTTCGCCGGTAGACGACGGGCCCTGCCCGACCGGCGTCGACACGGCCGGCGCGGACGCTGCGGACGCCGGCTGCGCCGAGACGGGCGGCGCTGGCGCCGGCCGCCCTGGCGGCGCCGAGATGGGCGGTGCCGGGGCGGGCGGTGCCGAGATGGGCGGTGCCGGGGCGGGCGGTACTGGGACGGACGGTGCCGAGACGGGCGGTGCCGAGACGGGCGGTGCCGAGACGGGCGGTGCTGGGGCGGGCGGTGCTGGGGCGGGCGGTGCTGGGGCGGGCGGTGCCGGCGCGGTGACGGCCGGTGCCAGCGGTCCCGCTTGTGCCGGCGCTGCCGGAACGGGCGGTACCGGCCCGGTGGCGGAAGGAGTCAGCGGCTCGGCAACGGGCGGCGCGGGTGACGCTGGCACCGGTCGCGCCGGCGGTGTGGGCGCTGTTGGCACTGGTTGCGCCGGCGGCGCGGAGACAGGCGGCGCGGCTGCCTCGGAGACGGGCAGCGCGAATGGTGGTTGCGCCGGTGACATGGTGAGGGGCGACGCCGGCGGCGCGTCGACAGGCGGTGCTGGCGGCGTGGGCACCCCCTGTCCCGGCGCGACGTCGGGGACGCCGGGTGGCACTGCCGGCTTTTCGGAGGGTGGCGTGGTGACCGGCTGAGCCGGCATCGACGGCGTGCTGTCGGTGGTTGCGGCGGAGGGCCGGGTCGGCGGGGCCGACACGGGCGCGACGGGCGGAGTGGGCAGGGCCTGTGCCAGCGGCGCGGTGACTGGTGCGCGGGCCGGCGCGGCACCGTCCTCCGGACGGTCTTCGGGCACCGGGGTGTGCCCTTCGGGTGGGGCGGGCAAGGGCCCGTCCACCGACAGGGCGGGGAAGGGCGCCGGAGCCGGCAAGACACCCCCGGCCGCCGCACCCGTGACGGGCGGTACGGGTGCGGCCTGTGCCGGGGCCGCAACGGGCGGTACGGGTGCGGCCTGTGCCGGGGTCGCAACGGGCGGCGCGGACACGGGCCGCGCCGTGGGTGAGGCAGCGGGGCCCGCCGGGGATGCGGACACGGGCTGGGCAGGCGGTCCGGAAACCGGCGTGGCCGGGGCCGGCGCCGCCGCCGATGGAACGGCGTCGGGTGCGCTGCTCACAGTCGCCGGTCCAGGGGCGAAGTCGCTCGGGGATGCGTCGACCGGTCGCGCGGGGGGAACCGTTCCGGTTGCGCCGCTCAGCGGTGCGGTTGCCCGCACTGCCGGGTCTGCGTGCGCGGACGCTGAGCGCGGATCGGTCGCGTCGAGTGGAACGCCATGGGTGTCAAAACCCCTCGGTGACAGCCATGGTGTTCCACCGGTGGGTCCAGCCGTGGTCGCGGCGTCGGTGCCAGGGGTGCGCAGGGGCGCAGCGGCCGTTGCGGGCGGCGGGGCAGAAGCGCCCGGGGCAGGCGCCGTTACGGTCTGTGCCAGATCCTCGGGCCTGGACTGGCCGGTCTGAGGACCGTCAAGCGTGACTAAGGCAGGAGCGGCGTGCTCCCTTGGCACCGGATCCGACGCGGCTGGCGGTGTCGATTCCGACGGGACCGGGGGTGCTGACTCCGTCTGGGCTGGCGGTGTCGACTCCGGCGGGGCCGGGGGCACGGCCTCCGTCCGGGTTGGTGGTGCCGATTCCGGCGGCACTGCGGGCAGCGCCTCTGACCGGGCGGGCGGTGCCGCCTCTGACCGGGCGGGCGGTGCCGCCTCTGACCGGGCGGGCGGTGCCGACTCCGACGGGACCGGGGGTGCCGACTCTGGCCCGGCGGGTGATGTCGACACGTGCGGGGCAGGGGGCATGGAGGCAGGGCGGGGGACAGGTGGTCCGGAGACAGGGCGTGCCGGTGCGGAGGCGAGGTGGAGCTCCGTCGGCGCCGATCGTGTGGCGGCCGAGTGACTCGGGGGAACCGGGTCGCCCGCCGCAGGGGTCGTCGGGGCGGGTGCCCTGGGCGGCCCGGATACCGGTCCGGCAGGGGGACCGGAGGCAGGCGGCGTAGCCGGCGGCGAAGACACGGGCGAGGTAACCGACGAGGCGGCCGTCGACGAGGTCCCCGGCGGGGCCGGTGCGGGTGTCACCGGATCGGTCCCAGCCGCCCTGTCGAGGCGGTCGTGGGTGGGCTCGGGCGATAGGAGGTCGTCCTGGACGGGTTTCGGGGCCGCCGCCGGGGGTGTCGACACAGCGCTCGGGGACGCGTCGGCCGGGGCAGCGGGGTGGGGGCTGTCCGCCTCCGCGGGACGAGCGTCGTCCGTCTCTGCGGAAGGCGTCATGGGCTTGGAGGGCCGGAACCAGGCGTCCGCGCCGCTCGGCGCGGCCGGCTGGGGTCGGGCCGGGGCCGCCGGTGCCGGCGGAACGTACACCCTGGGCATGCCCGCTGTGAGCGGCATCGTGGCAGCTGGCGTCTCCGACGGTACCGCTGGGGTGGTCGCCGCACCCCTGTCCTCGGGAGCGGGGCGCGGACCGGCCGGCTGGACGCTCGCCAAACGGTCGGTCGGCGGCGTGGTGGCCGGTGGTCCGATCACGGGCTCGGCGCCGCGAGGTTCGGCACCGAGGCCCTGCTGCGGTGTGGGCCCGTACGGGTGGGTCGGCGGGACCGGCTCGGGGTGTGCCGGGGCCGGGCCGGAGGATCCGGTGCTGGACGCGACCTTCGGTGCCGGCAGGAACTCCAGCCGCAGTCGGGCGGCGGGCGGCGCCGGGACCGGCGTGACGTCGTCCGCGGGAGCAGGTCGCGGCACGTGGCCGGCCGCCTGGAACTGCTCCTCGGCGGAGGGCAGCGGGGGCCGAGAACCAGCAGCCGGTGGCTCGCTGGTCGGACCCGCCGGCGACACCGGCCGGCTCGGGACCGGAGATGCGGGTGACACCGGGCGGCCGGCGCCCGGACTTGCCGGCGCAACCGCGTCACCCCGGACCGAACCGGCGGGCGACACCGGTCGGCTGTTGACCGGGCCTGCTGGCGACATCGGGCTTGCCGGCGGCACGGGGGCTGCGGGCGACACCGGGCGGCCGGCGGCCGGGCCTGCTGGCGGCGCCGCGTCACCCCTGACCGGGGCTGCCGGCGACACCGGGGCTGCCGCCGTCGCCCGGGCGGCGGCCGGACCGGCCGGTGACGGCGGGCCGGCGGGGGGACCCGCAGCGGGGGTCGGGCGCGGGGCGGGACCAGCGGGCGACACGGGCAGGTCGCGGGACGGTGCGACCGGGCCGGTTCGGTCCGTGGGCGGCACGTCGCGGGACGGCGCGGGGGAGACCGGCCGGCCAGGGACCGCAACCTCGTCACGCGGGGTCAGGAAGCCCCGAGGGCCGGAGCCGGGCGGTACCGGGGCGGGCGGGCCGGCGGCAGGCGGCACCGAGATCGGCGGGCCGGAGATCGGCGGTACCGAGACCGGCGCGCCGGAGACCGGCGGCACCGAGACCGACACGCCGGAGACCGGCGCGCCGGACACCGGGCGGTCGCCGCCAGCGGGACCCCGCGACGGCGGGTACGGGCGTGGTTCGTCGTACCGGGGCTGGGCCGGTGGTGCGGCAACCTCGTGCGGGCCCCCGTGGTGGTGGGAACGGTCGGCCGGCTCGGCCGACCGCCGGTGTTCCGGGTGCGGTGCGGTGTGGCGCGTGTCCCGGTCGAAACCGGGCTGCGCCGGGCCGGACGACGGCCAGGGCAAGCCGTCCTGCTGCGGGTGCCTACGCGGCTCCCGGTACGCGTCGTGCTCCCGGTACGCCTCGGGCCGTGCAGCCTCGCGCGGACGCCGATCCGGGTACGCCTCAGCGCGCGCCGCCGCCTCGCGTGCCTGCCACCGTTCGTCCGGCTCCGGCTGGCGCCGTTCCCCGGCACGGTACGGCTGCCCGCTCGCGGCCCGGTCGGGGCGCTGCCACCCGTCGGCGGGTACGCCCGGCTCGCGGCCCCGTCCGCCCGGGGCGCGTTCCTCCCGCCCGTCGGAGCGCCGTTCCCACTGCCCTGACGCGGCGTGCTCCCACGGCCCGTCCCCGACGCGCCCCCGCCGCTCGTCCGAGGAACCGTCCCGCCTCCCGTCCGAGGAACGGTCCCGCGACGCGTCCGAGGGGCGGTGCTCGGTGGGGGCACCCCACTCGTACCGGGGCCGGCGGGCCCCCTCGCCCGTGCGGCGGTCGTCGTCGGTCTCCGGCCGGCGGTCGTGCCCTGGTCCGACCCGCGGATCGTGACCGCGCTCGGAGCGGCCGTCGTGGTCGCGCTCTGTCCGGTCGTCGTGGCCGCGCTCGCTCCGGTCGTCGTGGCCGGGTTCCGGCCGGCGGTCGTGGCCCGGGCCCGGCCGGCGGTCGTGACCTGGCTCCGGCCGCCGGTCGTAGCCCGGGTCCGGCCGCTGGTACGCCGGCGACCGGCGCGGGTCCTCGCCCGGCTCGGGCAGCCAGCCCGGCTCCGAGCGGCCGGCGGGCGAGACGGGGCGGTCCCGTCCGGCCGGCTCGTGCCGTGGCGGGCGGGCGTCGTAGCGGTCGTGGCCGGCGTGGTCGCGCGGCCGGGGGGAGTCGACCGGCCGGCCCGCGCCGGAGCGGCCGGGGCCGTCGAAGCCGTCCCGGGCGTTGCGGTGCGGCGGCTCCTGCCGGTGCGGCGGCTGCCGGTCGTCCGGCCAGGTCGGCTCCGCGTGCGGCCGGCGGTACGGCTCGTCGTCGCGCCGCCGCCCGTCGGGGCCGCCAAGCGGGCCGCTCCAGCCTTCCTGCCGGCCGTTCCACCCTTCCTGTCGACCGGTCCAGCCGGCGGCATCGTCGTCCCAGGACCGGCCGAGGTAGGTCCCGTCGGGCCGGGTCGGTGCGAGCGGGGGCACCTCGGCGCGGCCGACGGCGGTCGCCCGGCCCCGGGGCGTGGGCGGGGCGTGCTGGATGCCGATGTCGCCGGGGTAGCGCTGGCCCGGGAACTGTGGGTGCCACTCGGTGGTCGGCTCGACCATCCAGGACGGTTCGCCGGTGTCGTGCCACCGGTCGGCGTAGCGGCTCATCCGGGGGACCTGTCGCCACGGCGGGTGAGCGGAACGGCCGTAGCGCGCCGTCGGTGAACGGGCGCGTCGGGGTGGCCGGCTTGCGTCCGCTCGCTCACGGCGGCGCCCCGGTGGCCGGCTCGCGTCCGCTCGCTCACGGCGATGTCACCTCGTTGCAAATTGTCGCGCTGGGCGCCCCACGTGCCGGTAGAGTCGCCCGTCCCGGCATGGCGTGGCTGCGGAAGGAGGGTAGCGGCGTGGGCTCGCTCACCGCCACTGTGGCACCGCCCACCGCCCCAAACGTTATCCTATGGTTCCGGACATTTGGTGCTATAACCGGATCAGGCTTCCGGCGTTACGCCACGTATCGGCAGGCGACCGTGGCGGGCGTCGTCACCAACACGGTCTTCGGCTTCCTGCGCTGCTACGTCCTCCTCGCCGCGGCCGGTGCCGCCGGCACGGTGGCCGGGTACGACCGCACCCAGCTCGCCAGTTTCGTCTGGGTGGGTCAGGGCCTGCTCGCCGTGGTCCTGCTCTGGGGGTGGACGGACCTGGCGGACCGGATCCGCACCGGCGACGTCGCCAGCGACCTGCTCCGGCCGGTGCACCCGGTGACCAGCCACCTTGCCACCGACCTGGGCCGCGCCGGCCACGCCGCCCTGGTCCGGCTGCTCCCGCCGGTGCTGGTCGGGCCGCTCTTCTTCGAGGTGTACGTGCCCCGACGCTGGTCCACCCTGCCACTCTTCGTGCTCTCCGCCGTCGCCGCCGTGGTGCTCTGCTTCGGCTGCCGGTTCCTGGTCAACGCGACCGCGTACTGGTTGCAGGACGTCCGGGGACCGATGATCCTCTGGACTCTCGCCTCGGGGGTGCTCGCCGGGCTCTACTTCCCGCTGCGCTTCCTGCCGGAGTGGCTCCAGCACGTCCTCTGGCTGGGCACCCCCTTCCCGAGCCTGCTCCAGACCCCGCTCGACGTGCTCGTCGAGCGGGACCCGACCGGCACCCAGGTCGGGCTGGTCGGCCTCCAGCTCGCCTGGGCGGTGCTGGTCCTGGCCGCCTGCCGGCTCGTGCAGCGTCGCGCGGAACGCCGCCTGGTGGTGCAGGGTGGCTGACGGGGCGGTAGCGTCGGCCGCCCGGCGCCGCGGCGGCGGGGCGCTGGCCGCGTACCGGGCGCTGCTGGGGGCGCAGGCGCGGTCGCAGACGGCGTACCGGACGTCGTTCGTGGTCGACGTGCTCGGCAACGTCGGGTCCACCGTCTTCGACGTGCTGACCGTGCTGGTGATCTTCGGCGTCACGCGGGAGCTGGGCGGCTTCACGCTCCGCGAGACGCTGGTGATCGTCGGCCTCTCGACCTGCGCGTTCGCCACCGCCGATCTGCTGGTGGGTAACATCGAGCGGCTGCCCCGCTACGTGCGCACGGGGCTGTTCGACGCCGTGCTGGTCCGCCCGCTCGGCGCGCTGCCGCAGCTGCTGCTCATGGACCTGCCGCTGCGCAAGGTGTCCCGGGCGGTCTTCGGGCTCGCCGTGCTGGTCGTCGCGGTCGGCTCGGCCGGCGTCCAGTGGACCCCGGCGCGGGCGCTGCTGGTGGTCGTCGCCCCATTGGCCGGCGTGGTCTTCTTCGGGGCGGTCTTCGTCGCCACCGCCACCGTCTCCTTCTGGTGGGTCGACTCGGGCGAGCTGGCCAACTCGGTCACCTACGGCGGCCGGGACTTCACCTCGTACCCGGTCACCGTGTTCGGCGGCTGGTTCCGCGCCGTGTTCGCGTACGGTCTGGGCTTCGCCTTCGTCAGCTACCACCCGGCGCTGGCGCTGCTCGGCCGCGCCGACCCGCTCGGCCTGCCGGGCTGGGTCGGCTGGGCCGCGCCGGCCGTCGCGCTGGTCGCCGCCGCCGGGGCCGCGGCGGCCTGGCGCACCGGCGTGCGCCACTACCGGAGTACGGGGTCGTGAGCGAAGACGTCATCGTGGCCGACGGGCTGCGCAAGGAGTTCACGGTCCGGGTGCGGGCCGGCCGGCTGCGCCGGGAGAAGCGCCGGGTCACCGCCGTGGACGGGGTCGACCTGCGGGTCCCCCGGGGCGAGACGCTCGGCTACATCGGGCCCAACGGCGCGGGCAAGTCCACCACGCTCAAGATGCTCACCGGGGTGCTGACGCCCTCCGCCGGCGAGGTGCGCGTCTGCGGCCTGCGCCCGGTCGCCCAGCGCACCCGGCTCGCGCTGCGCATCGGCGTCGTCTTCGGCCAGCGCTCGCAGCTCTGGTGGGACCTGCCGCTGCGCGAGTCGTTCGCACTGTTGCGGCACGTCTACCGGGTGCCGGCCGCCGCGCACGCCGCCCGGCTGCGCCGCTGTCGGAGCCTGCTCGACCTGGACGCCTTCCTGGACACCCCGGTCCGGCAACTGTCCCTGGGGCAGCGGATGCGCGGCGAGCTGACGGCCGCCCTGCTGCACGGCCCCGAGGTGCTCTTCCTCGACGAGCCGACGATCGGCCTGGACGTGGTGAGCAAGCAGGCGGTCCGTGGCTTCCTCGGCGAGCTGGGCCGGGCCGGGGACACCACGTTGGTGCTCACCACCCACGACCTGGCCGACATCGAGCGGCTCTGCCGTCGCCTGGTGGTGGTCGACCACGGTCGGGTGGTGCACGACGGGTCGATCGCCGCGTTGCACGAGTGGTACGGCTCCCGTCGGCTGCTCGTCGCCGACCTGGAGGCCCCGCTGCCCGAGCCGCCGGCGCTGCCCGGCGCGCCGCTGCACCGGGTGGAGGCCGACGGGCACCGGCTGGCCTTCGCGCTGGAGTCGGCGGGCGTGGCCGAGGTGGTGGCCGCCCTGGCCGCCCTGGGCTCACTGCGGGACGTCTCGATCGTCGAGCCGGACATCGAGGACGTGGTGGCCCGGCTCTACCGGGGTGGCTGAGCCCCTCCGCGCGAGTGGAGCCTGCCGCCGGGCGAGCTGGGCCCGACTCCGGGGAGCCCGCGCCCGCTCCTGCCGCGGGAGGCGAGGCCGGACCGGACGGTCAGGGGTGTTCCATCACCAGGACGGCGAAGGTGCCGGGGGCCAGCGCCTCGTAGCGGTGCGGCGCGTCGCCGGGGAAGGTCGCGTAGTCGCCCGGGCCGAGCTCCACCAGGTCGCCCTCCGGCCCGACGCGCAGCCGCCCGGCGCCCACCACGATGTGTTCGACGCTGCGGGGGGTGTGCGACTCGGCGGTGCGTACCGTCCCGGGCTCCAGCTCGAGCAGGTAGACGTCCCGGCGGATGTGGGCGGTGCCGGCGGCGAGCAGCGTCGCGGTGAGGTCGGCGTGCTCGGAGCGGATCCGGGGGCCGTCGCCGGCCCGCACGACCCGGACGGTGGCCGCCGGCGGCTCGACCAACCGGCTGAACGGCACGCCGAGCGCCACCCCGAGCGCCCAGAGGGTCTCCACGCTGGGGTTGCCGACCCCGGACTCCAACTGGGACAGGGTGGACTTGGCGATGCCGGCCCGGCGGGCCAGCTCGGTGAGCGAGATGCCGACGCGTTCGCGCTCGCGGCGGAGCGCGACGGCGATGGTGGCCAGCGGTGGAGTCGGTTCGGCGGACATCGTTCGCTCCAATGTTCCGTTTGTTCGGTTTGACGAACAGGTGCGGCGCGTTCATCATGATGGACCATGCGTACGGTACAGCGAACGGTCGAGGGCGCGGCAGTCCGCGACGTCGCCGCCATCGGGGCGGCGATGGTCGCGGTCGGTGCCTCGTTCGGCGCGGTGGCGGTGGCCGCCGGCCTGCCGGGCTGGGCGGCCGTCGTCATGTCCGTGCTGGTCTACGCCGGCGGCGCGCAGTTCATGGCGGTCGGGCTGGTGGCCACCGGGAGTCCGCTCGCGGCGGTCCTCGCCGGCCTGCTGCTCAACGCCCGGCACCTGCCGTTCGGGCTGGCGCTCGCCGACAGCATCGGCCGCCCGCTGTGGCGTCGGCTGCTCGGTAGCCACCTGATGACCGACGAGGCGACCGCCTTCGCGCTGGCCCGCCCCGCCGGGGGCGCGCGCCGGCGGGCGTTCTGGCTCGCCGGCACCCTGCTCTTCCTGGCCTGGAACGTGGGGACCGTGCTCGGGGTGCTCGCCGGCGGCGTGGTCGGCGACCCCGCCGCGTTCGGCTTGGACGCCGCGTTCCCGGCCGGCCTGATCGCGCTGTTGCTGCCGGCGCTGCGCGACCGCGACACCCGGCGGGTGGCGCTGGCCGGCGCGGTGCTGGCGGTGCTGGCCACCCCGCTGCTGCCGGCCGGGCTGCCGGTGCTGCTGGCGCTCGCTGGCCCGGCCGTGCTGGCCGTCGCCGCCGTACGCCGTGGTCGGCGGGCCGCGAAAGGCGGCAGCCACGCGCCGAATGCGCCGGTCGCGGGCGGCAGCCGGGCACCGAATGCGCCGGTCGCGGGTGGCGGAACGGTCGCGGGAACCGCCGCCGAACCGCCGGGCGGGGTGGGGAAGCCGGTGCGTGCGGGGGAGAGGACGCCGCCGCGGGGCGGGTCCGTGCCGGTCGGCCAAACTGGGGAGGGGTCGTGCTGATCGCCGTGATCGTGGCGCTGGCCGCCGGGACGTACGGCTTCCGGGTCGCCGGGGTGCTGCTGCGCGACCGGCTCGACCTGCCGGAGTGGTCCCGGCGGCTGCTGCCGGTCGGCGCCGCCGCCCTGCTGGCCGCGCTGGGCGCCACCGCCGCGCTGACCGAGGCGGGCCGGTTCGCCGGCTGGGCCCGGCCGTTGGGCGTGCTGGTCGGCGTGTTGCTGGCCTGGCGGCGGGCGCCGTTCGTGCTGGTGGTGCTCGCCGCCGCCGGCACCACCGCGCTGCTCCGCCTGCTCGGCGTGCCGTAGGCCCCACCCCGGTCCACCGACGACGAACGGCCCCTCGCCGCGGTGCGGGAGGGGCCGTCAGGCGCCGAACACGGTCGCCTCCGCCGCCGGTGCGGCGGGGTCAGACCGGGTCGCCGATGTTGACCCGGGGCTCGGGCGCGCGCATCCGGCGGAAGGTGATCGACCGCATGATGGCGTAGAGGTAGAGCGAGCCCATCCGCTGCCCGGTGTTCGGGAAACGCTCCCGGACCAGCTTGCGGATCTTGCGGGAGATCAGGAACGAGTCGACCACCACACCCAGCGCGAGCGCGCCCCAGAGGAGATTGGAGACCAGGCGGACGATCGGGGGCATCGCCGCGTTGGAACCGATCAGCACGATCAGCGCGCCGCCAAAGAACCAGGTGCCGACCGTACGCCGGGAGTCGACCACGTTGCGGGCCAGCAGCCGCTCGGGGCCGCGGTCACGGGGCCCACCCTCGCGGCGGAACTCCGCCGCCGACTCCGCGCGCAGTTGGCGCCGGCGCTCCCGCGCCTCCTCCTTGGTCAGCGGCTTGGTGGCCGCGGCCGGCCGGCGGCCGGCGCTGGGCCGCTTCGGCGTGACCTTGCCCAGCTCCTTCTTGCTCGGGGTGTAGCCCCGGGGCTGGGCGGACGAGGACTCCTCGTCGGGCGTCACCGGGGTGACGGCCTCGTCGACGAGGTCGGTGGACTTGCGGCGAAACAGCGACGGCACGCGGAAAGGGTAGCCAAACGACGGCGCCCGGTGCACATCGCGGTGCACCGGGCGCGGTCGGGAGTGGTCGACGTTACGGACGCTCGGCGTGCGCGCCGAGGTCGGCGAGCTTCGCCTCGAAGTCCTCGTAGCCCCGGTTGATCAGGTCGACGCCGTAGACCCGGGAGGTGCCCTCGGCCGCCAGCGCGGCGATCAGGTGGCTGAAACCGGCCCGCAGGTCGGGGATGACCAGGTCGGCGGCGTGCAGCTTGCTCGGCCCCGCGATCACCGCGGAGTGCTTGAAGTTGCGCCGGCCGAAGCGGCACGGGGTGCCGCCCAGGCAGTCCCGGTAGACCTGGATGTTCGCGCCCATCGAGTTCAGCGCCTCGGTGTAGCCCAGCCGCTGCTCGTAGACCGTCTCGTGGACGATGGACAGGCCCCGGGCCTGGGTGAGCGCCACCACCAGGGGCTGCTGCCAGTCGGTCATGAAGCCCGGGTGCACGTCGGTCTCCAGGGCCACCGACCTCAGCTCGCCGCCCGGGTGCCAGAACCGGATGCCGCCCTCCTGGCCGGGGTCGCCCAGTTTCGGCGGCCGGGCGTCGGTGACCTCGTACTCGCCGCCGACCGAGCGGAAGATGTTCAGGAACGTCATCATGTCGGCCTGCTGTGCGCCGAGGACCTCGACGTGGCCGCGGGTCGCCAGCGCCGCCGCGGCCCAGCTCGCCGCCTCGATCCGGTCCGGGATCGGCCGGTGCGTGTAGCCGTGCAGCCTCGGCACGCCCTGGATCTCGATCACCCGGTCGGTGTGCACCTTGATGATCGCGCCCATCTTCTGCAGGACGCAGATCAGGTCGATGATCTCCGGCTCCACCGCCGCGTTGCGCAGCTCGGTGACCCCCTCGGCCATCACCGCCGTCAGCAGCACCTGCTCGGTCGCCCCGACGCTCGGGTACGGCAGCGAGAACTTGGTGCCGTGCAGCCCGTTCGGTGCCGACAGGTGCAGGCCCTCCGGGGTCTTCTCGACCGTCGCCCCGAACTCGCGCAGCGCCTGGAGGTGGAAGTCGATCGGGCGCGGCCCGATGTGGCAGCCGCCCAGGTCCGGGATGAAGGCGTGGCCGAGGCGGTGCAGCAGCGGCCCGCAGAACAGGATCGGGATCCGGCTGGAGCCCGCGTGCACGTTGATCTGGTCCGTGCTCGCGCTCTCCACGTTCGCGGGGTCGAAGACGAGCTCGCCGTCCTCCTCGCCGTCGGTGACCTTCACGCCGTGCAGGCCGAGCAGGCCCCGGACCACCTCGACGTCACGGATCTTCGGCACGTCGAACAGCCGGCTCGGGCTGTCGCCCAGCAGAGCGGCGACCATCGCCTTCGAGACCAGGTTCTTCGCGCCGCGCACGCGGATCCGCCCTTCCAGCGGAGTACCTCCGTGTACGACCAGGACGTCGTCGGTCAACGCAACCTCCAGCGCGTCGGTGCTGCCGTGTTGATGGTGGGCCCGCGATGTCTTCGCTACCCGGAATGCGGTCATGTCGAAACGGCCGCGTGATTCGTCGCCCCGGCAGCATAGCCCTCCGTGACGTAAATGGACCCGGTCAGATCGCCCCTCAGGGCACTAATCGGTGATCGGGCCCATTTACGTACCAGTGGTGCTACCGAGCGTGATCAGCTTGCCGCGGGCGGCGGGGTGTCGGCCCCGGGCAGGGCGAGCATCTGGTCCAGCGCCACCCGGGCGTGGTGCGCGGTGTCCGGGTCGACCGTGATCTGGTTGACCACCCGGCCGGCCACCAGCTCCTCCAGCGCCCAGACCAGGTGGGGCAGGTCGATCCGGTTCATGGTCGAGCAGTAGCAGACCGCCTTGTCCAGGAACATGATCTGCTTGTCGGGGTGGGCCAGCGCGAGCCGGCGGACCAGGTTCAGCTCGGTGCCGACCGCCCACGCCGAGCCGGCCGGGGCCGCCTCGATGGCCTTGATGATGTATTCCGTCGAGCCGACGAAGTCGGCGGCGGTGACCACCTCGTGCCGGCACTCCGGGTGGACCAGCACGTTCACCCCCGGCACCCGCTCCCGCACGTCGTTCACGCTGTCGAGGGTGAACCGGCCGTGCACCGAGCAGTGCCCCCGCCAGAGGATCATCTTCGCGTCGCGCAGCTGCTCCGGGGTGAGCCCGCCGTTCGGCTTGTGCGGGTCGTAGAGCACGCAGTCGTCCAGCGAGAGGCCCATCTCCAGCACGGCCGTGTTGCGGCCCAGGTGCTGGTCGGGCAGGAAGAGCACCTTTGACCCCTGCTGGTACGCCCAGTCCAGCGCCCGCTTCGCGTTCGACGAGGTGCAGACCACGCCGCCGTTACGGCCGACGAAGCCCTTGATGTCCGCCGAGGAGTTCATGTACGTGACCGGGACGGTCTGCTCCGCGATGCCCAGGTCGGTCAGCACGTCCCAGGCCGTCTCGACCTGCGACAGCACCGCCATGTCCGCCATCGAGCAGCCGGCGGCCAGGTCCGGCAGGACGACCTTCTGCGCGTCCGAGGTGAGGATGTCGGCGCTCTCGGCCATGAAGTGCACGCCGCAGAAGACGATGTGTTCCGCGTCGGGGCGGGCCGCCGCCTCGCGGGCCAGCTTGAACGAGTCGCCGGTGACGTCGGCGAACTGGATCACCTCGTCGCGCTGGTAGTGGTGCCCCAGCACGAAGACCTTGCTGCCCAGCTTCGCTTTCGCCGCCGCCGCCCGGGCCACCAGGTCCGGGTCGCTGGGCGCCGGAAGGTCACCCGGACACTCGACGCCACGCTCGGTGGCGGGGTCGCTGCCCCGGCCGAGCAGCAGCAGTGCCGTTGCGGTGTTGGAGGGTTCCACCCAGGTCGAAGTCACGTATCCCATGGTCCCACAGGGTGGCCTGAGCGCAGCCTCCACCGGTGTGGGCTGCCACACTGCTCGGCATGCGCGTGCTGCTCTGCCCGGACAAGTTCGCCGGCACCCTGTCGGCCCCGGAGGTCGCCGACGCCGTGGTCGCCGGCTGGCGCGAGGTGGCTCCCGGCGACGACCTGCTCGTCCGGCCGCTGTCCGACGGCGGGCCGGGCTTCCTCGACGTGCTCGGCGACGCGCTCGGCGGGCGTCGGATCCCGGTGCCGACCGTCGACCCGCTGGGCCGCCCGGTCGCCGGTGAGATCCTGCTCACCACCGACGGCGGGACGACCGCCTGGCTGGAGAGTGCCCAGGCGTGCGGGCTGCACCTGCTCGACGCGGGCGAGCGCGACCCGAAGACCACCACCTCGTACGGCCTGGGGGTGCTGGTCGCCGCCGCCGTGGAGGCCGGCGCCCGCACGGTGGTGATCGGCCTGGGTGGCTCCGGCACCAACGACGGCGGCGCGGGGATGCTCACCGCGCTCGGCGTGACCCCGCTGGACGACGGGGGCCGGGCGCTGCCGTACGGCGGCGCGGCGCTGGCCGCCGCGGTCGCGCTCGACGGGGCGCCCCGGCTGCGCGACGCCCGGCTGGTGGCCGCCACCGACGTGGACAATCCGCTGCTCGGCCTGCACGGGGCGAGCAACGTGTTCGGCCCGCAGAAGGGCGCCGACCGGGCGGACGTGCTGCTGCTCGACGCCGCGCTGGAGCGCTTCGCCGCCGTGCTGGAGCGGGACCTGCCCGGCTGCCCCGACCGGCTGGGCGCCCTGCCCGGCGGCGGCGCGGCCGGGGGCCTCGGCGCGGCCGTCCTGGCGCTGGGCGGGCACTGCGAGTCGGGCATCGGCCTGGTCACCCGGGCGATCGGGCTGGACGCCGCCCTGGACGCCGTCGACCTGGTGGTCACCGGGGAGGGCTCGTTCGACCACCAGTCGCTGCGCGGCAAGGTGGTGGCCGGGGTGGCCGGCGCCGCCCGGGACCGGGGCCTGCCCTGCGTGGTGCTGGCCGGCCAGGTGAGCGCCGGCCGGCGGGAGGCGGGCGCGGCCGGGGTGACCGACGCGTACAGCCTGGTGGAGCACTTCGGGGGCGAGGAGCGCGGCGGGCTGGCCGCCGCGCTGGAGCGCCCGGCCGAGGGGCTGCGGGCGCTCGGCGCCCGGCTGGCCCGGCAGTGGAGCCGCTGACCGGCCCGCGGGCGTGACCTGGCCGGCGCGCTCGCCGACGGCGTCGCGCGGCCGGGAGCCGCTCGCCCGCCGCCCGGTCGGGTCCGCCGGCGCGCCGGCTGCGGCGGCCCGCGTCACGGCGGCCGGGTGAGGCCGGTCGCAGCGGCGTACCATCGGATCTGGACCACACCGGGAATGGCTGGGCGACGTGAGATGTTGGCCAGTCCGTCCGGACCCAACCGCGCAGGGAGATTTCACGTGACCACGCCAGCGCAGACCGAGTCGACCGAGGCCAAGGCCCCCACGTCCGTCGTCCTCACCGACGTCGCGGCGCAGAAGGTCAAGGCCCTGATCGAGCAGGAGGGCCGCGACGACCTGCGGCTCCGGGTCGCCGTGCAGCCGGGTGGCTGCTCCGGCCTGCGGTACCAGCTCTTCTTCGACGAGCGCTCGCTCGACGGTGACGTCGTCACCGACTTCGACGGCGTCGAGGTCGTCGTCGACCGGATGAGCGCCCCCTATCTGGCCGGCGCCACCATCGACTTCGCCGACCGCATCGACGCCCAGGGCTTCACGATCGACAACCCCAACGCGGGCAACTCCTGCGCCTGCGGCGACTCGTTCAGCTGAGCCCACCTCCGCTCGCGACCAGCGGGGCCGTCCCCTCGGGGCGGCCCCGCTGCCGCGTTCGGGCCCGGTAGCGCAGCCGAGAAGATGACCGAGGCCGGACCGACGGGTCATCCTGAGGGGGCCGGACCGGTAGGCTGACCGGCGCCCTGCTCCCGACCCCGAGGGTTGACATGAAGATCGCCGTGACCGGCTCGATCGCCACCGACCACCTGATGAGCTTCCCCGGCCGCTTCGCCGACCAGTTCATCGCCGACCAGCTGCACAAGGTGTCGCTCTCCTTCCTGGTGGACGACCTGGTGCTGCGTCGTGGCGGCGTGGCGGCGAACATCGCCTTCGGCATGGGACAGCTCGGCCTGCGCCCGGTGCTGGTCGGCGCGGTCGGCGCGGACTTCGCCGACTACCGCTCCTGGCTGGAGCGGCACGGGGTCGACTGCGGCTCGGTGCACGTCAGCGAGGTGGCGCACACCGCCCGGTTCGTCTGCACCACGGACACCGACATGTGCCAGATCGCCTCGTTCTACGCCGGCGCGATGAGCGAGGCCCGCAACATCGAGCTGGAGCCGGTGGCCCGCCGCCTCGACGGGCTGGACCTGGTCCTGGTCGGCGCGAACGACCCGGCGGCGATGCTGCGGCACTCCGCCGAGTGCCGGGAGCGGGGATACCCCTTCGCCGCCGACCCGTCCCAGCAGCTCGCCCGGATGGACGGCGAGGACGTCGTCGCGCTGATCGAGGGCGCCGACTACCTGATGACCAACGACTACGAGAAGTCG
This sequence comes from Micromonospora sp. NPDC047730, assembly GCF_043204765.1. NCBI lineage: Bacteria > Bacillati > Actinomycetota > Actinomycetes > Micromonosporales > Micromonosporaceae > Micromonospora > Micromonospora sp. NPDC047730. The sequence continues at coordinate 181,505 of NZ_JBIDCU010000005.1, read as the reverse complement.
CTGCTGCAGAGCAAGGCCGGGCTGAGCGACGCGCAGCTGCTCGACCGGGTCAAGGTCCGGGTCACCACGCTGGGCAAGCACGGCGTGGAGATCGCCGGGCGCGACATCGACCCGATCCACGTGCCGATCGCGCGGGAGATCCGGGCGGTCGACCCCACCGGGGTCGGCGACGGCTTCCGGGCCGGCTTCTTCACCGCGCTGTCCTGGGGCCTCGGGCTGGAGCGGGCCGCCCAGGTGGGCTCCCTGCTCGCCACGCTGGTGCTGGAGACCGTGGGCACGCAGGAGTACGAGGTCCGCCGTGACCTGTTCGTCAAGCGGATGGCCGAGTCGTACGGCGACGTGGCCGCCGAGGACATCCGGCCGCACCTGTTGCCGTAACCCCGACCTCGGTGTCAGGAAGGGCCCTCCGCCTCGACCGGGTGTCCTTCCTGACACCTCTCAGTGGAGGCGGCGGACGTCGAAGGCCGGGCCGTCGGGGCCGGTGACCGTGCCGAGGAACTCGTGGCCGCGCATCCGGCACCAGGCCGGGATGTCCACCGCCGCCGCCGGGTCGTCGGCCAGCACCCGCACCACCGTGCCGACGGGCAGCTCGGGCAGCCGCCGGGCCACCGCGATCACGGGCAGCGGGCAGCGCTGACCACGACAGTCGAGGATCTCCGCCGGCGCCGTCACAGCCCCACCACCCCCGCCTCGGCGCGCAGCCGCGCCACGACCTCGGGCAACTCGGCGAGGAACCGTTCCACGTCCGCCTCCGTCGTCTCCCGGTGCAGCGAGACCCGCACGTTGCCGTGCGAGAGCACCCCCATCGCCTCCAGCACGTGCGACGGGCGCAGCGTGGAGGAGGTGCAGGAGGAGCCGGAGGAGACCGCGAACCCGCGCCGGTCCAGCGCGTGCAGCAGGGCCTCCCCGTCGACGTACAGGCAGGAGAACGTCACCAGGTGCGGGAGGCGGTCGTCGGGATCACCCACCACCTCCACGTCGGGCACCTCCGCCGCCACCCGGGCCCGGATCCGGTCCACCAGCGGCGCCAGCCGGGCCGCCTCGGCCGCCGCGTCGGCCGCCGCCGCGCGCAGGCTCGCCGCCGCCGCGACCACCGCCGGCAGGTTGAGCGTTCCCGGCGTACGCCCGGACTCCCGCTCGTCGGCCGGCCAGGGCGACTCCCACCGGGTGCCCTTGCGCACCACCAGCAGCCCCACCCCGGGCGGGCCGCCCCACTTGTGCGCGCTGGCGGTCAGCACCGACCAGCCCGCCGGCACGGGCGCCCGGCCGACCACCTGGGCGGCGTCCACGAACAGCGGCACCCCGGCCTCGGCGCACTCCCGCGCGGCCTCGGCGACCGGTTGGCGCGTGCCGACCTCGTGGCTGGCGGCGATCAGCGCGGCCAGCGCCACGCCCGGTGCCCGCACCGCCGCCGACCAGCCGTCCAGGTCCAGCCGGCCCCGCCGGTCCACCGGCACCGACATCGCCGTGCCGCCCGCGGCGACGTGCCGCTCGGCGGCGTGCAGCACCGCCGAGTGCTCGATCGCGGAGTGCACCAGGGCCGGGCCGACCCGCCGCCGGCCGGCCAGGCCGCCGAGCACGGCGGCGTGCGCGGCCGTCGTACCGCTGGGGGTGAAGGAGATCTCGTCGGCGCGCACGCCGAGCGTCTGCGCGGTGGCCTCGCGGGCGGCGTCGAGCAGTTGGCGGGCGCGGCGGGCCTGGGTGTAGAGCCTGCCGGGGTCGGCCCATCCGTCGTCGAGGGCGGCCAGCAGCGCCTGTCGGGCGACCGGGTGCAGCGGCGCGGCGGTGGCCGCGTCCAGGTAGACCGGGGAAGCGCTCACGGAAGCCAACGCTATCGCGCCGGCACGCCCAAGATCCCCCCGATGGGGGCGGAGAGTGACCCCAAGACGGTCGAGCCCGTCATGGTCGAGTAATCTGCGACCGTCGGTGACGCCTTTGCCGCCGGTGTTGTCGCTCCGCCCCCGGCGGAGACCGGCAGAACAGAACAGACACCGCGGCGCGCTAGGGAGGCAGGACCAGGTGGTCGCAAGGAGTTCGGAGGTACGGCCGTCGGCCGTACGGCACAGCGCTTCCCCAGGAGCCGGTGGGCGCCGGGGGCGTGGTGCTGGTCGGATCGCCGGGCTCGGTCTCGGCGGGGCGGCGCTGCTGGTCCTGCTCACGGGCTGCGACGTCGGCGCCGCGTTCGGCGGCTTCGGCTGGCCGCAGGGCGGCATCTCGCCCGAGTCCCACCGGATGTACGACCTGTGGATCGCCTCGTGCGTCGCGGCGCTCGCGGTCGGCGTGTTCGTGTGGGGCCTGATCTTCTGGTGCATCGTGCGCTACCGCAAGCGGGGCAACGAGCTGCCGGTGCAGACCCGTTACAACATGCCGATGGAGTTCCTCTACACCATCGCGCCGATCCTGATCGTCTCCGTGCTCTTCTACTACACGGCGGTCGTGCAGACCGACGTGGTGCGGACGACCAAGAACCCCGACGTCACGGTCGAGGTGGTCGCGTTCAAGTGGAACTGGCAGTTCAACTACCGCGACGGCCAGGGCAAGGACGCCAACACCGTCGCCTCGGTGCTCGGCACCAGCGAGGTCATCCCGATCCTGGTGCTCCCGACCGACCGGTCCATCCGGTTCGAGGAGACCAGCCGCGACGTCATCCACTCCTTCTGGGTGCCGGAGCTGCTGTTCAAGCGGGACGTCATGCCGGGCAAGATCCGCAACGTGTTCGAGGTCTCCAAGCTCGACACCGAGGGCGCCTTCGTCGGCCGCTGCGCCGAGCTGTGCGGCAGCTACCACGCCTTCATGAACTTCGAGCTGCGGGTCGTCTCGCCGGAGAAGTACGACCAGTTCCTGGCGGCCAAGCGGGACGGCAAGTCCACGCAGGAGGCCCTGACGGCCATCGGTGAGGATCCGTACGCGCAGAAGACGCGGCCGTTCGAGACCCGTCGCACCGAGGCCAACTTCAACCCGGACAGCGCGCCGGCCGGTACGGGAAGCTGAGGGGGCTGGCATGAAGACCGAGTGGCGTATCTTCCTGGTCATCGCCGGGTTCCTGCTCTTCGCCACCGCCCTCTACGGGGGCTGGACCGCCGCCGACTCCGGTGGCCACGTCGAGTGGGTCGGCACGATCGCACTGCTGCTGAGCTTCCTGCTCTGCGCGATGTGCGGCGGCTTCTTCTGGTTCGTCTCGCGCCGGATCGACCTGCGGCCGGAGGACCGGCCGGACGGTGAGATCGCCGACGGCGCGGGCGAGGTCGGCTTCTTCAGCCCGGGCAGCTACTGGCCGTTCGGCCTGGCGCTGGCCGCCGCGCTGACCGGCTTCGGCCTCGTCTTCTGGCAGTTCTGGCTGCTGGGCGTCGGTGCGGTGGCGGTCATCTTCGCGGCCTGCGGCCTGCTGTTCGAGTACTACAGCGGCACCCGGCGCACCGCCGAGCACTGAGCCGGCGGCCGACGACGGCCCCCTGCACGTGACGAAGGCCCGCCTCCCCTCGGGGAGGCGGGCCTTCGTGCCGTGATCGCCGACGTGCGGGGCAGCCGAGGACCGGCCGGGGGCGTGCCGCGCCGGGCGTGTGCCGGGCCGGGGGGTGCGCCGCGCCGCCGGGCGGTGGGGCCGGCGCGGGCCGCGTCAGGCGGCGCGGCCGGGCTCAGGCGGCGCGGTGGCGATGGTCCAGGCGGCGCGGACCGGGTCGGGTGGCGATCGTGCAGACGACGCGGAGGGGTCAGGCGGCGCGGCGGTGGGGCGACGGCCGGCGGTGCCGCTGCGCCAGGCGCGGGGCCCGGAAGGTGAACGTGGCGACGAGCACCGCCTCGCCGCAGCCCGTGCAGGCCAGCTCGGGGCAGTCGACGCCGTGGCCGTCGACGCACGGCGGCGCCTCGAACGGCTGAACGCCCTCGCAGGTGGCGCAGTAGAGCTCGCGCTCCGACACGGGCGTCTCCTCTCGCTCGGGTCCCGTCGGGGGTGCACGGCGGAACTGCCGCGCCGCACGGCGCACGACGGATGTGCTGTGGTGAACAGCGCATAATGGAAGTGGAAAACTACTCATTTGTAGTTTCCCACGGGGGTCCGACAACTTCCGCACGCCACCCGGCCCGCCGGGGTGGCCGCCGGCGATCAGTCGGCGCGGGCGGCCTCGATCCAGCGGTCCAGGACGCGGGCGGCGGCCCCGGAGTCGACGGACTCGGCGGCCCGGCCCATCCCGACGCGCAACGCCTCGGTGAGGTCGCCGTCGAGGGGCCCCTGGGTGGCCAGCGCCGCCGCCGCGTTGACCAGGACGGCGTCGCGCACCGGGCCGGTCTCGCCGGCCAGCAGCCGGCGCACCACGTCGGCGTTGTACGCGGCGTCTCCGCCCCGCAGGTCGGCCAGGGTGGCCCTGGGCACCCCGAGGTCGGTCGCGTCCAGCAGCGCCTCCCTGACCGTGCCTGCCTGGATGGCCCAGACGCGGGTCGGCGCGGCGGTGGTGAACTCGTCCAGCCCGTCCTCGCCGCGCATCACCAGAGCCGAGTCGCCCCGGGCGGCGAAGACGCCCGCCATCACCGGGGCCATCCGGAGGTCGAAGCAGCCGACCGCGGCGGCCCGCGGCCGGGCCGGGTTGGTCAGCGGGCCGAGGAAGTTGAAGAAGGTGGGCACGCCCATCTCCCGGCGTACCGGGCCGGCGTGGCGCATGCCGGGGTGGTACCGGGCCGCGAAGCAGAAGCCGATGCCGGCCTCCGCGACGCACCGGGCCACCCCCTCCGGCCCCAGGTCCAGCGGCACGCCGAGGAACTCCAGCACGTCCGCCGTGCCGCAGGAGGAGGACGCCGCCCGGTTGCCGTGCTTGACCACCCGGACCCCGGCGCCGGCCACCACCAGGGAGGCCATGGTGGAGATGTTGACCGTGTGCGCGAGATCACCGCCGGTGCCGACCACGTCGAGGGCGGTGTCCCGCAGCGCCTCGGGCAGCTCGACCGCGACCGCCCGGCCGAGCATCGCCTCCACCAGGCCGGCCAGCTCGGCCGAGGTCTCGCCCTTGGCGCGCAGCGCGACGGCGAAGCCCGCGATCTGCGCCGGGGCGGCCGCGCCGGACATGATCTCGCCCATCGCCCAAGCGGTGTCGGCGGTGGAGAGCTCCTCCCCGCGCAGCAGCGCGGCGAGCAGGTGCGGCCAGGTCCGATCGCCCATGGCGGGCCTCCCGAGCGTGCGAAGCGGGTGGGATGGAACCGGCGCCGGGTGGTCCGGCGCCGAGACGGGCCGGAGCGGGGGACGTCAGGCGGGGGCGTGCGTCCGCAGCAGCTCGGCCACCGTGGTGCCGGTGGTCACCGGGTCGAGCGGGTGCACCAGGGTGGCGTCGACCTCGGCGTAGGCCGCGAGCCATCGGTCGGCGGCGCGGGCGATCACCACGCAGGTCGGGGGAGCGTCGTCCCGGTCGTCCTTGATCTGCCGGGCGATGCCGATGCCGCCGCCCGGGGTCGCCTCGCCGTCGAGCAGCAGCAGGTCGATCTCGTAGTCGTCGACGAGCCGGACGCACTCCGCGTAGGTGGACGCGTCGACGAACTCGATCCGCAGACCGGGCGCGGGGCGCGTGCCGACGGCGAGCCGCATCCGGTCACGGACCTGCGGGTCGTCGCTGTAGAGCAGGACGGTGCAAAGACGATCACTCATGCCGACACTCCGCTTCGCCGAACGGTCCGAGTCCACGCCGCGCCGGTGGATCCCACAGCGTCACCACGGCCTCGGCCGGGGATCGGGCTGTGAGCGGTGCCGTCATGATGCACCGTCGCACTGCGCTTGGTGATTCGCTCGCTGCGCTCACTCATTGGCTGGACAGGCTCCCACCTCGTAGCTGCCGGCTGATCCTACCCGTCGGTGTGAGGTGCGTGACGTCCGCCCGTCGGCGACGCCGGGGCGTACCGTCGGCGCAGGTCAGGCGGCGGACTCCGCGGCGCGCTGACGGGCCTCCTGGCGGTCCAGGTCGCGGTCGATCCGGCGGGCCTCCCGCTCGGCGTGGCGCATCCACTGCACGACCAGCACGGCCAGCATCGTGACGCTGACGAACTCGCCGCCGGCCCAGAGGATGCCGCCGGCGACCACCTGGTCCTCCCAGGGGTCGGACCAGGTCAGCCCGAGCGACGGGTACCAGTCGCCGCCGAAGAGCGTGGTGCTCTGCATGATGGTGAGCCCGAGCACCGTGTGGAACGGCACGGAGAGCAGCATCAGCAGCGCCCGGCCCGGGTACGGCCAGCGCCCGGGCAGCGGGTCGAGGCCGAGCAGCGGCCAGAAGAACACGCAGCCGGTCATGATGAAGTGCGCGTGCACGACCTCGTGCGCCCACGCGTGCTCGAGCGTGTAGCGGTACAGGTCGGTGAAGTAGAGCGCGAACGGGTTGACCACGAAGATGGCGAACGCCACCAGCGGGTAGCTGTAGATCCGCGCGACCCGGCTGTGCACGATCGCCAACAGCCGCTTGCGCGGCCGAAGCGGCAGGGTACGCAGGGCCAGCGTCACCGGCGCGCCCAGCGCGAGGAAGATCGGCGAGATCATGGAGAGCACCATGTGCTGGACCATGTGCACCGACAGCAGCGCCGTGTCGTACGCGTGCAGGCCGCTGACGGTGACCGCCGCGATCCCGCCGAGGCCGGGGCCGAGGAAGAACACCGTCCGGGCCACCGGCCACCGGTCGCCCCGGAGCCGGAGCCGGTGCACCCCGTAGAGGTAGATGCCGGCGGCCAGCACCAGGCCGACGGCCAGCCAACTGTCCAGCCGGGTCTCGGTGAACACGGAGGTGACGGTGAACGGCGGCGGGGTGGCCGCGGTCACCGTGGGCGCGGCGGCCGAGGTTGCGGTGAAGATCGGATCGACGTGCAGCACGCTTTTCAGCCTAGGTCAGGCGAACCGGACGACCCCGATCGGGCTGCCGACGCCACCGGTTTGCCACCCCGCTGATCGCCGGCCCCGGTCAAGGGCAATAATGACCGCGTGACTGCGGCCCCAGCCATTGACAAGAGCCGGATCCACTCCCTGACCCGACCCAACATGGTCAGCGTCGGGACGATCGTGTGGCTCTCCAGTGAACTCATGTTCTTCGCGGCGCTGTTCGCGATGTACTTCTCCATCCGCGCGGCGGCGCCGGAGCAGTGGGCGAAGCACACCGAGGTACTCAACATCCCGTACGCGACCACCTTCACGGTGATCCTGGTGATGTCGTCGGTGACCTGCCAGCTCGGTGTCTTCGCCGCCGAGAAGGGTGACGTCCACGCCCTGCGGCGCTGGTTCACGATCACCTTCGTGATGGGCCTGATCTTCGTGCTCGGTCAGGTCAACGAGTACCGCGAGCTGGTGCACGAGGGCATCAAGATCAACTCGGACGGGTACGGGTCGATGTTCTACCTGACCACCGGGTTCCACGGTCTGCACGTGACCGGCGGTCTGATCGCCTTCATCATCTTCATGATCCGCACGACCATGGGCCGGTTCACGCCGGCGCAGGCCACGTCGGCGATCGTCGTGTCCTACTACTGGCACTTCGTCGACGTCGTGTGGATCGGGCTCTACGCCATGATCTACTGGCTTCAGTGATCTTGGCGCGTCACGAACCGCGCCGCTGCTCCGTCCCCTGAGACAAGGTCCAACCGGTTAAGGACACAGGTCATGACTTCTGACAACGACCGCCGACGCGGTCTGCTCGCGCGGCTGCGCGAGCGGCCCGCGGCGCGCAGCAGGGGCCGCCGCCGGCTGGGTGCCGCGGTCCGGCTGTTCGCCGCGCTGATGCTGGCCGGCGGCGCCTACACCGTCTTCGCCCCCGGCGTGCAGGCGCAGGACGCCCCGCTCACCGGCGCCGCCGCGGAAGGCAAGGCGCTGTTCGACGTGAGCTGTGTGACCTGTCACGGTCGCAACGCCCAGGGCGTCGAGGGCCGTGGGCCGAGCCTGATCGGCGTCGGCGCGGCCTCGGTCGAGTTCCAGGTCAGCTCCGGCCGGATGCCGATGGCCCGCCAGGAGGCCCAGGCGGAGCGCAAGCCGGAGCTGTTCACCGACGAGGAGACCCGCCAGCTCGCGCAGTTCATCCAGGAGCTCGGCGGCGGTCCCGTCCTGCCCGACGGCGAGGACCTCCACTCCGACGGCAACATCGCCGCCGGCGGCGAGCTGTTCCGGATCAACTGCTCGCAGTGCCACGCCTTCGGCGGTGGCGGCGGCGCCCTCTCCTCCGGCAAGTACGCCCCGAGCCTGCGTCCGGCCAGCGACCGGCAGATCTACGCCGCGATGCTGAGCGGCCCGCAGAACATGCCGGTCTTCGGCGACAACCAGATCACCCCGGAGCAGAAGGCGGACATCATCGCCTACATCCAGGAGACCCTGAAGCACGACCAGGACCCGGGTGGCTTCAACCTCGGTCGGTACGGGCCGTCCACCGAGGGCTTGGCGATCTTCCTGGTCGGCATCGTCGCGCTCGTCTTCGCGAGCCTGTGGATCGCGGGCAAGTCGTGACCGGGCGGATCATCCGATTCAGTGCTGTGGTGCCGGGGTCCGGCACCGCCCGTAGCGAGGTGACGGCATGACCACGCACACCGAGCACCAGGCCCAGCAGGGCCGGGAACCGCTCGACGTGACGACCCCCGGGCTCAGCCAGTTCGACATCGTCCGCGAGGGCGCGCGCCGGGACGACATCGAGATCGTCCACTACGAGCCGCAGGTCGCCCCGGGCAGCAAGGCCGAGCGCCGGCTGACCCGCACCGTCGCGTCGTTCTTCCTGCTGACCGGGCTGGCGGCGACCGCCTTCCTGGTGGTCTACATCTGGTGGCCGTGGGAGTACGCTCCCGGCCGCGGCGGCGACACGTGGTACACTCCGCTGCTCGGCGTCACCCTCGGCGTGGCCCTGCTCGGCATCGGCTTCGGCATCCTGACCTGGGGCAAGAAGCTGCTGCCCAAGGAGGTCTCGATCCAGGACCGGCACGAGGGCGCCGTCAGCGAGGACGACCGGATCATCACCGGCCAGACCATGCTCTACATGGCCGACGAGCTGGGCGTGAAGCGCCGGCCGCTGCTCGGCATCTCGCTGCTGGCCGGTCTCGCGCCGGTCGGCGCGGTGGTCGCCGCGCCCCTGGTCGGTGGCCTGATCTCCCAGCCGCACAAGAACAACCAGATGTTCACCACCGGGTTCGCCCCGACCGAGGGCGGCGGCAAGGTCCGGCTGGTCCGCGAGGACGGCCGTCCGGTCCGCCCGGCGGACGTCAGCACCGGCGGCCAGATCACGGTCTTCCCCGGCATCGACCACGGCGTGAGCAACCTGCACGCCGACTCGCCGACCCTGCTGATCCACCTGCGGGACAGCGACGCGCGGGAGTCGCGCCGGGCCAACGAGCGGGTCGGGCACGGCGACTACATGTGGGGCAACTACGCCGCCTACTCGAAGATCTGCACGCACGCCGGCTGCCCGGCGAGCCTGTACGAGCAGCAGACCAACCGTCTGCTCTGCCCGTGCCACCAGTCGCAGTTCCTGATCACCGACAACGCCCGGCCCATCTTCGGTCCGGCCAGCCGGCGACTGCCGCAGTTGCCGATCGAGGTGGACTCCGAGGGCTACTTCGTGGCCAAGTCCGACTACACCGAGACCGTCGGGCCCGACTTCTGGGAGCGGCCGTGAAGCGGCGCAAGTTTGACATGGCAGCTGTGCCGGGCAACGCCGCCCGGGGAGTGGACGACCGCTTCCAGGTGGCCACCCCGCTGCGCCGGCTGCTGAACAAGGTCTTCCCGGACCACTGGTCCTTCCTGCTCGGCGAGATCGCGCTCTTCTCGTTCATCGTCCTGCTGTTGACCGGTGTCTTCCTGACCTTCTTCTTCGAGCCGGCGATGACCGAGGTGGTCTACAACGGCAGCTACGCCCCGCTGCGGGGCACGCCGATGTCGGCCGCGTACGCCTCCAGCCTGGACATCTCGTTCGACGTCCGCGGCGGCCTGATCATGCGGCAGATGCACCACTGGTCGGCGCTGCTGTTCATGGCCGCGATCGTGGTGCACATGCTCCGGGTCTTCTTCACCGGCGCGTTCCGCAAGCCGCGTGAGACGAACTGGATCATCGGCTCGCTGCTGTTCTGGGTCGGCTTCCTGGCCGGCTTCACCGGCTACTCGCTGCCGGACGACGGCCTCTCCGGCACCGGCCTGCGGATCGCCTCGGCGATCATGCTCTCCATCCCGGTGATCGGCTCCTGGGTCACCTCGTCGATCTTCGGCGGGGAGTTCCCCGGCACCATCATCATCAGCCGGTTCTACATCGCCCACGTGCTGCTCATCCCGGGTCTGCTGGTCGCGCTGATCAGCGTCCACCTGGGCCTGGTCTTCAAGCAGAAGCACACCCAGTGGCCCGGCCCCGGCCGGACCAACGGCAACGTGGTCGGCGAGCGGATGTTCCCCCGCTACGCGATCAAGCAGGGCGGCTTCTTCATGGTCGTCTTCGGCGTGATCGCGCTGATGGGCGGTCTGTTCCAGATCAACCCGATCTGGCTGTTCGGCCCGTACGAGGCGTGGGTGGTCTCGGCCGCCAGCCAGCCCGACTGGTACGTCATGTTCCTCGACGGCTCGACGCGCCTGATGCCGGCCTGGGAGATCAACATCCCGATCGGCGACGGGTACGTGATCCCGCCGCTGTTCTGGCCGACGGTGGTGCTGCCGGGCATCCTGGTGGGGCTCTCCACGCTCTACCCGTTCCTGGAGGCCCGGCGCCTCAAGGACACCCGCAGCCACAACCTGCTCCAGCGGCCCCGGGACGTGCCGGCGCGCACCGCGGCGGGCGCCATGGCCGTCTCGTTCTTCATCGTGCTGACCCTGTCCGGCGCCAACGACGTCATCGCCGACAAGTTCATGATCAGCCTGAACGCGATGACCTGGGCCGGCCGGATCGGCCTGCTGGTGCTCCCGCCGCTGGCGTACTACTTCACCTACCGGATCTGCCTCGGTCTCCAGCAGCACGACCGTGAGGTGCTCGCCCACGGTGTCGAGACCGGCATCATCCGGCGACTGCCCGACGGCCGGTTCGAAGAGGTGCACCAGCCGCTCAGCGCGGGGGACCACGACGGCCACGGCGGGCTCGAGTACGCCGGCTGGGTCGTGCCGAAGAAGATGAACCGGCTCGGGGCCCTCGGCCCGGCCATCCGGGGCTTCTTCTACCCGATCGAGAAGCCGGCCGAGGCGCCGGTCTCGCCGGGCCACCCGCCGGTCGAGCCGCGGCCCGACCGGGAGCAGATCGGCAGCGGCGAGAGCCGTCGCTGACCTCGCGACACCCGACGCGGCGCCCACCGGAGTCCTCCGGTGGGCGCCGCGTCCGTTTCCGCCCCTCCCACGGTCCGCGCGTGGCGTGTCGTCCGTCGCCCCCCGGGCGGGGATCGCAGGAATAACGCCGGTCAGCCGGGTATCCGTGCGATCCAACGTCTCGAGGGGGAGGAAGCATGTTGGGTATCAAACGCCTCGGCCTGCTGGCCGCGCTGGTGCTGGTGGGAATCGCGCCGGCAGCGGCGGCGCAGGCCGCGGTGCAGCCGTCGCAGCAGGACACCCAGTACCTGCAGGCCATGCACCAGGTGAACCTGTTCGAGATCACCGCGGGTGACCTGGCCCAGCAGAAGGGCCAGAACCAGGGGGTCAAGGACCTGGGTGCCCGGTTCAAGACGGACCACACGCAGCTCGACCAGACGGTGCAGCAGACCGCGTCCCAGCTCGGGGTGCAGTTGCCGGCCGAGCCCACGGCGGACCAGCAGTCCGTCCTCGACCAGCTCAACAACGCCAGCGGCGAGGAGTTCGACCGGCTCTGGGTGACCAGCGAGCTGGCCGGCCACGTCCAGGCCATCCAGGCCACCCAGACGGAGATCTCGCAGGGCTCCGACCAGACGGTGGTCCAGCTGGCCCAGACCGCACTGCCGACCCTGCAGGCGCACTACGACGCGCTGGTCCAGCTCGCCGAGCAGCTGGGCATCCCGGTTCCGCAGGCCAGCGGCACCGCCACGCCGAGCCCGGGCGGCACGACCCCGGCTCCGGGCGGCACCACCGGCACCCCGGCTCCGGGCGGCACCACCGAGTCGCCGGCTCCGGGCGGCACCACCACCGAGACGCCGGCTCCCACGCAGAGCTGACGTCGCCGTACCGTGACGGCCGGTCCACCAGTGGGTGGACCGGCCGTCACGCGCCCGCGCCGGCCCGGCCGGCGTCCGTGGTCAGTCGGCGTTCGCGAGCCCGATCGCGAACGCCTCCTCCAGGTCGTGCTGGGAGTACGCCCGGAACGCGATGTGCGACTCGGTGTTCAGCACCCCCGGCACCTTGGAGATGCTGCCGGCGATCACCTTGGCGATCTGGTCGAACTCCCGGACCCGGACCACGGCGATCAGGTCGACGTGGCCGGCCACCGAGTAGACCTCGCTGACGCCGGGAAGGGCGGCCAGGGCCTCGGCCACCTCGGGGATGGAGTCGGTGGCGCAGTCGATCAGCACGATCGCGGTGATCACGGGACATTTCTCCGTTCGTCGGCGTCGTCGCCCATGCTAGATGTTCCCGGGCCCCGGGACGGGGGTGTGGCGGGGACGGTGAGGGTGGCGCCCGCGCGGATCGCGTCGCGCAGGCGCTCGCCGGGGCCGACGGTGGCGCCCGGCCAGACGACGGCACGCTCCACGTCGCCCTGGACGACCGCGTCGGCGCCGACCACCGCCGCCCGGCAGCGGCCGGTCACCGTGGCCGTGGGCGCCACCAGGCTGCCGCCGCCGGCCGCGTGCAGGTTGGCCGCCAGGTAGTCGGCCGGGGTGCCGGTGTCGTAGAACGTGCCGGAATAGGGCACGACGGTCAGCGCGCCGGCCGCCTCCGCCGGGCGCCAGACCGCCCGGACGAGGTCGCCGAACCCGACCGGCAGCTCCCGCACCAGCCGCCACGGCAGCAGCGAGAAGCCGGTGAACACGTGGCCGTCGAAGGTGCCCGGGGCCCGCGGATCGGCGGCGGGCTGGCCGAGCAGGCGTACGGAGTCGCCGTCCCAGTCGCGCAGCAGCGCGGCGATGTCCGGCCCCGGGGGCCGCTCGGGGTCGGCGAGGTAGGCGTCGGCGTTGCCGACCAACACCCCGCGCCCGGCGATCCAGTCCCGCAGGTTGGCCAGCCCGCCGGCGGTGCCCAGCGGCGCGCCCGGCTCGACCGACAGGTGGGCGCGGTCCCCGACGTGCGCGACGACCTGCGCGCCGAGATAGCAGGCGTTGACCGCGACCCGGGCCGGCCCGACCAGGCCGAGCCCGGCCAGCCGGTCCAGCGCCCGGTCCAGCAGCGGCACGTTGCCCACCGGGCAGAGCGCCTTCGGCAGCCGCTCGGTCAGCGGCCGCAGCCGGGTGCCCTCGCCGGCGGCGAGCACCACCGCGCAGACGTCGACCGGGACGGTGGCGGGGGCGTAGGCCCGGCCGGCGGTGGTGGCCGCGCCGCGGTCGGCCGGAGCGGTGGTGGCGCCCGCTCGGTCGGCCCGGTCGGCGTTCACGGCCGCGTGTCGGGCACCGGGGGCGGGAACTGTCCGGCCAACGGCCCGATGTCGTAGTACGCGAGCAGCCGGGCGGTCGGCCAGGTCAGCTCGGGCAGGTCGTCCAGCGGGTGCCAGGCGGCCTCGAAGACCTCGGCGCCGTCGACCTTCAGCTCGGTGGTCGATGCCGGCACCTCGGCGGTGAACACCACGTCCACCCAGCCCTTGGCGTGCACGATCGCGTTGGGGACGGCGGGGCTCAGCTGGCGGGGGGAGAGCCGGATGCCGGACTCCTCGTACAACTCCCGGGCGGCTCCCACCACCGGCGCCTCGCCCTTCTGCAACAGGCCGGCGGGCAGCCCCCAGCCCCGGCCGGGCGGCTGGCGCAGCAGCAGCAGCCGCCCCGCCCCCTCGGCCTCGGCGTCGCGGACGAGGGTGACCGCGCCGACGATGTACTTCGGCACGGCCAGCCGGACCAGGCGGCGGCGCACTGGCAGCGGCAGCCGGTAGAAGACCTGGTAGGCGACGGCCCGGCCGGTGGCGCGCGAGCGGGGGATCATGACTCCAGGCTAGTGGCCCCGAGGAACGTTCGGACGACCCGGGCCCGACGGGCGGTCACTGCCGGTGGTCCACCAGGTCGATGAGTTGGCGTACGACCGTGTCCGGCTCGATGACCCGGTCGAAGACCGCGACCAGCAGCGTCTCCAGGTCGGGGTAGCCCAGCTCCTCCGACAGCCGCAGCAGCGGCAGGTCGCTGGCCAGCCCGCGGTCGTGCTTGCGCAGCGCCAGCCCGATGGTGGCCCGGCCGAGGCGGACCTTGTCGGGGATGGAGATGCCGGGCTCGGTGTGCTCGGCGAACCACCGGCTGATCTGCATCTGCGCGTGCGGCGACTTGACGAAGCCGAGCCACTCCCGGCGGGGGCCGCGGGGGGCGGCATCGGCGTCGAAGCCGTTCGCCGCGTCGGTCTCGGTGAAGATCTCCACCACGTCGCCCTCCTCCAGCGCGGAGGAGAGCGGTGCCAGCCGGCCGTTGATCCGCGCCGCCAGGCAGTGGTCGCCACGCTCGGTGTCCAGCTCGTACGCGAGGTCGACCGGGGTCGCCCCGGCCGGCAGCACGACCTGCCGCCCGTCGGCGAAGACCTGGATCTGGGTCTCGGCGAGGTCGCAGCGCAGCGACTCGAGGAACTGTGCCGGGTCGGCCGCGTCCTGCTCCCAGTCGAGCACCCGGCGCAGCCAGTCGAGCTGCTCCGCGCAGGCGGCGGTGCCGCCCGGCCGGGGGAAGCGGAAGTCGGCGGCGACGCCGTACTCGGCCGAGCGGTGCATCTCCTCGGTGCGGATCAGCACCTCCACGGTGCGGTCCTTCGGCCCGCAGACGCTGGTGTGCAGGGAGCGGTAGAGATTGTTCTTCGGGGAGGCGATGAAGTCCTTGAACCGGCCGGGGACCGGCCGCCACAGGCCGTGGACCGCGCCCAGCGCCGCGTAGCAGTCGGTGGCCGGGCCGTCCACCACGATCGCGATGCGGGGCAGGTCGTAGGGGGCGGCGTGACCGCCGGCCACGGTGTCCTTCCAGATCGAGTAGAGGTGCCGGGGGCGGGGGGTCACCTCGGCGTCGACCCGGTTGCGGCGCAGCGCCGACTTCGCCCGGGCGACCACCTCGTCGAGGTACGCGTCCCAGCCCGGCCGGTCGTGCACGTGCCGGGCGATGCGGGCGTGCTCCTCCGGCTCCAGGTGCAGCAGCACCACGTCGTCGAGCTCCCGCTTGAGCAACTGGATGCCCAGCCGGTCGCAGAGCGGGACCAGCACCTCCTGCGTCTTGCGGGCGATCCGCTCCCGGGACGCGGCGGACCGGACGCCCAGGGTGCGCATGTTGTGCAGCCGGTCGGCCAGCTTGATGATCAGGACCCGGACGTCCTTGCCGGCCGCGATGATCATCTTGCGGATCGTCTCGGCCTCGGCGGCCTTGCCGTAGAACGCCTTGTCGAACTTGGTGACTCCGTCTACCAGGTGCGCCACCTCCCGCCCGAAGTCCTCCGCGAGAGCCTGGAGCGTGTAGCGCGTGTCCTCCACGGTGTCGTGCAGCAGCGCGGCGACGAGGGTGGTGGCGTCCATGCCGATCTCGGCGCAGATCTGGGCCACCGCCAGCGGGTGGGTGATGTAGGGCT
Organism: Micromonospora sp. NPDC047730; assembly: GCF_043204765.1. Taxonomy (NCBI): domain Bacteria; kingdom Bacillati; phylum Actinomycetota; class Actinomycetes; order Micromonosporales; family Micromonosporaceae; genus Micromonospora; species Micromonospora sp. NPDC047730. The sequence goes on along the minus strand of NZ_JBIDCU010000005.1, from coordinate 165,913 downwards.
CGCCGCTCTTGCGGAACTGCCCGCGGTGCATGTTCTCCGCGATGGTGTAGGCCCGACGCAGCACGGAGGGCTCGGTGCCCGGGTGGATCGTCCGATGGGTCCGGACGAGGTGGTTGACCGGGTCGGTGTCGGCGGTGGGCCAGCTCAGCAGCGACCGGAGCCGGCGGGCCAGCGGCAGCTCGCCCGGTTGGGTCGGAAGGGCGCCCCCCAGGGCGGCGCCGCGTCCGGCGTCGACGTCCACGTGGGACACCTCCTCACCCCGGCCCCACGGCCGCCGGGACCCGGCAACCGGGAGCAGGCCCACGAAACGGGCAGGACTGCACTTCTCTAACAGCCTAAGCGAGTCGACGTCGTCCGATCGGACACTTGGTCATGAGCGTTCGGTCGAGAGTTGGTGGGACGCCGCGCTCTCGGCCTTGCTCAACAGGTCGCGGAAGCGCGCCGCGCCAGCCACCGGGGAAGCCCATCCGGAGGACATCTCGACCAGCCGGGTCTCGGGTCGTTCCAACCAGGACAGGATGCGTTCGGTCTCCTCCGCCGAGGCGTGCGGGACCGGGCCGTGGCCGGGCGGCACCGTCTCGGCGGTCGCCCGGATCGCGGCGATCGTCGGTCGAGGGTGGACGCCGGGCGGCGACACCCCCGCCCCGGCCAGCCGGCCGTGCCGCACGAGGGCCAGCTCCCAGCCGCCCCCGGCGGCCGGGCGGGCCGCGGCCAGCTCGGCGATCCCGGTCAAAGCGGCCAGCCGCTGCATCCGCACCGTCGCCCGCAGCACCGCGGCCAGCCGCGAACGCACCACCGCCGCCTCCTCGTAGCGCTGGTCGCGGGAGAGCACCTCGATCCGGGTCAACAGCGCGTCGACCACCGGCTGCGGGTCGCTGGCGGCCGCGGTGCGGAACGGCGCGACGGCGCGGACGTCGTACTCCTCCGGGGTGATCCGGTGCTCGCAGGGCGCCGGGCAGCGGCCCAGCTCGGCCAGCGCGCAGGCCGGCGTGACCGTGCGCAGCGAGAGTCGGTGGGTGCACTGCCGCAGCGGCACGGCGTCGTGGAAGCCGGCGGCGGCCAGCTCCGCCGCCCGGCGGGAGCTGAACGGGCCGAGGTAGCCGGTGTCGCCGGGGGCGATGCCCCGGACCACCGAGAGCCGGGGGTAGGGACCGTCGGTCAGCTTCAGCCAGACCGCCCGCTCCGGAAACTTCGACCGCCGGTTGTACGGCGGCGCGTGCGCCCCGATCAGCCGCAGCTCGCGGACCTCCGCCTCCAGCGAGTGGGCGCACTCGACCGCCTCCACCCGCTCGGCCGCGGCGAGCATCTCGGAGATCCGGGCACGCTTCTCGGCGGCGGTGAAGTAGCTGCGCACCCGGGTGGCGATGTCGCCGGAGGTGCCGACGTAGAGCGGCCGGTCGTCGGCGGCCCGGAAGATGTAGACCCCGGGTGCCTTGGGCAGCCCCTCCGCCAGGTGCCGTTTGCGCCGCTGGGTCGGGGTGACCGCCCGGGCGAACTCGATGGCGTCGCCGATCGTGTCGACCCGGTGCCCGCCGAGCCGGGCGATCAACCCGTGCAGCACGTCGACGGTGGCCTTGGCGTCGTCGAGCGCCCGGTGGGTCGGCTGGGTGGTGGTGCGGAAGTAGGCCGCGAGCGTGCCGAGCTTGCGGTTGGGCACCTCGTCGCGGGTGAGCACCCGGCGGGCCAGCGCGGCGGTGTCGAGCACCCGGGGATTGGGCCAGCGGTAGCCGTGCTTCGCACACGCGGCCTTCAGGAAGCCGACGTCGTAGGGGGCGTTGTGGGCGACCAGCACGGCGTCGGAGACGAACTCGAGGAAGCTCGGCAGCACCTGCTCGATCGGCGGGGCCGGGACCAGCATGGCCTGCGTGATCCCGGTGAGCACCGTGATGAACGGTGGGATGGGCACGCCCGGGTTGACCAGGGTGGCCAGCACGCCCAGCTCCTCGCCGCCGCGCACCTTCACCGCGCCGATCTCGGTGATCCCGCCGCCGTCCGGCGCGCCGCCGGTGGTCTCCAGGTCGACCACCACGAACGTCGTCGCGTACAGCGGCAGCGCGGGATCGATCCCGCCCGCGCCCGGGTCGAAGCCGGCCAGCGGCTCCTGGACGTACTCCGTCTCTGCCATCGGCGGCACGCTAGCGTCCCGGTCCGACACTCCCGTCCCACCGGCACCAGCCGCCACCACCGGTCTAGGATGAGAGATCGGCTCACTCACCGGGCGGTGGGCCCGGTCGCGGTGGGAGACTTGCCACATGCCCCTCACCGAGCCGCACGACGACCGCCTCCCGCAGGAGGAGCCGGTCGACACCGTGCGCGACGCCGGTGGGCTCGGCTCCGACGGGAGCGGTCTGCCCGCGGCGATCGAGCCGGGGCCTGAGGCGGCCGGTGTCGAGCCCGGCCGCGCGGCGGCCGAGGGGGGCGTCGCCGACGTCCCGGCGGACGACGGGTCCACGCTTGAGGGATCCGCGCCCGAGGGGCCGGCGGACGACGGCTTCGCGCCCGAGGGATCCGCGCCCGAGGGATCGCCGGACGACGGGTCCACGCCCGAGCCGGAACCCGTGCTGCCCGAGCCGGTCCGCCAGCGGATCGTGGCGCTCACCGCCGCCGTGCTGCCCGGGCTGCCCGCCGACGAGGTGCCGGTGCCGCTGCGCCGGGTCGCCAAGTTCGCCCCCAACCGCCGGGCCCGGCTCGGCGCCCCGGCGATCGCCGCCCAGCTCACCGGGGATCCGCTGTTCCGGCAGCGGATCACGGCCCGGGTGCTCGCCGACACCGGCGACCTGGGTGCGGCGGTACTCGAGGGCACCGCGCCCGCCGCCGCCGACCCGGTCGAGGTGGCCGCGCTGGCCTACCTGGCCCGGCCCCGGGGGTGGCGGGAGCTGATCGAGGCCAGCGGCGCGGCGGTGCGCGCGGAGGCCGACAGCGCGGTCGTCGCCGAACTGGTCCGCGAGGCTGAGCAGCGGGCCACCCGCGCCGAGCACGACCGGGCGGTGGCCCGGGTGGAGGCGGAGAAGCTCCGCGACGAGCTGGCCCGGGTGCGCGAGGAACTCGGGCAGCTGCGCGAGGAGAGCCGGCAGCTGGGCCGGTCGCTGCGCGAGACGCAGGCCCGCGAGCGCAAGGCCAACGAGTTGCTGGCCACCGAGCGGGGCCGGGCCGCCCGGGCGGCGGCGGACGCCGACGCCGAGCTGCGCCGGGTCCGGGCCCGGCTGGCCGAGGCGGAGGCGGCGGCCGGGATCGCCCGGGCCAGCGCCAAGGAGGCCCGGTCGGTGGACGATGCCCGACTGTGGCTGCTGTTGGAGACCATCGGGCAGGCGGCCGTCGGGCTGCGTCGCGAGCTGGCGCTGGACCCGGTCGACAAGCTGCCCGCCGACTTCGTCGCCGACGCCTTCGCCGACCAGACCGCCGCCCCGGCGGCCGGCGCCGCCACCCGCGCCCGCGACACCGACGACCCGGCCCGCCTCGACCAGTTGCTGGCGCTGCCCCGGGCGCACCTCGTCGTCGACGGCTACAACGTCACCAAGCGCGGCTTCGGCGAGATGTCGCTGGAGCAGCAGCGCAAGCGGCTGATCACCGGCCTGGGCGGGATCGCCGCGCAGACCGGCGACGAGGTCACCGTGGTCTTCGACGGCGCGGAACGGATGCACGGGCTGCCCCCGTCGCCGCGCGGGGTCCGGGTGCTCTTCTCCCGCAAGGGCGAGACCGCCGACGAGCTGATCCGGCGCCTGGTCCGCGCCGAGCCGCCGGGCCGGCCGGTGGTGGTGGTCTCCTCCGACCGCGAGGTCGCCGACGGCGTACGCCGGCACGGCGCGTACCCGCTCGGGGCCGACTCGCTGCTGCGCCGGCTCGCCCGGTCCTGATCGGGGTGCTTGATCGCATTCCGGCCGTCCGCGACCCCGTTGTCCCTTTCTGTCGTACCCCGCGCCTAGCGTCGTGGTGACCGACGGTGTTCGGGTGACGACGGTGACGCCGCGCCCGGTCGCCGCAGCGCACCAGGAGGCGTGATGCTCATCGACTGTGCGGGGTGCGGGATCCGGGGGAGCGGCTGCTCCGACTGCCTGGTCACCGCCCTGTTCGACGATTCGTCCCCGGCCGCCGGGCTGGGCGGCGCCGAGGCCCGGGCGGTCGAGGTGTTCGCCCGGGCCGGGTTCGAGGTGGAGGTGCTGTCCGCACCCCGGGCGGCCCGCCGGCCCGCCGGACGGCACCAGGTCGCGTGACCGGGCCGGCCGCGGGCGCCGCACGGCCGGCGTTGCTGGCCTCCACGGTCGGAGTTCCGCGCCGGGACTCCGATCCGCGACCGCGACCACGGGTGCCCCGTCCGGTCGGCCGGGCACCCGTGGTCGGTGCGGGTCAGCGGGACGGGTCCCGGTTGAACAGCTTCTTCGCCCAGAGATAGCCGACCAGCGCGATGGCGGCGCACCAGGCCGCCGCGAGAGCGGCGTTCGTCCCCACCGGCCCGCCGGTCAACAGCCCGCGCAGGGCCTCGATGATGGGGGTGAAGGGTTGGTGCTCGGCGAACTGCCGCAGCCCGTCCGGCATCGAGTCGGTGGGCACGAATCCGCTGCCGATGAAGGGCAGGTAGGTCAGCGGCATGGGGAGGTTGCTCGCCGTCTCGACGCTCTTGGAGACCAGACCCATCGCGACCGAGAGCCAGGTGAACGCGAAGGTGGTCATGGCCAGCACCCCGACCGCCGCGATCCAGGCCGTGACACCCGTGCTGGGCCGGAACCCGATGAGCAGCGCGACGCCGGTGACCACCGCCAGGCTGAGCATGGTCTGCACCATGCTGGCCAGGACGTGGCCGGTCAGCACCGACACCCGGGCGATCGCCATGGTCCGGAACCGGGCGATGATGCCCTCGGTCATGTCCATGGCGACCGACACCGCCGTCCCGGTGGCCGCCAGGCCGGTGGTTATCAGCAGGATCCCCGGGGTGACGTAGTCGACGTAGTCGCCCCGGTCGCCCGAACCGCCGCCCAGCCCGGCGCCGAGGGTCGCGCCGAAGACGTAGACGAACAGCAGCAGGAGCAGGATGGGCATGCCGGCGAGCAGCACCGTCATCGACGGGTAGCGCAGCCCGCGTCGCAGGTTGCGGCGCAGCATCGTGCCGGAGTCGCGTACGGCGTAGGTCAGGGTGCTCATCGGGGGGTTCCCACCTTCTCGGGCTGGCCGGTGAGGGCCAGGAAGACGTCGTCGAGATCGGGCGTGTGCACCGACAGCGACTCCACGGCGATCGACCGGCGGTCCAGCAAATCGAGCAGGTTCCGCAGCGACCGGACACCGCCGTCGCTGGGCACGTGCAGGGTGAGTTCGGCGGCGTCGCGGGACGAGTCGCCGAGAGCGACCACGGCCGAGTCGAACCCGGCCCGGTCGGCGAAGCGCAGGCTGACGTGCCCGCCGGGGACGAGCCGCTTGAGTTCCGCCGCGCTGCCCTCCGCCACCAGCCGGCCGTGGTCGAGCACGGCGATCCGGTCGGCGAGCTGGTCCGCCTCCTCCAGGTACTGGGTGGTGAGGAAGATGGTGACGCCGTCCGCCACCAGGTCCCGTACGATCTGCCACATGGCCTGCCGGCTGCGCGGGTCGAGCCCGGTGGTCGGCTCGTCGAGGAACACCACGCGGGGGCGGCCCACCAGCCCCATCGCCAGGTCGAGCCGCCGGCGCATTCCGCCGGAGTAGCTGGCGGCGGGCTTGCCGGCCGCCTCGACCAGGTCGAACATCCTGAGCAGGCTCCGCGCGCGCTGCCGCCCCTCGGCTCGGGACAGGTGGTGCAGGTCGGCCATGAGCCGCAGGTTCTCCTCGCCGGTGAGCAGGCCGTCGACGGCGGAGAACTGGCCGGTCACGCCGATCGCGGCGCGTACCGCGTCGGGCTCCCGGGCGACGTCGTGACCGGCGACCCGCGCCTCGCCGGAGTCGGCGCCGATCAGGGTGGACAGGATCTGCACGGTGGTGGTCTTGCCGGCGCCGTTGGGGCCGAGCAGCGCGAAGATCGTCCCTGCGGCGACGGTGAGGTCGATCCCGTCGAGCACCACGTGGTCGCCGAAGGACTTCCGGAGGCCGGCGACCGTGATGGCCGCCGGGGTCGAGTGGGGTCGCACGTCTTCTCCTTCCACGCCGGCCGTCGGGCCGGTCGGGGGCTGGGCCGGCCGCCGAGCCGGCTGGGAAGTGGTGGCGTGGGGGATCAGCGGCGGTGGATCACGATGTCGCCGAAGGAGGTCCGGGCGGTCACGCGCACGGCGCTCTCCGGCTCGCCAGGCGGTTCGTACGCCTCGAGTTGGTTGTCCACCCGGCCGAACTGGGTGTGCAGGTCGAGCAGGGCGGCGGTGCCGGAGCGCACGCCGATGTCGAGCCCGCCGCTCGCGGTCCTGACCGACACCGTGCCCGCCGAGACCTCGCCGATCCGGACGTCGCCGTTGGCGGTGGTGGCGGTGACCGAGGCGTGCGCGCGGTCGACGGCGATGTCGCCGTTGGCCGCCTTCACGCGCGCCTCGCCGGTGACGGTGCCCAGCCAGCTCTCGCCGTTGGAGTTCTTGACCACCGCGTCACCCTCGACCTCCTGCACCCGGATCCGGCCGGACCCGGTGCTGATCCGGGCCTGGCCCGCGACGTGCTCCACGCGGACGCCGCCGGCGGAGGTGTCGAGATCGGCGTCGGCCGTGCGGTCCAGCTCGATGTCGCCGGCCGCGATCCGGATCCGGCAGTTGCCGAGCCGACCGGTGCCGTGGAACGCCCCCGCCGAGGCATTGCCGTGCAGGTGTGAGCCGGCGGGCAGCGTGATCGTCACGTCGATCGAGCCGGGCTTGCCGACCAGGCCGAATCCGCGCTGCCGGGGCGCTCTGACCAGGAGCCGGCCGTCGGCGTACTCCACTCGGGTCTGTTCGGCGGCCCGGACGTCGGCGTCGGCGGCGGCGTTGCTCGGCCGGACGTCGACGACCGTGTCCGTGCGGTCGGTCGCGGTGATCCGAGCGTCACCGACGACCATGTCGACGGTGGCCGAGATCGGCGCCGGGGTGTCGAATGTGGGCATGACGGTCCCTTCTGGACGGAGTGGATGTCCCGGGAACGGGACGGATGGTCGGAGGTGGTGACGCGAACCGGGCGGGCGCTCAGCGAGCCCAGCCGGTGTAGCGCTCCCCGCCCCGGGGGGCGCGTCGCGGCGCGTGCCGGCCCGCCGCCCCGGTCGGCGCCACGGCGGCCGTCGCCGCCCGGACGAGCCAGGCGTTGACGGAGAGGCCGTCGCGGGCGGCCGCCTCCTCGATGCGGTTCTTGAGGTGCTCCGAGAGGCGGAAGCTGATCCGCGAGGTGGCGCCCTCCTCGGTGTCCGCCGGTGGCGGGGTGGCCGGCTCGGGAGCCTCGGGCTCGCCCTGGAACTCCGGGCCGGTCGGCGGTGGCGTCACGACGAAGCTCGGCTCGCGCCCGCGCAGGCGCAGCTCGACCGAACCGGGTGCCAGGTCGCGGGTGATCTCCGCCGCCGCGGCGGTCAGCGCGTCCAGCAGCGCCAGCCGGAGCGCCGACTCGAGCGGCCCGGCCAGTCGCTCGGCCAGCGCCCGGGCCTCCTCGCCGCCGAGTTCGGCGACGCCGGCCAGCTCCTGCCGGAGGTTGTCGACATACGACGTCAGGTCCATGACGCCACTATGACATCATCGTGGCGTCATCGCAAGACAGGTTTTGGCATCATGTGGCGTCATGGTGGTGTGCGATGGCGTCGGCGGGGCACGACGGCGGCCGACGCCGGGGCTGCGACGGCCACGCCCGACCTCGGCGAGCCGCCAGAGAGGGCAGCCGGCGGCGGGGTGCGGGTCCGGTCGGGGCAAACGCCGCCGACGCGGGCAATAGGATGGGCGCTCACGGCGGGAGGAGGCGGCGCATGACGCGGGTACGGCGCGGTGGCGGCAGCCCCGCCGCGATCGGCGGCGCCGCGGGCTTTCGACGGTCGCGGGCAGTGCCGCCGGCGGGCCGCCGCGCGGTGCCGGGTGGGCCCCGGTGAGCCCGCGCGGCTGGGCGGTGCTGACCCTGGTCGGCCTGACCGTGGCCCTGGTGGTGACCGCCGCGGTGCTGATCCCGTGGCAGCGCCCGCCCGCGCCGCGGGCCGACCAGTTGGCCGCGCTGGGTGACCTCCCCGCCGACCAGGTCGCCCGCAGCCGGGAGTTCCGCTCCGCGCTGCGCCCCGCCGGCTGGGCCGCGTTGGCCGTCGGCCTGCTGGTCGCCCTGGCGTTCGGCCTCACCCCGCTGGGCAGCCGGCTGGTCGAGTTGGCCGGCCGTCCCTTCGGCGGCCACTGGATCGCCCAGGCCGTGCTCGGCGGGCTCGCCGTGGTGCTCGTCGCCGACCTGGTCACCCTCCCGTTCGCCGCCTGGCGCCAGAGCGTGCTCACCCGCTACGGGCTCGCCACCAACGGCTGGAGCGGCTGGACCGTCGACCTGCTCAAGTCGTACGCGGTCAGCGCCGTCATCGGCGCGGTGGCGCTGCTCGGCTTCTACACCGTCATCCGGCTGTCGCCGCGCTGGTGGTGGGCGTTCGGCGCGGCCGGCGCGGCGACCCTGGTGGCGCTGCTCTCCTTCGTGCTGCCGGTGCTGGTGGAACCGGTGTTCAACAGGTTCACACCGATGGAGCAGGGCCCGTTGCGCACCGAGCTGATGACGATGGCGGCCCGCGACGGCGTCCCCGTGCGCGACGTGCTGGTCGCCGACGCCTCACGGCGCACCCGGGCGGTGAACGCGTACGTCTCGGGCCTCGGGCCGACCCGGCGGGTGGTCGTCTACGACACGCTGCTGCGCGAGGCGACGCCGGCCGAGGTGACCGCCGTCGTGGCGCACGAGCTGGGGCACGCCAAGGACCGCGACGTGGCGGTCGGCACGCTGACCGGGGCGCTGGGCGCCGCCGCCGCGGTGGTCGCGCTCTACCTGATCGGGTCCTCCGGCCCGCTGCTGCGGCTGGCCGGCGTCGACTCGGTCGCCCAACCGCGCGCCTTCCCCCTGCTGATCGCCCTGGTGACGGTCGCCGGGCTGGTCGCCACCCCGGTGCAGGCGCTGATGTCGCGGCGGGTGGAGGCACGCGCCGACGCGCACGCGCTGGCCCTGACCGGCGACCCGGCCGCCTTCGAGGCGATGCAGCGCCGGCTCGCCGGGATCAACCTGGCCGACCCCGATCCGCCGCGCTGGGAATACCTCTACTCCGCCACGCACCCGTCCACCGTCGAGCGGATGGCCGCCGCCCGCGCCCACGCCAGGGAGGCCGGCCGATGAGCCGTACGCTGCTGATCACCAACGACTTCCCGCCCCGCCCGGGCGGCATCCAGTCCTTCGTGCACAACCTCGCGGTGCGCCAGCCCGCCGGCTCGGTGGTCGTCTACGCCTCGACCTGGCGCGGCGCGGAGAAGTTCGACGCCGACCAGCCCTTCGAGGTGGTCCGGGAGCGCACCGGCGTGCTGCTGCCCACCCCGCTGGTGGCCCGCCGGGCCGCCCGGCTGGCCCGGGCGTACGACTGCGACACCGTGTGGTTCGGCGCGGCGGCCCCCCTCGGGCTGCTCGCCGCCGGCCTGCGGCGCCGGGCGGGCATCCGCCGGGCGGTGGCGCAGACCCACGGCCACGAGGTCGGCTGGGCCGCGCTGCCGGGTGCCCGGGCCGCGCTGCGCCGGATCGGTCGCGGCGTGGACGTGACCACCTACCTGGGCGAGTACACCAGGGTGCGGCTGGAGCGGGCGCTGCACGGGGTGACCGAGCTGCACCGGCTCGCGCCCGGGGTGGACGTGGACACCTACCACCCTTCCATCGACGGCGAACCGGTGCGGCGTCGGCTCGGCCTGGCCGACCGCCCGGTGGTGGTCTGCGTCTCCCGGCTGGTGCCGCGCAAGGGCCAGGACGTGCTGATCCGGGCGATGCCCGAGATCCGCCGGCGGGTACCGGACGCCGCGCTGCTGGTGGTCGGCGGCGGGCCCTACCGGGCCACGCTGGAGAAGCTGGCACGCCAGGCGGGGGTCGAGCGGGACGTGGTATTCACCGGCTCGGTGCCGTCCGCCGAACTGCCCGCCCACTACGCCGCCGGCGACGTCTACGCGATGCCGTGCCGCACCCGCAACCGGGGGCTGGACGTCGAGGGGCTCGGGATCGTCTACCTGGAGGCCTCCGCGACCGGCCTGCCGGTGGTGGCCGGCGACTCCGGCGGCGCGCCGGACGCCGTACGCGAGGGCGAGACCGGGTTCGTGGTGCGCGGCCGGGACGTCGCCCAGCTCGCCGACCGGGTGGCCACGCTGCTCGCCGACCGGGACCTGGCCCGCCAGTTCGGCGCGGCCGGTCGCGCATGGGTGGAGCGGGAGTGGCGCTGGGAGACCCAGGCGCGGCGGATGGCCGCCCTGCTGGCCGGCTGACGCCCTCTCGACCGGGCGTGCGTCAGCCCGGCTGGTGCCGTCTACTGGCCGGCTGGTGCCGTCTGCTGGCCGGTATGGTGCCCGCCTGGCGGGGCGCCGGGTGTGCCCGGCTGCACGCTGTCGAGCTGCCCCGTCTGTGAGACCAAGGGTTTCGCCGTCCCGTCCCAGGACCGGTCGGTGCCACCGTCGCACGCCTACGGGCGCCCTGCCCCCCTCTGCTGCCCCACCCCGTGGGGCAGGTCGACAGTGATGGAACGGAACCCTGCCGGGTGCCCCGCCCGGTGGGGCAGGTCGACAGCGGCCAGGACGGTGCCCCCTGCCGCACGCGGTCGAGCAGGGCGACAGGGGTCGGGGTGGGTGCGGTGCGCTGCCCGGGTGCCCCGCCCGGTGGGGCAGGTCGACAGCGGCCGGAAGGGGCGTCGCCGGTGGGGTGGCCGGCGGTCAGCGGAGGCGTTCGAGGAGGCGCTCGGCCGAGTCCGGGCGGCCGAAGTGCCAGCCCTGCGCGGCGTCGCAGCCGATCGCCCGCAGCCGCTCCGCCTGCCCGGCGGTCTCCACGCCCTCGGCGGTGACGGTCAGGTCCAGCGCGTGTGCCAGGGACACGAGCGAGGCGAGGATCCGCTCGTCGGCCCGGCTCTCCGGCGCGCGCAGCCCGGCCACGAACTGGCCGGCCACCTTCAGCTCGGTCACCGGCAGGTCCCGCAGGTACGCCAGGTTGCAGTAGCCGGTGCCGAAGTCGTCGATGGCGATCCGGACGCCGAGGTCGGCCAGCACCCGCAGCGCCCGGACGGGCTCCTCGGCGGTGCTCATCATGGTGCTCTCGGTGATCTCCAGCTGAAGCCGCTCCGGCGGCAGGCCGGTGCGCCGCAGCAGTCCGCGGACCTCCTGGACCAGGCCGGGGCGGCGGACCTGCCGTACCGCGAGGTTGACGCTGACGAACGGCGCCGTCGCGACTCCGGCGGACCAGCTACCCGCCTGCCGGCAGGCCTCGGCCAGCACCCACCCGCCGAGCGGGACGATGAGCCCCGTCTCCTCGGCCAGGCCGATGAAGCTGTCCGGTCGCAGGACGCCCAGCTCCGGGTGACGCCAGCGCACCAGCGCCTCCACGCCGACCACCCGGCCGTCGCGCAGCGAGGTCAGCGGCTGGTAGTCGAGGTAGAACTCGCCCCGCTCCAGGGCGGCCGGGATGGCCGCGGAGAGCGCGTACCGGGCCAGCTCCCGGCGGTCGCGGTCGGCGTCGTAGAGCGCCCAGCGGGCGCCGCCGGCGGCCTTCGCCCAGTGCAGGGTGCTGTCGGCCGCCCGCATGAGGTCACCGGGGGAGGTGCCGGCGACCTGCCGCTCCACGATGCCGATGCTCGCCGACACGCACAGCTCGTGCCCGTCCACCAGCACCGGCTCCCGCACCGCGGCCAGCGCCGCCTCCGCCACGGCGACGACGTCGCCGGTGCCGGTGGTGCGCTCGACCAGGACGACGAACTCGTCGCCGCCGAGCCGGGCCACCAGGTGCCCGTCGACGGCCCGGCGGAGCCGGTCGGCAACGGTGGCCAGCAGCCCGTCGCCGACCTGGTGCCCGTGCGAGTCGTTGACCACCTTGAACCGGTCCAGGTCCAGGAAGCAGACCCCGACGCGCTCCCCGCCCTGGCCGGGGGAGTCGATCGCGGCGCTCAGGCGCTCGGTGAACAGCGCGCGGTTGGGCAGGTCGGTCAGCGGATCATGGGTCGCCTGGTGGCGGAAGCGGGCTTCGCTGGCGCGCAGCGCCCGCTCCGCCTGCGCCCGGGCGGTCATCGCGGCCCGCCGGATCGACTCCTGCTCGTCCAGCGTCCGGTCCCGCAACGCCCGGGAGTACCCGATGGACACCGCGGCCAGCAGCCGGGCCAGCCGGTCCCCGACCTCCTCGCCGACCAGCCCGAGGTCGCGGGCCAGCCGGAGCTGGACGACCTCGACCGTACGCCCCAGCGCCTCGGGCGACGCGATGTGCGCGGCCACCAGTTCCGTGCCGACGCGGTGCCCGACCCGCAGGTCGAACGGGTCGGACAGCAGTGCCGCCGCGAGCTGGTCGGTGAGGCGTTGCAGCAGCGCCTCCAGCTGTGCCTGGGTCATCGGCAGGTAACTGGTGCCGGAGACGGCCTTGGCCCACGCCCGGGCGAACGCTCCCGGGCGCGACGGGTGCCGCACGGTCGTCCCGGGCGGCACGGCGAGGGCCGCGGCCCCCGGCGGCTCACCCATCGAGCCGCCCGACGCCGCCGATGAAGGCCGCCCGCTCGGCGTCCTCGGCGCTGTCGGCGGACTCCGGGCGCCACTGCGGCACCCAGACCACGCCGGGCTCGACCAGCTCGAAGCCGTCGAAGAACGCGGTCAGCTCGCCCCGGCCGCGGATCCACAGAGGATTGTCGGTGCGCCGGTAGACGCGCTCGGCGTCGGCCCGCTCCTCGTCGCCGCGGCCGTCGGCGCTGGCCTGCGAGAGCACCAGGTAGCTGCCCGGCGCCAGCGCCTGGCGCAGCGTCCGCAGCAGCTCGGCCGGCCGGTCGTCGTCGGAGACGAAGTGCAGCACCGCCACGATCATCACCGCGATCGGCCGGTCGAAGTCGAGCAGCCGGCGGACCTCGGGGTGGGCGACGATGCGCTCGGCATGACGCAGGTCCTCCTGCACCACCGCGGCGCGGTCGTTGCCGTCGAGGATCTCCCGGCTGTGGGCCACCGCCACCGGGTCTACGTCGACGTAGACGACCCGGGCGTCGGGGGCCTCGCGCTGGGCGATCTCGTGCACGTTGCCGACGGTGGGGATGCCCGAGCCGATGTCCAGGAACTGCCGGACGCCGGCGTCGAGGAGGAACTGCACCGCCCGGCGCAGAAAGGCCCGGTTGGCCTGCGCCATCAGCGGCGCCTCCGGCACGGCGGCCACCATCGCCTGGGCCGCCGCCCGGTCCACCGCGAAGTTGTGCGAGCCGCCGAGGTAGTAGTCGTACATGCGGGCCACGCTGGGGCGCTCGATGTCGATCTCGTCGGGTGCCCAGTCCGGCCGCTGCATGCGCTCACCCCTCGTGTCGGCGGTGCGGACGCCGTTGCCCGCGCCGGTATTCTGCCGGTTGCCCGGCGGGGAGACCATAGCGCGCCGCCCCGCAAGGTGACGACGTCGGTCGATGCGCCGACAGGCCCGCGCCGGCGGGCGCGGGCCTGTCGGTGGTGCGTCACCGGGCTCCCCGGAGGGAACCGTTCAGAACTTCGGGGCGTCCGGAGCCTCGAGCAGGCCCAGCCGCAGCGCGGTCATCAGCGCCTGCGCCCGGTTGGCCGCGCCCAGCTTCTCGTAGAGCTTCGAGATGTGGGTCTTGGCGGTGGACTCGCTGACGAAGAGCTGCTTGGCGATGCCCGCCACGCTCATCCCGTCGGCGAGCAGCCGCAGCACCTGGCCCTCGCGGGGGGACAACTGCGGCCCGGACGGGGCCAGCCGGCGCTTCATCGCCTCGGCCAGGTCGGCGGCGGTGAAGGCGCTGGGGGAGGAGGCGGCGTGCCGGGCGGCGGCGACGACCTCGTCGGCCGGCGCGGTCTTGGGCACGAAGGCGCTCGCCCCGGCCTCCAGGGCGCCGAAGAGCTGGTCGTCGCCGGCGTACATGGTGAGCACGACGATGCCCATCGAGGCGCTCGACTTGCGCAGCGCCCGGGTGGCCTCCAGGCCGCTGCCGTCGGGCAGCCGCAGGTCCATGATCACCACATCCGGCTGCAGCGCACCGGCCTGGCGTACGCCCTCCGCCGCCGTGGCGGCCTCGCCGACGACCTCGAACTGCCGGTCACGCTCGAACGCGTGCCGCAGGCCCTTGCGGATCAGGTCGTGATCGTCGACAAGGAGGACCTTGGTACGGGTCGCCGGTGTCGGACTTGTGGTCATCCTCGGGTTACTCCCCTTCTGCTGCCGCTACGCTACCGCGCACGTTATCGCGCCGGGGCGACGAGCCGAGCACCACCGCGACGGTCGTGCCGCTCGGTTGCCGCGGCCTGATCTCCAACCGGCCCCGGATACGTTCCGCCCTCTCGGCCATGATCGCAAGACCGTAGTGCCCGTCCGAGCGCTGGTCAGCAATCCCCTGACCGTCATCCGACACTTCGATCTGGGCGTACGGGGGGTCGACCTCGCAGGTGACCCACAGATTCGCGGCTCCGGCGTGCTTGCGCGCGTTGGTGACCGCCTCCTGGGCGATGCGCAGCAACTCGGCCTCGGTGGCGGCCGGCAGCCGGGCGGTGGACTCGTCCAGGGACAGGTGGACCCGCAGTCCGCCGGAGGCGCCGACGGTGCGGGCGTACTCGGCGATCGCGGCGGCCAGCCCGCCGTGCCGGTCGACCTCGCTGCGCAGCTCGAACAGGCTCAGCCGCAGCTCGGTGATCACCCGGGTCACCTCGTGGCGCAGCGCGCGCAGGCTCTCGGCGGTCTCCTCGGTGTCGTCGTGCACGGTGGCGAGGGCGTTGTCGATGCCGTAGCCGACCATCACCAGTTCCTGTGCCACCCCGTCGTGGATCTCCCGGGCCAGCCGCTGCCGCTCCTCGTTGGTGGCCAGCGAGCGGACCTCGTCGAAGAGCAGCGCCGCCTCCAGCCGGAGCGCGGCCGGGCGGGTCAGCCCGGTCACCCGGGACACCACCCCGGCCGGGTACGCCTGCGCCGCGTCCGCCTCCAGCACCACCAGGCCGACCGTGCGCACCCCGGCCACCAGCGGCACGATCAGCGCGGAGACCTCGCCGCCCCGGTGCGACCGGGCCTGCGAGCGGGCGGCGGTGTGCGGCTGCTGGCTGGCCCACGCGTCGGCGATCGCCGAATCCGCGTCCAGCGTCGTCTCCCAGTCCACCCGGTCCACGCCCACCTGGGCAAGCACCACGAGCCGGCCGCCGCCGCTGGCCGACAGCACCGCCGCCCGGTCCGCCCGCGCCACCGCGCGCAGCTCCTCGAGCAGGTGCTCGGAGATGCCGCCCGGGTCGAGGGTGGCCCCGGGCAGCTGCCGCGCCACCGTGCGCAGCTGGGTGAGCAGCCGGGTCGCCTCGGCGTACGGCTGGGGTTTGCCATCGTTGCGGACCTGCATCAGCCGGTGCAGGGTGCCGGCCGCGTAGAGGCCGAGCCCGGCCAGGATCAGCCACTGGGCGCAGACCGCGAGGTAGCCGAGCTGGCCGATCTGCCGGCCGCCGTCGACCCCGGTGAGCGCGCCGGCCACCAGCAGGGTCGCCGCGGTGACCGCCAGCAGGGCGGCGCCCTCGGCGAACCGGCGGCGCAGCGCGGTGACGGTCACCGGGACCGCCAGGTAGGGCAGCACCGCGGAGGCGCCCAGCCCGCCGACGTCCCCCCCGATGGTCGCGACGGCGGCGACCTGGCTCGCGGCCAGCCCCAGCACCACCACCTCGGCCACCCGGCTGAGCGGGCCGACCAGCCGGTGCTCGGGCGCCAGCAGCGCGGGCAGCCCGGCGGCGGCGAGCAGCGCCACCCACCAGAGCTGGGTGACGTCGCGCGTGGCGAACACGGTCAGGACGGCGACGAGCGCCAGCATGACCACGCGCGCCGCGGCGGCGAGGGGATGCGGCTGGGGCCGGGTGGGCGTCGAGGCGGGCACGTGACGGATGGTAGTCAGCGCCGGTAGATGTCGGCGATCTCCGCCGCGTACGACTTGTGCACGACCTGGCGCTTGACCTTCAGCGACGGCGTCAGCTCGCCGGTCGCCTCGGTGAAGTCGCGGGGCAGGATCCGGAACACCTTGATCGCCTCGGCCTTGGAGACCGCCTGGTTGGCGGTGTCGATCGCGCTCTGGATCTCCGCCCGCAGCCCCTCGTGCTCGCGTAGCTTCTCGACCGGGGTGTCCGCCGGCAGCCCCGCGGCGGACAGCCACCGCGGCAGCGCCTCCTCGTCGAGGGTGACCAGCGCGGCGATGAACGGCTGCCGGTCGCCGACGACCAGGCACTGGCTGACCAGCGGGTGCGCCCGCACCTGGTCCTCCAGCACGGCCGGGGCGACGTTCTTGCCGCCGGCCGTCACGATGATCTCCTTCTTCCGGCCGGTGATGCTCAGGAAGCCGTCGGCGTCGAGGTGGCCCAGGTCGCCGGTGCGGAACCAGCCGTCCGGGCTGAGCACCTCGGCGGTCGCCTCCTCGTTGCCCCAGTAGCCGCGGAAGACCAGGTCGCCGGAGATCAGGATCTCCCCGTCGTCGTCGATCCGGATCGTCACGCCCGGCAGCGGCCGGCCGACCGAGCCGATCCGGGTGGCGTCGGGCAGGTTCGCGGCGGCGGCGGGGGAGGTCTCGGTCAGGCCGTACCCCTCGCAGACGCTGACGCCGATGCCGCGGAAGAAGTGGCCCAGCCGGGCGCCGAGCGGGGCGCCGCCGGAGATGGCGTCGCGGCACCGGCCGCCGAGCGCCGCCCGCAGCTTGCGGTAGACCAGCCGGTCGAAGAGCGCGTGCTGCACGCGCAGCGCCAGGCCGGGGCCGCCGGCGGTCTCCAGGGCCTCGCTGTACGCGATGGCGACCTGCTCGGCACGGGCGAAGATCCTGCCCTTGCCGTCCGCCTCGGCCTTCTGCTTGGCCCCGTTGTAGACCTTCTCGAACACCCGGGGCACCGAGAGCACGAAGGTGGGGCGGAAGTCCTGCAGCTCGGCGACCAGGTTCCTGGTGTCCGCGCAGTGCCGCATGGTGGCCCGCGCCTGGACCACGCCGATCTGGATCAGCCGGGCGAAGGCGTGCGCCAGCGGGAGGAAGAGCAGGGTCGACGCGCCGGGCCGGAAGAGGTTCGGCAGCACCGGCACCGCGTTGGCGATGTCGGCGTACATGTTCCGGTGGGTGAGGACGCAGCCCTTGGGGCGGCCGGTGGTGCCGCTGGTGTAGATGACGGTGGCGAGGTCGTCGGCGCGCACGGCGGCGCGCCGCCGGTCGATCTCGGCCGGGTCGACCGACGCGCCGGAACGGACCAGGTCATCCACCGCGCCGAGGTCGATCTGCCAGACGTGCCGCAGCTCGGGCAGCCGGTCCCGCAGGCCCGCGACCAGGGTGGCGTGGGCGTTGCTCTCCACCACGCAGGCCACCGCGCCGGAGTCGGCGAGGATCCACGCGGCCTGCTCGGCGCTGGAGGTCTCGTAGATCGGCACGGTGACCGCGCCGGCCGCCCAGATCGCGTAGTCCAGCAGGGTCCACTCGTAGCGGGTGCGGCTCATCAGGCCGACCCTTTCGCCGGGCCGGACGCCGGCGGCGACCAGGCCCCGGGCCGCCGCGACGACCTCGTCGCGGAACTGCCGGCAGGTGACGTCGGCCCAGGCCGTCCCGCCGTCCGCCGCCCCGCTCGGGCGGACGAACTGGACCGCGTCCGGGGCGACCTCGGCGTTGTCCCAGACCGGATCGGTGAGGTTGGCCGCGTCGCCGACGGTGACGATCGGCGGGACGGAGAACTCGCGCACCTGCACTCCTCGTGCTCACTGGCCGTGCCGGCCACCACCACGGGGCGGCTCTGTCGAAACCTACCCGCCTCGGCGGGCGGGCAGAATAGGCAGGTAGCCCCGGTGCTCCCCGCGTCCGCGCGGGACACGCCCCCGGTGCGGGCGGGGGGCGGCGCGGCGTACGCGCGCCCGGCGCCGGGTAGCCTCCCCCCATGGCGGACTCCTCCACCCAGTCGATCGTCGTCGGCGCGCCACCGGAACGGGTGGCGGCGGTCGTCTGCGACTTCCCGAGCTACCCCGAGTGGACCGAAGCGGTGCGGCGGGCGGAGGTGATCGAGGAGTACGAGGACGGCTACGCCAGCCAGGTCCGGTTCGTCATCGACGCCGGGGTGATGGCCGACGAGTACGTGCTGGCCTACGAGTACGCCGAGGACCTCTCCCGGATCGAGTGGCACCTGGTGGCGCCCTCGAAGATGCAGAAGTCCCAGCGCGGCTCGTACGACCTGGTGGGGAACCAGGACGGCACGACGACGGTGACCTACACCCTTGAGGTCGAGCTCTCGGTCGGGATGCTCGGCATGTTCCGCCGCAAGGCGGAGAAAATGATCATGGATACCGCGTTGAAGCAGCTCAAGCGCCGGGTAGAAGCACGCGGTGCGGCGCAGTGACGCGTCCGGCGGCAGGGTAGAGGAGCCGACCATGGGTGCAACGGATCCGGGTTCGGCCCGGGAAGAGGCGGAACGGCTGGTCGCCACGCTGCTGGCCGGCGCGCGCCTCGCGACGTCCGGCTCCGGGACGGGCCCGTGGGGTCCGCTCGGTGGGATCGTGTCGGGTGTCCTCGGTCACAGCGCCGCCCCGGATGGGTCGACCGGGGGACCCGGGGGCGGCTTCGCCACCGGCGGGCCGGAATGCTGCGTCTGCCCGGTCTGTCGGGGCATCGCCGCGTTGCGCGATCCGAGTCCGGAATTCGCCGAGCGCCTCGCCACGGGCGCCGGCGACCTGGCCGCCGGCGTGGCCAGCCTGCTGCGCGCGTTCGCCCCGCCGGAACCCCCCGCCGAGCCGACCGCCGCAGCGGCGTCGACCGCCGAACCGGATGGCGCGGACGACCACGTCTGGCGCGAGGCCACCCGTAGCGGGCATGATTCTCAGCCGGCAGCGGAGCGGGACGTCTGGTCCGCCGCCACCCGGGCGGAGGACGTGGCCGTCCCGGCCGCCGCACCGCCCGTCGACGCCGCCGGGCCGGCCGTCGCGGCGACCGTGCGGACGTCCGCCGACCGTCCCGTGGTGCCCGCGACGCGGGCACCCGGCGACGCAGGCGAGCACCCACCAGGCGACGCGGCCTGACCATCGCACATCCCGATCACGCGCCGGTCGTCCGGCGGCGCGGGCGCGGGCAGCACAGCAGAGGGGAGTGGCAGCGGTGACGCTGACCATCGGAGTCGACGTCGGTGGCACGAAGGTGGCCGGTGGTGTCGTGGACGCCGCCGGCACGGTCCTCGTGCAGGCCCGACGGGACACCCCCGCCGACGACGTCGCCAAGACCCGGGACGTCATCATCGAACTGGTCACCGAGTTGGCCGTCGGGCGGTCGATCGAGGCGGTCGGCATCGGCGCGGCAGGCTGGATCGACGCCGGCCGTTCCACCGTACTGTTCGCCCCGAACCTCGCCTGGCGAGACGAGCCGCTGCGGGACTACGTCAGCGCCGCGACCGGCCTGCCGGTGATCGTGGAGAACGACGCCAACGTCGCGGCCTGGGCGGAGTTCCGCCACGGCGCGGCCCGGGACGCCGACGACTCGATGGTCATGTTCACCATCGGCACCGGCGTCGGCGGCGGCATCGTGCTCGGCGGGGAACTGCTGCGCGGCGCCAACGGCATCGCCGCCGAGCTGGGCCACATGCTCACCGTGCCCGACGGCCACCAGTGCGGCTGCGGCCGGCTCGGCTGCATCGAGCAGTACGCGAGCGGCAGCGCCCTGGTGCGGTTCGCCCGCGCGGCCGCCCGGCAGGAGCCGCACCGCGCCGTGGCCCTGCTGGAGCTGTCCGGCGGCGACGCCGAGGCGATCACCGGGCGCATGGTGACCGCCGCGGCGCAGGGCGGCGACCCGGTCGCCACCGAGTCGTTCGCGCAGGTCGGGCGCTGGCTCGGCACCAGCCTCGCCGACATGGCGCAGATCCTCGACCCGCAGGTCCTCGTCGTCGGCGGCGGCGTGATCGACGCCGGTGACCTGCTGCTCGGCCCGACCCGCCGGTCGTTCACCGACGCGCTCGCCCAGCGCAGCCGGCTTCCGGTGGCCGAGATCCGCCCGGCCGAGCTGGGCAACACCGCCGGCGTCATCGGCGCGGCCGACCTGGCCCGCCGGATCTGAGGCGGGCCGTGACGCAGAGCCCGGGCGTGCCGCTGCGCGTCGTGTCGTACAACATCCACGGTCAGCGGGACGACACGGCCGCGCTGGCGGCGGTGGTCCGCGCCGCCCGGCCGGACGTGGTGGTCGTGCAGGAGGGGCCGCGCCGGTTCCGGTGGCGGCAGAAGTCGGCCGCGCTGGCCGAGTCGTTCGGCCTGGTGGTGGCCGCCGGCGGGCTGCCCGCGCTGGGCAACCTGCTGCTGACCAGCCTGCGGGTGCGGGTGCTGGACACCCGGTGCCGACGCTTCCCGCTCACCCCCGGCCGGCACCTGCGCGGCGCCGCGTACGCCGAGTGCGTGGTCGCCGGTGGCGCCCGGTTCACCGTGGCCGGCTCGCACCTGTCCACCGACCCGGCCGAGCGGCCCGGGCAGGCCGCGCTGTTCAAACGCGACCTCGACGCCGCCACCACGCCGGTGATCGCCGCGGCCGACCTGAACGAGGGGCCGGACGGCCCGGCGTGGGCCACCGTGGCGGGCGGGCTGAC
The DNA here is from genome assembly GCF_043204765.1 of Micromonospora sp. NPDC047730. Classification (NCBI taxonomy): domain Bacteria; kingdom Bacillati; phylum Actinomycetota; class Actinomycetes; order Micromonosporales; family Micromonosporaceae; genus Micromonospora; species Micromonospora sp. NPDC047730. The sequence continues at coordinate 145,283 of NZ_JBIDCU010000005.1, read as the reverse complement.
CGACGCCGCCGTGGCGATGGACCGGGCCGACCGGCTCACCTACTCGTGCGCGAGCCCCCGGCGGCGGATCGACGCCCTCTTCGTCGACCCGCGCGTCACGGTGGTCGACTACGACGTGGTCGACACCCCGCAGACCCGCCGGGCCAGCGACCACTTCCCGGTCCTCGTCGACCTGCTGCTGCCCGGGGCCGGCTGACCGCGTCCGCGCCCCGGGGCTGGACATCCCGCTCCGTTGTGGAGAGGATGCTGCGCGACCCCGGCCCTCGTGCCGCACAAAAGGAGATCCCGGTGTCCACCTCCACCGATCACGGCCGGCCCGACCCGGAGGCGAGCACGCTCGCCCTGACCCGCGACGGCCGGCCGGTCTCCGACCGGGGCGACACCGTCTGCGTCATCGGCGCGGGGGCCAGCGGGCTCGTCGCCGTCAAGAACCTGAAGGAACACGGGTTCGGCGTCGACTGCTACGAGCGGGAGACCGGCGTCGGCGGGGCCTGGAACTGGCGGCACGACCGCAGCCCGGTGTACGCGAGCACACACCTGATCTCGTCCCGGCCGTTCACCCAGTTCCCCGACTTCCCGATGCCCGACGACTGGCCCGACTACCCGCACCACAGCCAGCTCCTGTCGTATCTGGAGCGGTACGCCGACCACTTCGACCTGCGGGCGCACGTCTGGTTCGGCACGGAGGTCGTCCGGGTGGAGCCGGCCGAGGGCGACCGCTGGGACGTGACCACCCGCAGCACGGGCGGCTACGGCCCGGAGCGCACCTCCCGCTACGCGGCGGTGGTGGTCGCCAACGGGCACAACTGGTCGCCGAAGCTGCCCCGCTACGAGGGGTTGGAGGAGTTCCGGGGCGAGGTCGTGCACGCCTCGTCCTACAAGGACCCGGCGCAGCTACGCGGCAAGCGGGTGCTCGTGGTCGGCGCCGGCAACACCGGCTGCGACATCGCCGTCGAGGCCGCCCAGCAGGCGTCGCGCTGCTGGCACTCCACCCGCCGAGGCTACTGGTACGCCCCGAAGTACGTCCTCGGCCGCCCGGCGGACCAGGTCAACGACGCGCTGCTGGCGCTGCGGGTGCCGCTGCGGGTGCGGCAGTGGCTCTACCACTGGACGCTGCGGCTGACCGTGGGCGACCTGACCCGGTTCGGCCTGCCGAAGCCCGACCACCGGGTGTACGAGACGCACCCGATCGCCAACAGCCAGCTCGTCTACTACGTGGGCCACGGCGGGATCTCCCCGGTGCCGGACGTCGCCCGCTTCCACCCGTACGCCGTGGAGCTGTCCGACGGCCGGGAGATCGACCCGGAGCTGGTCGTCTTCGCCACCGGCTACCTGCCGCGCTTCGAGTTCCTCGACCCCAAGGTGCTCGGCGACGACGCGGGGACGGGCCGGCCCAGGCTCTGGCTCAACGCCTTCGCCCCCGGCCATCCGACGCTCGCCGTCGCCGGGCTGGTGCAGCCGGACTCGGGTGTCTTCCCGCTGTCGCACTGGCAGACGGTGCTCTTCGCCCGGCTGCTGCGGATGCGCCTGACCCGTCCCGACCGGGCGGCGGCCTTCGCCGCCAGGGTGACGGCGAAGGCGGGGGAGCGCTACGCGGGCCCCGTCAAGGACAGCAGCCGGCACTGGTTCGAGGTCGGTCACGCCGACTACCTGCGCGCCGTCCAGCGCGCCCTGCACGACCTGGAGGGTGGCCGATGAGTGCAGCAGTGAGTCAGCAGGTGCGGGTCATGCGGGGGCGGGAGTGGGCGCGCCCGGTCCGCCCGGTCCGGCGTGAGGTGCTCGGCGTGGCCCCCGAGCTGGAGGAGGGGCGACCGCCGCTGCTGTTCGTGCCGGGCTTCGGGCACGGCGCGTGGGCGTTCGCCGAGCACTGGCTGGGCCACGCCGCGTCCCGGGGCTTCCCGGCGTACGCGCTGAGCCTGCGTGGGCACGGCGGCAGCGGCCCGGCGCCGGAGGCGACGCTGCGGGCGTACGCCCACGACGTGGCGCAGGCGGCGGCGGGCCTGCCGCGCCAGGCGGTGCTGGTGGGGCACGGCGCCGGGGCCCTGGTGGTCGCGCACGCGCTGGCCCGCTACCCGGCCCGGGCGGGCGTGCTGGTCGCGCCGGTGCTCGGCGGCTGGGCGACGTTCGGCGCCGCGCTGCGCCGCAATCCGCTCGGCACGCTGCCGGCGGTGTTCGGCGGGCCGCTGCGCCTGCACCGCCGCCAGCTGTTCAGCCGGGAACTGCCCGAGGCCGAGGCCCGGCGGTACGCGGCCCGGCTGGGGCGGGCGAGCCGACGGGCCCAGTGGCAGCTGCTGACCGGGCGGAACGCGGAGCCCGCGGTGGGCGACCCGCCGGTGCTGGTGCTCGGCAGCCCGGACGACCGGGTGGTTCCGGCGGCGGCGCTGACCCGGGCGGCCCGGCGGTACGGCTCGGCGCCGCTGCTCTTCCCCGGCATGGGGCACGACATGATGCTCGACGCCCGGTGGCGGGAGCCGGTCGACGCGATCCTGGACTGGCTGGCGAAGGACCCGGCCCCGGACAGCCGGCCCTGACTCCGGGCCCTGGCTCCCGGCCCCGGCCTACGGCGTCAGTCGGCGGCGCCCAGCCGGGTGAGCAGCGAGCCGCTCTCGTCCAGCGCCGAGAGGTAGGAGCGGGCCCAGGCCCGGATGTCGTGCCGGTGCAGGTGCGCCCGCATGGCCCGCATCCGCGCGCCGACGTCGTCGGGGCTCGCCCGCAGCGCCGAGAGCAGCCCCTGCTTGAGCCCCTCTAGGTCGTGCGGGTTGACCAGGTACGCCTGCGGCAGCTCGGCGGCGGCGCCGGCGAACTCGCTGAGCAGCAGGGCGCCCGCGTCGTCGACCCGGGCGGCCACGTACTCCTTGGCGACGAGGTTCATCCCGTCCCGCAGCGGGGTCACCGCCATCACGTCGGCGACCCGGTAGAGGGCGGCCAGCTCGGCGCGGTCGAACGGCTGGGTCAGGTAGTGGATCGCCGGCTCGCCGACCCGGCCGAACTCGCCGTTGATCCGCCCGACCTCGCGTTCCACCCGCTCGCGGAGGATCTGGTACTGCCCGACCCGTTCCCGGCTCGGCACCGCCACCTGCACCAGCACGGTGTCGCGCACCTTGACGTGCCCGGCGGCGAGCAGCTCGCTGTACGCCTTGAGCCGCTGCTCGATGCCCTTGGTGTAGTCCATCCGGTCGACGCTGAGGATCACCTGCTCGGGGCTGCCGAGATCGTGGCGCAGCCGGCGGGCCCGGTCGGCCACGTCGGGCCGGGCGGCGAGCGCGGCCATCTCGACGGTGTCGATGGAGACGGGGAACGCGCCGATCCGGACCACCCGGTCGTCGACGGCGATCCGCCGGTCGGTGGCGGGGACCTGGAGCACCTTGGCCACCAGTTGGGCGAAGTTGTGCGCGGCCTGGGCCCGCTGGAAGCCGACCAGGTCGGCGCCGAGCATGCCGCGCAGCAGCTCGGCGCGGCGGGGGAGCTGCATGAACAGCTCGGGCGGCGGGAACGGCACGTGCAGGAAGAAGCCGATCCGCAGGTCCGGCCGGAGCGCCCGGAGCAGGCCGGGCACCAGCTGGAGGTGGTAGTCCTGCACCCAGACCATCGCGCCGGGCTCGGCCACCTGGGCGGTCGACTCGGCGAACCGCTGGTTGACCCGCTGGTACGCCTCCCACCAGCGCCGGTGGTGCTCCGGTTGCTCCACGGAGTCGTGGTAGAGCGGCCACAGGGTGGCGTTGGCGAAGCCCTCGTAGTGGTCGCGTAGCTCGTCGCCGCTGAGTGGCACGGCGTGCATCCGCACGCCGTCCACGTCGGGCACGGCGGGTGCCGGCCCCGTGCCGCCGGCCCAGCCCACCCAGGTCGCCGGGGTGTGCCGCAGCAGGGGGTGCAGGGCGCTGACCAGGCCGCCGGGGCTGCGGCGCCACTCGCACGCGCCGTCCGGGGCCGCGCCGTCGTCGATGGGTAGGCGGTTGGCGACCACCACGAGGGAACTCTGTCGCATATCGGGCATTCCGATCCGCAGAGGAGTGACCGCCGCAAGGGAGGAACAACCGGGCAGTCAGTGAGGGAAGTGACGGACAGCGGTATTCCTGCTGACAGTAAGTTACACCACTGTCACGACCGTGGCGTGGGCGGCGGTCGTCCCGGCATGCGGGCGCGAGTCCCGCCCGGCTGGGGCGGTCAGACGACCGCGCCGTCGTCCGGGTCGTGGTCCTCGTCGCCGCCGGGGCGCAGCCGCCAGATCAACGCGACGAAGCCGGCGAGGATGCCGGTGAAGCCGAACAGGTTAACGACCGAGGGGTCTGCCACCGGGAAGATCGACGGGAACAGGAACAGCACGAAGCCGACCACGATCGCCAGGACGCCGACCACCGTGTACTTGGAGAAGCGCGGCAGGGGCGGGGGCGGCGGCGGGGTGTAGCGCTCGTCGTCCGCCTCGTCGTCGGGCAGGTCCGCGCCGAAGGTGTCCAGCCCGTCCAGCAGCGAGGGCTCGTCCTGACGGCCCCGGCCGACGGAGATCCCCGAGACGTCCGCGGCGTACGGCAGCCGGCGCACGTCGGTGGCGGTCGGCCCCGCGGGCTCGTCCGGCGCGGCGAGGGTCACCGGGCCCGTGGCGGGCCCCGGCGGGTCGTCCACGTCCTCCGCGGCGGGCCACGGGTTGTCGCCCGGCGCGGGGGTGGTGTGGAAACCGGCGACGATCCGGGCCCACTCGGCGTCGATGTCCGGCTCCGCGTCGCGGGACCGGTCGGTGGCCGTCTCGTCGGCGAGCTGGGTCAGGTAGTCCCGCGCGGTGGTCAGGTGCGACCGGTCGACGTAGAGCCGGTCGACGGGGCGGGCGGGGACGGTGGTGGTGCGGGTGACCGGGTTCAGGTCGGCCGAGGGTTGGAGGTAGGCCGCGATCCCGCCGGCGGCGAGGACGTCGAGCAGGTGCTCGCCGACGCGCGGATCCACGTCGCCGGCGACGGCGTACTCGCTCGCGTCGAGCCCGTTGTCCCGCCGTCCCCGGCGGGCCCCACCCGCTGACACCGGACATCCTCCTCATCACGCGCCCGCGGCGCGGTCGCCTGAGCCCCCTCGGCACCGCCCCGGGCGCCGTGCCTTGAATCGTGACACGTCGGGACCCGGTTCCGGGAGTGCGTTGTGGCGTGCCGCTCCCGGTTCGTAGGCTCATCCCTGACGTCGCCTGCCCGCCGGGAGCGCCCGCGTGGGTCGTCGGGCCCGCCCGGCGACCCGGTCCGCCCCGGCGGCGCGGGTGTCGCGACCCCTCCGGAAGAAGGACACCGGTGCTGTACTGGCTGATGAAGTACGTCATCCTCGGCCCGTGGCTGAGGCTGATCTTCCGCCCACAGGTCGAGGGGCTGCACCACGTGCCCGACACGGGTCCGGTGATCCTCGCCAGCAACCACCTGTCGTTCTCCGACTCGATCTTCACGCCGTTGATCGTCAAGCGAAAAGTGACATTCATCGCCAAAGCCGAATACTTCACCGGCAAGGGCATCAAGGGCTGGCTGACGAAGATGTTCTTCGTCGGCTCCGGCACCATCCCCGTCGACCGCTCCGGCGGCCGGGCGGCCAGGGCGGCGCTGGACACCCAGCTGCAGGTGCTGCGCGCCGGCGGCATCGCCGGCATCTACCCCGAGGGCACCCGCTCGCCCGACGGGCGGCTCTACCGCGGCAAGACCGGGGTGGCCCGGTTGGCCCTGGAGAGCGGCGCCCCGGTGATCCCGATGGCGATGCTCAACGCCGACGAGATCCAGCCGCCCGGCAAGCTGATCCCCAAGATCGCCCGGGTGCGGATCCGGTTCGGCGCGCCGCTCGACTTCTCGCGCTACGCGGGCATGACCGGTGACCGGTTCGTCGAGCGCGCGGTCACCGACGAGATCATGTACGAGCTGATGGAGCTCTCCGGCCGCGAGTACGTCGACACGTACGCCCAGAAGCTGAAGACCCAGCCGGCCGACCCCACCCCCCGGGAACCGGTCGCCGCCTGACGCGCACGCGCCGCGCGGCGGCGGGTCAGCAGGCCAGGGCGGGATCGGCGGGGGCAGCCGGTGGGCGGGTCAGGTCCAGCAGCCCGGGCGCGCCGTTGCGCAGCGCGAAGGCGCGCAGCTCGGCCAGCTCCGGGCGGCCCGCCGTCGGCTCGCCGGCCCGCTCCAGCTCCACGGCCGCGAAGGTGAGGGCCAGCATCCGGTCGGTCACGTCCGGGATGCCGGCGTAGATCTCGGCGCCCGCCAGGTGCAGCTCGGCGGCCCGCCGGTGGTCTCCGTCCGCGGCGGCCAGCGCCCCGGTCACCGTCCGCAGCGCCGCCTCCGACCAGGGCGTACGGTGGCCCACCCGGTCCAGCATCGCGCGCACCCGGGCGGCCGTGTCCCGCCCGGCGAGGCTGGCCGCGTAGGCGGCCGCCGCGATCCACTCGCCGCTGGCCAGGGCGGGCACCGCCGACCAGGAGGTGGCCAGCTCGTCGATCAGCGCCGCCGCCTCGTCGCGGCGCCCCTGCAACGCCCGGCAGAGCGCGCCCATCGCCAGCATCGTCCAGTGCAGCCGGTGGAAGCCGCTGCGCCGGGCGGCGTCGAGCGCGGCAGCGACGTCGTCGGCGGCGGGGTCGGCCGGGGACCGGGCCGGCGGCACCGGCTCGCCCCGCAGGACCAGCAGGCAGGAGCGCAGGCCCCGGACCTGCATGTCCCAGCTTCCCGTGGGGGTGTCCACGAACGCCTCGGCCGCGGTGAGCAGCCGGCCGAAGTCGCCCTCGAACCAGGCCTGCATGGCCTCCGCCGAAGAAATCGTGGTCAGCGTCTGCCCGCTGGCCTTGCGCGTCGGCGACGACGAGAGCAGGGCGTCCGACCGCAGCCAGTCGCCCTCCTCCCGGACGGCGTAGGCGAGGTTCTGGATGGCCCGGGGCAGGGCGATCAGCTGGCTGGCGCGGCTGACCTCGACGATCGCGTGCAGCTCGTCCAGGCCGGACCGGTCGCCCGCCTGGTAGCGGGCGGTGGCGGAGGTGATCCGGGCGTTGGTGCGGGTCTCGGTCAGCCCCAGCCGCTCGCCGATCTCCGCCGCCCGGTCGGCCGCGGCCACCGCCGGGTCCCGCTCGTAGTTGAGCATGTGCAGCCGGCCCAGCTCGGCGTAGGCGTCCGCCTTCTGCGGGCTGTCGGGCAGCGGGGCGAAGAGCTGGACGGCACGGTCCAGGCAGGCCAGCGCGGCGGCCCGGTCGGCGCGCAGCCACGCGGCCTGGCCGAGCAGCGTCCAGGCGCGCGCCGCGCAGGCGTCGTCGCCGTGCGACAGCAGCCGGTCGGCGAGCGCCTGCACCTGCTCGGGGCCGCCGCCGGAGAGGAAGGCGTTGCCATCCCGGTAGAAGGAGATCTCCGTGCTGAGCAACTCCAGCTGGAGGCGGCCGACCGGGTCGGACTCGTCGGCCAGCCCGAGCGCCCGGCCGGCGTGGCTCGCCGCCACGTCGAGGCTGTGCAGCGCGTACGCCCGCCGGGCCGCCCGGTGCAGCGCGGCGCGGGCGGTGCCGGCGTACCGGGCGGTGTCCATGCCCAGCGTCCGGGCGATCTCGTGCGCCGCCCAGCGGTGGTGGGCGAGCACCTCCGCCAGGTCGGTGTCCCGACTGTGTGACAGCGTGTCCAGCCACTCCGCTGTGCGCTCGTGCCGCGCCACCCGTTCGGTGCGGGGCAGCCGCTGATAGCACACGTCGCGCACCAGCACGTGCCGGAACCGGTACTCCGGCTGCCCCGCCATGGTCGAGGCGGCCTGCTCGTGCACGAAGTCGCGCTGCTCCAGCCGGCGCAGCGCGCGTTCCACCGACTCGACGGGCTGCCCGAGGGCGGCGGCCACCGCGCCCGGCCAAAACTGCACGCCCACCACGGCGGCGGCCAGCAGCACCGTGCGCTCCTTGGTGTCGAGCAGGTCGATCCGGTTGGCGATGACGGCGTGCACGCTCTCCGGCATGGGCAGGTCGAGGTGCTTCTCCAGCGACCAGCCCCGCCCGGACTGGCGCAGCGCGCCCTGCTCGATGAGCATCCGCACGTACTCGTGGGCGTAGAGCGGGTTACCGCCGGCCACCTCCACCAGCGGCGTCAGCATGTCGGCGGAGAACGCCGCCTGGCCGAACATGTGGGCGTACAGCGAGGCGATGCCGGTGTCCCGCAGCGGTGGCAGGGTGATGGTCACCGAGCCCGTGATCGTCCCCGCCCAGCTCGGGTCCCGGTCGACCAGCTCCGGCCGGGCGGTGCAGAGCAGCAGCAGCGGCACGTCCCGGGCGGCGGCGCCGAGCAGCTCCACGAAGCGCAGCATCGCGTCGTCGGCCCAGTGCAGGTCCTCGAAGACCAGCACGGTCGGCCGGCGCGCGGCCAGCGCCAGCAGGAAGCGCCGCCACGCCGACTCGGTCTCCTCGGCCGGCAGCGGGGTGCCCGGCAGGCCGACCAGCGGTCGCAGCGCGTCCACGAGGCGTTCCCGCTCACCCGGGCCGACCAGCTCGCCGACGGCCGAGGCGAGCCGCTGGGCGGCCGTCGACGCGGGGTCGGTGTCCAGGATGCCGGCCTCGGCCTTGACGATGTCGGCCAGCGCCGCGAACGTCACGTTCTCGCCGAACGGTGGGCACCGCCCGGTACGCCAGGTCAGCGGCTCGTCGACCAGCCGGTCCACGTGCCGGTACAGCTCGCGCACCAGCCGGCTCTTGCCGAGCCCGGCCCGGCCGAAGACGGTCACCACCTGCGGGCGCCGGTCGCGCAGCGACCGGTGCAGGGCGTTGACCAGCATCCCCAGCTCGTGTTCCCGGTCGATGAGCGGCGTCGTGTCCGGCTGCCGGTCGGTCGGCTGCCGGCGCACGGGGGAGAGGGCCAGCCACACCTCGGTCGTCGTGGACCGCCCGCGCAGCATGACCGGCGGCTGCTCGGAGTAGCGGATGGTGTCCCGGGTGAGCGCGTAGGTGGTGCCGCAGACCAGCACCCCGCCGGGCGGCGCGACGGACTGCATCCGGGAGGCCGTGTTGACCACGTCGCCGGCGACGATCGCCTGACCGCCGTCGCGGGCGGCGGCCACGTCCACCAGCGCCTCGCCGGTGGCCACGCCGACCCGGAAGCGCAGCGCGTCCGCGCCGGTGGGGGTGAACCGGGTCAGCACCCGTTGCAGCTCCAGGCCGGCCCGGACGCAGCGCAGCGCGTCGGTCTCGGTCGCCACCGGCGCACCGAACAGGGCCATCACCGCGTCCCCGATGTACTTCTCCACCACGCCGCCGTACTGCCCGACGACCCGGCGGGCGGCCGAGAAGAACCCCGTCTGCATGCCGCGGACCAGCTCCGGGTCGGCCCGTTCGACGTACGGGGTGAAGTCGATCAGGTCGACGAAGAGCACGCTGACCCGGCGGCGGTCCTCCTGCGGGGGCGCCGCCCGCCGGTCGGCGCCCGGCCGGGGCGCGCCGCAGGAGGTGCAGAACGCCACGTCCCGGGCGAGCGGGCGCAGGCAGTGCGGACACACCGCGCCGAGCTCGTTGCCGCAGCCGCCGCAGAAGCGGTCGCCGGCGGCGGCCGTGCGTCCACAGCGGTCACACTGCGTGGCGATGACACCCTCCACTGGCGGTCCCGCCGGCGCCGGGGTCGGCGCCGTCCCGGTGCCAGTATCGCCGCCGCCCCAGCTGTCGGGTACCGGGCTGTTGGCTTGTGGACAGTCCACCGGCCGGTCCTGCGGCTACAGTCAGGCGGCTGATTTGTCGAACAACGACCACAGGGGGACGCCCGATGGTGTACGTGATGCTGCAGAGCGACTGGACCGACAGCAACGGTGTGAGCCACCTCGCCGGGGACTCCGTCGACGTGGACGCCGCCACGCTGGCGACGCTCCAGGCCCAGGGGATCGTCAGCGAGCAGTCCGGCGGTGGCAGCAAGGACGGCACGGAGTGGGTCGGGCCGGGCAGCACGACCAACTGGGTCGGGCCGGGCAGCGCCACGCCCTGACACCCCGCACCACGACAGGGGCCGGAGCAACCGCTCCGGCCCCTGTCCGCGCGGTTGGCGGGGCGGTGAGGCGAGCTGGGCGCGTACGCCTCAGCGGTCGTTCATGCCGGCGCGGCGGCGCAGCGCCGCGACGTCGGTGACCACGATCCGGCGGCCCTCCGTGCGCAGCCAGCCGCGGTTGGCGAACGACCCGATCGCCTGGTTGACGCTCTGCCGGGAGCCGCCGGCCATCTCGGCGAGCTGGCTCTGGTTGAGCTCGATCGTGATCATCGGGGCCTGGCTCTCGCCGGCCAGCCGCACCAGGGTCTTGGCCACCCGGCCGGGCAGGTCCAGGAAGACGTGGTCGGCGTTCTGCTCGGTGAGCCGGCGGATCAGCCCGCCCAGCGAGCGCATCACCGCGTCGAGGATGCGCGGGTTGGAGTGCACCAGCTCCATGAACGCGCCCCGGGACAGCGCGAGCGCCGCGCAGTCCTCGATCGCCTCGGCCGAGGCCGAGCGGGTGGACGCGTCGAGCAGGGAGACCTCGCCCAGCACGTCGGGCGGGCGGATGACCGACAGCACCGCGCGCTCGCCGGTCGGCGCGGTGCGGAAGACCGCCACCGCGCCCCGGCGCAGCACGATCAGCGACTCGCCGGGGTCGTTCTCCACGAACAGCAGCTGGCCCTTGCGGTACGTCCGGGGGACCGCCGCCGCGATGACCCGTTGCCGGACCTCCGGCTCGAGCCCGGCGAACATCTCCACACCCGTGAGCGCGTCACCCGGCTCCGGCAGGCGCATCTCCACGGCCCAACCCCTCCCCGGTCCAGGACCACAACTCGCTCACCGGGTGAACCTGAAGGCCCTCGACGAGGTGAACTGACACCGGTTCGGCGTCCGGTAGCGGTACACATCAGATCATGACTGTCCTGTCGCTTGCTGTACACCCCTCAAATCACTTCCGTGACACTCCCGAGCTGCGACGACCGGCATCGTGGGAGCCGGATCCGGTTCCCGGGCGGACCGCCGGGGGGCGGGGGCGGATCCGGTCGCACCGGTGACCACGGTCGGCGGACGCGGGGGGCGGGACCACCCTCGCGCCCGCCGGCCGGCGGGCCCCGGTGCCGCCGGCGGCCGGGCGCGGCAACCCCGGTCGCCGGCACGCGGCCGGCGTGGGTGAGGATGGCGGTGATGGTCTACCGCTACTTCTACGACTGCGAGTTCATCGAGGACGGCCGCATCGTCGACCTGGTGTCGATCGGCGTCGTCGACGAGTACGGCCGCGAGTTCTACGCCGTGTCGACCGAGTTCGACGACTCGCGGGCCGTGCCCTGGGTGCGCCGCAACGTGCTCGACAAGCTGCCGTCCCCGGCGGACCGCGCCTGGCGCTCCCGGGAGCGCATCCGCGACGAGCTCTACGACTTCCTCGTCGAGCCGGTCAGGGACCGGCCGGGCGAGCACCTGGAGCTCTGGGCCTGGTACGCCGCGTACGACCACGTCGTCCTCGCGCAGCTGTGGGGGGCGATGCCGGCGCTGCCCCGGGAGATCCCCCGGTTCACCAAGGAGCTGCGCCAGCTCTGGGACGACCGGGGCAGGCCGCCGCTGCCGGACGCCGCGTCGGCCCGGCACGACGCGCTGGTCGACGCCCGGCACAACCTGGCGCGCTGGCGTGCGATGACCGGTTAGTAGGTTTGGTCGGTTCTGTCCCGGGCACCGGTGCGACGTCGAGCCGATGCGAGGGAGTGGTCCCGTGAGCAACGAACCGAGCAGCGCCGCCGACGCCCGGCGACGGGTCACCGAGCTGGCCCGGGAGGCCCGGATCTGCATGCTGACGACGATCGCCGTGGACGGCCGCATGGTGAGCCGGCCGATGGGCCTGCAGGAGGCGGAGTTCGACGGGGACCTGTGGTTCTTCGCGTACGCCGACTCCGCCAAGGTGCGGCAGATCCGGGTCAACCCGGAGGTCAACGTCGCGTTCTCCGACTCGAAGCGCGACGCCTGGGTCTCGATCTCCGGCACCGCGCGGGAGGGCTACGACCGGGCCAGGGCGGAGCAGTTGTGGAACCCGGTGCTCAGGGCCTGGTTCCCGGACGGGCTGGACACCCCCGGGCTCACGCTGATCACGGTGCACGCCGGCTCCGCGGAGTACTGGGAGTCGCCGTCCGGCACGGTGGTCAACCTGTTCGGCCACGCCAGGGCGGCGGTGACCGGGAAGCCGCCGAGGGCGGGGGAGAACCGCGAGGTCAGCTACTGACCGGTAGGTCGACCGGCCGGTGGGACGGCCCGGGGCGCGGTGCCGGCGTACAGCCGCGCCGACTACAGTGCGCACTGACGGCCCGCCCCGGGCCGGCAACGGCGCCGATGGTCTGATCCGACACATATCCTGGGGCAAATCGGGCTTCACCTGATGCTCCAGGAGGATGAGCAGATCATGCGTATCGGCGTGCTCACCGGCGGCGGCGACTGCCCAGGTCTCAACGCGGTCATCCGGGCGGTGGTCCGCAAGGGCGTCGCCAGCTACGGCCACGAGTTCGTGGGTTTCCGGGACGGCTGGAAGGGCCCCCTGGAGGGCCTGTCCCGCCCGCTGGGCATCGCGGAGGTCCGCGGCATCCTGCCGCGCGGCGGCACCATCCTCGGTTCCTCTCGGACCAACCCCTTCAAGATCGAGAACGGCGTCGAGCGGATCAAGGACAACCTCGCCGCTCAGGGCGTCGACGCGCTCATCGCGATCGGCGGCGAGGACACCCTCGGCGTGGCCACCAAGCTGCACGACCTCGGCGTCCACGTGATCGGCGTGCCGAAGACGATCGACAACGACCTCGGCGCCACCGACTACACCTTCGGCTTCGACACCGCGGTCAACATCGCGATGGAGGCCATCGACCGGCTGCACACCACCGCCGAGAGCCACCACCGCACCCTCGTCGTCGAGGTGATGGGCCGGCACGCCGGCTGGATCGCCCTGCACGCCGGCCTGGCCGGCGGCGCCAACGTGATCCTGCTGCCGGAGCGGCAGTTCGACGTCGAGCAGGTCGCCGGCTACGTCGAGAAGCGCTTCCAGCACCAGTACGCCCCGATCGTCGTGGTCGCCGAGGGCGCCCAGCCGCTCGACGGCCAGATGGTGCTGCACAACCAGGAGCTCGACGCGTTCGGTCACGTCCGCCTCGGCGGCATCGGCCAGTGGCTCGCCGAGCAGCTGGAGGCCAAGACCGGCAAGGAGGCCCGCACGGTCGTGCTCGGGCACATCCAGCGCGGCGGCACCCCGACCGCGTTCGACCGGGTGCTCGCCACCCGGCTCGGCCTGCACGCGATCGACGCCGCGCACGAGGGCGACTGGGGCAAGATGGTCGCCATGCAGAGCACGGACATCGTCCGCGTTCCGCTCGCCGAGGCCACCCGCGAGCTGAAGACCGTGCCGCTGGAGCGGTACGCCGAGGCCGAGGTCTTCTTCGGCAGCTGATCGAGGTGTCGACGGCGCGGCGGGCCGCAGGGCCGCCGCGCCGTCGACCACGACAGGAGGGGGTACGCCCGCGATGTCGTCCGGGGTGCACACGGTCGCGGTGATCGGGGCGGGCAAGATCGGTGAGCTGATGCTCTCCGGGCTGCTGCGCTCGGGATGGCCGGTGGACCGGCTGCTGGCCACCGCCCGCCGGCCCGCCCGCGCCGAGGAGCTGACCGCCCGCTACGGCGTACGGGTGGTCGACAACCTGGCCGCGGTGGACGAGGCCGAGGTGCTCGCCGTCTCGGTCAAACCGCAGGACGCGGCGGCGCTGCTGGAGGAGATCGGGCCGAAGGTGCCCGCCGACAAGCTCGTGATCTCGCTCTGCGCCGGCCTGCCCACCAGCTTCTTCAACCGGCGGCTGCCCGACGGCACCCCCGTGGTGCGGGTGATGACCAACACCCCCGCCCTGGTCGACCAGGCGATGACCGCCATCTCCGCCGGCGCGCACGCCACCGGGGCGCACCTCGCGCTGGCCGAGGAGATGTTCAAGCCGCTCGGCTCGACCATCCGGGTGCCCGAGTCGCAGCAGGACGCGGTGACCGCGCTGTCCGGCTCCGGGCCGGCGTACTTCTACCTCCTGGTCGAGGCGATGATCGACGCGGGCATCCTGCTCGGCCTGCCCCGGCAGGTCGCACACGAGCTGATCGTGCAGACCGCGATCGGCTCCGCGGTGATGCTGCGTGACTCCGGCGAGCACCCGGTGAAGCTGCGCGAGGCGGTCACCTCGCCGGCCGGCACCACCATCTCCGCCGTGCGCGAGCTGGAGAAGCACGGCGTACGCGCGGCGCTGCTCGCCGCGCTGGAGGCCGCCCGGGACCGGGCCCGGGAGCTGGCCGCCCAGGCCGACTGACCCGTCGTGGTCCGACCTCGCGGGTCGGGGCTCCGACCCGTCTGTCGGCCGGTGGTCCGTACGACCGGCACGGACGGGTCCGGCGCGTCCGGACCGCGCCGATGTCGCCGACCCGCCGCGCGGCTGGTCAGTCGAGGCAGAACTCGTTGCCCTCGGGGTCGGCCATCACGATGTGACCGGCGCCGAGCGGGGGAGCGGGCTCGTGGCGCTGGAGCCGGGTGGCGCCGCGGGAGACGAGCCGCTCGGCCTCCGCCTCCAGGGCCGCCATCCGCGCGTCGCCCTGGAGCCCTGGGGCGGCCCGCACATCGAGGTGCACGCGGTTCTTGGCCTGCTTCCCCTCCGGTACCCGTTGGAAGAAAAGCCGCGGCCGGGAGCCCTCGGGGTCGACCAGCCCGGAGGCGTCGTTGCGGTTCTCGGGCGGCACGCCCATCGCCTCCAGTGCCTGCTCCCACGACTCGAAGCCCCCGGGCGGGGCCTGCAACTGGTAGCCGAGGGCCTCGGCCCAGAACGCCGCCAACCCGGCCGGGTCGGCGCAGTCGAACGTGATCTGTACGTCGCGGGCCATCTCAGCTCGCCTCCAGTCGGGTCTGCTGGCCATTGTGCAGGTAGAGGTCGCGGAGCAGGCACACCTCGGCCAGATGGTGGATCAGCTCGCGGTTGACGTGCAGCACCAGCGCTGCCAGGGGACGCTCGAGCACGCCGACGATCACGTGCCCGAGTCGCCAGGCGATCGTCGTGACCGGTGGCGGGTTCCGTGCCAGGCGAGCTGATCTCGGAGGAGGAGATTCCAGGTCTGGTCGGTCATGGTCCCAGCCTGCCATGGATAGCGGACAGGATCGTTCCGCGATCTGTGGAACGATGAACACGTGACCGTCGAGGCGACGACCGAGCGGGTGCTGCGGTTGCTGGCGTTGCTGCAGCACCGGCCGTCCTGGACCGCCGCCGAGCTGGCCGCCGAGCTGGGGGTCACCGACCGCTCGGTGCGCCGCGACGTGGAGCGGCTGCGGGCGATCGGCTACCCCGTGCACGCGACGGCGGGCGTCGGCGGCGGCTACCAGCTCGGCGCCGGCACCCGGCTGCCGCCACTGCTCCTCGACGACGAGGAGGCGATCGCGACGGCGGTGTCCCTGCGGCTGGCGTCGGGGGGCACGGTCGCCGGGGCGGGCGAGGCGGCGCTGCGGGCGCTCGCGAAGCTCGACCAGGTGATGCCGCCCCGGCTGCGCGCCGAGGTGCGGGCGGTGCACGGCGCCACCGAGACCCTGGTCGGCCCCGGGGTCGAGATCGACCCGGAGCTGCTGGTGACGCTCGCGCGGGCCTGCCGCGACGCGGTGCGGGTGCGGTTCCGTTACGCCGGCCGCGACGGCGGGGAGCGCGAGCGCACGGTCGAGCCGGTGCGGATGGTCGCCACCGGCCGCCGCTGGTACCTGATGGCCCGGGACGTCGACCGCGACGACTGGCGCACCTTCCGGCTGGACCGGATGCGCGAGGTGACGGCGACGACCTGGCGCTTCCGGGCGAGGGAGCATCCGGACCCGGTCGCCTACGTGCAGCGGTCCGTGACCGAGGCGCCGTACCGGTATGTCGCCCGGGTGCGGGTGCACGCCCGGCCCGACCGGGTGCGGGAGTTGGTGCCGCCCCAGGTGGGGCGAGTCGAGGACGATCGCGACGGGTGGTGCGTGCTCGTCGTCGGCGGGGAGAACCTGGACTGGCTCGCCGTGCACGTGGCCCGGCTGGGCTTCGAGGCGGAGGTGCTGGAGCCCCCGGAGCTGCGGGAGGCCGTCGCCCTGCTCGCCCGGCGCCTCACCGCGATGGCCGGGACCGGCTGACGCCGGGCATGACGGCCTTTCCCGTGGGCGGAGGGCGCCGGCGCCCACCGCACGGGTCCGTGGTGGATCAGCCGGACCGGAGCGCCAGGTCGTCGGCGCGGTGCGCCCGGCCCGCGCCGGCCTGCGCGGGGACCTGGGCGAACCGCGTCCAGGCGGAGACCACCTGCTCGGCGGCGTGCCACGGGAAGGGGGCGCTGACCTCGTCCGCCGCCTCGGTGGCCCCGATGACCGTCACGCCCCAGTGCCGCAGCCGCGCCAGGCTCTCCAGGAAGGCGGGGTGCCGGGCGAGCGCCGGCTCCGGGGCGGGCACGACGAGGACCGGCAGGCCGACGGCGGTCGCCTCGTTGAGCAGCCGCAGGGCCAGGTTGTCGTTGAGGCCGTACGCCCACTTGTTGACCAGGTCGAAGCTGGCCGGCGCGACCGCGTAGGCGTCGGCCGGCGGCAGCGGGTACAGCGTCTCCGGCTGCTCCTCCTCGTGGACCGGGTGGCGGGTGAGGCCGGCGATCGCGGCCCGGTCGATCGCGGCCGTCGCGTCCGGGGCGGCGATGACGTGGACCTCCCAGCTCAGCTCCTGGCAGGCCGCGACGAACGGGGTGAGTCCGGCGACGGGCTCGGCGCCGCAGACCACGAGGTGCAGGACAGGCGATCGTGACTTCCCGGGCATGACGCTCCTATCGGCGTGACGTGTCCCGCGCCAGTCGTGGCGAGATGCCGCCGGTCGTGCGGCGGGACGTCGATCGCCTGCGTCACCGGCGATCTCGCCGATCGAGTGGCTCCGGATGTCCGTGGGGATCCCGAGAGCCGAGGGTATCGAGCCGGTCACCGACGTGAGCCCGTTTCCGGTGAACCGGCCGGACCGGCGGCGGCGGGCCGCCGAACAGCTGAGCGCCGGGTCAGCCGGATATCCCTAGTAGAGCAGGTGGGGCGCCCGCCGCCGGTCGAACTCGGCCAGCTCGTCGGCCCAGGCGCCGACCACGTCGGCCACGTCGGCGCCCGCGTCGATCATCGTGCGTAGCCGCGGCGATCCGGTCAGCTTGTCCACCCAGTACGGTCGCACGGCGTCCCACGAGTCGCTCCGCCACGCGAACGCCGGGTACTTGCGCGCCTCCACCAGCATCGCGACCGCCGTCCGGATCGGGTCGTACGTCGCCCGGTCGACGACCTTCACCTCCACCCCGGCGCAGAGCTTGTTGAGCAGTGCCGGCTTCTGCCCCGCCGCCGTCGGCGTGAAGTACGCCTCGCGGAACTCGACGCCGGGCAGGTCGCGCGCGTTGAGCCGGTCGGACCAGTGGTAGTCGAAGTCGCCGGCCAGGCCGCCGATCAGCTCGAACGGCCTGCAGGTGCCCCGGCCCTCGGTGAGCGAGGCGACGCCCTCGAACAGGCCGGTGCCGGGATAGACCAGCGCGGTGTCCGGGGTGGGCATGTTCGGGCTGGGCATCACCCAGGGCAGGTCGGTGTCGGCGGCCAGCCTGTCGCGCTTCCAGTGCCGGCACCGGACCACGTGCAGGTCGACGGGCCGCCCCGCCGCGGCGGGCAGGAACTCCGCGTTGAAGAACCCGGCCAGCTCGCCCACGGTCATCCCGTGCTGCTGGACGATCTCCTTCAGACCCACGCCGGAGGTGTAGGCGGGCGTCATCATCGGCCCGTAGGCCCGGCCGCCGACCGGGTTCGGCCGGTCCAGCACGACGTACCGCTTGCCGACGCGGGCGGCGGCCACCATCGAGGTGTACATCGTCCAGATGTACGTGTAGAAGCGGACGCCGACGTCCTGGATGTCGAAGACGACGGTGTCGACACCGGCCTCGGTGAACATGGTCTCCCACTTGGCCTGGGAGGCCCCGTACGCGTCGTAGACGGTGATCCCGGTGCGGGCGTCGACGCCGGTGCCCTCGCTGCCGCCGGCCTGCGCCGAGCCACGGAAGCCGTGCTCGGGGCCGAACGCCGCGGCCAGCCGTACCGCGCCCGAGGCGTGCATCAGGTCGACCAGGTGGCGGTAGGACGCGTCCACCCCGGTGGGGTTGGAGATCACGCCGACCCGCTGGCCGGCGAGGTCCGCGAAGTCGGACCCGACGAGGACGTCGAGGCCGGTCTCCACGCGGCGGATGCCGGGGACCGCGTTGCCGGGCGTGCCAGGGGCCGCCGCCGCGACCGCGCCCGCGGTCACCGCACCCGCACCGGCCAGGAACTTCCTGCGCTCCATGTCGACCTCCCGTCGGTTGCGTCGAAACTTAGCTACGCATTGATGCCCCGTCAAGGAAGGTTAGCTACATGGCGGGAGGCGGTGCGGACCGCGCGCGAAGCCACGGGCGCGGCGGCGTCCGGCCGGCCGCCCGCGCGTGGTGCTCCATACTGGCCCGGTGTTCACCCTCGCCCAGGCCCGTCACCTGATCGCCACGCTGCGCCCGCGCGTCGACGAGCTGATCCGGCTGCGGGCCGACCTGGCCGAACTGCGCGCCGACCTGGCCGACCGGGGCGCCAGCCCGCTCGGCGGACGGGCCGAGGCCAAGGGGCTGGAGGCCCGGCTGCACGCCCTCGTCGAGGAGCTGCACTCCCACGACATCCAGGTCAAGGGCATCGCGCCGGTGCTGCTCGACTTCCCGGGCGAGCGGGCCGGCCGGCCGGTGCTCTGGTGCTGGCTGGAGGGAGACACCGACGTGCGCTGGTACCACCGCGTCGAGTGCGGCTTCGCCGGCCGCCGCCCGGTCTGACCCGGCGGCGCAACGGCCAGGTCCACCACCCGGTCGGCGGCCTTCCGGGCCGGCGCGGGGTGCCGCGCGCCGGCCGCCTGCCCCGCGGGGATCGCCGGGCGGGCTACTCCGGAAGTGGGTCGGTGAGCTCGTAGCCCGCTTCCTCGACGGCGGCGCGCACCTCGGCGACGGCGAGAACCCTGTCGCTGGTCACCGTGACCGTGCCGGCCTCGACGTCGACCGCCACGGCGGTGACGCCCCGCAGGCGCTCGATCTCCTCGGTGACGAAGGCCGCGCAGTGCCCGCAGGCCATGCCACTCACGGCCCAGGAGGCGGTGGTCATGCCGACTCCGTCGGCAGGTCGCGTGCCCGCGGTGCCGGCTGGCCCGGAGCGGGTTCGGGATCGGCGGGCACGGTGCGGGTGAGCATGTGCGACCGGCGCATCCGACCGTCGGGGGTGAACTGTCCGAAGAAGTGCACCTCCATGGCGAGGGGCCGCTTCGGGTTGTCCACGTGCAGCGTGTACCGCGCGGCGACGCGGTCCCCGTGCGCCAGTGCCTCGTGCACCTCGATGCGGCTGTCGGGCCTCTTCCTGCGCACCGGGCGGGTGTGCGCCACCAGCTTGTCGCGGTCCATCCGGTGCCCGTCGGCGACCTGGACGATGTCGGGCGTGTGGTAGCGGTCGACGATCAGCCCGGCGTCCTCGTCGCTGCCCAACAGGTCGGCGGTGAAGGAGGTGAAGAAGTCGGCGATGAACTGCTCGGGGTCGGTGTCAAGGCGTGGACGCATGGCGCTCCCGTCTCGTGGCGCGGGGATAACTCTTACAGCTTGTAAGATATGGACGCCCGGCAACTTTGGCAAGATGTAAGAGATGACCTCGTCCCCGAAGCGCCGCGCCGACGCCCTGCGGAGCAGGGCCGCCGTCCTGGACGCGGCCGTGCGGCTCCTCAGCACCCACCCCGACGCGAGCGTCGAGGCCGTCGCCTCGGCCGCGGGAGTGACCCGGCAGACCGTCTACGCCCACTTCTCGTCCCGGCAGCAGTTGCTGGCGGCGGTCCTCGACCGGGTCACCGAGGAGGTCGTCGCCGCGATGGACGCCGCCGACACCGACACCGGGCCGGCCGCCGACGCGTTGCTGCGCATGCTCGACGTCAGCGCCCGCGAGGCCGGGAAGTGCCGCGGCCTGCTCCAGGCGATCAGCGCCCTGCCGGTGAGCCCGCAGGCCGACCAGGAGCGTCACGCGCCGGTCGCCGACCGGCTCGGGCGGGTGGTCCGGCGCGGCCAGGAGGCCGGCGAGTTCGACGACCGGCTCCCGGCCGACTGGTTCGTCGCCGTGGTCGTCAAGCTGGGCCACGCCGCGAGCGAGGAGGTCGACGCCGGCCGGATGTCCGAGGCGGACGCGACGGCGGCGCTCCGCACCAGCCTGCTCCGCGTGCTCGGCGCGCCCACCCCACCCGGGTGAGCGGCACTTCCGGCGGTGGCCATCCGGGGACGACCGCCGGCACCGCCCCGCTGGTCGGTGCCGGTCGGCGTCCGTTCACCGCCGCGGCGTGCTCAGCGGGTGGCGGCGGCCAGGGCGGCGCGCACCGTGGCGGCGTCGGCCGGCGCCTCGCGCTCCCAGTTCGCCGGGTCGGCCGAGTAGATGGTCCCGTACGCCGGCGTGTCCGGCTGGTAGCGCCAACTCTCGGCGAGCGTCCCGGCGTCGACGGCGTCGTAGCCGATCCGGTCGAGGAAGGCCGTGGCGTCGGCCTTCGCGCCCGCGTCGTCGCCGCCGACCGGCAACGCGCTGCGGTCGGCGGCGCCGGCGGGCCGGGCCAGCGCGTGCAGGTGCTTGAAGAAGATGTTGTTGAAGACCTTGACCACCCGTGACCGCGGCAGGTGCCGCTGCAGCAGCTCGCTGCTGGTGACCGAGCCGGCGTCGAGCTCGGGGAAGGTGCCGTCCCGCTCCGGGTAGTAGTTGTTGGTGTCCAGCACGACCTTGCCGACCAGCGGCTCGACCGGCACGTCCCGGTACGCCTTGAGCGGGATGGTGACGACCACCAGGTCGCCGGCCTCCGCCGCCTCCGCCGGGGTGGCCGCCCGGGCGCGCGCCCCCAGCTCGTCGACGAGGTCCTTGAGGGTCTCCGGGCCGCGCGAGTTGCTCAGCACCACGTCGTAGCCGGCGGCCACCGCCAACCGCGCCACCGTCCCGCCGATGTGTCCACTGCCGATCAGTCCCACAGTTGTCATGTCGGTCCCCAACTCCGTTCGTTGCGGCCGTATTCCCTATCGGTGCGGTCGACAATTCCCGCCGTCGCCGCGCTGGCGGCGGGGGCGCGGCCGGCGGCGGCGACGGGTGGCCCGTACGCCCAACGTACCGCCGACCGTGGTCCGGCGGACACGGAGCGGCACGTTCCGTCCACGGGGGAGCCGAGCCGGCGCCGGGTGGTGGTCAGGCCGCCGGGGGCAGCACCTTCTCGATCGCGGCGCGCAGTTCGGCCGCGTCGGGCTGGACGGTCGGCGCGAACCGGGCCGCGACCGTGCCGTCCGGCGCGACCAGGAACTTCTCGAAGTTCCACCGCACGTCGCCCGTGTGCCCCTCGGCGTCGGCGGTGCCCACCAGCGCGGCGTAGAGGGGGTGGCGGTCGGGGCCGTTGACGTCGACCTTCTCGGTCAGCGGGAAGGTCACTCCGTAGTTGACCTGGCAGAAGTCGCTGATCTCCTCGGCCGTGCCCGGCTCCTGGCCGGCGAACTGGTTGCAGGGCACGCCGAGCACCACCAGGCCGCGGTCGGCGTACTCGTCGTGCAGCGCCTGGAGGCCGGCGTACTGCGGGGTGAGACCGCAGCGGGAGGCGACGTTGACCACCAGCAGCGCGCGTCCGCGGTGCTGCGCGAGGTTCGCCGGGCCGCCGGTCAGGGCGTTGATGTGGGTGTCGAAGACGGTCATGGGCCGAGGTTACGCGCCGCCGCCGGGCGCGCCGCGGGGCCGGGTGGAAGCCGACCGCGCTCCCAGCGGGAATCGATACATGTACATCTTGACGAAGTGATGACGAAGTGAGTAGCGTCGCAGCATCATTTTGGAAAGTTTCCTAACTGTTTGGGGTGACGCCACATGAAGAGATCGCTCCGCCGGGCCCTCTGGATCGGCGCCGTCGTGGCGGTGACGGCCGCCACGGTCCCGATGGCCAGTGCGTTCGGCGCCGGCAGCGTGACCGCCGCCTTCACCAAGGTGCAGGACTGGGGGACCGGTCACGAGACCCGGGTGACCGTCACCAACGGGTCGAGTTCCTCGGTGAGCACCTGGCGCATCGAGTTCGACCTGCCGTCGGGCACCAGCATCAGCAGCTCCTGGGACGCGGATGTCACGCGCACCGGCGACCACTACGTCGCGGTCAAGAAGAGCTGGGCCGGCCCGCTCGCGCCCGGTGCCACCTTCAGCTGGGGCTACAACGGCACCGGCGGGTACAAGGCGCCGTTGAACTGCACGATCAACGGCGTGGCGTGCGGTGGCGGCAGCACCCCGCCGACCACCACCGCGCCGCCGACCACCACGCCGCCGCCCACCACTCCGCCGCCGGACCCGGGCGGCAAGAAGGTCGTCGGCTACTTCGCGCAGTGGGGCGTCTACGCCCGCAACTACCACGTCAAGAACATCCACACCAGCGGCTCGGCCGCCAAGCTGACCCACATCCTGTACGCCTTCGGCAACACCACCGGCGGCCGCTGCACGATCGGCGACAGCTACGCGGACTACGAGAAGGCGTACACCGCGGCGGACAGCGTCGACGGCGTCGCCGACACCTGGGACCAGCCGCTGCGCGGCAGCTTCAACCAGCTGCGCAAGCTCAAGAAGATGTACCCGAACCTCAAGGTGCTCTGGTCCTTCGGCGGCTGGACCTGGTCCGGCGGCTTCACCCAGGCCGCGCAGAACCCGGCCGCCTTCGCGGAGTCCTGCTACAACCTGGTCGAGGACCCGCGCTGGGCGGACGTCTTCGACGGCATCGACATCGACTGGGAGTACCCGAACGCCTGCGGCCTCACCTGCGACGCCAGCGGCCCGAACGCCTTCAAGAACCTGGTCGGCGCGGTGCGCGCGAAGTTCGGCTCGTCGGCGCTGGTCACCGCCGCGATCACGGCGGACGGCAGCAACGGCGGCAAGATCGACGCCACCGACTACGCCGGCGCCGCACCGCACCTGAACTGGATCATGCCGATGACGTACGACTACTTCGGCGCCTTCAACGCGCAGGGCCCCACCGCCCCGCACTCCCCGCTCTACTCCTACCCCGGCATCCCCCAGCAGGGCTTCTGGTCCGACGCGGCCGTCCAGAAGCTCAAGAGCAAGGGCATCCCGTCCAACAAGCTGCTGCTCGGCCTCGGCTTCTACGGTCGGGGCTGGACCGGGGTGACCCAGGCGGCTCCGGGCGGCAGTGCCACCGGGCCCGCACCGGGCACCTACGAGCAGGGCATCGAGGACTACAAGGTGCTCAAGAACAGCTGCCCGGCGACGGGCACCGTCGGCGGCACCGCGTACGCCAAGTGCGGCAGCAACTGGTGGAGCTACGACACCCCGTCGACCATCAACGGCAAGATGACGTACGCGAAGAACCAGGGCCTCGGTGGCGCGTTCTTCTGGGAGCTCTCCGGTGACACCGGCAACGGTGAGCTGATCGGCGCCATCAAGGGCGGTCTCGGCTAGGCCGCAGGCCGACGCACCACCCACACGGCGGGGAGGGACGACGCACCGGTCCCTCCCCGCCCGGCCGTGCCCCTGACACCCGCCCCGCGCCCTCGGCCGCCGGCGACCGGCGCCGCCGCCGGACGGGGAGCGGCGGCCCCGGACCGGTTCGGGCGCGGCGGACCGCCAGGCACGTCGGTCGATGTGACAGACTCGCCGCTCAACGGGCTCGATGTCCACGGCGACGGAGGTGGCGATGCGCGCGACGCACGGGAGGCTGGCGGCGGGCGCCGTACTGCTGGGAACCCTGCCCTTCGCCCTGCTCGGCTGCGGCATCGGCAACGAGGAGGACCCGGCGACCAAGCCCGGGCGGGCCCCGGCCGAGGAGGCCGCTGCCAAGTCGCGGGAGCGGGTGCAGGCGTACCTCGACGCGATGACCGCCAAGGACGTCGCGGCCGGCCGCAACCAGCTCTGCGCCGTCCTCCAGGAGGGCTTCGACGCCGCCGCGACCGGCCCGAACGGCGACTTCGCCGACCACTTCACCGTCCCCCAGGCCGAGATCACCGACATCCGCCCGGGCCCCCAGGGCCAGGAGGTCAGCACCACGGTCTCGGTCAAGGCCGGCTCCCGCACGGTCGCCCGGCCACTGCTGTTCACGGTCACCCGCGACGGCGCCGACTGGTGCATCGCCGCCGAGGCGCCGGGCGGCCACTCCCCGGCTCCGGCCGCGACGCCCTGACCTGCGCTCCGGTGAGTCATCTCTCACCTGCCGGAACCCTGCCCTCCGCCGGTCGGTCGCCCGGTCGGTCGCCGTACGCTTTCTGTCATGCGCCATGAGTGGCATCAGCTGAACCATCCCGCGGTGGGCAGCCCGGGGCTGCAGACCAGCCGCCCGACCATCGACTCCGCCGAGGACGCGGCCCTCGGCCTGGACCGCTGGCGGGAGCTGCCCCGCGCGCAGACCCCGCCGTGGCCGGACCCGGCCGGGGTCGCCGAGGTCTGCAAGGTGCTCGACACCGTGCCCTCGGTGGTGGCGCCCTACGAGGTCGACCAGCTCCGCCAGCGGCTCGCGCTGGTCTGCGAGGGCAAGGCGTTCCTGCTCCAGGGCGGTGACTGCGCGGAGACCTTCGCCGACAACACCGAGAGCCACCTGCTGGCCAACGCCCGCACCCTGCTCCAGATGGCGATCGTGCTCACCTACGGCGCCTCGCTGCCCGTGGTCAAGGTCGCCCGGGTCGCCGGGCAGTACACCAAGCCCCGGTCGCTGCCGACCGACGCACGCGGGCTGCCGGCCTACCGCGGCGACATGATCAACTCGCTGGAGGCCACGCCGGAGGCGCGGGCCGCCGACCCGCAGCGCATGATCCGGGCGTACGCGAACTCGGCCGCCGCGATGAACATGCTCCGCGCCTACCTGGCCGGCGGGCTGGCCGACCTGCACGCCGTGCACGACTGGAACAAGGGCTTCGTGAAGAACTCGCCGGCCGGCGAGCGCTACGAGGCGATCGCTCGGGAGATCGACCGGGCGCTGGCGTTCATCCGTGCCTGCGGGATGACCGACGACGAGGCCCTGCGCACCGTCACCCTCTACTGCTCCCACGAGGCCCTCGCCCTGGAGTACGACCGGGCGCTCACGCGGGTCTCCGACCGCCGGGCGTACGGCCTGTCGGGGCACTTCCTGTGGATCGGCGAGCGCACCCGGCAGATCGACGGCGCGCACATCGACTTCATCTCCCGCATCGCCAACCCGATCGGGGTCAAGCTCGGCCCCACCACCACCCCGGACGAGGCGATCGAGCTCTGCGAGAAGCTCAACCCGGACAACATCCCCGGCCGGCTCACCCTGATCAGCCGGATGGGCAACCACAAGGTCCGCGACGCCCTGCCGCCGATCGTCGCCAAGGTGACCGCCGCCGGCGCCAAGGTGGTCTGGCAGTGCGACCCGATGCACGGCAACACGCACGAGTCGTCCAACGGCTACAAGACGCGGCACTTCGACCGCATCGTCGACGAGGTGCTCGGCTACTTCGAGGTGCACCGGGGCCTGGAGACCCACCCCGGCGGCCTGCACGTCGAGCTGACCGGTGAGGACGTCACCGAGTGCCTCGGCGGCGCCCAGGGCATCGAGGACCTCGACCTGCCCGACCGGTACGAGACCGCCTGCGACCCGCGACTGAACACCCAGCAGTCGCTGGAGCTGGCCTTCCTGGTGGCGGAGATGCTGCGTGGCTGACGAGATCGTCGACCTCCGTTCCGACACCGTGACCCGGCCCACGCCGGGGATGCGAGAGGCGATGGCCACCGCCGAGGTCGGCGACGACGTCTACGGCGAGGACCCGACGGTCAACGCCCTCGAAGCCGAGGTCGCCGCGCTCTTCGGGCACGAGGCGGCGCTGTTCGCCCCGACCGGGTCGATGGCCAACCAGATCGCCCTGCAACTGCTGGTGCCGCCCGGCAACGAACTGCTCTGCGACGCCGACGCCCACGTGGTGACGTACGAGATCGGGGCCGCGGCCGCGTACGGCGGCATCTCCTCCCGGACGTGGCCGGCGGTCGGCGCGGACATCGACCCGGACGCGGTCGCCGCCATGATCCGCCCGGACGGCTACTGGGCGGTGCCCACCCGCGCGATCGCGGTGGAGCAGACCCACAACCGGGGTGGCGGCGGGGTGATCCCGCTGGCGACCCTGCGCGAGCTGCGCCGGGTCGCCGACGACGCGCAGGTGGCGCTGCACTGCGACGGCGCCCGGATCTGGCACGCGCACGTCGCCGACGGCGTGCCGCTGGCCGAGTACGGCGCCCTCTTCGACACCCTGTCGGTCTGCCTCTCCAAGGGGCTCGGCGCGCCGGTCGGCTCGCTGGTCGTCGGCAGCGCCGAGCAGATCGAGCGGGCCCGTTTCATCCGTAAGCGGATGGGCGGTGGGATGCGGCAGGCCGGCATCCTCGCCGCGGCCGGCCGGTACGCGCTGGCCCACCACGTCGACCGGCTCGCCGCCGACCACGCGAAGGCGGCCCGGCTCGCCGAGGCGATCGCCCCGTTCGGGGTGCTGGCCGGCGCGGTCCGGACCAACCTGGTGCCGCTGGACCTGACGAAGGCGCCGCTGGACGCGCACGCCCTGGCCGCCGCCGCCCGCGCCGAGGGCGTCCTCGTGTCGGTCCTCGGCCCTCGTGTCGCCCGCCTGGTCACCCACATGGACGTCGACGACGCCGGCATCGACCGGGCCGTCGAGGTCGTCACCCGCATCCTCAGGGGCTGACGCCCGGCGCGGGCACGCGGGGCCGAGCCGTTACGGAGGCCACGGCGCGTCCGGGATGCCCGGGCGCCTGGGGGGATCGCGGCGCGTGGGCCCGGGCCGCCGTGGGCGAACTCCGCCCAGCTCCGGCCCGTCCGGACCGGGGCGGACGGGCGACGTCTCAGGGGTGCAGGCGTTTGAGGGTGGCGATGTCGGCGGCGTGGCCGACGTGCTTTTCTGTCGGGGTCTCCACCACGATCGGGACGCCGGCGGTGGCCGGGTGCGCCATCAGCTCGGCGAACGCCGGCTCGCCGATGGTGCCCTTGCCGATGTTCTCGTGCCGGTCCCGGGTCGAGCCGCACAGGTCCTTCGAGTCGTTCGCGTGCACCAGCCGCAGCCGCCCGGCCCCGACCGTCGCCACCAGCGTGTCCAGCGTCGCGGTCATGCCGCCCTCGGCGGCCAGGTCGTGCCCTGCGGCCCAGGCGTGGCAGGTGTCGAAGCAGACCCCGAGCCAGGGATGGCCGTCCACCGCGTCGAGGTAGGGCCCGAGCTGTTCCACCCGGGACGCCAGCGATCGGCCGCCGCCCGCGCTCGGCTCGACCAGCAGCCGCGGGCCGCCCGCCGCCTCCGCCTCGTCGAGCAGCGGCAGCAGCGTCTCGCGGAGCTGCCGCATCGCCGCGTCGGCGTGACTCTCGTCGACCGCGCTGCCGGCGTGGAAGACCACGCCCTCGGCGCCGATCGCCCGGCCCCGGCGCAGCGCGTGGGCCAGCGTCTCCGCCGAGCGCTCGACCGTGTTGGCCGTGGGGGAGCCGAGGTTGACCAGCAGCGACGCGTGGATGAAGACCGGCATGCCCCGCTCGCCGCAGCCGTCGCGGAACAGCGTGTCCTGGGCCGGGTCGCCGGCCGGCAGCGCCCAGCCCCGCGAGTTGGAGACGTAGACCTGCACGACCTGCGAGCCGGCCGCGTCGGCGTACGGCAGGGCCGCCTTCGCCAGGCCGCCGGAGGTGGGCGTGTGCGAGCCGACCGGCCGGTGCTGCGCCGTCCCGTCCTGCGCCGCCGTCCCGTCCTGCGCCATCATCTCGTGGTGTCCGGCATCGTCACAGGCATCCGATGGTGACCTGGGTGCCCGGCGGCACCTGCGTGTTCTCCGGCGGGTTCTGGAAGCGGGTGATGCCGTTCGGGTTGAACTGGATCACCACCGGGAACTGCTGACTCTCCAGTACCTGCTTGGCCTGCTGGCACGGCAGGTCGATGACCCGGGGCACGGGGACCAGCGGCGGGCCCTTGCTGATCTCCAGCTTGACCTTGGCGCCCCGCTCCACCCCGGTGCCGTCCGCCGGGCTCTGCCCGAGGACCTCGTCCCTGGGCTTGTCGGAGTCCTTGTAGGTGGGCGGCTCGACCAGCACCAGGCCCAGCTGGGCGAGGATCGTCCGGGCCTCGGCCAGGCTCTTGCCGACCAGGTTCGGCACCGAGATCGGGGCCTTGCCCTTGCTCAGGATCACGGTGACCTTGTCGCCCGGCTTGGCCTCGGTGCCCACCTTCGGGTTGGTGTCCACCACGACGCCCGCGGGCAGGTTGTCGTCGTAGCGGGCGGTGCCCTTCGCCACCACCAGCTTCGCGTCGAGCAGATCCGCCTCGGCCAGCTCGAACTCCTTGCCGACCACGTCGGGCACCGGGAAACGCTCCGGCCCCAGCGAAAGGGTCAGCGTGATCGTGCCGCCCTTGACGATGCGGGTGGCGGAGACAGGATCCTGCGCCAGGACGGCGTCCTTCGGGACCTTCTCGTCGTAGCGCGGCTCGGCGTAGGCGAGGGTGAAGCCGGCGCGGGCGGCCTGCGCTTCCGCGTCGGCCTTGCTCAGGGTCACCAACTGCGGCGCCACCGTGTAGCGGCCGACCCCGAACCACCAGCCGCCCCCGGCGGCCACCAGGCCCAACACCACCAGGGCGGCGATGACCGCCATCCGGCCCCGTGGGTCGCCCATCACCCGGCCGCGCAGCGCGGACAGCCGCGACCCCAGGCTCTCGTCCTCCTCGGCCGCGGCGGCCCGGCGACGGCCCGCCCGCGGAGCGCCGCCGTCGGGCAGCCGGGCCCAGGCCGGCCGCTCGACCGGCTGGACCGCCGCCACCACCATCGTCGGCTGGGACACCGCCGGTTCGTCGGCCACCCGGCGCAACACGGCGGTACGCGTGTTCGCGTTGCCCAGGTCGTCCCGGGCCACCTGCACCTCGGCCAGCAGCGCGCCCGCGTCGGTCGGCCGGGCGCCCGGATCACGCCGGGTGGCCCGGGCGACCAGGTCGTCCAGCACCTTCGGCAGGCCGGGCACCAGCGTCGACGGCGCCGGGACGTCCCGGTCGACGTGCTGCCAGGCGACGTCGACCGGCCGGTCCCCGTCGTAGGGCACCCGGCCGGTGAGCATCTCGAACAGCACGATGCCGGCGGAGTAGACGTCGGTGCGGGGGTCGGCGTGCCCCTCGGTGACCAGCTCCGGGGCGACGTACGCGACCGTGGCCATCAGCTGGTTGCCGTTCTCGTCGTCGGCGCTCGCCTCGACGGCCCGGGCCAGCCCGAAGTCGGCGACCTTGACCACGCTGTCGACGAGGTTGCCCGTGCCGCCGGTGGGTGCCTCGGCGACCAGCACGTTCTCCGGCTTCACGTCGCGGTGCACCAGCCCGGCCCGGTGCGCGGCGGCGATCGCGGCGAGCATCTGCTCGGCGATGGCCAGCGCCTCGTCGGGGTCGAGCCGGCGCCGCTCGGCGAGCACGTCGCGCAGGGTGCGGCCGCGGACGTACTCCATCACCAGGTAGGGCAGGCCGGCATGGGTGCCCTGGTCGTAGACCGCGACCACGTTCGGGTGGGTCAGCCGGGCGATCGTCTTCGCCTCGTCGGTGAACCGCGCCACGAAGCCCGCCGCCTGGGCCTGGGTCTCGGGCGCCTGGGACGGATGAATGATCTTGACCGCCACGGTGCGCTCGAGGCGCTCGTCGGTGGCGGTGTACACGGTCGCCATGCCGCCACGAGCCACGCGACCGCGGATGCGGTAGCGCCCGTCGATCAGCGAGCCCAGCAACGTGTCGGCGACCTGTGTGTCCATCGGCAGGGAGTCTATGTGCCCGGAGGGTGAAGGTTGAACAGGATGGTACAGCCGGGCTACGACGGGAGCCTTCCCGTCGCGCTCGCGCCGCCTGTCCGACCTGCTCAGCCACCTCATCGGGGTGCCGTTGGTTTCGGCCGGCCGGGGCATGGCAGGGTGGTCGGGTGACCGACTCCGTACCCGCCGACCGGGCCGTGCCCGCCCCCGAGACCGCCGGCCCCGCCGACGCCGCCGACTGGCTGACCCTGCCGGACGTGGCCGAGCGCCTCGACGTGTCGATCAGTAAGGTCCACCAGATGATCCGGGACCGCGAGCTGATCGCGGTGCGCCGCGACGGCGTCCGCCGGATCCCGACCGACCTGGTGGCCAACAAGACCGTGCTCAAGCACCTGCCCGGCGTGCTCAACCTGCTGGCCGACGCCGGCTACGACGACGAGGCCGCGCTGCGCTGGCTCTACGAGCCGGACGAGACCCTCCCCGGCGCCACCCCGGCGAAGGCGCTCGCCGGCGACCAGGCCCGCGAGATCAAACGCCGCGCCCAAGCCCTCGGCTTCTAGCCCGCCCCTCCCGCCCCCTCCCCGCCCTCCACCCCCGCGATCTTGCACTTTGTGTCCCGGCATTTCCGGGCACACGGGACAAAACGCGGGCCGAACGTGCAAGATCGCCGGCCGGCCGGCCGGGTCTGGGCAAGTCGACCGCAGGGCGGCGTGGGTGGGCTGGGGACGGGGCGGCGTGGGTGGGGCGCGGTCAGTCCGTGCGGCGGGTGGCGGCGATGGCCAGGTCGACCAGGGACTGCCGGGCCTCGGTCTCCAGGTCGACGGTAGCCAGCGCGGACAGCGCGGTGTCGGTCAGCGCGGCGATCCGCTGCTCGGTACGCGCCAGCGCGCCGCTGTCACTGATCATCTCTCGCAGCCGGGCGACCCCGGTCTCGTCCAGCCCGGGATCGCCGAGCCCGCCGAGCAGCAGCTCGCGCCCCGCCTCGTCCGTCGCCTCCAGGGCCGCCGCCACCAGATAGGTCCGCTTGCCCTCGCGCAGGTCGTCGCCGGCGGGCTTGCCGGTCTGGGCCGGGTCGCCGAACACCCCCAGCACGTCGTCGCGGAGCTGGAACGCCTCGCCCAACGGCAGCCCGTACCCGGAGTACGCCGCCACGACCTCGGCCGGCGCGTCGGCCAGCGCGGCGCCGAGCAGCACCGGCCGCTCGACCGTGTACTTCGCCGACTTGTAGCGGGCGACCTTGCCGGCCCGCTCCAGCGAGGTGTCGCCCGTGGCCTGGGTCAGCACGTCGAGGTACTGGCCGACGGTGACCTCCGTGCGCATCTCGTCGAAGACGGGCCGGGCGCGGGCGACCGTGCGCGGGTCCAGCCCGGAGGAGTGCAGCAGCTCGTCCGACCAGACCAGGCAGAGATCGCCCAGCAGGATGGCCGCGGCGTCGCCGAAGCCGTGCGCGTCGCCGCCCCAGCCGGCCGCCTGGTGCCGGGCCGCGAACCGGCGGTGCACCGCCGGCTCCCCGCGCCGGGTGTCGGAGCGGTCCATCAGGTCGTCGTGGATCAGCGCGCTGGCCTGCACGAACTCCAGCGCCGCGAGAGCGGTGACGACATGGTCGGAGTCCACCCCGCCGGCGCCCCGGTAGCCCCAGTAGGCGAACGCCGGCCGCAGCCGCTTGCCGCCGCCCAGCACGAACGCCTCGATCGCCTCGGCGACCGGCATCAGGGCGTCGTCGACGCCGGTCATCCAGGTGCGCTGGCCGGCCAGGAACTCGGCCAGGGCCTTGTCGATCCGTTGACGCAGCCCGGCACGGTCGACCGGGGAAACGGGAGCAGCGTGGGTCACCCCACGACGCTAGCCGGTCGGGCTCGACCCCGCCGCACCGCCGGGGGCCCGACGCGCCGAACGCGTCGCCGGACCCCGTCGGCCGCCCGGTCCGGGCGGCGACCCAGGGCGGGGCAGGTACGGGCCGGCCGTCGCGACCAGCGCCCGGTAGCGCCGGACGGCCGGCTCGTCGCCGTGCCCGGCCAGCCGCCGCCGCACCTCGGCCAGGTGGCCCAGCGCCCGGGGCGACCCGGCGCGGACCGCGTCGAGCAGCGCCTCGCCGGCCACGGCGCAGGCCCGCTCCACCTCGCCGAGCTGGAGGTAGCCGCGGGCCAGCCAGCCGCCGTAGATCGCCGAGGTGCGCGGGCGACCGGGCTGCCGGACGGCGTGCAGCGGCGCCTCGGCCGGGCGCGGCCGGCCCAGCGCGACCAGCGCGCGCCCGGCCATCGCCGCCAGCTCCAGGCTGTCGAGCCAGTAGAGCCACGGCGGCTCCCGGCCCGGCTCCGGCGCGTCGGTCACGCGGCGGGCCGCCTCGAGCGCCTGCCGCGCCGCCCCGGCCCGACCCCCGGTCGCCGCCGCCAGCGCCACCCGGTGCAGCAGCAGGGCGCGCAGGCCGGGGGTGGCCCACGGCCGCGCCCCGGTGTACGCCGCGCGGGCCAGCACCAGCGCGCCCTCCGGGTCGCCCACGCCGGCGAGCAGGTGGCTGGCCGAGCCGAGCACGTGCCCGGCGAACGCCGGGTCACCGGCGGTCGCGGCGGCGCGCAACGCCAACCGGTAGGCGTCCAGCGCGCCGGCCGCGTCCCCGGCATCGGCGGCGAGCCAGCCGGCGAGCTGGGCCGACTCGGCCAGCTCGGGCAGCAGCCGGCGGCGCGCGGCCGGCCCGCACCCCGCCAACGCCCGCACCGCCCGCCGCAGCCAGTGCGCCCCGAGCCCGGCCAGGTCGGCCCCGCCGGCGAGGTCGTCGAGCCGGCGCAGCTCCGCCAGCCGCACCGGCCGGGCACAAGGCCGGGCCGGGTGGGGCCCGGGGCCCTCGGCCACCACCGGAGCCGCCGGCCGGGCCGGGACCCGAGGCGGTGCGCCGGACCCGACCGGGAGGTCCCGGTCGTCGGCCGGTTGCCCGGACCCGGCCGGGCAGGTCTCGGCGTCGCCCGGGTCGTCGGTCGGTCGGGCGGGCGCGCCGGGCAGCAGCGCGGCGCGCGGGTCGACCAGCCAGCGCTCGGCCAGGGCGAGCAGCGCCGCCCGGGACCGGGACCCGCCGAAGGACGGCGGCGGACCGAGACGCCGGGTGCGGGCCGCGGCGTCGGCCAGCAGGTCGAGCGGCACCGCGAGGACGACGGCGAGCCAGCCGAGCCAGAACTCGCCGGGGACGCGCAGCTGCCGTTCCCACCGGGAGACCTCGTGCCGGCTGAGCGTCGGCACCCCGGAGGCGGCGCAGAGCTCGACCGCGAGCCGCAACTGGCTCCAGCCCCGGGCCAGCCGGAGCTGGGCTAACAGCGGCCCGAGCAGCTGCGGAGCGGGTGGGGGCGGCGTCATCGGTCCTCCGGGCGGGGCGTCGGCGCGGGCGGCGGCGCAGGCCCGGACGGGACCCGTGCGTCACCGGTGGAAGGCTGACCCCCGCGCGTGCCCCCGACAGGTCGACCTCCGGCCGGCCCGCCCCGCGCTACACCATGACTACTCCGGGGGTACGACGCTTTCCGGCCCCGGCCGGGCGGACCCGGGGCCGCTCCGCGCCGGCGACCCGTCTCCCGGCAGGCGGGGCCGGGAAGTGGTCGGCGCCCTGCGGCTCGGACACCGCCCCCGCGCGGACCGTTCGGCCCCCGAACCGCAGGGCGGGGCGTCGACCGGCGCCGGCCGCCCGGTCCCGGTGCGGTGGGGGCGCGTCGACCCGCGCGGCCGGCGTCCCCCGCTGTGGGAAGGTCTCGGGCGCGGCGTGCCCCGCCCGCTAGAGTCGTGGGGTGGCGCTCGGTCTTCCCTCGGTCCTCCCCAATCCGCAGCCGGCGATCGGGGAGCTGATCCGTGACCACCAGCCGACCTTCTCGTTCGAGTTCTTCCCGCCCAAGACCGAGCAGGGCGAGCGGCTGCTGTGGCAGGCGATCCGGGAGCTGGAGTCGCTGCGTCCCTCGTTCGTCTCGATCACCTACGGCGCGGGCGGGTCGACCCGCGACACCACGGTCGCGGTCACCGAGCGGATCGCCACCGAGACCACCCTGCTGCCGATGGCCCACCTGACCGCGGTCGACCACTCCGTCGCCGAGCTGCGCCACGTCATCGGCCGGCTCGCCGGGGTCGGGGTGCGCAACGTGCTCGCCGTGCGGGGCGACCCGCCGGGCAACCCGGGCGGCGAGTGGGTCCGCCACCCCGAGGGCGTGCTCTACGCCGAGGACCTGGTCCGCCTGGTGCGTGACGCCGGCGACTTCAGCGTGGGAGTGGCGGCGTTCCCGTACAAGCACCCGCGCTCGCCCGACGTGGCCAGCGACACGGAGCACTTCGTCCGCAAGTGCCGGGCCGGCGCCGAGTTCGCGATCACCCAGATGTTCTTCGACGCCGACGACTACCTGCGGCTGCGCGACCGGGTCGCCGCGGCCGGCTGCGACACCCCGATCCTGGCCGGAGTGATGCCGGTGACCCAGATCGGCACGATCGAGCGTTCCGTGCAGCTCTCCGGGGCGCCCTTCCCACCGGCCCTGGCCGAGCGGTTCGCGGCGATCGCCGACGACCCGGAGGCGGTGCGCCGGCTCGGCGTCGAGCAGGCCAGCGAGATGTGCCGGCGGCTGCTCGACGAGGGCGTGCCGGGGATTCACTTCATCACCCTCAACCGCTCCACCGCGACCCGCGAGGTCTGGCACAACCTCCAGGTCGGCGCGCGGGTGTGACCGCACACGCCGCGACACCTGAGCGCCGCTGCGACGGTTGATCGGTGGTGGGCACACAGCTGAACTGGGACGAGTACGCCACGGCCTGGGCCCGGCTGCACGGGGGCTTCGACCCGCGGGCGGCGGCCCCGGTCGTCCGCGCCTGGCTGCGGTTCGCCTACCACGTCGGGTTCGTGCTGGGCCGGCTGCGGGTCGGCCCGACGCCGGTCACCGTGGTCGGCGTGCTGCTCTGCGCCTGCGTGCCGCTGTTCGCCGTACGGCCGCAGAACGGCCCCTTCCTCGGGGCGCTGTTCGTGTTGCTCGCCGCGGTGGCGGACAGCGTCGACGGCGCGGTGGCGGTGGCCACGAACCGCACCACCCGGCTCGGCTACGTCTACGACTCGCTGGCCGACCGGCTCGGCGAGGTCGCCTGGCTGGCCGCGTTCTGGCTGATCGGGGCGCCCGGGGCGCTCGTCGCGACCGCCGGCGCGCTCTCCTGGCTGCACGAGTACGTGCGCGCCCGCGCGGTCTCCGCCGGCATGCGGGAGATCGGCGCGGTGACCGTGGGGGAGCGCCCCACCCGGGTCTCGGTCGCCCTGGTCGGGCTCCTGCTGGCCGGGCTGACCGGGCTGATCGAGCCGGACCTGGCGGCCGGCACCATCACCATGGCGACCGCCGTCTGGGTGCTGCTGGCCGGCTTCGGGCTGGGCCAGCTCCTCTCCGCCGTCCGCCGCGCCCTGATCGACGCCGGCTGACCGGGCTGCCGAGGTGTGAGGAAGGGGCCCTTCCTCTACCTCAGGCGTTAAGAAGGTGCCCTTCCTTACATCAGCCGGCCCTACCAGGCGGGGCCGATCTCGTCGGCGACGATCTGGGCGGAGAGCGTCACCATCGGCAGGCCGCCCCCGGGGTGGCTGGAGCCGCCGACCAGCCACAGCCCGTGCGCCGGACCCCGGTTGGCCGGGCGGAGCAGGCCGCCGGCGGTGCCGTAGATCGCCCCGCCCGGGGCGCCCGTCGCGTCGGCCAGGTCGGCCGGGGTGCGGACCTCCCGGAACACCAGCCGGTCCCGTACGTCGACGCCGCGCTCGGCCAGCACGTCGAGGAGCCGGTCGGCGTACGCCTCGGCGAGGCCGGGCCGGCGCCAGTCGACCGCGCCGGCGGCGGTGCCGTGCCGGGGCGCGTTGACCAGCACGAACCACGCCTCGTGGCCGGCCGGACGGACCACCGGGTCGTCGGCCACGGTGACGAAGACGGTAGGGTCCGCCGCCGGTCGGGCGCGTACGCCACGCCCCGGCCGGCCGAAGACCGCGTCGAACTCGGCGTCGTGGTCGCGGGGGAAGAACACGGTGTGGTGGGCCAGCCCCGAGCTCCCGGCGACGCCGAGCAGCAGCACGAAGCCGGCCAGGCTGCGGTCGGTCAGCCCGGCCAGCCGGCGCGGGCTGGGCAGCAGGTCCCGGTAGAGGGTAAGCGCGTCGACGTTGGCCACCACCACGTCGGCGGGGACCGGCGCGGTGACGCCGCGCAGGCGTACGCCGTGCACCCGGCCGCCCGCGGCGTCGATCCGGGTGACCGTGGCGCCGGTCTGCACGACCACGCCGAGGTCCAGGCAGCGGGTCAGCAGCGCGTCGGCGAGCGTGCCCAGCCCGCCGCGCAGGTACCAGCCGCCGAAGGCCAGCTCGGCGTACGGCACGGCGACCAGCGCGGCCGGCGCGCGGCGCGGGTCGGCGCCGGTGTAGGTGGCGTACCGGTCGAGCAGCATCCGCAGCCGGGGG
The DNA here is from genome assembly GCF_043204765.1 of Micromonospora sp. NPDC047730. Lineage (NCBI taxonomy): Bacteria > Bacillati > Actinomycetota > Actinomycetes > Micromonosporales > Micromonosporaceae > Micromonospora > Micromonospora sp. NPDC047730. Next base: position 109,098 of record NZ_JBIDCU010000005.1, on the reverse strand, counting down.
TCGGACAGGTGTCGCCGGCCCAGCCCGCGCAGCGTCCGGCCGGGCCCGATGGCGGCCAGATCGCCCAGCCGCCAGGCCAGCGCGGCCAGGTCCAGCGGGGAGCCGATCGGGCGGCGCAGGACGTCCTGGTGCGACGCCTGCCAGACCCGCGCGGCCCGGCGCCACAGCCGCTGCCAGTCCGCCGCGGCCCGGTCGCCGAAGGCCGCGCCGATCCGGGCGGCGAACTCGGCCGGGTCGGCGCACGAGTCGAGGGCCGGGCCGCCGCCGGGGAAGACGTGCCGCACGATCGGGTCCACCGGCACCAGGTCCAGGTACTCGTCGAGCTTCGCGCCGGTCGCCTCGAACAGGTCGTGGAAGACGTCGGGCAGGGTGAGCAGGCTCGGCCCCGTGTCGAAGTGGAACGGGCCGGCCGGGGTGTCGTGGACGTACCGGCCGAGCTTGCCGCCCACCGTGTCCGCGCGTTCGAGCACGGTGACCTCGTGCCCGGTGGCGGCCAGCCGGGCGGCGGTGGCCAGCCCGCCCACCCCGGCGCCGACGACCACGATCCGCGCCATGCCGCGCCTCCCTAGGTGACGGGGCGGCCGCGCCAGGACAGGCGTCGCCGCTTCCGCAGATGGTACGACCGCAGGGTCAGCCAGCCGAGGACCACGACCGACACGGGGTGTGCCAGCGCGTCGGGCCACCACCGCCCGCCGGTCGCCCGGGCGCTGACCACCCGTCCGGCCACCCCGAGCAGGTAGGCGACCAGCGCCGCGGCGGCCACCGCCGGCGCGCCGACGGCCAGGGCGCCCGCCGCCAGCAGCGGGGGAGCGGTGTACAGCAGGAGCAGCAGGACCACCACCGCGGCGGCGGCCCCCGGGTGGCCGAAGGTCGCCCAGAGCGACTTCGTGTAGCCGTCGCGCAGCTGCGGCCAGTCCTCGTACATGCGGCAGGCGGCCAGCCGGGAGCCGTCGGCGAGGGCGATCCGGCCGCCGGCCCGCTTGACCGCGCGGGCCAGCTCGATGTCCTCCAGGATCCGGTCCGCGACCGCGGCGTGCCCGCCGGCCGCGTCGTAGCCCGCCCGGTCCACCACCAGGAACTGCCCGCCCGCGGCGGCCAGCGACGGCCGCGGCGAGCGCTCCATCGCCCGCAGCGGCAGGAAGGTCAGCCACAGCCACTGCAGCAGCGGCTGGACCAGCCGGTCGGCCGCCGTCGCCACCAGGATCCGGGGGTACGGAGACAGCAGCGTCACCCGCGCGGCGCGCAGCTCGGTGACCGCCGCCGCGACCGCGTCCGGGGCGAGCACCACGTCGGCGTCGAGGAAGACCAGGACGGTCGCCGTGGGATCGGCGCGGGCGGCCAGCTGCCAGCAGGCGTGCGGCTTGCCCAGCCAGCCCGGCGGCGGTGCGACCCCGTCGAACAGGGTGACCCGGGGATCGTCGCCGGCCACCGCGCGGACCACCTCCGCCGTGCCGTCGGTCGACCCGTCGTCGAGCACCACGACGCGCAGCGCCGGCACGCCCCGCTGGGCGAGCAGCGCGCGCAGGCAGGGGGCGACCCGCCCGGCCTCGTCGCGCAGCGGCAGCAGCACCGCCACGGGCTCGGTGACCGGCGCCGGCCGGTCGGTCGGGCGGCGCAGCCAGTGGCCGGCGTTGACCAGGGTGTGCGCGGTCAACGCGGCGACGCCGAGCAGCAGCGCGAGGACGGCGGTCATGCCGTCGCGTCGACGCCGGGGCGCTGCGGCTGACGGGGTTGGATCCGGTCGTCGCGGCGGGCGCGGACCAGCGTCACCGCCAGCGGCACGGCGGCCACCGACATGCCGGCCGCGCCCCACAGCGCCGAGGCGGGCAGGTCGAGGAAGACCGCGTGGGCCAGCACGCTGGAGAAGTACGTCCACAGCCAGAGCGCGAACATCGGGTGGTCCCGCCCGTCGGTGCCGGCGACGGCGGGCCCGGCCAGCGGACGCAGCGCGCCCATCATCAGCACGGCGAAGAGCAGCCAGCCCAGGTAGTTGCTCACCGGGATGCCGGGCAGGCCGGGCAGCGCGGGGGTGGCGTCCCGCCAGACCCAGTAGCCCTCGGTCACCATCTGCGGGTCGAGGAAGAGGTCCCAGGCGGCCAGCCCGACGGCGGCCAGCGCGATCCGCCGGACGGGGAACCGGCCGTCCCGGCGTCCCGGTCGGCCCCCGGCGTCACCCCGGCGCCCGGGCAGGTCTCCGGCGTCGCCGCCGGTCAGCCGGGTGGCGGCCAGCCAGGCCGGCCAGGCCATCCACGTCCAGGCCAGCGGGATGATCAGCGGCACTCCGGCCAGCTTCGGCCCCAGCTCGCCGGAGTAGTCGTAGCTGCCGAACGGGAAGCCGGTGGCCACGCCGAGCGCCTCGATGGCGAATCCGCCGACGGTGGCCACCGCGACCAGTGCCGCCGCCGTACGCGGGCCCCGGCTGAGCAGCGCGTGGCCGACCGAGAGCAGGTAGCCGAGCACGACGGTGGCGACGGTCAGCCGGGCCCGGGTCTCCCCGGTGGTCAGCGGGTAGCAGATCTGCGCCAGCACCAGTACGGCCAGCAGCGCCCAGGACAGCCGCCGGGTCACGGCGCGGCCCGACCGGCCCGGCCGGTCGGGGCGGGCGTCGGCGGCTCCAGCGGCAGGTCCCGGCCGAGCACGCCGAACGGGCGCTCGTCGCCGGGGAAGTGGAAGTGGCGCAGGACGTCGACGAAGCCGAACCGGCGGTACAGCCGCCAGGCCCGGGACCGCTGCTCGTCGGCCTCCGGCGTGGAGAGCAGGGTGGTCGTCCCCTCCGCCAGGGTGAGCAGGGCCCGCAGTTGCCCCGCGCCCAGGCCGTGCCCCTGCGCGGGCGGCCGGACGTGCAGCTCCACCACCTCGAAGCAGTCGGTCAGCCAGCGCTGCCGGGCCGGGGCGTGCAGCGCCCGCCACACCTGGTCGTGCCACCACTGCCCGGGGGCGCCGAGGTAGCCGTAGCCGAAGCCGGCCAGGTGACCCTCGCTGGTCAGGCTGGCGACGGCGCGGAAGCCGGGCCGGCGTACGTGGGTGGCGATGTAGCCGCGCCGCGCCTCCAGCAGGTCGGTGCGGTACCCCATGGCCTCGCCGTAGACGGCCACCACGTCGTCCAGCCGTCGGACGAGATCGTCCGGTGTCCACCGCACCAACCTCATGACCGTGCACCCTCCACCGCTCCCGGGCCGCCGTCCGCGACCCATCCCAGCACCGCCCGGTCACCGACCACGTCGCGCACCTCGAACCGTGCGAAGAGTTCCTCCGCGTACCACCCCTCGGTGGGGGTCCGCATGATCGCGGCGCGGTGCTCCGGGTGACGGTACGCGAACGCCACGAGGTCCGCCGGGTCACGCCACACGCTCACCGTGCCCTGCCAGCCCAGCGGGGCCTCGCCGACGCCGAACCGGGCCAGCAGGCCGGGCGCGGCGTGCAACGCGGCGGCCACCGGGGGAATCGCCCGCCAGAAGGTGACCGCCCGCCGGGGGCGCAGCCGGGCCCGGGTCAGCGCCAGCACGGGGCCGGTGACCCGGCCGCCGGACGGCTCCCCGAACGGCCGTCGGCCCGACCACTCGCCCCGGCTGCTCAGCGGGCGCAGGTCGACCCGGACGGCCGCGCGGGAGAGACGCGCCCAGGCGCGCCCCACCGGCGAGTCGTCGAAGCGGGCGGACGCGGCGGGGGAGTCCCACACGGTCAGCGCCGCCCACCGGGTCAGGTCGGCGTCGCCTGGCCCGAAGCCGGTGCCGGTCCCGGTGCCGAGTAGCTTGCCGAACCGCACGCCGGGCAGCGCGCGCAGCCGGCGGGGGTCGACCGCCATCCGGGTCAGCGCCCGGGGCAGCGCGGCGCGGGAGGTGCGCCACACGTGCAGGGTGACCAGCCCCGGGACGCCGTCCACGCCGTCGGTGCCGCTGCTGAGCCCGATGGTTCGCTCGCTCCGCTCGCTCACGCCACCTCGGCCGGCGTACCGCCGGTGACCCGCAGCAGTTCCCGGTACGTGGTGGGGAAGACCGCCTGCGGGACGCCACCGGCCGCCCAGACCTCGTCGTACCGCTCGAGGGCGGTGTCGACCAGGGTGCGCAGTGGGCGCGGGTGGCCGACCGGGGCGACCCCGCCGATCACCTGCCCGGTGTGCGCGCGGACGAAGTCCGGGGTGGCCCGGCGCAGCCGGGTGATCCCGATGGAGGCGGCCAGGCCGGCGGTGTCCACCCGGTGCGCGCCGGAGGTGAGCACCAGCAGCGGCGCGCCGTCCGCCTCGAAGACGAGCGAGTTGGCGATCTGGCCGACCCCGACGCCGAGCGACTCGGCGGCGGCCGCGGCGGTGTGGACCGCGTCGGGCAGCAGGCGGACGGCGCTCGGCGCGCCGGACCCGTCCCGCGCGCCTGCGGCGTCGAGCGCGTCCTGCACCGCCCGTACGTTCGGGTGTGGCTGCATGCCGCCATTCTTCCCGGTACGCCCGTCGCCGGCTCACCCGGCCACGCCGACTCCCTTCGCGGGGGCGCGGCCGGCACGGCGTCGCGGGCCGGCCGCGCCGGTCGGCTCAGTGGGGAACGGCGACGGCGTCCGGCGCGGGCGGCGCGGTGACCCGGGGCGCGGCGACCCGGGCCGTCTCGGCCAGCGCGACGCCGACCAGCACCAGGAGCCCGCCGGCGAGCTGGGCGGTGTTGAGCGCCTCGCCGGCGCCGAGGACGACCCAGGCGACCGCCGAGGCGATCACCGGCTCGACCATGCCGACGATCCCGACGCTGGTCGCCGGGAGGTGCCGCATCGCCCCGGCGACCAGCAGGTACGGCACGATCGAGCCGAGCACCACCACGTACCCGCAGAGCAGCGCCACCGGCACGCCCCGGTCGGTGTCGGCGGTCAGCGGCTCCCAGCCGCCGGCACCCACGGTGACGGCGCGGGTGAGCAGGCCCGCCACGGCGGAGGCGCCGAAGGCCCAGGTGCACAGCGACAGCGTGTCCCGTCGCGCCACGCCGTGCGAGCCGAGCACGTAGTAGCCGGCGAGGAAGACCGCGGCGCCGAGACCGGCGAGCACGCCGAGGCCGTCCAGCTTCAGCTCGCCCCACACCTCGGCCACGCAGCCGAGGCCGAGCAGGCTCAGCGCCAGGCCGGCCCAGAGCCGTGGGCGTACGCGGTGGCGCTGGCCGAACCGGGCCCAGAGGGCGACCAGCAGCGGGGCGGTGTACTCGAACAGCAGCCCGATCCCGACCGGCAGCCGGGAGATGGCGACGAAGTAGAGCATCGGCACGGCGAAGAAGCCGGTCAGCCCGTACCCGATCAGCAGCGGCAGTTGGCGGGGGGTGATCCGGAGCCGGCGCGCCCCCGGGCGCAGCAGCAGGCTCAGGGCCAGCAGCCCCGTGACGGCGCCGACGGCGCGTAGCAGGGTGAGCTGCGGTGCGTCCAGGCCGGCGCGGAGCACCAGCTTGGAGATCGTGCCGTTGACGGCGAACAGCGCTCCCGAGCCGAGCACCATGGCGACCCCGAGGGCGGGGCGGGGGGTTGTCACGAGCGGAGGCTACCGCCGCCCTCGTCAGGGCCGTAAGGGCAACCAGTCGTTACGTCGGTCGCATCGCCCGCCGGTGCGCCGCTCGGGCTGGCGTGCCCGGATCCTCGGTTGCCCTGCCCGGCTTGGCGTGGTACGCCGCCGTGGCCGCGCCGGCGGGTGCCGGGAGTTGCCGCCGACAGGGCGTGGCGTGTGGGGACGCCGGCCGACTCCCGCGCGCCACACGTTGCGTTTTCGTCGGAGGGAGGGTGTACTGTCAGCAGCAGTTAGAACGAGTGTTCGATTGCCTCGAACGCCCGTTCCAAACAGTCCGGGGTGGTGTTTCGCGGCGCCGGTCCCGGGCGGTGCGGCTCCGCGGGCCGCACCTGGGTCCCGGGCAGTCGCGAGCCCGGCCCGTCAGGCAGGAGCGTCGCCCGCCGCCCACGACCCCCGGGCGGCGGGCGACGAACCCGCCGGTTGTGCCGGCCGGGTGTGGTGTGGGGAAGCGTCCACACCCGGCCGGCCCCCATCCGGTGCGTCTTCCTCCGCACCACTCGACCCGGCGTCCCGTCGGCGGACCAGCTCCGCCGTCAGGGGCGGCTCGGCCACGTGGAGGAGACAGTCCCATGCCGACCAACCCGGCTCAGGCACCGACGGTGCCGGCGCACGTGCTGCCGCACCGCACCCCCGCCCAGCTTCTCGCGGTGGCCCGCCACGGGCTGGCCGAGGCCGCCCAGACCCGCCCCGACGGCCTCCGCTACGCGGCCGCCCACCTGGCCGCGCTGCGCGCGGCGGCGGCCCTGCTCGCCGCCCGGGCGCGTCCCGCCCCGGCCCGGCGCAACCGGATCACCAGCGTCTGGGTCCTGCTCTCCGGTGTCGCCCCCGAGCTCGACGAGTGGGCCCGGTTCTTCGCCCTCGGCGCCGGCAAGCGCGCCGCCGCCGAGGCCGGCATCCCGCGGGTCGTGACCGCCCGGGAGGCCGACGACCTGCTACGCGCCGCCGAACAGTTCGTCGCGGTGGTGGAGGCCGCGCTCGGCGTGGCCCACCAACCGGCGCTCGACGGCCTCGCCGCCTGATCCGTGGCGCCCGGGGCCGCCCGGCGGGGGGAGCCAGGCGGCTCCGGGCGCCACGCGCACATCCGATCGACAGCACGACGGGGGGTAGGTCCGATGGCGGGCCGGATGGTGGTCGGTTCCGCCGCACTGGCCGCTCTGGTACGTCCGGCGAGCGCGCCGGATCCGGCGGGCGGTCACCGGGTGCTGCCGGTGGCCCCGGAGCTGACCGGGCTGCTGCCCAACCGGGGGCTGCGGCGCGGCAGCACGATCGCGGTCGCCACCGGTCAACCCCGGCGCAGCGGCGGCACCTCGCTGGTCCTGGCGCTGCTCGCCGAGGCGTCCCGGGCCGGTTCGTGGTGCGCCGTGGTGGGGGTGCCGACGTTCGGGGCGGGCGCGGCCGCCGAGCTCGGCATCGCCCTGGACCGGCTCGCCCTGGTGCCCCACCCGGGCCCGGAGTGGGCCACCGTCATCGCCGCGCTGATCGACGGGGTGGACGTCGTGGTCACCGCCGTGCCGGCGACGGTCTCCGCCTCGGTCGCCAACCGGCTGGCCGCCCGGGCCCGGCAACGGGGCAGCGTCCTCGTCCCGTACGGGCGGTGGGACGGCGCGGACGTGACCCTCCAGGTGGTCCGGGGAGCCTGGGAGGGGCTCGGGACGGGCCGGGGCCGGCTGCGCCGCCGCGAGGTCACCGTCTCGGCGCGTGGGCGCGGGGCCGCCGCCCGTCCCAAGGAGATCAAGATGTGGCTGCCCGGGGACGGGCTCACCCGGGTCATTCCCCGCTCCGCCCCCGGCCCTGCCGCCGGGTCCGTCACCGGCCGGTCGGCCGCCGGCCGGCTCCGCCCGGTCGCCCCGTCGGCCACCGCGTCCGCCCCGCCGGCCACCGCGTCCGCCCCGCCGGCCACCGCGTCCGCCCCGCCGGCCACCGCGTCCGCCCCGCCGGCCACCGCGTCCGCCGACACCTCCCGGCGCGGCCCGCTCACCCTGGTCGGTCCGGCATGACCGGTGCGCCGGTGCGGACCCTGCTGCTCTGGTGCCCGGACTGGCCGGTGCTCGCCGCCGAGATCGTCGACGGGGTGCCCGCCACCGGCCCGGTCGCCGTGCTGCACGCCAACCGGGTGGTCGCCTGCTCGGAGCGGGCGCGCGCCGAGGGGGTGCGCCGGGGGCTGCGCAAACGGGAGGCGCAGGGGCGCTGCCCGCAGCTCACCGTCGTCGAGTACGACCCGGGGCGGGACGCCCGGGCGTTCGAGCCGGTGGTCGCCGCGGTCGAGGAACTGGTCGCGGGCGTCGAGGTGGTGCGTCCCGGCGCGTGTGCGGTGGCGGCCCGGGGGCCGAGCCGCTACCTGGGGGGAGAGGAGGCGGCCGCCGAGCGGATCGTCGAGCACGTCGCCCAGGCGTGCGCGGTGGAGAGCCAGGTCGGCATCGCCGACGGGGTCTTCGCCGCCGGGCTGGCCGCCCGCGCCGGGCAGGTCGTCCCACCCGGCGCGACACCGCGGTTCCTCGCCGACCTGCCGGTCGAGGCGCTCGGCCGGCCGGCCCTGACCGACCTGCTGCGCCGGCTCGGCGTACGCACCCTGGGTGACTTCGCCGCGCTGCCCGCCGGCGACGTGCTGGCCCGGTTCGGCTTCGACGGCGCGCTCGCCCACCGGCTGGCCGCCGGGCGGGACCACCGTCCGCTCGCCGTCCGGCAGCCCCCGGCCGACCTCGCGGTCACCGCCGACCACGACGAGCCGCTCGACCGGGTCGACACGGCGGCCTTCGCCGCCCGGGCGCTGGCCGAGCGGCTGCACGACCGGCTCGCCGCGCACGGGCTGGCCTGCACCCGCCTCGGCATCGAGGCAGTCACCGCGCACGGCCAGGAGCTGCACCGGGTCTGGCGGCACGACGGGCTGCTCACCTCGGCCGCCATCGCGGACCGGGTGCGCTGGCAGCTCGACGGCTGGCTGTCCGGTGGCGTCGGCCGGGGCGGCGCCCGCCCGGCCCGGCCGACGGCGGGCATCATCCGGCTGCGGTTGGTCCCCGACGGGGTGATCGCCCAGGCCGGCCTGCAACCCGGCCTGTGGGGGGAGACCGGCGAGGAGCGGGAGCGGGCACACCGGGCGTTGAGCAGGGTGCAGGGCATCCTCGGCCCCGAGGCCGTGGTCACCGCGGTGCTCGGCGGCGGCCGTTCGCCCGGCGACCAGGTGCGCCTGGTGCCGTGGGGGGACGAACGCCTGCCGGCCCGCCCCGGCCCACCGCCCCTGCCGGACAGGCCGTCGGACCGGCCGGGTCAGTCGTCCCTGCCGGATCGGCCGGGTCAGTCGCCGCTGTCGGACCGGCCGCCGCTGTCGGACCGGCCGCCGCTGTCGGACCGGCCGCCGCTGCCGGATCGGCCGTCGCTGCCGGGCCGGCCGTCGGCGCGGTCGGGCGAGCCGCCGTGGCCGGGCCGGCTGCCGCCGCCCGCGCCGGCGGTGGTGCTGCCCGACCCGCTCGCCACGGCCGTGCACGACGCCGCCGGCGAGCCGGTCGTGGTCAGCGCGCGGCTCCAGGTCAGCGCCGCGCCGGCCCGGCTGACCGTGGGCACCGCGCGGCCGGCCGAGATCGTCGGCTGGGCCGGCCCGTGGCCGGTCGACGAGCGCTGGTGGGCGCCGGCCGAGGCCCGCCGCCGGGCCCGGTTCCAGGTCTGCCTGGCCGACGGCACGGCCCTGCTGCTCGCGGTGGAGGCCGGGCACTGGCTGGTGGAGGCGATCTATGACTGAGGGCGCCTGGCCGACTGCGGGCGTCGCCGCCGAGCGGCAGCGGCAGGACGTCAACCCGGCGGGGCCCCGATGAGCTTCCACAACCCGAAGCTGCCCTGGTCGGAGCTGGAACGCGTGCTCTCCGGCCGGAAACCCCGGGCCGGGCGGGCCGACGGGCAGGGCGGCCGGTCGCGTGACGAGCGGCACCTGCACGTGGTCGACCCGCTGGCCGTGGACGCCGACGGCGGCGACTCTCCCGCCTGGAGTCGCAAGCGGGAGCACTACCAGCCACCGGAGCTGACCCGCCCCGACGGCGTGGTGCCGTACGCCGAACTGCACGCCCACACCAACTTCAGCTTCCTCGACGGCGCCAGCCACCCCGAGGAACTGGCCGAGGAGGCTGCCCGGCTGGGGCTCACCGCGCTCGCCGTCACCGACCACGACGGCTTCTACGGGGTGGTGCGCTTCGCCGAGGCGGCCCGCGCGCTGCACCTGCCGACGATCTTCGGCGCCGAGCTCTCCCTGGACCTGCCCGGCCCGCAGAACGGCGAGCCCGACCCGCTCGGGCGGCACCTGCTGCTCCTGGCCCACGGCCACGAGGGGTACGCCCGGCTCGCCTCGACCATCGCCCGCGCCCAGCTGCGCGGCGGCGAGAAGGGCCGCCCGGTCTACGGCGAGCTGGAGGAGGTCGCCGCGGAGCTGCGCGACCACGTGCTGGTGCTCACTGGCTGCCGCAAGGGGCACGTGCCGGCGGCGCTGCTCACCGAGGGGGTGGACGCGGCGGCCCGCGAGCTGGACCGGCTGACCGCCCTCTTCGGCGCGGAGACGGTGGCGGTGGAGCTGACCGACCACGGGCACCCGGTCGACGCCGACCGCAACGACGCGCTCGCCGAGCTGGCGGCGGCGGCCGGCCTGCCCACGGTGGCCACCAACAACGTGCACTACGCCACCCCGGGCCGGCGCCGGCTGGCCACCACCGTCGCCGCCGTACGGGCCCGGCGCAGCCTGGACGAGATCGACGGGTGGCTGCCCGCGGCCGGCACCGCCCACCTGCGCAGCGGCGCCGAGATGGCGGCCCGGTTCGCTGCGTACCCGGGGTCGGTGGCCCGGGCCGCCGAGTTCGGGGCCGAGCTCGCCTTCGACCTCCAGCTCGTCGCGCCGCGGCTGCCGGCGTACCCGGTGCCGCCGGGGCACACCGAGATGAGCTGGCTGCGCCACCTGACCGAGCGGGGAGCGCGGGAGCGCTACGGCCCCCGGGAGGCGCACCCGAGGGCGTACGCACAGCTCGACCACGAGCTGAACATGATCGAGGAGCTGGGCTTCCCCGGCTACTTCCTGGTGGTCTTCGACATCGTCGCGTTCTGCCGCGAGCAGGACATCTACTGCCAGGGCCGGGGCTCGGCGGCCAACTCGGCGGTCTGCTACGCGCTGCGGATCACCAACGTGGACGCGGTCCGGCACCGGCTGCTCTTCGAGCGGTTCCTCGCCCCGGAGCGCGACGGCCCGCCCGACATCGACGTGGACATCGAGTCCGACCGCCGGGAGGAGGTCATCCAGCACGTCTACGCCCGGTACGGCCGGGAGCACACCGCCCAGGTCGCCAACGTCATCTCCTACCGGCCCCGCTCGGCGGTGCGGGACGTGGCCAAGGCGTTCGGCTTCTCGCCCGGCCAGCAGGACGCCTGGAGCAAGCAGATCGACCGGTGGGGCGCGGTCGCGACGGTGGACGTCGAGGACATCCCCGAGCAGGTGGTCGCGTACGCCAACGAGCTGCAGACGTTCCCCCGGCACCTGGGCATCCACTCCGGCGGCATGGTGATCTGCGACCGGCCGGTGATCGAGGTCTGCCCGGTGGAGTGGGGGCGGATGCCGGGCCGCAGCGTGCTCCAGTGGGACAAGGACGACTGCGCCGCCGTCGGCCTGGTCAAGTTCGACCTGCTCGGGCTCGGCATGCTCTCCGCGCTGCACTACGGCTACGACATGATCGGGATGAGCCTGGACCTCGGCGGCATGGCGCTGGACGACCCGGAGGTCTACGACATGCTCTGCCGGGCCGACTCGGTCGGGGTGTTCCAGGTGGAGAGCCGCGCCCAGATGGCCACCCTGCCCCGGCTGAAGCCCCGCGAGTTCTACGACCTGGTGGTCGAGGTGGCGCTGATCCGGCCCGGCCCGATCCAGGGCGGCTCGGTGCACCCGTACATCCGGCGCAAGAACGGCGAGGAGCCGGTGACCTACCCGCACGCGCTGATGCGCAACGCGCTGGAGAAGACCCTCGGCGTGCCGCTGTTCCAGGAGCAGCTCATGCAGCTCGCCATCGACCTGGCCGGCTTCGACGCCGCGGAGGCCGACCAGTTGCGCCGGGCGATGGGCGCCAAACGCTCCGCCGAGCGGATGGCCCGCATCGCCGACCGCCTCTACGCGGGCATGGCGGAGCGGGGCATCACCGGCGAGCTGGCCGACGACGTCTACCGCAAGCTCTCCGCGTTCGCCAGCTACGGCTTCCCGGAGAGCCACGCGATGAGCTTCGCCTACCTGGTCTACGCCAGCTCCTGGCTCAAGCGCTACCACCCGGGCCCGTTCCTGGCCGCGCTGCTCAACGCCCAGCCGATGGGCTTCTACTCCCCGCAGACCCTGGTCGACGACGCCCGCCGGCACGGCGTCGAGGTCCGCCGGCCCGACATCAACGCCAGCGGCGCCAAGGCGGTGCTGGAGTCCCTCCCGCAGACCCGCTGGGGCAGCGCGCCGGGGGAGCCGCCGCACGCCTGGGGGCTGGGCGGCCCGGCCGTTCGGCTCGGGCTCTCCGCCGTGCGTACCCTCGGCGACGAGGTGGCCGAGCGGATCGAGACGGAGCGGACGGCGCGCGGGCCGTACCGCGACATGGCGGACCTGGCCCGGCGCGTGGGTCTCACCGCCGCGCAGCTGGAGGCGCTGGCCACCGCGGACGCCTTCGCCTGTTTCGGGCTGTCCCGGCGGGAGGCCCTCTGGGCGGCCGGCGCGGCGGCCCAGGACCGGCCGGGCCGCCTGCCCGGCACGGTGACCGGCGCGGCCGCGCCCACCCTGCCCGGTATGGAGGCGGTGGACCGGCTGGTCGCCGACGTGTGGGCCACCGGGCTGTCGCCGGAGAGCCACCCGGCCCGCTTCATCCGCCCGCAGCTCGACGCCCTCGGCGCGGTGCCGATCGCCCGGCTCGGCCGGGTGGAGCCGGGTCGGCGGATCCGGGTCGGCGGGATCGTCACCCACCGGCAGCGCCCCGCGACCGCCGGCGGGGTCACCTTCCTCAACCTGGAGGACGAGACGGGGATGCTCAATGTCACTTGCTCCCCGGGGCTCTGGCAGCGTTACCGTCGAGTCGCCCGCACCAGCGCGGCGCTGGTGGTGCGCGGCCGGTTGCAGCGGCACGAGGGAGTCACCAACCTCACCGCCGACCGGCTGGACGTCATCGAGCCGCCGGTCAGCCCGGCATCGCGCGATTTCCGTTGACGACAGTGATCCACATTACGGTTTTTCGCCGCCGATGGCGGGAGACTCCTGCTCGCGCGGGCAGAGCGGCCCGCGTGGCACGAGGGGGAATGAACCGATGACGGGGAATCACGGATACAGCGGCGGAGTGGCCAACTCCCGGCGGACCCGGCTCAACGCCGGCTGGACCCCGGCGCACCACACCGAACCGCGCGAGTACGAGATCACCGAGGGTCCGGTGGCCAACGCCCTGCGGTCGCGGGCCGAGGAGGACGGCGCCACCGGCGAGTCCTGACCGCCTCCCCGGGCGGTCCCCGTCGGGGCTGGACCGGGTGACTAGGCTCGACCGGGTGGAGCAGACCCCAGGCCGGCTCGCCGGGCCGCCGCTGACCCCCCGTACCGCCGTGATCTGGTCGGTGCTGCGCGCCGAGCTGGAGCGCCGTGGCGACACCGCGCTGACCGTGCTCGACGTCGGCGGCGGCACCGGCGGCTTCGCCGTCCCGCTCGCCCAGGCCGGGCACCGGGTGACCGTGGTCGACGCCAGTCCCGACGCGCTCGCCGCGCTGACCCGCCGGGCCGCCGAGGCCGGCGTCGCCGAGCGGGTCCGCGCCGTGCAGGGCGACGGCGACGCGCTCGCCGGGCTGGTCGAGCCGGGCAGCGCCGACCTGGTGCTCTGCCACGCCGTGCTGGAGGTGGTCGACGACCCGGCACCGGTGGTGGCCGCGCTGGCCGCCGCGCTGCGCCCGGGCGGCGCCGCGAGTGTGCTGGTCGCCGGCCGGGCCGCCGCGGTGCTCGGCCGGGCGATGAACGGGCACCTGGACGTCGCCGCCGCGCTGGCCGCCGATCCGGCCGGCACCGCGGGCGCCCGGGACACGCTGCGCCGGCGCTACGACGCCGAGACCGCCGCCGCGCTGCTCGGCGCCGCCGGGCTCGTGGTCGAGGAGATCCACGGCGTACGCGTGCTCGCCGACCTCCTCCCGGCCGCCGTCGCGGACGGTCAGCCGGCCGCGCTGGTGGAGCTGGAGCGGGCGCTCGCCGGGCGGCCCCCCTGGCGGGACCTCGCCGCACAGTTGCACCTGTTCGCCCGGCGCCCGTGACCGACCCGCTGGAGATCGTCGGGCCGCGCTACGGCGGCGGCAGCCTCGCCGACGTCCTGCCCAGCGCGCTCGCCGTACTCGGCGTGCCCGGCGCCACCGACCCGCTCGGGCTGGGCGCCGCGCTGGCCGGAGTGCGCCGGGTGGCGGTGCTGCTGGTGGACGGCCTCGGCTGGCACCAGATCCCGACCGCCGCGCCGTACGCGCCGGCCCTGGCCGGGCTCGCCGCGGCCGTGGGCCGGCCGCTGACCTCCGGCTTCCCGTCCACCACGCCGACCAGCCTGGTGACGCTGGGCACCGGCGCCGCGCCCGGCGCGCACGGCGTGCTCGGCTTCACCCTGCGGGTGCCGGGCACCGACCGGGTGCTCAACCACATCGAGTGGGCGGCCGACCCGGAGCCGCGGCGCTGGCAGCCCGTCCGCACCCAGCTCGAACGGGCCCGGGCGGCCGGCGTCGCGGTGACGGTGGTGAGCCGGCCGGAGTTCGGCGGCAGCGGGCTGACGGTGGCCGCCAACCGGGGCGGCGACTACCGCGGCGCGGCCGGCGTCGACGCGCTCGCCGCGCGGATGCTCACCGCCCTGGCCACCGGGCCGGGGCCCACCCTGGTCTCCGGCTACCACCCGGACCTGGACCGGCACGGCCACCTCACCGGCGTCGACTCGGCGCCCTGGCGGATCGCCGCGGCGGAGGTGGACCGGCTGGTCACCCGGCTCGTCGACGGGTTGCCGCCCGACGCCGCGCTGCTGGTCACCGCCGACCACGGCCAGCTCGACGTGCCGGCCGGGCACCGCGTCGACCTGGACACCGATCCCCGGCTGCGCGCCGGGGTGGCGGTGGTCGCCGGCGAGCCCCGGGTCCGCTACCTGCACGTCACGCCGGGGGCCCGGGACGACGTCGTGGCCGCCTGGACGGCGGTGCTCGGCCCCGCGGCCCGGGTCCGCACCCGCGAGGAGGTGGTGGCCTCCGGCTGGTTCGGGCCGGTGCCGGAGGAGCACCTGCTCCGCATCGGCGACGTGGTGGTCGTCTGCAACGCCACGTACGCGGTGACGGCCTCCCGGTCGGAGCCGCCGATGGTGTCGCGGCTGGTCGCGTACCACGGGGCGGACACCGCGGCCGAGATGACCATCCCGCTGCTGGTCGTACGCGGCTGACGGCCGGCCGCCCCGCGGAGTGGCCCGCCCGCCCGGCCCGGTCGGGCGCGGGCGGGCGATGCCGCCGTCGCCCGCCCCTGCCGGGCGAACCCCTCGACCGCCCGCACGAGGCGCACGCCGCCGGTCGTCCGGGCGGCATGTCGGGGGCGCCCGCTAACCTGCGGGGATGGGTCGCAGCCAGTCGTTGCCCCGGGGCGGCGATCCCCGGTTCGGGCCGGACGCCGACGACTCCGGCTGCCCGATCCTGCACGTCGACATGGACGCGTTCTTCGCCTCGGTCGAGGTCCGCCGCCGGCCGGAACTGCGCGGCCGGGCCGTCGTGGTCGGCGGGGTCGGCCCGCGCGGGGTGGTCAGCTCCGCCAGCTACGAGGCCCGGCGCTACGGCGTCCGCAGCGCCATGCCCACCGCGCGGGCCCGCGCGCTCTGCCCGCACGCGGTCTACCTCCCGCCGGACTTCGCGCAATACTCGGCGGCCTCCCGGGCGGTCATGCAGATCTTCCGGGACGTCACCCCGCTGGTGGAGCCGCTCTCACTCGACGAGGCGTTCCTCGACGTGGCCGGGGCCCGGCGGCTCTTCGGCTCCCCGGCCGCCATCGCCCGGCGGATCCGCGAGCGCGTCGCCGGGGAACAGGGGCTGACCTGTTCGGTCGGGGTCGCGCCGAGCAAGTTCGTGGCCAAGCTCGGCTCGACCCGCGCCAAGCCCGACGGGCTGCTCGTCGTCCCGGCCGTCCGGGTGCTCGACTTCCTGCACCCGCTGCCGGTGTCGGCGCTGTGGGGGGTGGGGGAGCGCTCCACCGAGACGCTGCGTCGGCTCGGCCTGGCCACCATCGGCGACCTCGCCGAGGCGCCGGTCGGCATGCTGCGCAAGGCGCTCGGCGAGGCGTCCGCGACCCACCTGCACGAGTTGGCCTGGGGGCGGGACCCGCGCCGGGTCAGCCCCGAGCAGGTCGAGAAGTCGATCGGCGCGGAGGTGACCTTCGACGCCGACGTGGCCGATCCCCTGGAGATCCGCCGGGCGCTGCTCGCCCTCGCCGAGAAGGTGGGCGCCCGGCTGCGCCGGGCCGGGCAGGTCGGGCGGACGGTGTCGCTGAAGGTCCGGCTGGCCGACTTCCGCACCGTCAACCGGTCGCGCACGTCGGGCGTGCCGACCGACGTCGCCCGGGAGATCTTCGACACGGTCTGGGCGCTCTACACCGCGCTCGACCCGGGCGAGCGCATCCGCCTGGTCGGCGTCCGCGTCGAGGGCCTCGCCCCGGCGCGGGAGACCCCGAGGCAGCTCGCCCTCGGCGCGCCCGAGCGCGGCTGGCGGGAGGCGGAAGCTGCCGCCGACGCCGCGGCTGCCCGTTTCGGGCGGTCCGTCATAGGTCCGGCCAGTCTGCTCCGGGCCCGGGACGGGCGACGAAATGAAAATCCACCCCGGCCGTAGGTCGTCCCGCTTTCCGACGCGCGAGGGCCCTCGTAGACTTGCGGGTAAGCAGCCGGTTGGCTGCCACGGTCTGTCGGCCCGACCGGGCCGACCCACGTGACCGGGGAGGAGTGCCGTGCCGCTCTCGGAGCACGAGCAGCGGCTGTTCGAGCAGATCGAGCGGTCGCTTGCCGAGGACCCCAAATTCGCCTCGGCCGTGCGCGCCAGCGATCCGCGTTTCCACGCGCGGCGTCGCCTGCTCGTCGCTGCCGGCGTGATCATCGCTGGGCTGGCCCTGTTGGTCTATGGCGCGGTGATCAAGACTCCGCCGCTGGCAGTGGCGGGTTTTGTCGTCATGCTGGCCTCGGCTGCGTTCGCGGTGCAGTCGCATCGTCGGGCGCAGTCACCTGACCTGCACGTCGTGGGAGGCACGACGAGTCGTCGCCGCCCCCGCGGTCGTACGGGTCGGCGGCCCTCGATCCTCGACCGGATGGAGGACCGGTGGCGGCAGCGCCCGGAGGGGCACCGCTGAGCCCGGCCCGCCGCTGAGGCGGGTCGCACCACCGCGACGACGAACCGCGTCGCCGGCACGCCCGGCGACCTGAGGCGTCTCCGTGCGCCCCTGGGCCCGCCCCGGGCACCCTCCGACGTTCCGCGCCTGCGCTCGCCCCGGCGGCCTCCGACATGTCGGGCGCCCACGGCCCGCCTCAGCGGCCTCTGACGCTTCGCGCACCCCGCCGGCTCGCCGTTCGCCGTGGTCAGTCGCCACAGCGAGACCGGCCGGCCCCTGACGCTCCGCGCCGTCAAGGCACCGTGGCCTTGGTGCCCGCGCTTCCCCGTCCTGCCCTCCGCCCGCCTGCCTCGGTGGCGGCAGCCCGCGCCGCGACGGGAACGGGCCGGGAACGGCGGCGTCGCCGCTCCCGGCCCGTTCGGTGGGCGTGCGCGTCAGCGGGCCATGCGGTCGGCCAGCAGGCGGCGCGGGCTCCAGCGCAGCAGTCGGGAGCGGGCGCGCGCGCCCGCCGCCAGCAGCCGGGACGACGCGTCGGCCGTGGCCAGTCGCCAGCGCAGCAGCACCGAGGGCGGCAGCACCGCCGCCACCAGGCGGGTACGCCGGTCGGCCCGCGCGGCGAGCGCGCCGCGGATGGTGCGCAGGGCCGGCGGGAGGTGCTCGCCGGTGAGCGGGTCGCGCGCGTAGCGGGCGCGCTCCTCGGCGCGGCCGAGCAGCCGTACCGCCGTGGTGGCCTCGGCGTCGGCGGCCAGCGCCTCCCGGGACAGCCGGTCGGCCGTGGCCCGCGGCGTCTCCGTCCGGTCCACCCGCACCCGGTAGTCCACCAGCGTGTCGAGCAGCTCGTCCCAGGCGGCGTGCGCGTCCGCCCGGGCCCGCTCGGCGTCCACCAGGAACACCATTCGCTGCCCGTCGGCGGGCGCGTCGCCGGCCTCCCTCGCCCGGACGGCGGTCGGGGCCGGCGTCGCCGGGCCGCTGCGCCGCCTCCGCAGGGCCAGCCGGCGCAGCGCCGGCAGGGCGAGCAGGGCCAGCAGGAGGAGCACCGCGCCGGCCGCGTACCAGGGCCAGACGGGGGCCTGCTCGGCCGGGGCCGCCGCGCCGACGGCCAGGCCGGAGTCGGGGTCCTCCTCGGGGCCCTCGGGGCCCCGCGGGCCCGCCGACGGGTCGGTCTCGCCGACGGGGGCCGACGGGCCCGGGGCCGGCGCGTCGTCCTCGGGGGCGTCGATGTCGGGGGCCCAGACCGACCGCGTCGAACCCGGCACGCCGATCGCGGGGGTCGCGTCGAACGGCACCCAGCCGACCCTGTCGAAGTAGACCTCCGTCCAGGCGTGCAGGTTCCGGTTGGTCAGCGTGTACGTGCCGCCGCTGGAGTTGCTGCCGTTGGTGAACCCGAACGCCACCCGGGCCGGGATCCCGGCGGCCCGGACCAGCCACGTCATCGCGGCGGCGTACTGCTGGCAGAAGCCGACCTTGTTGTTGAGGAAGTCGACGATCTCCTGCCCGCTGGTGCCGCCCTTGGTGCTGAACGAGTAGGTGAAGCCGTTGTCGGCGGAGAAGTAGTCGTAGATCCCGCGGACCTTGTCGTACTCGGTGTTCTTGCCCGCCACCAGGGTGCGGACCAGCTCCTCCACCTCGGGAATCGGCGGTGGCGCCGGGTGCGCGCGCCGCACCGGGTGGTCCGACGGCAGCGGTCGCGCCCGCTGCAGCGCCTCGGGGGTGTACGTCGAGCGCACGTAGTCGAACGCGTAGCGCTTGCCGCGGGAGTTGTCGCGGTTGGAGAAGACCACCTGCAGGTTCGGGTCGTACAACCAGTTGCCGTTCAGGTCCTCGGTGCGCACCGGCTCGGTGTAGACCGGCAGCAGCGGCATGGTGAGGTTCTTCGTGACCTCGACCGTGGCCCGGTACGTCCGCTGCTCGACGCCCTCGCCGGACGGTGTCGGCAGGTTCTCGACGGAGCGGCCCCGGGGGTTGCCCACGTCGAAGCCGCTCGACTTCAGCTCGTCGGCGACGCCGAAGCGCAGGTAGAACGGGCTGGGCTCGTTGGTGGTGACCTTGACCAGGTCGGCCACCTCGGACTGGTTGAGCTGCCCGCTCAGCGCCGCGAACAGGTCGATCCGGCCCGGGGCCCCGCCCTGCCCGGGGCGCCCGCTGCCGTTGCCGTCGCCGGAGCCGGAGGTCAGGGTGTCGAGCAGCCCACCGGTCATCCCCGGCACTGCCAGCGGCAGCGCCACGGCCAGCGCCACGCCGACCACCGCGAGTCGCCGGCCGGCGGCGGCCAGCGGCGAGGACTCCCAGACGTCGACGTCG
This sequence comes from Micromonospora sp. NPDC047730, assembly GCF_043204765.1. Classification (NCBI taxonomy): domain Bacteria; kingdom Bacillati; phylum Actinomycetota; class Actinomycetes; order Micromonosporales; family Micromonosporaceae; genus Micromonospora; species Micromonospora sp. NPDC047730. The sequence continues at coordinate 89,938 of NZ_JBIDCU010000005.1, read as the reverse complement.
CGGCCGTCGCCGGTGAACCGCCGGCCGAACCGGCGGACCCGGTCGACGTTGTCGGTCACCAGCAGCCAGAGGTAGCCGGCGGCGCCGACGACGAACGGCACCGGCGGGACGCTGTCGACGTAGACCGCGACGGGCACGGAGTAGATGGCCAGCATGGGCAGGCCGGCCAGCGCCGGCCGGCGCAGCCCGACGGCGAGCACGTCGACCACCACCGCCACGCCGCCGATCCCCAGCACGGTGATGAACAGCAGCGGGTCGGTGTCGGGCACCTCGACGCCGTAGGAGCGCATGTCCTCCAGCGACCCGCTGAACAGGTCGCCGAAATGCGCGAAGGTCGCCGGCGTGGGCAGGAAGGCGAGCAACTCGGTGCCGCCGGGGAAGAGCCAGGTCAGGGCCAGCGTCAGGCCGGCCAGCATGCCGAGCACCTGCCCCCAGAGCGGCATCCGTGCCAGCCGGGCGAGCGCGGCCACGGCCGCGACCACGGCCACCGCGATGGTGGCCTGGATCAGCCACGTCCAGCGTTCGAAGATGGCCGAGAGCGGCGCCGCGGCGAGCAGCGTCGCCGCGGCGGCCACGAAGCCCAGGTTCCGGTGGGCGATCATGAGGGGACCCTTCCGTTCATCGCACGCCGCCGGCCACCGTCTCGGCCATCGCCGCCCGCAGGGCGAAGCCCTGCGAACCGCGGGCCGCCTGCGGCCACAACGCCGGCAACCGGGCGCCGTGGTCGACCCCGATCACCCGCCAGCCGCTCCGCAGCAGGGCGAGCGCGGCGGCGCTGTGCGCGTGGTCGGCCTCGGCCCGCGCCTTGGCGGGCAGGTTGAGCCAGGTGGAGCTGTCGAGCAGGAAACCGACGCAGGTCGCGCCGTTGCCCCGCAGCCCGGCCAGCAGCTCGGCCTCGGCCGTGCCCAGCGAGCCGAACAGGCCGATGATCAGGCCGCCGTCCGCCCGCTGCCGGACCCGCTGCACCAGCGTGGAGAGCTCGACGTTCTTGTCGAGCCCGACCTCGGCGAGCTGGTCGAGGAGCAGCCCGTCGCCGGCGGCCTCGGAGGCGTCGACGTCGGCCCCCGAGCCGGTGACCAGGCGCAGCTTGTAGCCGGCCTGCCGCAGGTGCACCGCGATGCTCGCGGCGGCGGAGACCGCCCACTCGAAGGACGCCGTCGGCCCGTCGCCCCGGTGGCCGTACGCGCGGGTGTCCAGCACGACGGTCGCCCGGCTCTCCCACGGCTGCTCCTCCCGGCGCACCATCAGCTCGCCGGTGCGCGCGGTCGACTTCCAGTGCACCCGGCGCAGGTCGTCGCCAACCCGGTACTCCCGGGTGGCGGCGTCGTCCTCGCCGTGCACGGCGACCGAGCGGGCCCGGCTGTCGCCGCTGCCCGCGTACTCGCCGGGCAGGCGTACCGAGGGCAGCGGGGTGACCTGCGGGATGACGGTCAGGTGGTCCGTGCTCGGGAAGGCGCGGCTGAGCTCGCACAGCCCGAACGGGTCGGTCATCCGGACTACCAGCGGGCCCACCTCGTAGCGGCCGCGCACGTCGGCCCGCACCGTGTACGCCACCGAGCTGGCCTGGTGGGCGCCGAGCCGCTCCAGCACCACCCGCGGCCGGCTGCCCAGCGCGTAGGGCAGCCGGTCCTCCAGCAGCAGGGTGCCGGTGGGCAGCCGGGACAGGTTCTGCAACCGCAACACCACCCGGGAACTCGCCCCGACGGGCGTGCGGTGCGGGTCCAGCGACCGGTTGCAGGCCAGCTTGTAGCGGCTGCGCCCCACGTAGGCGGCGGCGAGCAGCGGCAGGACGGCCAGCAGGACGGCCACCCGGAGCAGGTCCTTCTCGCCGAGGATGCCGGCCGAGATCGCGGCCGCGACCGCGGCCGCCAGGAACGATCGGCCGCGGGTCGTCAGCCCTCGCAGCCCGTCTCGCACGTCACCGCCTCCGCGGCTCGTAGGGGGCTCGGCCGTTGCCCTCGCCCGTGGGTCGGGTGTCGTACGGGGAGCGCTTGCGGTCGTGCGGCAACGGCAGCCGGTGCACCAGCTCGGAGACGATCGCGTCGGTGGTGCGCCGGGCCAGCTGGGCGTCGGCGGTCGGGATGATCCGGTGCGCGAGCACCGGCACGGCCAGCGCCTGCAGGTCGTCGGGGAGGACGTAGTCCCGCCCCTCGAGGGCGGCGACCGCGCGGGCGGTGCGCAGCAGCTGGAGGGTGGCCCGCGGGGAGGCGCCGAGGCGCAGGTCGGGGGCCTCCCGGGTCGCGGTGACCAGGTCGATCGCGTACTGCTTGACGGCGTCGGCGACGTGCACCTGCCGGACGTGCGCGATGAGCTGCCGCACCGTGTTGGCGTCGGAGACCGGCCGCAGCTCGTCCAGCGGGTCGGTGGCGCCGTGCCCGTCGAGCATGGCCAGCTCCGCGTTGGGGTCGGGGTAGCCCATGGCGATGCGGGCGGTGAACCGGTCGCGCTGCGCCTCGGGGAGGGGGTAGGTGCCCTCCATCTCGATCGGGTTCTGGGTGGCGACGACCATGAACGGCGTCTGGAGCTGGTAGGTGACGCCGTCGACGGTGACCTGCCGCTCCTCCATGCATTCCAGGAGCGCGGACTGGGTCTTCGGCGAGGCGCGGTTGATCTCGTCGCCGACGACCAGGTTGGCGAAGACCGCGCCGGGACGGAACTCGAAGTCGTGCGTCTCCTGGTTGTAGACGCTGACGCCGGTGACGTCGCTGGGCAGCAGGTCCGGGGTGAACTGGATGCGGCGCACCGAGCAGTCGATCGAGCGGGCCATGGCCTTGGCGAGCTTCGTCTTGCCGACGCCCGGCACGTCCTCGATGAGCAGGTGCCCCTCGGCGAGCAGCACCGCCAGGGCGAGCCGCACGGTGGCGGTCTTGCCCTCGATGACCTGCTCGATGTTCGAGACGATGGCTTCGCTGGCGGCGCGGAACTCGTCGTGCGGCAACAGGCCGCCCACCTCGTCCCAGGTCTGTTGTGTCACGGGCCTCCTCCTCGTCGCCGGACGGCAGCTCTGTATAGAGCAGCTGGACCCGCCGTTGGGTTCGCGACGCCGAGCCTCGTCTGCCGCAGGAATCTCATTGGTCTCTCAGGCTAACCATGTTTGTCGCTGTCGCCGACCCCCGCAGGTGGACCGTCGGTTACGCCCCGAATATTCGCCGGGTCGGGGGATCCGCGCGTCGCTCGGGGTGCCGTCCATGATCACGAAGGGCGCGCCCGGGGGCGTTTCGGACGGGGCCCGCGTCCCGACCGGTGGTAGCGGGCGACGCGCGGGACCGGACGGCGGGTACACTCCCGGTCATGGCCGGATTCTTCCTGCTCCTTACCGGGCCGTGCTGATGCGCTGACGCGCGACAGCACGGCGGCCCCTCCTGCGCGAGGGGCTTTTTTGTGCCCTCCGCCGGGCGCCCCGGCGGTCGGCCCCGGCGCCGGCCCCGACGGCACGGCGCGCCGGGGGAGCAGACCCGATCCATACCGACATGACCGCGCCGAGCGAGGTCAGCATCCAGCCCGGCCGTGGCGTGGCCGGCGGCGACGAGCGAAGCGAGGAGACGCCATGAGTGAGGCAGCAGCGGTGGGCGACATTCCCCCGTTCCGGTACACCGCGGCCCTGGCCGAGGAGATCGAGCACCGCTGGCAGGACGTCTGGGCGCGGGAGGGCACCTTCCACGCCCCGAACCCGACCGGCCCGCTGGCCGACCCCGGCCACCCCCGGGCCGGGGCGGAGAAGCTGTACGTGCTGGACATGTTCCCGTACCCGTCGGGCGCCGGCCTGCACGTCGGGCACCCGCTGGGCTACATCGGCACCGACTGCTTCGCCCGCTACCAGCGGATGGCGGGGCGCAACGTGCTGCACGCGATGGGCTTCGACGCGTTCGGCCTGCCCGCCGAGCAGTACGCGGTGCAGACCGGCACCCACCCCCGGACCACCACCGTGGCCAACATCGAGCGCTACAAGGCGCAGCTGCGCCGGCTGGGCCTGGCCCACGACGAGCGCCGCTCGGTGGCCACCATCGACGTGGACTTCTACCGCTGGACCCAGTGGATCTTCCTGCAGGTCTTCAACTCCTGGTACGACACGGAGGCGAAGCGGGCGCGCCCGATCGCCGAGCTGATCGCCGAGTTCGAGGGCGGCAACCGGCCCACGCCCGACGGCCGGCCGTGGGCGGAACTGTCCGTCGCCGAGCGGCGGGCAGTCGTCGACGACCACCGGCTGGCGTACGTGTCGCAGGCGCCGGTCAACTGGTGCCCCGGGCTGGGCACCGTGCTGGCCAACGAGGAGGTCACCGCCGACGGCCGCTCCGAGCGGGGCAACTTCCCGGTCTTCAAGCGCAACCTGAAGCAGTGGATGATGCGGATCACCGCGTACGGCGACCGGCTGCTGGACGACCTGGACACGCTGGACTGGCCCGAGCCGATCAAGCTGATGCAGCGCAACTGGATCGGCCGCTCCACCGGCGCGCACATCGACTTCGCGGCCTCGACCCATGATTCCGGTTCTGCGGGCGAAGCCCGCATCAAGGTCTTCACCACCCGGCCGGACACGATCTTCGGCGCGACCTACATGGTGCTGGCGCCCGAGCACGGGCTGGTCGACGCGCTGGTGCCGGCCGCCTGGCCGGAGGGGACGAAGGACGCCTGGACCGGCGGGCACGCCAACCCGCGGGCGGCCGTGGAGGCGTACCGCAAGGCGGCCGCGGCCAAGACCGACGTCGAGCGGCAGGCCGACACGAAGGAGAAGACCGGCGTCTTCGTCGGGGCGTACGCCACCAACCCGGCGAACGGCGCGCAGATCCCGATCTTCATCGCGGACTACGTGCTGGCCGGCTACGGCACCGGGGCGATCATGGCGGTGCCCGCCCAGGACGAGCGGGACTGGGCGTTCGCCGAGGTCTTCGATCTGCCGATCGTGCGCACCGTGCAGCCGTCGGAGGGCTTCGACGGCAAGGCGTACACCGGGGACGGCCCGGTGGTCAACAGCGCCGCGCCCGACCGCGGCCTGGACCTGGACGGCCTGGGGGTCGCCGACGCCAAGGCTCGGATCATCGAGTGGCTGGAGGCCAACGGGCACGGCGCCGGCGCGGTGACCTACCGGCTGCGCGACTGGCTGTTCTCCCGGCAGCGCTACTGGGGCGAGCCGTTCCCGATCGTGTACGACGAGACCGGTGCCGCCATCGCGCTGCCGGAGGAGATGCTGCCGGTCGAGCTGCCCGAGGTGGACGACTTCTCGCCGCGCACCTTCGATCCGGAGGACGCCGACAGCGACCCGGAGACCCCGCTGTCGCGCCGGCGCGACTGGGTCGAGGTGGAGCTGGACCTGGGCGACGGTCCGAAGCGCTACACCCGCGAGACCAACGTGATGCCGCAGTGGGCCGGCTCCTGCTGGTACGAGCTGCGCTACCTGGACCCGACCAACTCGGAGCGGTTCGTCGACGCGGAGAACGAGCGGTACTGGATGGGGCCGCGCGGCGAGGGCGACTGCGGGGGCACCGACCTGTACGTCGGCGGCGCCGAGCACGCCGTGCTGCACCTGCTGTACGCCCGGTTCTGGCACAAGGTGCTGTACGACCTGGGGCACGTCTCGTCGTTCGAGCCGTTCCGCAAGCTGTTCAACCAGGGCTACATCCAGGCGTACGCGTACACCGACGCCCGGGGCGCCTACGTGCCGGCCGAGGACGTGACCGAGCGCGACGGCGGCTTCTACCTGGGCGACACGGCCGTCAAGCGCGAGTACGGCAAGATGGGCAAGTCCCTGAAGAACGTGGTCACCCCGGACGAGATGTGCGCCGCGTACGGCGCGGACACCTTCCGGGTCTACGAGATGTCGATGGGCCCGCTGGAGGTGTCCCGCCCGTGGGAGACCCGGGCGGTGGTCGGCTCGTACCGCTTCCTGCAGCGGGTCTGGCGGGCGGTCGTCGACGAGCAGACCGGCGCGCTGCGGGTCACCGACGCGCCCGCCGACGACGCGACCCGACGGCTGCTGCACAAGGTCGTCGACGGGGTCCGCGGCGACATGGAGGCGATCCGGTTCAACACCGCCATCGCCAAGCTGATCGAGCTGACCAACGGGCTGACCCGACTGGCGGAGACCCCGCGCGAGGTGGCCGAACCGCTGGTGCTGATGGTGGCGCCGTTCGCCCCGCACATCGCCGAGGAGCTGTGGCGTCGGCTGGGGCACGACACCTCCCTGACGTACGCGGACTTCCCGACCGCCGACCCGGCGCTGCTGGTGGCCGAGACGGTGACCTACCCGGTGCAGGTCAACGGCAAGGTGCGGGGCCGGGTCGAGGTCGCCGCCGACGCGGCCGAGGAGACCGTCCGCGCGGCGGCCCTGGAGGCGGTCGCGTCGTCCCTGGCCGGCCGGGAGCCCCGCAAGGTCATCGTGGTCAAGGGCCGCGCGGTCTCCGTCGTCGTCTGACTCGGTGCAAGGAAGGGCCCCCTCCTATCGCTTTTTGCATAGGAAGGGTCCCTTCCTTGCGCCCTGGCGTCCGGACAGGGCCTGCCCGGGTGGGACGGCGGGCGTGCTCCGGGGTGCGCGGCGTGCGGGCTCGGGGGCGGTCAGCGCAGTGCGGCCGTCACCGTTTCGCGGTGGTCGGCCAGCCAGTCGTGCCAGCCGCGTACGGCGTCGGCGGCGCCCGCCGCGCGGAGCCGGCGCATGGCCTCCTCGCCCCGGTCCGCGCCGGCCGCGATGCCGCGCCAGGTCCCGTCGAGCTGGTCGAGCATCACGTCCACGAGGTCGGCGCGGGGCAGCACGAGCGGCCGCGGGCCGGCCGCCTCGTAGGCGTCGCAGAGCAGCCGGGCGCGCCGGCCCAGCTCCGCCGGGTCGCCGCCCGGCCCCAGCTCCGCCCAGTGCCAGGCGGCGAAGGCCACGTCCTCGATCCGCCGGCCGGGACCGGCCAGGTCCCAGTCGAGCAGCGTCACCGGCAGCGGGCCGGCGGAAGAGTCGCGGTACACCGTGTTCTTCGGGGACAGGTCGCGGTGGCAGACCGTCTCGGCGTCCCCGGCGAGCGAACTGCCGGCGCACGCGTCGTGCAGCCGCCGGACCAGCGCCGCCAGCCTGGTCAACGCCGGGTCGGCGAAGTACGCCGGGTCCTCCCGGTCCCGCCACGGCACCCGACCGTCGACGTGGCTGAGCACCTGCCGGCCCCGCTCGTCCGTGCCGAGGTGGCGGGGCGCGACGTCCGCGCCCACCCGCTCCAGGTGCCGCAGCAGCGCGGCGACGAAGTCGGCGTTCTGCGGCGGGGTACGCCGGACGGTGTCGCCGACGCGGACGACCTCGGCGATGAAGCCCCCGGACAGCCGCTCCTCGCCCTGGTCCCCGCGCCGGTCGGGGCGGCCCGGGTCGGGGGAGGGGGAGGGTCGGCTCGACACGGCGGGCCTCAGCCCGGAGCGAGCCGGCGCTGCCGCTCGGCGCGCCACCAGCGACGGACCAGCACCGCGCTGGCGACCAGGCCGAGCGCGGCGGGCGCGGCGGCGAACCAGTTGACGTCGCCCGGGGAGGCGGCCGCCGCGCCCACCGCCGCGTACCCGAAGGCGGTGGGAACGGAGGCGATCACGCTGCCCGCCAGGAACGGCAGCACCCGGGCGCCGGTGGTGCCGTAGCCGTAGCTGACCAGGCCGAAGCCCGCGATCGGCAGCAGCCGTACGGTGACCACGCCGAGGACGCTCTGCCGGGCGAACCAGCCGTCCAGCCGGGCCAGCCGGCCCCGCACCCGTTCGGCGACGAACTCCCGCCCGAGCAGGCGGCCGACCGTGAAGCCCAGCGCCGCCGCCAGCAGCGCCGCGCCCAGCGCGTACGCGGCACCCTCCAGCGCGCCGAACATCGCCCCCGAGGCGAGCGTGATGAAGGTCCGGGGGACGAGCGCCACCAGCAGCAGCGCCCCGCCGACGACCGCCGCCACGGGGGCGAGGTCGCCCAGCCGGTCGGCCAGCCGGGGCAGCTCCCCGACCTCCGGCAGGGGAACGACGAGCAGCGCCGCCCCGAACGTGGCGAGCAGGATCAGCAGCAGCGCGAACCGGACGGCCGACCGCTGCCGCAGCAGCCGCCGGACGGCCGGGTTCATGCCCGGGCGGCGGCGGCCACCGCGGCGCGGCGCTCGGCGCGGAGCCGGTCCGACCAGGTGTCGTCGAGCGGCGGGAGTTGGTGCGCGCCGGTGGCCCAGCGCAGCAGCAGGTCCGCCAGGGCGGGGTTGCGGGCCAGGGCCGGGCCGTGCGAATACGTGCCGAGCAGCTTGCCCCGCCACGCCCCCTCGGTGGCGCCGTCGTTGCCGACCCCGGCGGTCACCCGGGCCAGCGGGGAGACCCCGGGGCCGAGGTGGGTGCGACCGCCGTGGTTCTCGAACCCGGTCAGCGCCGGCACGCCCAGCCGCGGGTCGACGTCGCCGGCCAGCTCCCCGACGGCCCGGGTCGGCCCGCGGTCCGAGGAGAAATCGAGCAGCTCCAGCCCGGCGCACCGGGTGCCCTTGGCGAAGAAGGACGTGCCGAGAAGCTGGTAGCCGGCGCAGACCCCGAACACGACCGAGCCCTGGGCGACGGCCCGGTGCAGGCCGCCGTCGGCGAGCAGCCGCTGCGCGCCGAGCGCCTGCGGGCCGTCCTCACCGCCGCCGATGAGGTAGATGTCGGCGGTGGCGGGGAGGCGCTGGTCGGAGCGGACCTCCAGCACCTCGACCGGGAACCCGCGCTGCCGCGCCCGGCGGGCGAGGATCAGGGCGTTGCCCCGGTCGCCGTAGGTGGAGAGCAGGTCGGGGTAGATCCAGACGATACGCAGGCTCTCAGTTGACACGGTCCAACTCCGCTCGGATGTCCTGGAACGCGGTGTAGTTCGCGATGACCTCCAGGCGGCCCGGAGGCACCGCCCGGACGGCGTCGTGGAACGTCCGCACGTGCTGGAACGGGACGTCGTTGACCTCCAGCCGGACCGCCAGGTCGTACGCGCGGTCGCCGGTGATCAGCACCTGCCGGCCGCGCAGCGGGGCGAAGTCGACGTCGAACAGCCAGGAGGTGTCGAGCCCGTCGGGGTCGCGGGCGTTGATGGAGAGCAGGGTTGGCGCCTCGTCGGCCATGTCGAACGCCTCCAGCCAGCTGGCCGGGTTCTTCGCCAGCAGCAGCCGGATGTTGCGCCCGTCCCGGTCGACCTGGGCGTAGCGGCCGGCGACGGAGGTGACGGTGCCGAGCTGGAGCACCGCGTCCACGGGCCGGACGCCGAACTCGGCGGCGACGGCCAGCGCGGTGGCGGCGTTGCCGAGGTTGACCTTGCCGGGGAGCTGGAGCTTGACCTTGTGCCAGGCACCGGTCGGGTCGAGCACGCCGTCGTCCTCCACCGTCCACTGCGGCTGGGGCCGGCGCAGCGGGCAGCCGCTGCACCACCACTGCTCGCCCGAGCGCTGGATGGTCGAGCCGCACTCGGGGCAGACCCACGAGTCGTCGTGCCAGCGCTGCCCGGCGCTGAACCAGGTGACCTGCGGCGGGGCGATGCGGTGGTCGTGGTTGGGCGGCGGCGTCGCGGCCCACACCACCATCGGGTCGTCGGCGTTGGCGACGATGCGGACGTCGGTGTGCCGGACCAGTGCGGCGCGCCAGAGCTGCGCCATCATGGCGACCTCCTTGGCCCGGTCGAGCTGGTCGCGGGAGAGGTTGAGCAGCGCCACCACGTGCGGCTCGGTGGCCTCCAGCACCTGGGCCAGGTAGTGCTCGTCGACCTCCAGCACGGCGTAGGGGGTGCTGCCGGCCTTGGCCAGCGCGGAGGTGTGCCCGGTCGGCATGTTGGCGCCGAAGGAGTTGGTGGCGACCCGGCCGAGCACCCCGACCGCCGCGGCGGTGAGCCGGGTGGTGGTCGTCTTGCCGTTGGTGCCGGAGACCAGGGCGATGGCGCGCCCGGCCGACAGGTGGGCCAGCAGGTCGGGATCGATCTTCAGGCCGATCCAGCCGCCGATCACCGAGCCGTCGCCGCGGCCCGCGGCCCGCGACAGCGCCGCGGCGGTCCGCGACACCGAGCTGGCCACCTTCGCCCGCAGGGGCATCTTCGCGTCCGTCACCCGAGCGAGGTTACCGGACCGGCGGGCCCACCAGATCGCCGCCGAGGGCGAACCGTTCGGCCGGGGCGGTCCGGCGGGGTGGCCGGACCACGCTCAGCCGGACGGAGTCGATCTATGTCGGAAAGCGGACCGGCTCCGGCGGGCCGTCCGGCCCTCCACTCCGCCCCACCCCCTCTGACGTGCGGTTTCGCGCGGCGGAAGGGCGCGCCACGCGGGCGTTTCTGGTTGCGGGTGGAGGGAAGTGGAGTAGAGTGGGGCGCGATGGTGAGGCCGGGAGGGCCCACCGGCCCGGGGGGTCAGCGGCGCCGCGAACGCCGCTCAAGGGCGAGGGGGTTGGGCCGATGTTTCTCGGCACCCACACCCCGCGCCTGGACGACAAAGGCCGGTTGATCCTTCCGGCGAAGTTCCGGGACGAGCTGGCGGGGGGTGTCGTGATCACCAAAGGGCAGGATCGCTGCCTCTACGTCTTCCCGATGCCCGAGTTCCAGCGGATCGCGGAGCAGTTGCGCGCGCAGCCGATGACGCACAAGGCGGCCCGGGCCTACAGCCGGGTCTTCTTCGCCAGCGCGCACGACGAGGTGCCCGACAAGCAGGGCCGGGTGACGATCCCGGCCCACCTGAGGTCGTACGCCGCCCTCGACCGGGATCTGGTCGTGATCGGCGCGAGCACCCGGGTGGAGATCTGGGACAAGGCCGCCTGGGAGAACTACCTCGCGGAGAGCGAAGACGACTTCGCCGACATCGAGGAGGGGGTGCTGCCCGGCGGTCTGTAGGGCGTGACGGCGCCCGACGTACTGCGAGATCTCCACCCGCTTTCGAGTTCCTGGCACCCCTTCCCCGGTGCCAGGCGCACGATCCGATGGGAGGGCCGCGGCCTCCGGCGGGCGGGAGCGGATGGGGATCTGGCGGTACGACGGCACGGCGTCGTCCGACGACAGGCACATGAAGGACGAGGTTCAACCAGTGGGGGTCGACATGGGGGAGCTACGCGGCACGCACGTGCCGGTGCTACTCGAGCGGTGTCTCGAGTTGCTGGCCCCCGCGCTGGGCCGGGGCGGGCGGACGGTCCATGTCGACGCGACGCTGGGCCTGGCCGGGCACGCCGAGGCGGTGCTGGAGGCGCATCCGGAGACGGTGCTCATCGGGCTGGACCGGGACACGGAGGCGCTCGCCCACGCGCGCGTCCGGCTGGCCCGCTTCGCCGACCGCGTCCACCTGGAGCACGCCGTCTACGACGAGCTGCCCGAGGTGCTCGACCGGCTCGGCTACCCGGGGATCGACGGGATCCTGTTCGACCTGGGGGTCTCGTCGCTGCAACTCGACGCGCCCGACCGCGGGTTCGCGTACGCGCAGGACGCCCCGCTGGACATGCGGATGGACCAGACCCGGGGGGTGACCGCCGAGGAGGTGGTCAACACCTACTCCCACCCGGACCTGGCCCGCGTGCTGCGGGTCTACGGCGAGGAGAAGTTCGCCGGCCGGATCGCCTCGGCGATCATCCGGGAGCGCGAGCGGGCCCGGATCACCTCGTCGGCGCGGCTGGCGGAGCTGGTGCGGGAGTCGATTCCGGCACCAGCCAGACGAACCGGGGGACACCCGGCAAAGAGAACGTTTCAGGCTTTACGGATCGAGGTAAACAAGGAGCTGGCAGCGCTGGAGACGGCGCTGCCGGCCGCGCTCGACAAGCTCAACGTGGGCGGCCGCATGGTGGTCCTGTCCTACCACTCGTTGGAGGACCGGCTGACCAAGGCGGCGCTCGCCGACCGGGTCCGCAGCAAGGGCCCGATCGACCTCCCGGTCGAACTGCCCGGGTCGGGTCCGACGTTCCGGCTGCTGAGCCGGGGCGCCGAACTACCCGGGGAGCGGGAGGTCGCCGCGAACCCGCGGGCCGCCTCGGTGCGCCTGCGGGCCGCGGAGCGGCTCGACCCGGACGCGGCGCAGCAGGGGCGTACCGACCGCGAACGGTACCGCCGGCGGGTCAAGGCGATGCACCAACCGGGGGCGGGGTCCACCGGGTCCGAGACGGATCCGAGGGATCCCGGGGGACGGGACAGGGACGGACGAAGAGGGGGAGGGACATGACGAATGACAAGCGCGACCGCCGGGACGTGACCGGCGGCGGGCAGCGCGCACCGCGGTCGGGGGGCCGGATCGCGGCGGAGCGGGCCACGCGCACCGGGACCGGCACGCCGAAGGCGGACCGGACGAGCCGGCTGGGGGAGACTCGTGCCCGGGGGGCGCGCGAGTTCCCGACGCAGGGCAGTGCCGCGCTGCGGCCGGCCGAGCGGGGTGGCGCCACCGCGGCGCGCCCGCCCCGGCTGCGGGTGGCGCCGCCGCCGCCGGTGAAGGTGCCGCGGGCGCCGTTCGCGGCGCTGGTGCTGGTGCTGGTGGTCGGCGGGGTGCTCGGCATCCTGCTGGTCAACACGAAGATCAACGAGAACGCCTTCCGGCTGGAGAAGCTCCAGGAGCAGCAGGCCAAGCTCGACCTGGAGCAGCAGCAGCTCAACAAGCAGATCGCCGACGCGGAGGCCCCGGGCAACCTGGAGGCCCAGGCCCGCCGGCTCGGCCTGGTGGAGGCGGGTGAGCCGGCCTACATCCGGCTGCCCGACGGCAAGGTGATCGGGGTGCCGCAGCCGGCCGACGGCCAGCCGTCGATCACCAGCCAGCAGGGCGCGGGAGGCTGACGACCGTGCCACCGAGATCGGAGGAACCGCGCCGGGACGCCACGGGCTCCCGGCGCGGTTCGTCCCGCGACGTCGGTGGCCGGGGCGCCGAGCGGCGTTCCGGCGAGCCGGGGGCCGGTGGCATCTCCGACGCCCGGGCGTACACCCCGCGGGGCCGCACCGTCCGGGAGCAGCGCGCCGGTGCCCGGGGCGAGCGCGACGACGCCGCCGGCCGCGCCGAGCAGCGCCGGACCCCGCGCAGCACCCGCTCCGCCGACCCGTTCCGCCCCGCCCTGCAGGTGCTCGACGGCGGGCGCGCGGGCGCCGGCCGGACCGGCCGCCGGGAGGCGGCGGGCCGCTCCGGCGTCGTCCGCACCGTCACCCCGCGCGGCCCGCGCCACGACGACGAGCCGCCGGCACCCCGCCGCCGCGAGCCGCGCCGGCCGGACCGCCCGGCCGCCCGGCGACCCTCGCGCAAGCCGCCGAAGCCGCCGCGGCTGGCCGATCCCCGCCGCCGGCTGCGGCTGGGCACCGTGCTGACCCTGGCGTTGTTCGCCGTCATCGGCATCCGGTTGGTCGTCCTCCAGGCCGTGGACACCCCGGCGTACGCGGGCGGCGGCGTGGCCGACCGGCTGAGCACCGTCACCCTGCCGGCGGCGCGGGGGGCGATCTACGACCGGGACGGCGCCCCGCTGGCGCACAGCGTCGAGGCGCGGTACGTCTACGCCGACCCGACCCGGGTCAAGGACATCCAGGGCACCGCGAAGGCGCTCTCCCCGCTGCTCGGCATCCCGGCCTCCGAGCTGGCCGAGAAGATGAAGCCGCGCAAGCGGATCAACGGCGCCGACTCCGAGTTCGAGTACCTGGCCCGGGGGGTGGACATCGACCGGGCCCGGCAGATCACCGCGCTGGAGCTGCCCGGCATCGGCACCCACCGCGACGAGCGGCGCGAGGTGCCCGGCGGCGACCTCGCCGCCAACCTGCTCGGCTTCACCAGCCAGGACATGGTCGGGCTGGAGGGGCTGGAGGCCCGCTACGACGACGTGCTGCGCGGCGAGGACGGCAAGCGGGTCTACGAGGTCGGCCTCGGCGACCTGGCCGCCCCTATCCCCGGCGGCTACAGCGAGACGACGAAGGCCAAGCCGGGCAGCTCCCTACAGCTCACCATCAACCGCGACCTCCAGTTCATGACGCAGCGGATACTGGCCCGGCACATGGCCAAGAGCAAGGGCAGCACCGGCGCGGCCGTGGTCCTCGAGATCCCCTCCGGCGAGGTGCTGGCCCAGGCCAGCCACCCCACCTACAACGCGGCGAAGCCCGAGGAGAGCGAGCCGACCGACCGGGAGGACGCGGCCACCAGCTTCGTGGTCGACCCCGGCTCGGTGCACAAGGCGGTCACCTTCGGCGCCGCCCTGCAGGAGCGGGAGATCACCCCCGACACGACGCTGCCGATCCCCAACGCGATCCGCAAGGGCGACACCTGGTTCGCCGACACCCACCCGGCCGGCGGCCGTCGGATGAGCCTGCCCGGCATGATGGCGTACTCCTCGAACGTCGGCACCATCCAGATCGCCGACAAGCTCGGCCCGGAACGCCTGATCGACTACCAGAAGCGGTTCGGTCTCGGCGAGCCGACCGGGGTCGGCATGCCCGGCGAGGCCAGCGGGCGACTGCTGCCGGCCGACGAGTGGAGCGGGTCGTCGGCCGGGTCCGTGCCGATCGGGCACAGCGTCGACGCCACGCCGCTGCAGATGGCCGCCGTCTACGCGACGATCGCCAACAACGGCACGTACGTCCAGCCGCGCCTGGTCAAGGCGGTCATCGGGCCGGACGGGAAGTCCACCCCGACCGAGCCCCCGGTCACCCGGTCGGTGCTCAGCCCGGAGAACGCCGCCGCCCTGCGGACCATCCTGGAGGCGGTGACCACCGTCGAGGACGGCACCGGCCGGGCCGCCGCGATCCCGGAGTGGCGGGTCGCCGGCAAGACCGGCACCGGCTGGCGGCTGGTCGACGGGCGCAAGCAGCCCGGCGAGGTGGCCTCGTTCATCGGCATGGCCCCGGCCGAGAACCCCCGCTACGTGATCGCGGTCTTCGCGCACACGCCCGCCGGCGGCGGCGGGGACATCGCCGCGCCGGCGTTCCGGGAGATGATGCAGTTCACGCTGCGTCACTACGGCGTGCCGCCGAGCGGGGAGAAGGCCCCGAAGTTCACGGTCTATCCGCGCTGAGCGGTCACGCCGGGACATCATCGGTGAGTGCGGACGAACCACCGGGGCGGCTGTGCGGCCGGAACCGGACGACCGGGTAGGGTCTGACGCCGTGCCCGGCAATCCTCGTCCCCGTACCGTGATCGGCACCCGGCTCGGCGACCTCGCCGCCCGGCTCGCCGTCGAGCCCCCGGAGGGGGCCGCCGAGCTGGTGGTGACCGGGGTGACCCACGCCAGCCAGGAGGTCCGCCCCGGCGACCTGTACGCCGCCCTGCCGGGTGCCCGCCGGCACGGCGCGGAGTTCGCCGCCGGCGCGGCGGCGGCCGGCGCGGTGGCGGTGCTGACCGACCCGGCGGGCGCCCCGGCCGCGGCCGAGGCGGGCCTGCCGGCGTTGGTGGTCGCCGATCCGCGCGCGGTGCTGGGCGCCCTCGCCTCGGCCGTCTACGGCGACCCGACCGAGGGGCTGACGGTGATCGGGGTGACCGGCACGGCCGGCAAGACGTCCACCGCCTACCTGGTCGAGTCGGGCCTGCGCGCCGCCGGCCACACCACCGGCCTGATCGGCACCGTGGAGACCCGCCTCGGCGACCTGGTCGTCGACAGCGTGCGCACGACGCCCGAGGCGACCGACCTGCACGCGATGCTGGCCGCCGCCCGCGAGCGCGGCGTCACCGCCGTGGTCATGGAGGTCTCCAGCCACGCCCTGGCGATGGGGCGGGTCGGGGGCGTCCGGTTCACCGTCGGCGGCTACACCAACTTCGGCTCCGACCACCTGGACTTCCACGCCGACTCGGCGGACTACTTCGCCGCGAAGGCGCAGCTGTTCGACGGGCGCTGCGCGGTGGAGGTGCTCAACCAGGACGACCCGGCGCTGAAGCCCCTGTACAAGCCGGCGACGGTGACCTACTCGGCGGCCGGCGACCCGACCGCCACCTGGTGGGCCGACGAGGTCGGCGGCGAGGGGTACGCGCAGCGCTTCACGGTGCACGGCCCGGACGGGCTGACCCTGCCGGCCGGGGTGGCGCTGCCGGGGCGGCACAACGTGGCCAACGCCCTGCTGGCCATCGCCGTCCTGGTCGCCGCCGGGGTGGACGCGAAGACCGCCGCCGCCGGCGTGGCCGCCTGCGGCGGGGTGCCCGGCCGGCTGGAGTTGGTGGCCGCCCCCGGGCCGGTGCGCGGCGTGGTCGACTACGCGCACAAGGCGGACGCGATCGTCGCCGCACTGGCCGCGCTGCGGGAGTTCGGCGCCGGCCGGCTGATCTGCGTCATCGGCGCCGGCGGCGACCGCGACCGGGGCAAGCGGCCGGTGATGGGCGCCGCCGCGGCGGAGGGAGCGGACGTGGTGCTGGTGACCGACGACAACCCGCGCACGGAGCACCCGGCGGCCATCCGGGCCGAGGTGCTCGACGGCGCCCGCCGGGCCGGCACGGCCGCCCGGGTCGAGGAGGTGCCCGACCGCCGGGCCGCCATCGACGCGGCGGTCCGGCTGGCCGAGCCGGGCGACGTCATCGCGGTGCTCGGCAAGGGCCACGAACGCGGGCAGGAGATCGGCGGCGAGGTGCACCCGTTCGACGACCGCACCGAGCTGGCCGACGCGTTGCGCGCCCGGTTCGCCGACCCGGCGGGTCAGCGGTGATCGCGCTCAGCCTGGCCGAGGTCGCCTCGGCGGTCGACGGGCGGCTCGTCGCCGCCGACCCGGACGCCACGGTCACCGGCCCGGTCGAGTTCGACTCCCGCAAGGTGCGCCAGGGCGCGCTCTTCGTGGCCTTTCCCGGCGAGAAGGTGGACGGGCACGACTACGCCGCCGCCGCGGTGGAGGCCGGCGCGGTCGCGGTGCTCGGCACCCGCGAGGTGCCCGGCGTGCCGATGGTGCTGGTCGACGACGCGCTGGCGGCGATGGGCCGGCTGGCCCGCGCGGTGGTCGACCGGCTGCCGGGGCTCACCGTGATCGGGCTGACCGGGTCCTCCGGCAAGACCACCACCAAGGACCTGATCGCCCAGCTCGCCGCGCGGCTCGGCCCGACGGTCGCCCCACCCGGCTCGTTCAACAACGAGCTGGGGCATCCGTACACGGCGCTGCAGGCCGGGCCGGAGACCCGCTACCTGGTGATGGAGAAGGGCGCCCGCGGGGTGGGGCACGTGCGCTACCTGTGCGACGTGGTGCCGCCGCGGATCTCCGTGGTGCTCAACGTCGGGGTGGCGCACATCGGCGAGTTCGGCTCGGTGGAGACGATCGCGCTGGCCAAGGGGGAGCTGGTCGAGGCGCTGCCCGCCGAGGGCCTGGCCGTGCTGAACGCCGACGACCCGCTGGTCGACGCGATGGCCTCGCGTACGGTCGCCCGGGTGATCCGTTACGGCGAGGCGGCGCATGCCGACGTGCGGGCCGAGGACGTGACGCTGGACGACCGGGGCCGCGCCGCGTACACCCTGGTCACCCCGGAGGGGACCGCGCCGGTGCGGCTCGGGCTGACCGGCCGGCACCAGGTCTCCAACACCCTCGCCGCCGCGGCGGTGGCCCGCGAGTTGGGCATGCCGCTGGCCGAGACGGCGATCGCGCTGGGCGCGCTGGGGTTGGTCTCGACCCGTCGGATGGACGTCTTCGAACGCGCCGACGGGGTGACCGTGATCGACGACTCGTACAACGCCAACCCCGCCTCCATGGCGGTCGCGCTGCGCGCGCTGGCCGGCATCGGGCGGGAGCGGCGCACCGTCGCGGTGCTCGGCTACATGGCCGAACTCGGGCCGTTCGAACGCGACGGGCACGCCGAGGTCGGCCGGCTCGCGGCCGAGCTGGGCGTCGACCGGCTGCTCGTGGTGGGCGAGCCGGCCGCGCCGATCCACGAAGGCGCGACATCGGTAGGTGACTGGGGAGGAGAGTCGGTGCTGCTCACCGATCAGGCGGCGGCCGTCGAGGTGCTGCGGAGCGAGTTACGGCAGGGCGACGTCGTGCTGGTGAAGGGCTCCCGGTACCGCACGTGGGAGGTGGCCGACGCGCTGCGCGCCGACGCCGCGGGCGACGGGAAGGCGACGGGGGGCGGCGCCGCATGAGGGCGGTCATCGTCGCCGTCGGGGTGGCCTTCCTGATCTCGCTCTTCTGCACCCCGATCGCGATCAAGGTGTTCGCCCGGTTGAAGGCCGGCCAGCCGATCCGATCAAACCTCGGGCTCGCCAGCAACGAGGGCAAGAAGGGCACGCCGACGATGGGCGGCGTGGTGTTCATCCTCGCCACGGTCATCGCGTACGTGGCCGGCCACCTGGCCCTGACCACCCTGCCGGACGCGCAGATCGCCCAGGTCGAGCCGACGATCACCGCACTGGTGCTGCTGGGGCTGATGGTCTTCTCCGGCGCCGTCGGCTTCATCGACGACTTCCTCAAGGTGCGTAAGCGGCACAGCGGCGGGCTCAACAAGCGCGGCAAGCTGCTCGGCCAGATCCTGGTCGGCGCGGTCTTCGGGGTCGTGGCCCTCTACTTCCCGAGCACCATGACCGACGCCTCGGGCGCGGTGACCAACACCGAGACCGTGGGCAGCACGACGCTGAGCTTCATCCGGGACATCCCGGCGCTGGACGTCTCCAAGATCGGCGCGGTGGTCATCTTCATCTTCGTGGTGATGGCCGCGACCAACGGCGTCAACCTCACGGACGGCCTCGACGGCCTGGCCACCGGCGCCTCGGTGATGGTCCTCGCGGCGTACGCGCTGATCGCGTTCTGGCAGTACCGGCACTGGTGCGCCGACCCGAACTACACCCAGGACTACTGCTACACGGTCCGGGACCCGCTGGAGATCGCGCTGATCGCCGGCGCGGCGGCCGGCGCCTGCGTCGGCTTCCTCTGGTGGAACACCTCGCCGGCACGGATCTTCATGGGCGACACCGGGGCCCTGGGCCTCGGCGGCCTGATCGCCGGCATGGCGATGTCCACCCGGACGATCCTGCTGCTGCCGATCATCGGCGGCCTCTTCGTGATCATCACGATGTCCGTGGTGATCCAGATCATCTCGTTCCGTACCACCGGCAAGCGGGTGTTCCGGATGTCGCCGCTGCAGCACCACTTCGAGCTCGCCGGCTGGAGCGAGGTCAACATCGTGGTCCGGTTCTGGATCATCGCCGGCATCGGCGTGGCCATCGCGCTCGGGCTCTTCTACAGCGAGTTCCTCGCCAACATGACCTGAGCCGACCGGTCGGTCCCGCCGCGGGGCCCGGGCGCGCGTCGCCCGGGCCCCGCGCCGCGCCCGGCCTGGGGAGGGCGCACGCCGCCGCGCGCAAGCCCGACACGCCGACCGGCCGGTTGCGCCGGTGGCGACCCCGGGAAACCGCGATGATGGTCTGCGTGGGGGAGGGCAGAGGCATCGAGGGCACGACAGAGACGACGCCCCGGCGGTCACCCGGAGCCACCCGTACGCGCGACGCGCCCGCCGCGACGCGTGGGCCGGACGAGGCCGGCGGCCGGGCGCTGCGCGGGGTGGACGCCGCGGGCGGGCTGGCCGCGCTGCGCGGCTTGCTGGACCGCCCGCTGGCCTCCTACTACCTGCTGCTGTCCAGCGCCGGGCTGCTGCTGCTGATCGGCCTGACGATGGTCTTCTCCGCGACCAGCGTCCGCGAGTACGCCCAGGGCGGCAACGCCTTCGCCGCGCTCACCAAGCAGGCGATCTTCGCGGTGATCGGCATCGTCGCCTTCTGGGCCTGCCAGCGGCTGCCGGCGAAGACCTACCGGGTGCTCGGCCGGCCGCTGCTGTTCACCGCCGTCGGCCTGCTGCTGGTGCTCAACCTGCTGCTCGCGTACGCGCGGCTGACCGGCCAGGACTCCGCCCGGATCGGCCCGATCGAGGCCCGGCTGCTGTGGCTCTTCGTCGGCGGCATCCAGGTGCAGCCCTCGGAGCTGGCGAAGTTCGCCCTGGTGCTCTGGGGGGCCCACGTGATCGCCCGCAAGGGCGCCGCGCTGGGCTGGTGGCGCGAGCTGGCCACCCCGCTCTTCCCGGTCGTCGGCCTGCTCTTCGTCCTGGTCGGCTACAACGACCTCGGCACGATGCTCTGCCTGCTCGCCGTGGTGGTGGGGCTGCTCTGGGCGGCCGGGGTGCGGATGCGGGTCTTCGGCACACTGTCCGTGCTCGGGCTGCTCGGCGTCGGCCTGCTGATCGCCGTCGCCTCCCTGGGCGCCGGCTCCGGCGAGCGGGGCGAGGAGAACTACCGCTTCGCCCGGCTGATGTCGTTCTTCAACCCGCCCTCCCCGGACGACTGCAAGCTCGAGGGCTGCTACCAGATCTACCAGGGGCGGCTGGCCATTGAGCACGGCGGCTGGTTCGGCGTGGGGCTTGGCAAGTCCAGCCTCAAGTTCGGCTGGCTGCCGGAGGCGCACAACGACTTCATCTTCGCGATCATCGCCGAGGAACTGGGCGTGATCGGCTGCGTCGTGGTACTCAGCCTGTTCGCCGTGCTGGCCTACACCGGGCTGCGCATCGCCCGGCGCGTCGAGGACCCGTTCCGCCGGCTCGCCGCCGCCGCGGCGACCACCTGGCTGGTCAGCCAGGCAGTGATCAACATCGGCGGGGTGGTCGGGCTGCTGCCGATCACCGGCCTGCCGCTGCCGTTCATCTCCGACGGCGGAAGCGCCCTGGTCGTGACGCTCGCCGCGATCGGGATGCTCGCCTCCTTCGCCCGCGCCGAACCCGACGCCGCCAGAGCGCTGCATGCCCGTCCGCCGGCCCGATGGGTCCGACTACTCTGGGCCCCGTTGCCGCCGCTTCCCGGGCGGCGACGCCGCCCGGCGTCGCCCCCGGCTGCCCGAGGGTCCGTGCCCCGGTCGCGGGAGCGGCGGCCCGACGACCAGGCCGCACCGCGCGGCGTCCGGCTCGCCCGGACCCGGCGCGGGTCGGCGGACGAGAGGAGACGTTGATGGGTCCGCTGCGTTCGGTGGTGCTCGCGGGAGGTGGCACCGGGGGGCACATCTACCCGCTGCTCGCCTTCGCCGACTGCCTGCGCCGACACGACCCCGGCGTCCGGATCACCTGCCTGGGCACCCCGAAGGGCCTGGAGAACGAGCTGATCCCGCCGCAGGGCTACGACCTGCGGCAGATCCCGGCCTACCAGCTGCCCCGGTCGGTCAACATGAACCTGGTCAAGACCCCGGGCCGGATGTGGACCGCGGCCCGCGCCGCGGGCAAGGTGATCGACGAGGTGCGCGCCGACGTGGTGGTGGGCTTCGGCGGGTACGTCTCCGTGCCGGCCTACCTCGCGGCCTGGCGGCGCGAGCTGCCGATCGTCATCCACGAGGTGAACGTGCCGCCGGGCGTGGCCAACCGGCTCGGCATGAGGTTCACCAAGCACGTCGCCGTCGGCTTCCCGCACCAGCCCGCCCAGGCCGAGGCGCTGCGCGACGCCCGAGTCGTCGGCGTGCCGCTGCGCCGGGGCATCGCCGGCCTGGACCGGGTCGCCATGCGCAACGCGGCGCGGGCCCACTTCGGGCTCCGTCCCGACCTGCCGGTGCTCTTCGTCGCCGGCGGCTCGCAGGGCGCCCGCTCGATCAACCTCGCGGTCGCCGGGGCGGCCAAGGAACTCGCCCGCAACGGGGTGCAGGTGCTGCACGTGATCGGCGCCCGCAACGAGCCGGTGCCGGTCCCCACCGACCTGCCGGTCCCGTACGTGACGCTGCCGTACCTGTCCGAGATGGAGGCCGGCTACGCCGCCGCCGACCTGATGCTGGGCCGGGGCGGGGCGATGACCTGCGCCGAGGTGGCCGCGATCGGGCTGCCCACCATCTACGTGCCCTACCCGCACAGCAACCAGGAGCAGAAGCGCAACGCGCTGCCCGTGGTGGAGGCCGGCGGCGGGCTGCTCGTCGACGACGCCGAGCTGACCCCCGACTGGGTCGAGCGGACCGTCATCCCGCTGATCCGCGACCCGCACCGGCTCGCCGCCATGGGCGCCGCCGCGGCCGCGTACGGGCGCCGCGACGGCGACGAGGCGCTGCTCAACTTCGTCTACGAGGCGGTGGCCCGATGAGGGCGCGGCCCGTCCGCCCCGAGGCCCGCGCCGCCGCGACCGGAAGGTTCTCGTCATGAACACCGCACAGTTCACCCCGGCCGGCACGCTCACCGCGGAGGACCTGGGCACGATCCACCTGATCGGGGTGGGCGGGGTCGGCATGAGCGGCCTGGCCCGGCTCTTCCTCACCCGGGGCATCCGGGTCTCCGGCAGCGAGCTGCGGGAGTGGCCCTCCCTGGCCGGCATGCGCGCTCTCGGCGCGACCATCCACATGAGCCACGAGGCGTCCAACCTCGACGGCGTCGACACGGTCGTCTACTCCTCGGCGATCCCGCAGGACCACCTCGAGATGGTGGAGGCGCGCCGGCGCGGCCTGCGCGTGCTGCACCGCTCCGAGGCCCTGGCCGCCGCGATGACCGGCCGCCGGACGGTGGCGGTCGCCGGCACGCACGGCAAGACCACCACCACCTCGATGGTCACGATGGTGCTCCAGCAGGCCGGGCAGGACCCGTCCTTCGTGATCGGCGGGGAGATCTCCGAGGTCGGCTCGGGCGCCCACCACGGCACGGGCGAGTACTTCGTGGTCGAGGCGGACGAGAGCGACCGCTCCTTCCTGATCTACCGCCCGTACGTGTCGATCATCACCAACGTCGAGGCCGACCACCTGAACACCTACGGCGACCTGGCCAACCTGGAGGCGGCCTTCGCCGAGTTCGCCCGGCTCACCGACCCGGACGGCTTCATCATCACCTGCGCCGACGACCCGGGCGGGCGGCGGCTGGCCGAGACGCTGCGCGCGGAGGGCCGGCGGGTGCACACGTACGGCGAGGCGGCCGACGCCGACCTGCGGCTGACCGGGATCGCCTCGTCGGCCCGGGGAGTCCGCTACCTGGCGCAGATCGACGGCCGGTCGCTGGGCGAGTTCCGGCTGCCGGTGCCGGGGCGGCACATGGGGCTCAACAGCGCCTCGGCGGTGCTGGCCGCGTACCTGCTGGGGCTGCCGCTGGAGTCGGCCGAGGCCGCGCTCGCGGCGTTCCCCGGCGTGCGGCGGCGCTTCGAGCGTAAGGGCGTCGCGGACGACGTGCTGGTCTACGACGAGTACGCCTACCACCCGACCTCGATGACGCTGGCGCTGCAGACGTTGCGCGAGGTGGCCGGGGACGGCCGACTGATCGTGGTGTTCCAGCCCTACCGGCTCTACCGCACCCGCGACCTCCAGACGGAGATCGCCGAGGCGCTGGCCATCGCCGACGAGTTGGTGCTGCTGGAGGTCTTCGGCCCGGGCGAGCTGCGCCAGCCGGGGGAGGGCTCGGCGGCGCTGGTCGAGGCCGTGCCGCTGCCGGCGGAGCGGAAGGTCTTCGTGGACTCGTGGGAGGCGGCGCCGGCCGAGGTGGCCCGGCGGGCCCGCCCCGGCGACGTCGTGGTGACCATGGGCGCCCCGCCGATCTCGCTGATGGGGGACCAGCTGCTGGACGCGCTGTCAGCGCGTGCCGCCGATCCGGCGGCGCCGGCGGGCACGACGCCCGGCGGCGAGGCCGGCGGGGCGACGACCATCGGCGGCACCGTTCCCGGCGTCGGCGGCGCGGTCCCGGACGGCGCGGCACCCGCGGCCGGATGAGCCCCGGTCCGGCGCGCGGGCGCACCACCGGCGCGGACGGCGGTGGCCGGCGCGGACCGGTGCGCCGGTGGCAGCTGGTCCGGGCGGGCAGCGACGCGGTCCCCGCCTCGACCCGGCGGTTCATGGCCCGCGCCCGGCAGCGCCGGATGCGGGCCGCGCTGCCGTGGGCGATCGCGGCCGGCGTGCTCGGCCTGGCCGGGCTGGTCGCCTGGGCGCTGCTCGGCACCGGCCTGTTCGGGGTGCGCGAGGTCCGCGTCGAGGGCGCGGAGCTGGTCAGCGCGGTGCAGGTGCGCGACGCGGCGGCGGTGCCCGACGGGGCCCCGCTGGCCGGGGCGGACCTGGCCGCCATCGCGCGGCGGGTCGGGGGACTGCCGGCGGTGGAGCGGGCGGTCGTCACCCGGGACTGGCCGGACGCGCTGGTGGTCCGGGTGACCGAGCGCACGGGCGTGGCGGCGGTGCCGCGCGGCGAACAGTTCGTGGTGATCGACGGGGCGGGCGTGGTGTTCCGGACCCTGCCCCGGCAGCCGGACGGCCTGCCGGTGGTCCGGCTCGCCGAGCCGGGGCCGGACGACGGGGCGACCCGGGCCGCCCTGGAGGTGCTCGCCGTGCTCACCCCGGAGCTGCGGGCCGGGCTGGTGGACGTGACCGTCGAGGGGCTGGCCCGGATCAAGCTCCGGCTGCGCGACGACCGGGTGGTGGTCTGGGGGGACGCGACCCGGGGCGCGGACAAGGCGCGGGTCGCCACCGCCCTGCTCGACCGCGAGGCCGACACCATCGACGTGAGCGCCCCGGACGTGGTGACCCTGCGGTGACCGGCAGCTCGGTCCCGCCGGGCGACGTGACCCGTCCCGCTCCCACGGCGACACGCCGAGCGGGTCCTTGGCTCACGGCGTGGGTGCGCTTACGTTGCCCCGAAGGGGATCAGTGGTTGACATAACTGTAAGCCTCTAGTAGAGGGTGAGGGTTTAATCCTGATCCTCGCTGGTGACAGCTGTCGTCGACCGCTGGTCTGGCCAAGCCGTACCCGGTCGGCCCATGCCAATCTCGAAGGGAAAGGACCGGAGATGACACCTCCGCACAACTACCTGGCGGTCATCAAGGTCGTCGGCATCGGTGGCGGCGGCGTCAACGCCGTCAACCGGATGATCGAGGTTGGGCTCAAGGGCGTCGAGTTCATCGCGATCAACACCGACGCGCAGGCGCTGCTG
The DNA here is from genome assembly GCF_043204765.1 of Micromonospora sp. NPDC047730. NCBI lineage: Bacteria > Bacillati > Actinomycetota > Actinomycetes > Micromonosporales > Micromonosporaceae > Micromonospora > Micromonospora sp. NPDC047730. Next base: position 65,236 of record NZ_JBIDCU010000005.1, on the reverse strand, counting down.
ATGAGCGACGCCGACGTCAAGCTCGACGTCGGCCGCGAGCTGACCCGTGGGCTCGGCGCGGGCGCCAACCCCGACGTCGGCAAGAACGCCGCCGAGGACCACCGCGACGAGATCGAGGAGGTGCTCAAGGGCGCCGACATGGTCTTCGTGACCTGCGGCGAGGGCGGCGGCACCGGCACCGGCGGGGCGCCCGTGGTGGCGAACATCGCGCGCAAGCTCGGCGCGCTGACCATCGGCGTGGTGACCCGGCCGTTCTCCTTCGAGGGCAAGCGCCGCCAGGTGCAGGCCGAGTCCGGGATAGACGAGCTGCGCAACCAGTGCGACACGCTGATCGTCATCCCCAACGACCGGCTGCTGGCGCTCGGCGACCGCAACATCAGCATGATGGACGCGTTCCGCACCGCCGACCAGGTGCTCCTCTCCGGTGTCCAGGGCATCACCGACCTGATCACCACGCCGGGCCTGATCAACCTGGACTTCGCCGACGTCAAGAGCGTGATGAGCGGCGCGGGCAGCGCGCTGATGGGCATCGGCAGCGCCCGCGGCGAGAACCGCGCCGTCGAGGCGGCCGAGGCGGCCATCTCCAGCCCGCTGCTGGAGCAGAGCATGGACGGCGCCCGCGGCGTGCTGCTCTCCATCGCCGGCGGGTCGGACCTGGGCCTGTTCGAGATCAACGACGCGGCCCAGCTCGTCACCGACGCGGCCCACCCGGACGCCAACATCATCTTCGGTGCGGTCATCGACGACGCCCTCGGCGACGAGGTGCGGGTCACCGTCATCGCGGCGGGCTTCGACGGCGGCGCGCCGGCGTACAAGGCCGCCGAGTCGGGCCGCAAGCCCAACCAGAACCAACCCACCCAGCCCAGCACGCCGGTCACGCCCCCGCCGACCATGCCCGCGCCGACCCAGTCGCCGCGCCGGGTGCTCTTCGACGACGTGGACGTGCCCGACTTCCTCAAGAACGGTTCCTGAGCCCCGCCGATGACCGACAGCCCAGCCACGGTGCGCCCGGACCGGCGCGCCGAACTCGCGGCCGGCCTGGCCGACGTACGATCCCGGATCGCGCAGGCGTGCGCCGACGCGGGACGCGACACCTCCGAGGTCACGATGATCGCGGTGACCAAGACCTACCCGGCCGGGGACGTGGTGGCCCTGGCCGGGCTCGGCGTCACCGACGTCGGGGAGAACCGGGACCAGGAGGCGTCCGCCAAGGCGGCCGAGGTGGCCGCGGCCGGGGTGACGCCCCGGTGGCACTTCATCGGGCAGTTGCAGCGCAACAAGGCCCGGTCGGTGGTCCGCTACGCCGACGTGGTCCACTCCGTCGACAGCGTCCGGCTGGCGCGGGCGCTGGACGCGGCCTCGGCGGCGGGCCGGGAGCGGCCGCTGGACGTGCTGGTCCAGGTCAGCATCGACGGGGCCACCGGCCGGGGCGGGGCGCTGCCCGACTCGGCCGACCCGGACGCCGGGCTCGGCCCGGTGGCCGAGGCGGTGGCCGGCGCGGACGGTCTGCGGCTGACCGGCCTGATGGCGGTGGCGCCGCTGGGCTGGGAGCCGGAGCGGGCGTTCGCCCGGCTGGCCGAGGTGGCCGCCGGGTTCCGGACGCTCCATCCGGGAGCCGCCGCCCTCTCCGCCGGCATGAGCGGGGACCTGGAGACAGCGATCCGGTACGGCGCGACACATGTCCGCGTGGGCAGCGCGTTGCTCGGAATGCGTCCCACGCTGCGGTAGCCTGACCGCGAGAGAAGCAAATTACATGCGTGTTGTTTTGAAGGGGCGGCGTCCCGTTGTCGGGGGTCGTGGCGTGCGACGCGAATCGCGCGCCAGGGGATTGCCGGTCCGGTCCGGTGGGCAGAAAGTGTTCCACTCGCGACAAGGCGACACGGCACGGGGGCGCGTGCCGCACGGCGGACGGGAAGGGCGCGGGATGGGTGCACTGCGCAAGGCGGGGGTCTGGCTCGGTCTGGTCGAAGAGGACGACGAGCGGGCCTATGACGACGGTGGCTACGAAAAGGGTGGCTACCGCGATTCGCGCTACCGGCAGAGCCGGTACTCGGAGGAGTTCGCCGACGACGAGGAGGACGACGCCGAGGAGCCGCCGGCGCCCCGGTCCCGCCTCGGCGACCGCGGCCGGCTCTCCGAGCGGGTCGCCTCCCGGGCGGCCGAGGCCGAGCGAGCCGACGGCGACCGCCCGGAGCGGGCCGAGCGGTCCAGCGTCCGCTCCATCACCCGGTCGACCGCCGGCGAGACCTCCGGCGCGCTGACCTACCACACCCGCGACAACCTGGCCCTGGCGCCGCAGGCGCAGCCGCGTGAGCGGGCGGTCGTCGCCGAGGAGGAGCAGCGCTACCAGATCACCACGCTGCACCCCACCACCTACCGCGAGGCGCGGACCATCGGCGAACACTTCCGCGACGGCGTCCCGGTGATCATCAACCTCACCGAGATGGACGAGGCGGACGCGCGTCGACTTGTCGACTTCGCCGCCGGGCTCGCGTTCGGCCTGCGCGGTACGATCGAGCGCGTGACCAATCGGGTGTTCCTGCTCTCACCGGCCAACGTCCAGGTCACCGCGGAGGACAAGGCCAAGATCGCCGAGGGCGGCTTCTTCAGCCTGAGCTAGCCCCGCCCGACCCGAGGGACGTCGCCTGTCGTGTTGTCGATCGTGCTGCAAGTGCTGTATCTGGTGCTCTACATCTTCCTCATCACCCTGCTCGCCCGGTTCGTCCTGAGCGCCGTCCTGCAGTACGGTCGGCGCTGGCAGCCGGGCCGCGGGGCATCGGTGGGTCTGGAAATCGTGTGGAGCGTCACTGATCCCCCCCTCAACGCGTTGAGGCGTGTGATCCCTCCGTTGCGAATTGGTACCGTGAGCATCGACCTGGCCTCACTTGTGCTCCTGGTTATCCTGTTCGTGCTGATGGAGTTCGTGTTGAGGCGGTCGATCATGAGCCTTGTCTGATGACCGACGCGCTTTCGCGGCCGCAACTGACCCGAGGAGTTTCGATGCCGCTGACCCCGGCCGACGTCCACAACGTCGCCTTCAAAAAGCCGCCGATCGGCAAGCGGGGGTATGACGAGGAGGAGGTCGACGCTTTCCTGGACGAGGTCGAGCGCGAGCTTGCCCGTCTCATCGAGGAGAACAACGAGCTGCGTGCCCAGGTGGAGCGCGGCGGCCGTGGCGGCGCCCCCGCCGGCCCCGGCGGCGACGCCCGTCTCGCGGCGGAGCTCAACGACGTCAAGGCCCAGCTCGACCGGGTGCAGCGCGACAAGGCGGCGGCCGAGCAGGCCGCCCGGGCGATGCAGGCGGAGCTGGAGCAGGTCCGTACGGCCGGTGGGCCGGCGGTGACCGGTGACGGCGAGCAGCAGGCGCTGCGGGTGCTGATGATGGCCCAGCGGACGGCCGACGACCACGTCTCGGACGCCCGTCGCGAGGCCGACCAGCTGCTCTCCGAGGCCCGTTCCAAGGCCGAGGAGGTCACCCGCGAGGCCCGTTCCAAGGCCGACGCCCTCGAGCGCGACGCCCGCCAGCGGCACCAGGAGGCCATGGGCGGCCTGGACGCCAAGCGCACCGCGCTGCAGAAGCACATCGAGGAGCTCAAGCAGTTCGAGCGCGAGTACCGCACCCGCCTGAAGGCCTACCTGGAGAGCCAGCTGCGCGACCTGGACGGCCGCGGCCAGGGCCTGGAGGCCGAGATGACCCGTGGCGAGGGCACCCGGGCCGCCGGCGGCAACGGTCTCGCCGCAGCCGGTCTCGCCGGCTCCTACGGCGGCGGTCGTTCCGGCGCCCTCGAATCCGGTCGCTGATCACCGGTCGGCGGCCGTCGTCACCGCGACGGTCGCCGACCTCGCCTCATCGGCACGACCCGGCGGGGGTGAGCCGTGATAGTCGCGAGTCTCCTGCTCATCCTCGTCGCGGTGGTGCTGCTGGTGGCCGGCCTGGCCGGTGGCTCCAGCGTCCTTCTCGTCGTCTCCATCGCGGCCAGCCTGCTGGCCGCCGTCGCGCTGGTCGTGGGCGCCCGCCAGGCGGCCGGCGACCGGCTGGCGGCGGAGCGGCCGTCGCGCACTGACCGGCGGTCGCGCACGGCGACCCGGCGGGCCGACGCGGCCCTCGCGTACGGGCCGCCCGTGGAGCCGGAGATCCCCGTCCAGCACGTCCCTCCGACGGTCGACGCCGGCGGCACCGGGTGGCGGCAACCGCCCGAGCCACCGGTGGCCGACGTCGGCTCCCGGGGCGCCGCGCCTGGCGGGGTCGGGGCGTACGACGACGAGCCGGCGGCGCAGGACGTCACACCGGCCGACGCCGCCCGGGTGGCCCGCCTCGATGCCGAGGTCCGGGTGGTCGACGGGCGTCCGCGCTACCACCTCACCGGGTGCGCCCACCTCGTGGGCCGCGAGCACGAGTCGCTGCCGGTCGGCGAGGCCGTCGAGCTCGGCTTCACCCCGTGTGCCGACTGCGCGCCGGACACCGCCCTGCTCGCCGACGCCGGCCGGCTCTGAGCGGCCCGGCTCCGGTGGACGACACGCTGACCGTGGCGGTCCGGGTGAAGCCCGGCTCCGCCCGCGCCCGCGTCGGCGGCCGCTTCGACGGCCCGCACGGGCCCGCGCTGGTGGTCGCCGTCAACGCGCCGGCCGTGGACGGCCGGGCCACCGAGGCGGCCCGGCGGGCGCTGGCCGGGGCGCTGGGCGTCCGACCGGCTGCGGTGTCCCTGCGGGCGGGCGCGGCCAGCCGCGACAAGCTCTTCCTGGTCGAGGGTCCCGCACCGGAGCTGACCGAGGCGCTGCGCCGGCTGCGCGACGGGGCCGCCGGGTGACGTACGCCCGGGTCGGGCACCCGTGACGCCGGGGCTGGATCTCGCGCTGCTGCTCGGCGCGGCGGTGCTGCTGGTGGCGGTCGGGGCGGTGCGGCTGTCCACCCGGCTCGGGGTGCCGAGCCTCCTGGTCTACCTGGCCCTCGGCGTCGCCATCGGCGAGGCCGGGCTGGGCATCCGCTTCGACGACGCCGAGCTGACCCGGACCCTCGGCTTCTGCGCGCTCATCGTGATCATCGCCGAGGGCGGGCTGACCGCGCGGTGGAGCACGCTGCGCCCGGTGCTCGGGCTCGCCGCCCTGCTCTCCACCGTCGGCGTACTGGTCAGCATCCTGGTCGTCGGCCTCGCCGTGCACCTGCTGCTCGGGCTGGACTGGCGGTTGGCGCTGCTCTACGGGGCGGTGCTCTCCTCCACCGACGCGGCCGCGGTCTTCGCCACGCTGCGCCGACTGCGCCTGCCGCCCCGCCTGGTGGCGACCCTCGAGGCCGAGTCGGGGATGAACGACGCCCCGGTCGTGCTGCTGGTGGTGCTGCTGTCCCGGGAGGGGATCACCCATCCGTGGTGGTACGAGACCGCCCTGGTGAGCTACGAGCTGGGCGTCGGCGCGGCTGTCGGTTTCGCGGCCGGCGTCGGCGGGCGGTGGGCGCTGCGGCACGCCGCCCTGCCGTCGGCGGGGCTCTACCCGATCGCGGCGGTCGGGCTGACCGTGTTCGCCTACGCCGCCGGCGCGGTGCTGCACGCCTCGGGCTTTCTCGCCGTCTACGTGGCGGGGGTGATCCTCGGCAACGCCCGGCTGCCGCACCGGCAGGCCATCCTCGGTTTCGCCGACGGGCTGGCCTGGCTGGCGCAGATCGGGCTGTTCGTGCTGCTCGGGTTGCTCGTCACGCCGAGCCGGCTGGGCTCGGCGGTGCTGCCGGCGGTGGTCGCCGGGCTGGCGCTGGTGCTGCTCGCCCGGCCGCTGTCGGTGGCGGCGTCCGCGCTGCCGTTCCGGTTCGGCCTGCGCGAGCAGGCGTTCCTGTCCTGGGCGGGGCTGCGCGGCGCGGTGCCGATCGTGCTCGCCACCATTCCGCTGTCGGAGCGGGTGCCCGGCGCCGACCGGCTCTTCGACTCGGTCTTCGTGCTGGTGGTGATCTTCACGCTGCTGCAGACCGGGACCCTCGCCCCGGTGGCCCGCCGGCTGCGGGTGACCGCCCCGGCCGAGGCGGCGGAGATCCGGGTGGAGACCGCCCCGCTGGAACGGATGCGCGCCGACCTGCTCCAGGTGGAGGTGCCGTCGGGTTCCCGGCTGGCCGGGGTGCACGTCGACGAGCTGCGGCTGCCGCTGGGCGCCTCGGTGACGCTGGTGCTGCGGGACGGCGCGGGTGTCGTGCCGGGCCCGGACTTCCGGCTGAAGACCGGCGACAGCCTGCTGATCGTGGCGACCGCCGGGGTGCGGGACGAGGCGGAGCGCCGGCTGCGGGCGGTCAGCCGGAGGGGCCGGCTGGCCCGCTGGTTTGGCGAGTACGGCGAGGATCGCGACGGTTGATCTGCTAGCGTTCCTTTTGCCCCGATAAGGTGCGACTCGGGGTCGAGCGGCGGTGCGTCGGAGCGGCACGTTGTCGGACGCCTGTACGTTCCGTATTCTTGCGAATCTCCGGAGTGCGCGGCCACGTCGCCGCGCGCCCCTTTTGTACTGGGGGCGCCGATGTCGGCGGCCCCTGTCCAGGCGCCGCGGTCCGCCGCGGTTCCGCGGCCGAGGGAGCGACGATGGCGAAGCCAGCCGAGACCAGGACCGCCGGCCGCAAGCCGGTGGCGAAGGCCACCCGCAGCGCGGCGGAGACCGAGAAGATCCGGGCGGCCCTGGCGGCGCGGCGTGACGAGTTGCGTGCCGAGTACGATCAGACGCTGAGCGAGATCACCGAGCTGCAGCGCGACCGGCTGACCGACTCGGCCGGGGACGACCAGGCCGACACCGGGACGAAGACGTTCGAACGCGAGCAGGAGATCTCACTCGCCAACAGCATCCTGGAACGGATCACGCAGGTCGAGCGGGCGTTGGAGCGGCTCGACGAGGGTGGCTACGGCTGGTGCGAGCGGTGCGGCAACCCGATCCCGGTGGAGCGGCTCGCCGCGTTCCCGTCGGCCACCCTCTGCGTGACGTGCAAGCAGCTGGAGGAGCGGCGCTGAGGCCCGCTCCCCGGCGGCCATGGGAGGCGGCGCGCGAGCGCCGCCGCGAGCGTCGATGGGGAGCAGATGTCCGAAGCACCGCCCGCCGGGTCCGGCAGCGCTGAGCCGGGAGGCGGCACGCCCCGCCGCCGGGCCGTCACCATCCTGCTCGGCGTCGCGCTGACCGCCCTCCTGGCCGACCTGGTCACCAAGCACCTCGCCCTGCTCACCCTGTCCGACCGCGAGCCGGTCAAGCTGCTCGGCGGCGCGGTCTACCTCACCCTGACCCGCAACAGCGGCGCGGCCTGGAGCATCGGCGCGGACCACACGTGGGTCTTCCCGCTGATCACCCTCGGCGTGGTCGGCTGGATCCTCTGGATGGCCCTGCGGCTGCGCTCGCTGCCCTGGGCGATCTCGCTCGGCCTGGTGCTCGGCGGGGCGCTGGGCAACCTCACCGACCGGATCTTCCGCGCCCCGGGCTGGTTCGTCGGGCACGTGGTGGACATGGTCAGCCTCTTCGACCCGTACGGCCGGGTCTGGCCGGTGTTCAACCTGGCCGACAGCGCCCTGGTCTGCGGCGTGGTGCTCGCCGTCGTGCTGGAGCTGACCGGCCGCCAGCGCGACGGCAGCAGGGTCGGCAAGGACGGAGCCACCGAGGCGACGCCGGCCGACGCGGGACAGCGGGAGCGGGCATGACCTCCGCCTTCGCCGCCGGCGGCGACCACCGCTCCCTGCCCCTGCCCGACGGTCTCGACGGCACCCGGCTCGACCAGGCGGTGTCGCGGCTCTTCGGGCTCTCCCGCACCGCCGCCGCGGCCCTGGTCGACGCCGGCGACGCGCTGGTCGACGGGGTGGTCCGGGCCAACTCGTACAAGGTCAGGGCCGGCTCCTGGCTGGAGGTGACCCTGCCCGCCCCGGCCGCCCCGCCCACCGTGGTGCCGCAGGCGGTCCCCGGGCTGCGGGTCGTGCACGCCGACGACGACATCGTGGTGGTGGACAAGCCGGTCGGCGTCGCCGCGCACCCGAGCCCCGGCTGGACCGGCCCCACGGTGATCGGCGCGCTGGCCGCGATCGGGCACCGCATCTCCACCAGCGGCGCCGCCGAGCGGCAGGGCGTGGTGCACCGGCTCGACGTGGGCACCACGGGGATCATGGTGGTGGCCAAGAGCGAGCAGGCGTACACCGCGCTGAAGCGGGCGTTCAAGTACCGCGAGGTCGAGAAGCGCTACCACGCCGTGGTGCAGGGGCACCTCGACCCGCTGCGGGGCACCATCGACGCCCCGATCGACCGGCACCCCACCCACGACTACCGCTGGGCGGTGGTCTCCGGCGGCAAGCCGAGCATCACCCACTACGACACGGTGGAGGCGTTCCCGGCGGCGAGCCTGGTCGACGTCCGGCTGGAGACCGGCCGCACCCACCAGATCCGGGTGCACTTCTCCACCCTGCGGCACCCGTGCGTGGGCGACCTCACCTACGGGGCGGACCCCACCCTCTCCGCCCGGTTGGGTCTGGCCCGGCAGTGGCTGCACGCCCGCTCGTTGAGCTTCCTGCACCCCCGCACGGGGGACGAGGTGCGCTTCGTCAGCGACTACCCTGACGACCTGGGCCGGGCGCTCGAGATCCTCCGCGACTGAGCGTCGCCCCACCGCCAGACGATCCGACGAGGGGGATCCGCACCCGTGCGCGCCGGCGACCCGCTGCGGCGATGGGACCAGCCACCGCTGTCCCGGCTGGCCGGCGCCGTGACCCGGCCCGGCGACGGCCCGGCCCGGCCGCGGGTGCTCACCGTGATCGCGCTGCTCTCCTGCGCCGCCGTGCTGCTCGCCGCCGGGTGGGCCGGCGACGACCGCCCGACCGGTGACCGCACCGGCGGCGAGGTGACCCGGGTCGGGGTGGCCCACGGCGACTCGATCCCCGGCTACGTCCGCGCCGCCGCCGCCGACCTGGCCGCGCTGCCGCCCGCCGCCCCGGCGGCCGGCGACGGGACGTACGCCCTGGTCTCCCTCTCGTCCTACCTGACCCCGCAGGGGGCGGCGGCGGTCCTCGGCGACGTGCCGGTCGCCGCCGTCCTCGGGCGGGTGCCGCTCGCCGACCGGCAGACCGAGATCGTCCGCATCCCCGCGCAGCGGGTGCCCGACGACGTGGTCGCCGGGATGGTCGACGTCGCCGCCCGCAAGGAGCGGGAGGCCGCCGACTACCGCGCCCGGTCCGGCGCGCTGACCGACGGCGGGCAGGCAGAGCGCGAGCTGCGGCAGGTGTACGACAGCGGCGCCGAGGTGTCGGCGGCGGAGGCGGCCGCGTACCGCTCCGGCTGCGCCTGCCTCTACGCCGCGGTGGTCCGCGCCGAGCCGGTGGCCCTGCGCCGCCTGGCCGCCCGGCCCGGGGTGCGGGCGGTCGACCCGGCGCCCGAGGTCACCCGGCTCGACCGGACCGTCTTCACGCCGCCGCTGCCCGAGCAACGAGAGGTCGCGCACCCGCCGGCCGACGCCGGCCTCGTCGCGCGAGCTGCCACGGGGAAAGGCGACCGGGGCACGCCCCCGACCCCGCCGGTGGGCGAAACGTCGGAACCCGCACCCGAGGTGACGGATTCGTCACCGGTCCGGACCGGCCCGGCATCCGGCGGAATCCCACCGCCGACCCCGCCCACCTCGGCAGACGCCGCCGCCGGCGGCACCGGGGCACCGGCCGGGTGACGGTGGGCAGGACCGAAGGTGCGCGGACGGGTGTGGTCCGAATAGGGTTTCGTTCGTAGCCTGTCAGGCGGACGTCGATGGTGCTGGGAGGGCGAGCCGTGGAGGGCAGCGAGACCGGCTGGGCACGGCCGGCCGAACCAGCACCGCGGTGGCGGGCGCTGCTCGACCGGGCCCGGCACGGCGGTCGACCGGCCGAGCCGGCCGAGACCGACCGGCGCGAGGCGCCGCCGGCCCCGCCCGAGCCGCTGCCGCGCCGGTCGTCGGGGAACGGCTACGCCGCGCGGGTGCCGGCCATCGGGCGGGCCCCCGAGCCGCCGCACGGCGCGGAGCCCGGCCCGCCGGGGTACGGCACGGAGTACGGCCACCCGGCCGACGCCGGATACGGCCGCCCGGCCGACGCGGGGTACGGCCACTCGGCCGACGCCGGGTACGGCCACTCGGCCGACGCGGGGTATGGCCGCCCCGCCGAGGCGGGGTACGGCCACTCGGCCGACGCGGGGTACCGGGCCGAGGCCACCTACCGGGTCGAGCCGGCCTACCGGGTAGACCCGGCCGAGCCGGCCTACCGGGTGGACCCGGGCTATCCGGCCGAGCCGGACCACCGCGAGCCGCCGGCCCACCGGCCCGAGCCCTCCCACGTCGTGCCGACGCAGCGGCGCGGGCACGAGCCGGTCGAGTCGCGCTACGCGCTGCTGGACAACGGCTACCGGCACGAACCGCCCCCGGCCGAGTCCCGGTACGCCCCCCTGCTCGACGGCGGCTACCGCCCCGAGCCCACCTACCAGCCGCCGCCCCCGGCAGCGCCGCCCGCCCCGCCCCCGGTCGCCGAGCGGGGCTACCCGGCCCGCGTCGAGTGGCGCCCGCGCGGGGCGGAGAGCGAGCTGGAGCGCGCCGCCGGGGTGCTCCGCCGGGACCTGGGCACCCCGCGGGTGCTCGCGTTCGCCAACCCCAAGGGCGGCGTGCACAAGACCACCGCCACCGTGCTGGCCGCGGCGACCGTCGGCAGCGTACGCGGCCGGGGCGTGCTGGCCTGGGACGACAACGAGCTGCGCGGCACCCTCGGGCTGCGCGCCGGCAGCGCCCGGCACGCCCGCACCATCCGGCACCTGGTCGGCGACCTCGCGCACATCGAGATCAAGGAGGGCGCGGAGCTGCTGGCGCACCTGGACGACTACCTGCGGCACGCCTCCGACGGCTCGTACGACGTGCTGGCCGGCGAGGAGAGCCCCCGGTTCGCCCAGCGGCTCGACCAGTTCACCGTCCGGCGGGTGCTGGAGCTGCTGCGGCGCACCCACGACGTGATCTGCGTGGACACCGGCAACAACGTGGAGAGCGCCAACTGGCGTACGGTCATGCAGGCGGCCGACCAACTCGTGGTGACCACGGTGCCGCGCGAGGACGCCGCGTTCAGCGCCGACTGGATGCTGGACCTGCTGCACGAGGTGGGCATGGGCGAGCTGGCCGACAACGCGGTCACCCTGATCTCCTGCCCCACGCCGGGCCGCTCCCCGTTGCAGGACGACCTGGAGCGCCACTTCGCCACCCGCACCCGCGCCGTCGCCGTCGTGCCGTACGACCCGGCGCTGGAGACCGGCTCCTCGATCGAGTACCAGCAGCTCCAGCAGGAGACCCGGCAGGCGTGGCTGAAGGCCGCCGCGGTGATGCTGGAACCGTTCGCCCGGTGAGCGGGTGTGCCGCCACCGGCCACCCGCGCCGCAGCCCGGCCTGAGAGGATCACGGGGTGAGCGCGGACACCCCCGAACCCGACCGGCCCGGCCGCCGGCCCGACGAGCCGGGCGCCCCGGCACCGGCAGCCCCGGCGGAGCGCGCCGCCCCGGCCGGGGATGCCCCCGCCGGCCCGTACGGCGCCCGGGAGGTCGACCAGCAGGTCGCGTGGGAGGCCGGCCCGTACGCCCCGCCGACGGCGGGCGCCGTGAGCCCGTACGACGGCCCCGGCGCGTTTCCCTACGGCGACCCGGGCGCCGCCTACGGAGTCGGCCAACCGGTCCCGCCCGCCGAGCCCGAACTGCCGCGTCGCCGGGCGGTGCGGCTCGCGGCGGGCGCGGGGCTCGCGCTGACCGTCCTGGGGGTGCCGCTCGGGCTGCTCTGGGCCGCGCTCGCCCCGGACACCCCGGTGCTCAAGGTCCCCGACGGCGCGATCTACGCCGAGCCGCAGCCGGAGCAGCCGGTCGCCGCCGACGGCTGGTTCAGCCTGCTCGGGCTGGGCTTCGGGGTGCTCGCCGCGCTCGCGCTGTGGTTCGTGCTGCGCCGCGTGCGGGGGCCCGTCGGCCTGCTCGCCGCCGTGCTCGGCGCGTTCGGCGCGGCGCTGGTCGCCTGGCAGGTGGGCCGGCGGATCGGGCTGGCCGGCTACCAGCGGCTGCTGGAGACCGCCCCGGACGGCCGGGCCTTCAGCAAGCCGGCGGACCTGCGAGCCGGCGGGATCGACCTGATCTTCGGCGTGCTGCCGGTGCCGCACGGCAACCTGCTGCTGCCCGCCTTCGGCGCGGCCGTGACGTACACCCTGCTGGCGGGCTGGTCCCGCTGGCCGTCGCTGCGCCCGGAGCCCGAGCCCGGCGCGCCCGGGGTCAGTTGGGAGTCGGCGGGGAGGCCAGCTCCGCCAGCGGCACCGGAACCGCCCGCACCTGGCGCAGCAGCGCCGCCTCACGGTTGAGCAGCCGCAGCTCGGCGCGGAGCCGGGCGGCGGTGTCGTCGATGGCGAGCAGCCGCTGGCGGTCGGCCACCGTCAGCGCCGCCGTCGCGGCGACCAGGTGGGAGAGCACCGTCGGGTCCTCCGGCAACTGCTCGGACAGCTCCTCCGGGTCGGCCCGGATCAGCCCCAGGTACTGCCGGAAGACCGAGATCACCCGGGCGGCGAGCAGGTCGGCGACCTCGTCCGGCCCGTCCGGCTCCGGCAGCCACTGCACCTCCGCGGTGAGGTAGGGCGCGGCCTCGCGGTCGACGTCGGTGACGCGGAACCTGCGCCGGCCCACCGTGACGATGTCGAAGCCCCCGTCGGGGCGCTCGGTGACCTGCCGCAGCTCGGCCGTGCAGCCCACCTCGTGCAGGGTGACGTCGCCGCCGCCGGGCACCGGCCGGCCGTCCGGGGCGGTGGGGGCGACCTCCCAACCGGCCTGGATGGCCACCACGCCGAACTCGCGTGGGGCGCCCTCGGGGAGCCCGACCAGGTGCCGGACCAGGGCGCGGTAACGCTCCTCGAATATGTGCAGTGGCAGCACCAGACCGGGGAAGAGGACCGTCCCGAGCGGAAATACCGGCAGCCGCGCAGTCACGCGTCGAGGGTAGCCCGATCCCGGCGCGGCGGCGTGTCCCGGCTCACCGTCCCGGCGTACGGGCGGCAGCGGTCGGTGTCCGGGCCGGCCGCCTAGACTCGCAAGGGTGTTGAACCGGATCGACCTGCGCGGCGGCGTCCGCGACCCGCGCCGCCTGCTGCCCCGTGCCCAGCTCGACGTCTCCGTGGCCGTCGAGAGGATCCGCCCGCTCGTGGAGGCGGTCCGGGAGCATGGCTACCCGGCGATCCGGGAGGCCAGCGAGCGCTTCGACGGGGTCTCGCCCGAGGTGCTGCGGGTGCCCGTCGAGGCGATCGCCGAGGCGGAGGGGACCCTCGACCCCGGGGTGCGTGCCGCGCTCCTGGAGTCGATCACGCGGGCCCGCAAGGTGCACGCCGACCAGCGGCGCACCGACCACACCACCCAGGTGGTGCCGGGCGGCACGGTGACCGAGCGCTGGGTGCCGGTCGAACGGGTCGGCCTCTACGTCCCCGGCGGCCTGGCGATGTACCCGTCGACCGTGGTGATGAACGTGGTGCCGGCCCAGGCGGCCGGGGTCCGCTCCCTGGTCGTGGTCAGCCCGCCGCAGAAGGACAACGGCGGCCTGCCCGATCCCCGGGTGCTCGCCGCGTGCGCCCTGCTCGGCGTCGACGAGGTCTACGCCGTCGGCGGCGCCCAGGCCGTCGCGATGCTCGCGTACGGGGCGGCCGTCGACGCCGGGGGCAGCGCGCACTGCGACCCCGTCGACATGATCACCGGCCCGGGCAACATCTGGGTGACCGCCGCCAAGCGGCTGCTGCGCGGCGTCGTCGGCATCGACGCCGAGGCCGGCCCGACCGAGATCGCCATCCTGGCCGACGACACCGCCGACCCGGCGCACGTCGCGGCCGACCTGATCAGCCAGGCCGAGCACGACCCCCTCGCCGCCAGCGTGCTGGTCACCCCGTCGGTCGCGCTGGTCGACGCGGTCGAGCGGGAGCTGGCCCGGCAGGTGCCGGCCACCAAGCACGCCGAGCGGGTCACCACCGCGCTGACCGGCGAGCAGAGCGGCGTCGTCCTGGTCGACGACCTCGACGCCGGGCTGCGGGTGGTCGACGCGTACGCGGCCGAGCACCTGGAGATCCAGACTCGGGACGCCCGCGAGTGGGCGCTGCGCGTGCGCAACGCCGGGGCGATCTTCGTCGGCGCCTGGTCGCCGGTGTCGCTCGGCGACTACTGCGCCGGCTCCAACCACGTGCTGCCCACCGGCGGCTGCGCCCGGCACTCCTCCGGGCTCTCCGTGCAGTCCTTCCTGCGCGGCGTCCACCTCGTGGAGTATTCGCAGGAGGCGCTGCGCGAGGTGGCCCCGCACGTGGTCACCCTCGCCGGAGTGGAGGACCTGCCCGCGCACGGGCAGGCGGTCAGCGTGCGCTTCCCGGGGACGGCGTCGTGAGCGGGCTCGACGACCTGCCGATCCGGGACGACCTGCGCGGGCTCACGCCGTACGGGGCGCCGCAGCTCGACGTCGCGGTGCGGCTGAACACCAACGAGAACTCCTACCCGGTGCCCGAGCCGGTGGTGGACGCCATCGGCAAGGCCCTCGCGGCGGAGCTGCGCGACCTCAACCGCTACCCGGACCGCGACGCCGTGGCGCTGCGCGCCGACCTCGCCGGCTACCTGGGCCACGGGCTCACCGTCGAGCAGGTGTGGGCGGCCAACGGCTCCAACGAGATCCAGCAGCAGCTGCTCCAGGCGTTCGGCGGGCCGGGGCGCACCGCGCTCGGCTTCACCCCGGCGTACTCGATGCACCCGCTGCTGGCGCTCGGCACCGGCACGCGGTGGGTGCCGGCCCGGCGCGGCGTCGACTTCGGGCTGACCGCCGACGAGGCGGTCGCCCAGGTCCGCGCGCACGCCCCGGACGTGGTCTTCCTCTGCTCGCCGAACAACCCGACCGGCACGGCGCTCGACCCGGCCGTGGTCGCCGCCGTGCTGGACGTCGCGCCCGGCATGGTCGTCGTCGACGAGGCGTACGCCGAGTTCGCCCGCCCCGGCACGGTCAGCGCGCTGGCGGTGCTGCCCGGGCACCCGCGGCTGGTGGTGACCCGGACGATGAGCAAGGCGTTCGGGTTCGCCGGCGGCCGGCTGGGCTACCTGGCCGCCGACCCGGCGGTGGTGGCGGCGGTGCAGCTGGTCCGGCTGCCGTACCACCTCTCGGCGCTGACCCAGGCCGCGGCCCGGGCGGCGCTGGCACACCGCGACGCCCTGCTCGGCACGGTGGCCGCGATCATGCAGCAGCGCGACCGGATCGTGGCGGAGCTGCGCGGCCGGGGGCTGCGGGTCGCGGACAGCGACGCCAACTTCGTGCTGTTCGAGGTCGGGGGCGACCAGGCCGTCGCCTGGCGCACCCTGCTCGACGCCGGCGTGCTGGTCCGCGACGTCGGCCTGCCCGGCTGGCTGCGGGTCACCGCCGGCACCCCCGCCGAGACCGACGCCTTCCTCGCCGCCATGGAGAAGATCTAGTGGGAGCGCGAGGAACGAGCTCGCCAGCCCCGCAGTCGCGACCGAAAGGCAAGCAATGAGCCGGACCGCCCGGGTGGAGCGGATCACCAAGGAGACCAAGGTCCTCGTCGAGATCGACCTCGACGGCACCGGCCGGGCCGAGATCGGCACCGGGGTCGGCTTCTACGACCACATGCTGCACCAGATCGCCCGGCACGGCGGCTTCGACCTGACGGTGCGCACCGTCGGCGACCTGGAGATCGACGCCCACCACACGATGGAGGACACCGCGCTCGCCCTGGGCGCCGCGTTCGACCAGGCGCTGGGCGACAAGGCCGGCATCCGGCGGTACGGCTCCGCCACCGTCCCGATGGACGAGGTCCTCGTCCGGGCCGCGGTCGACCTCTCCGGCCGCCCGTACGTGGTGCACGACGAGCCGGCGCTCGCGCCGTACATCGGGCCGGTCTACCCGACCAGCATGACCCGGCACATCTGGGAGTCCTTCGGCCAGGCGGCCCGGATCACCCTGCACGTGGACGTGCTGCGAGCGGCCCGCCCCGGCGGGCACCCGGACGCCCACCACGTGGTGGAGGCGCAGTTCAAGGCCGTCTCGCGCGCGCTGCGCGAGGCCACCGCGATCGACCCGCGCGCCGCGGGCGCGATCCCCAGCACGAAGGGTGCTCTCTGATGGGCGCGAGGAGGGCGGCACGGCGGAGTCCCGCAGCCGCGGACGGAGGGCGGAGCTGATGGGCGGGGTCCTGCCGACGCTGCTGCTGATCCTGGCCGGTGTGCTGGTGGGCGGCACCTGGTCGCTGCACAAGCAGGGCGCACCACGTGGCGCGGTGGTCGTGACCGCGCTGCTCGCCGTGCTGGCCACGGCCGGCGGCGTGCTCTGGCTGCTGCCCGGGGACGGCTCGTGAGCCGGCGGCTCGGTGGCGGCATGAGCGAGCGTCAGCGAGCGAGTCATCAGTGCGGCGCCGTGGTGCCTCGTGCCGCCACCGAGCGAAGCGAGGTGGCGGCATGAGCAACGTGGTGGTGCTCGACTACGGGTCGGGCAACCTGCGCTCGGCGGAGCGGGCCCTGGCCCGCGCCGGCGCGGACGTGACGGTGACCGACGACCTGACCGCCGCCGCCGAGGCGGACGGCCTGGTGGTGCCGGGCGTGGGCGCGTTCGCCGCCTGCATGGCCGGCATCGAGGCGCTCGGCGCCGGGCCGGTGATCGCGGAGCGCGTCGCCGCCGGGCGTCCGGTGCTGGGCATCTGCGTCGGCATGCAGGTGCTCTTCGAGCACGGCGACGAGCACGGCGTGGTGACGAAGGGCCTCGGGCTGCTCCCCGGCGGGGTGACGAGGCTGGCCGCCGACCGCCTGCCGCACATGGGCTGGAACACGGTGTCGGCGCCGGCCGGGTCGGTGCTCTTCGCCGGGCTGCCCGCCGACAGCCGGTTCTACTTCGTGCACTCGTACGCCGTCGGCGACCCGGGGGCGCTGGCCGCCGCCGGCGCCACGGTCACCACCGCCCACCACGAGACGGACTTCGTGGCGGCCGTGGAGCGGGGTGCGCTGTGCGCGGCGCAGTTCCACCCGGAGAAGTCCGCCGACACCGGTGCCGCGCTGCTGGGCAACTGGCTCGCCACGCTGTCGACCGGTGACTGAGCGCCCGTCCGCCTCCGTCCGCCGGCGGGGCACGCCGTGAGCAAGGAGCGGGCCCGTCGCCGGGCGGCCCGGGAGGCCGAGGCGGCCCGGGAACGGGTCGTCCGGGAACGGCGGGCGGCCCGGCGGGAGCGCCGGCGGGCGCTGGTCCGCCGGATCACGCCCGCGCTGCGGCGGCGGCGTACCGGCCGGCTGCCCCGGCACAGCCGCGGCGAGCGGGCCGCGATCGTGCTGCTGACCCTGGCGGCGATGGTCCTGATCTGGTCGCTCGTGGACGACCTGGCGCTGCGGATCGCGCTGGTCGTGCTGTTGCTGCTCGTACTGCCGGCGATCGTGGTGATCGCCCTGGACCGTCGCACCTGACCCGAGGAGAAGAATCGTGAGCCTCACCCTGTTGCCCGCCGTGGACGTCGCCGACGGCCAGGCCGTCCGGCTCGTGCAGGGCGCCGCCGGCAGCGAGACGACGTACGGCGACCCACTGGAGGCCGCGCTGGCCTGGCAGCGGGACGGTGCCGAGTGGATCCACCTGGTCGATCTCGACGCGGCGTTCGGGCGGGGTTCCAACGCGCACCTGCTGGCCGAGGTGGTGCGCCAGCTCGACGTGAAGGTGGAGCTTTCCGGCGGCATCCGGGACGACGAGTCGTTGCAGGCCGCGCTCGGTACCGGCGCGGCCCGGGTGAACATCGGCACCGCGGCCCTGGAGGACCCGGTCTGGTGCGACCGGATCTGCGGCGAGTACGGCGACCGGGTGGCGATCGGGCTCGACGTGCGGGGCCGTACCCTCTCCGCCCGGGGCTGGACCCGCGACGGCGGCGACCTCTACGAGGTGCTGGAGCGGCTGGACAAGGCCGGCGCGGCGCGGTACGTGGTCACCGACATCACCAAGGACGGCACCATGCGCGGGCCGAACCTGGACCTGCTGCGCGAGGTCTGCGCGCGCACGGACGCCCCGGTGATCGCCTCCGGTGGCGTCTCCACCCTGGACGACCTGCGGGCGCTGGCCACCCTGGAGCCGATCGGCGTGGAGGGCGTGATCGCCGGCAAGGCGCTCTACGCGGGCGCGTTCACCGTCGCGCAGGCGTTGGACACCCTGGCCGCGGCGTGACCGCCACCCGGCTCGGCTCCGGCGGCCCCTGGGAGGCCGTGTACGGCTACTCCCGGGTGGTCCGGGCCGGCGACCTGGCCTGGACCGCCGGGTGCACCTCCACCGTGGACGGCGTGGTCACCCACGTCGGGGACGCGGCGGCGCAGACCGCGCAGGCCCTGCGGATCGCCCTGGACGCGCTCGCCGAGGTCGGCGCGGCGCCCGGCGACGTGGTCCGCACCCGGATGTACGTCACCGACCGCGCGTACGCCGACGAGGTGGGCCGAGCCCACAACGCGGTCTTCGGAGCGGTCCGCCCGGCCGCCACGATGGTGGTGGTCGCCGGCCTGCTGGATCCGGACCACCTCGTCGAGGTGGAGGTGGAGGCGTACCTCGGCGACCGCTGAGCGCCGCCGCGGCATCCCGCTCCGGACGGCCGGGCGCGACCCGCCGTCCGGTCCTCGACCGACCCGGCCCGCCGGTGCCAGACTGACCCGGTGAACGGGGCGGCCGTCGGTCGGGACGCGGTAATCGACCGCGCCTGGCGGGCCCTGGACGAGGGCCGGTCGGTGCTGGTGGAGGGCCCCGCCGGGATCGGCAAGACGGTCGTGCACCGGGCGCTGCTGGCCGCGGCCGGCCGGGCCGGCTGGCTGGTGCTGGCCTGCGCGCCGACGGAGACGGAGGCGGCGCTGCCGTTCGCGGCGCTCGCCGACCTGCTGGCCCCGCTCGCCGCCCGGGTGCCCGAGCTGCCCGCGCCGCAGCGCGCGGCGCTGGGCGGGGTGCTGCTCGCCGGCGACGAGGTGGCGCAGCCGGTCGACGAGCGGACGGTGGGCGCGGCCACCCGGTCGCTGCTGGACGCCGCCGCCGACCCGGCCGCGCCCCGGCTGCTGCTGGCCGTCGACGACGCCCCGTGGCTCGACCCGCCGAGCGAGCGCGCGCTGCGGTTCGCGGTGCGCCGGCTGGTGCCCCGGGTCGCCGTCCTGGTCACCGCCCGCGCCGCACCCGCCGGGACGGAGCCGGCCCCGCTCGGGCTCGACCGCGGCGCCGGACTCGACCGGGTGGCCCTCGGCCCGCTCGGCGTGGGGGCGCTGCACCACGTGCTGCGCACCGAGACCGGGACGGCGCTGCCCCGGCCCCTGCTGGTGCGGATCGCCGAGACGGCCGGGGGTAATCCGCTGCTCGCCATCGAGTTGGCCCGGGCGGTCCTCCGGATGCCGCAGCTGCCGGCGCCCGGTGCCGACCTGCCGGCCGCGCCGTCGCTGCGGCAGCTCGTCGCCGAGCGGGTGGCCGCCCTGCCGCCGGACACCCGGCACGCGATCCGGCTGGTCGCCCTCTCCGGCCTGCCCACCGTGGCGGGGCTGGCCCGGGCCGGGGTCCCGCCGGCCGCCCTCGACCCGGCCGAGGAGGCCGGCCTGGTCGCGGTGCGCGGGGAGGAGGTCGTGTTCACCCACCCCGTCTACGCGGCCGCCGTCCGCGACGACGTGCCGCCGGGGGTGCGCCGCCGGTCGCACCGGCTGCTGGCCGACACCGCGACCGACCCGGACGAGCGGGCCCGGCAGCTGGCCCGGTGCGTCGCCGGCCCCGACCCGGCGGCGGCGGCCGAGATCGCGGCGGCCGCCGCGCGCCAGCGCAGCCGGGGGGCGCCGGAGACGGCGGCCGGGCTGTACGACAGCGCGGCCCGGCTCGCCCCGCCGGGCGCGCCCGGCGGGCACACGCGGTGGCGACTGGCCGCCGCGGAGTGCCGGTTCGACAGCGGCGACTACCCGGCCGCGAAGGCGGCTGCCGACCGCGCGGCCGAGGAGCTGACCGGGCCGGCGCGCGCCGAGGCGCTGCTGCTGCGGGCGGTCGTCGCGTGGAGTTCCGACGAGCCGCCGGAGGTGGTTCGGGCGGCGGCCGACCGGGCGCTCGACGCCGCCCCGGCCGGCTCGTCGCTGGCGGGGCGGATCCACGCGCATCTCAGCCTGTTCCGGGACGCGCCGGACCCGGCCCGGCGGCACGCGGAGGCGGCGGTCGCCCTGCTGGCCGACCGCCCGGCCGACCGCCCGGTGCACGCCGCGGCGCTGCTGCTGCTCTTCTTCAACGAGGTGCGCGCCGGGCTGCCGGCCCGCGTCGACCTGCTGGACCGGGGGCTGGCGCTGGAGGGGGAGGAACCGTCCTGGCTGGCGGGCATCGTGCCGGCTGCCTGGTGGAAGGCGGTGGACGAGCACGGGCGGGCCCGCGACCGGCTGCACCGGATGCTGGCGCGGGCCGCCGCCCGCGGCGACGAGCCCTCCCAGCACGAGCTCCTCTGCCACCTGGGGGAGACCGAGCTGCTCGCCGGGCGGTATCCGGCCGCCGCGGCGCACATCGCCGCCGCCCGCGAACTGGGCGAGCAGTACGGCGGCGACTCGGCCGGCGAACGCTGGCTGGACGGGCTGCTCCGCGCGTACCGGGGCGAGCTGGCCGAGGCCGCCCGCGTCGCCGAGGACGGGCTGCGCCGGGCCGCAGAGCTGGACGACCGTTGGCGGCGGCGGATCTACGCCCAGCTGGCCGGCTTCGCCGCGCTGACCGGTGGCCGGCTGCCGGCGGCCGCCCGGCACTACGGCGAGCTGGCCGCGACCGTCGACGAACTGGGCCTGGTCGAGCCGATCGCCCAGCGCTTCGAGCCGGACTGGCTGGAGGCCTGCGTCGGCGCGGGTGACCTGGCCACCGCCGAGGCGGTGCTGGACCGGCTGGCCGCCCGGCACCGGCGGCTGCCGCGGCCGTGGACCAGGCTGGGCCTGGCCCGTAGTCGGGCCCTGCTCGCCGGCGCGCGGGGCCGGGACCCGTCGGACGCCCTGGCGGAGCTGGCCGCCGCCCGGGCCGCGGTGCCCGCCGACGTGCTGCCCCTGGACCGGGCCCGTTGCCTGCTGGTGGCCGGGGTCGCGTACCGGCGGGTGCGGCGCCGCCGCGAGGCGCGGGAGGCGCTGGTCGCGGCGGCTGCCGAGTTCGAGGCCCTCGGGGCGGTCGCCCTGGCGGCCCGGGCCCGCGCGGAGGCGGGCCGCACCGGGGGCCGCCCGCCCGCGCCCCGCCAGCTCACCGGCACGGAACGCGAGGTGGCCCGGCTCGCTGCCGCCGGCCGCACCAACCGCGTCATCGCCGACACGCTGTTCATCAGCCCGAAGACGGTCGAGGCCAACCTCGCGCGGATCTATCGCAAGCTCGGGGTCGCCAGCCGTGCCGAACTCGGTGCCGCGATGGCCCGCGCGGCCGACGGCGAAGGGTAGGGAAACACCCGATTACCCCGGCGTCGGGCGGGCCTAGCGTCGACGCATGGCCACTCGACTCTTCGTCCTCGAACGCTACGACCGCGTTCCGGGGGAGTGCGCCGACGTGCCGGTCGGCGCGCTGAGCACCGGCGTCACCCGGCTGCGGGGCGCGCTGCGGATCCCGGCCGACGACGTGGCGCTGGCGCTGGTCGAGGGGCCCGACGCGGAGACGGTGACGGCGGTGGCCGCTGCCGCCGGCTGGCGCGTCGACCGGCTGGCCCCGGCCGAGTGGATCACCGCGCCGGCCGCCCCGGCGCCGGGGAGCGGAGGAGACCGACCGTGACCGGCTCCGACCGTCATGAGGAGGTACGTCGAGGTGAAGCAGATCCGTCATCACCGGCGGTCCGTGTTGCTGCTGGCCGGGCTGCTCGCAACGGCCGGGCCGGTGGCCGGCTGCGGGGGTACGGAGGAGACCCCGCCCGTCGCCGGTGTCGAGGCGACCCGGGAGGCGGTGGTCACCGGGACCACGGCCGCCGAGCCCTCCCCGACGCCGGCGGCGTCGGCCCCGGACCCGTGCGCGCTCGTGTCCCGGCGGGAGGCCGAACAGCTCGCCGGCACCCCGCTGGAGGAGGGCCAGCCGGTGCGCGAGACCTGCACCTACACCGGGCCGACCAGCGGGCCGACGGCCCAGGTGGAGATCTTCGTGGGCGAGGGCGCGAGGAAGTTCCTGGACATCGAGCGGGACCTCGGCCACGAGCTGCGGCCGCTGGCCGGGGTCGGCGACGAGGCGTACGCGAGCCACGAGGCCGTCTTCGTGCACCGGTCGGGGGTCTGGGCGTCGGTGCGCCTGGTGCGGCTCAACGACCCGGCGGAGAACCGCGCGCCGCTGGAGCGGGTGGCCCGCACCGTGGCGGGACGGCTCTGAGCGGGTGGGCGGATGCTCGTCCGGGCGTGCGGACGGGCACCTCCGGACGCCTCCGCTGGGGCAGGGAACCCGTGTCTGCGGCGGTGGTCGGCCTCACAGGGCCGGTCAGCGCCGTCACCGGGAAGGATAGGCTCGCGGCATGACGGTGGCGGTACGCGTGATCCCGTGTCTGGACGTGGACGCCGGGCGGGTGGTCAAGGGGGTCAACTTCCTCGACCTGCGCGACGCCGGCGACCCGGTGGAGCTGGCCGCGGCGTACGACCGGGCCGGCGCGGACGAGCTGACCTTCCTCGACGTCACCGCCTCCTCCAGCGACCGCGGCACCATGCTCGACGTGGTCCGCCGCACCGCGGAGTCGGTCTTCATCCCGCTGACCGTCGGCGGCGGCATCCGGCAGGTCGCCGACGTCGACACCCTGCTGCGGGCCGGCGCGGACAAGGTCGGGGTGAACACCGCCGCGATCGCCCGCCCCGAGCTGATCGCCGAGATCGCCGACCGGTTCGGCAGGCAGGTGCTGGTGCTCTCGCTCGACGTGCGGCGCGCGCCGGCCGGCACCACGCCCAGCGGCTTCGAGGTGACCACCCACGGCGGCCGGCGCGGCACGGGGCTGGACGCGGTCGGGTGGGCCCGGCGGGGCGCCGAGCTGGGCGCGGGGGAGATCCTGCTCAACTCGATGGACGCCGACGGCACCAAGGCCGGCTTCGACCTCGAACTCATCGGCGCGGTGCGCCGGGTGGTCGACGTGCCGGTGGTGGCCAGCGGTGGCGCGGGCGAGGTGGCGCACTTCGCGCCGGCGGTCGGCGCCGGCGCGGACGCGGTGCTCGCCGCCAGCGTCTTCCACTTCGGGGAGCTGACCGTCGCCGAGGTCAAGGACGCGCTGCGCGGAGCAGGCCACCCCGTCCGCTGACCGAAGGCCTGGGGCGTCGGCCGGGGTCAGTCCGGGCGGGACCGGTTCTCCGGGGAGCGCCGGGGTGCCGGGATCGACCGCACCACGTATTCCTGCACGGCTGCGGCGTGCTCCTCCTCGTCGAGGTGCCACTCGGCGCTGACCGGGGTGTGGCGCCGGCTGAGCACGCCCTGCACCGTGTCCACCGTCGTGGCCAGCCCGGCGCTCGGTCGGGTGCGCCAGAGCCGCTCACCGTCGGCGGTGATCCGGAACCAGCCGTCGGCGACGCTGACCAGCCCGGCCCCGACGAGCCGGCGGACCGCCACCTCCACCTCGTGCCGCTCGGGGATCGCCTGGTTGAGGTGGTCGGCGGTGGAGAGCACGTCGGCGAGGCGCACGCCCTCGGGCCGGCGGCTGGACGCCGCCCGGCGGTGCCGGCCGGCACCGCTGGCGATCACCAGCGAGACGAAGATCCAGGCGTCGGTCCAGCGCCAACCGTTCTCCCCCATGCCAGGATTCTGCCGGGCGTGGCGGCCGAAGGGAACACCGACGCCGCGCCGGCGTCCCGGAACAGGGGTTCGTGGCCGTCTGCGCTGCGGTGGGACCGGTCAGGTCGCGGGGAGCGGTTCGACGCGGCCCGGGGCGACCTCCGCCGGCTCGGGGACGGTGAACAGCGGCAGGAAGACCTGGGTCAGCGGGCCGATGGCGAGGGCGTAGGCGACCGTGCCGACGCCGACCGTCCCGCCGAGCAGCCAGCCGAGCGCCAGCACCGTGACCTCGATGACGGTGCGGACCAGCCGGATCGACCGGCCGGGCCGCCGGGCGACGTAGCCGGTCATCAGGCCGTCGCGGGGGCCGGGGCCGAGGCGGGCGCCGATGTAGAGGCCGGTGGCCGCGCCGTTGGCCACGATGCCGGCCGCCAGCAGCCCGATCCGTACGCCGAGTGGCCCGCCGGCCGGCAGCAGGGCCAGCGTCGCGTCAACCACCAGCCCGATCACCAGGACGTTGCTCACCGTGCCGAGGCCGGGGCGCTGGCGCAGCGGGATCCAGAGCAGCAGCACCAACGCGCCCACCGCGATGGTGACCGTGCCGAAGGAGAGGCCGGTCAGCTCGGCCAGGCCCTGGTGGAACACGTCCCACGGGTCGAGGCCCAGCCCGGAGTTGATCATGAGGGCCATGCTCACGCCGTAGAGGACGAGCCCCGCGTAGAGCTGGGTCAGCCGCCGCGCGGGACGATGCCGGAGATTGCCAATCGCTGCCACTCATGCCACTCTAGGGTCCAATTGGCGGGATGGAAGAGCCAATATCGGAGGGGTGGCCATGACGAGTCAGGTTCGGGGTGCTCAATTGGCTCGGCTTCTCGGCCAGTGGCATGCACTTCCGGGCCGCCGTCGCAGCCCCGACTACGCCGCCCTGGCCGGTGCCGTGCGGGGCCTGCTCGCCGACGGCCGGCTGCCGCTGGGCGTCCGGCTGCCGGCAGAGCGGGAGCTCGCCGAGGCTCTGAAGATCAGCCGGACCACCGTCACCGCCGCGTACCGGGAGCTGCGGGAGAGCGGCCACCTGGCCAGCCGGCGCGGTGCCGGCAGCTGGACCATGCTCCCGGGCACCCACCGGGTGGCGAGCACCGGCCTGTGGACCCCGCTGGACGACCGGGACATGATCGACCTCGGGGTGGCCGCGCTCGCCGCCCCGCCGGAGTTGCTGCCGGCCGCCCGGGCCGCCGCCGAGGACCTGCCGCGCTACCTGGGCGGCGCCGGCTACCACCCGACCGGGATCATCGAGCTGCGCGAGGCGGTGGCCCGGGCGTACACCGAGCGTGGCCTGCCCACCTCGCCCGACCAGATCATGGTCACCAACGGCACCCAGCACGCGCTGGACCTGGTGCTGCGCCTGTCGCTCGCGCCGGGCGGCAACGTGCTGGTCGAGGCGCCCAGCTACCCCAACGCGCTGGCCGCGCTGGCCGCCCGGCGAGCCCGGATCACCACCCACGGCCTCGCCGTCGACGAGCCCGGGTGGGACGCCGACCTGCTGCTCGGCAGCCTCCGCCAGGCCCGGCCCAAGCTGGCGTACCTGATCCCGGACTTCCAGAACCCGACCGGCCACCTGATGCCGGCGTCGCTGCGCGAGCGGGTGGTCGGCACCGCGCACGCCGTCGGCACCGACCTGGTCGTCGACGAGTCCTTCGTCGACCTGCCCCTGGACGGGACGGTGCTGCCCCCGCCGACCGCCAGCTTCGACCGGCACTCCCGGGTGGTCACCATCGGCGGGATGAGCAAGCCCTTCTGGGGCGGCCTGCGGATCGGCTGGGTCCGCGCCTCGGCCCCGCAGGTGCAGCGGCTGGCCGCCACCCGGGTCGGCGTCGACATGGCCAGCCCGGTGCTGGACCAGCTGGTCGCGGTCCACCTGCTCGCCGACGCCCCGGCGATCGTCGCCGCGCGCCGGGCGCAGCTCACCGCCCAGCGCGACGCGCTGCTGGCGGCGCTGGCCGAGCGCCTGCCCGAGTGGCGGGTCACCGTGCCGCACGGCGGCGTGACCCTGTGGGCCGAACTCGACGGCCCGATCTCCAGCGCGCTCGCCCGGGCCAGCGAGGAGGTCGGCGTACGGCTGGCACCCGGCCCCCGGTTCGGCCTGGACGGCACGCTGGAGCGCTTCCTACGGCTGCCGTTCACCCTGCCCGCCGCCGACCTCGTCGAGGCGGTCGGGCGGATCGCCGCCGTCCGGTACGACCTGGACCGCGGCGGCCGGCCGCAGTGGCGGGAGCCGGCCGTCATCGCCTGACCCCGGGACGCCGGGACACCCCACCGCGGGCGGCTGCCAGACTGTGCGCCGTGGCGACTGGTAGTACGACGCGGCGCGCGCCGCGCATGCGGGTCATGCGGGAGGGGTCCACCGTGACCCCGCTCGAACTCTTCTTCGATCTGGTCTTCGTCTACGCGCTCACCCAGGTGACCGCCCTGATGGCCGACGACCTCACCGGGCGTGGGTTGCTGCGTGGCCTGCTGGTGCTGGCCCTGCTCTGGTGGTGCTGGTGCTGCTACGCGTGGCTCGGCAACACGGTCCGGGCCGACGAGGGCGTGGTCCGGGTGGCCCTGTTCGCGGTCATGGCCGCCATGTTCGTGGTCGCGGTGACCATCCCGGAGGCCTTCGACGACCTGCCCGGCGGGCTCTCCGGGCCGGTGGTCTTCGCCGCGTGCTACCTCGTCGTGCGGGTGCTGCACCTGGTGATCTACTGGCACGCCGCGCGCGGCGACGAGGGGCTGCGCCGGCAGTTGCTGCGGGCGGTGCTGCCCATGCTGGGCGGGGCGCTGCTGCTCTTCTCCGCCGCGTTGCTGCCGCAGCAGCTCGCCGACGACCCGGCCCGGGCCTCCACCATCCGTACGGCGCTGTGGGTGCTCGCGCTGGCCGTGGACTACGGCGGGATCATGGCCATCGGCGCGGATGGCTGGCGGATCTTCTCGGCCGCGCACTGGACCGAGCGGCACGGGCTGATCATCATCGTGGCGCTGGGGGAGTCGCTGGTGGCCATCGGCGTCGGCGTCACGCACCTGCCGATCTCCTGGCCGATCATCGTCGCCTCCGTGCTGGCCATCACCGTGACGGCCGCGTTGTGGTGGGCGTACTTCGACGTGGTGGCCATCGCGGCGGAGCAGGTGCTGCACCGGGCCGAGGGCGCGGCCCGCGCCGCGCTGGGCCGGGACTCGTACACGTACCTGCACCTGCCGATGGTGGTCGGCATCATCCTGCTCGCGCTCGGCTTCAAGAAGGTCCTGTCGTACGTGGGCGACGGCAGCGCGCACGACCTCACCGACCCGCTGCACGGCCTGGGCCTCTACGCCCTCTACGGCGGGGTGGTGCTCTACCTGCTCGGGCACCTGGGCTTCCGGCTGCGCAACATGGGCTCGGTGAACTGGCCACGGGCGGTGACGGTGGTTCTCCTGGTCGCTCTCGTGCCGCTGGCCGACCGGCTGCCGGCGCTGGCCGCGCTCGCGGTGCTCGCCGTCGTCTGCGTCGGCATGGTGGCGGCCGAGGTGTGGCTCTTCGGCGAGGACCGGCGAGCCCTGCGGGACGCGTCGTTGACCGCGCACGGCGCCGGGCCCGAGCCCGGCCGCTGACCCCTCAGAGGCAGAGCAGACGAGGTGGCGGGGCCGCCACCTGTGACGGTCGGCGGCCCGCGCCTGGCCGGGCGGGCCGCCGACGCGGCGTGCTCAGAGTTCGGCGAGCGTGCCGGCGTACATCTTCTCGATCTCGGCGGCGAAGTTGCTCTCCACCCCACTGCGCTTGATCTTGAGTGACGGGGTGATCTCGCCGTCCTCGATGGTCAGGTCGCGTGGCAGGATGGCGACCTTCTTGATCGTCTCCCAGCGGTTGAGCTTGGTGTTGAGCTCCGCGACGTACCCCTCGACCATGGCCTGCGCCTCGGGCGAGGCGACGATCTCGGCGTAGTCGCGGCCCTCCAGCGAGGTGCCGGCGGCCCAGCCCCTGATCGCGTCCGGGTCCAGCGTGACCAGCATCGTGCAGTAGTTGCGGGCCTGGCCGATCACCACCGCCTGGGACGTGTACGGGCAGGTCGCCTTGAACATCCCCTCGATGTGCGAGGGCGCGATGTACTTGCCGCCCGAGGTCTTGACCAGGTCCTTCTTCCGGTCGGTGATCTTCAGGTAGCCCTCGGCGTCCAGCGTGCCGATGTCACCGGTGCGGAAGTAGCCGTCCTCGGTGAACGCGGCGGCGGTCTCCTCGGGCAGGTTGTGGTAGCCGCGCATGACCGGCCGGCCGCGGACGAGGATCTCGCCGTCGGTGTCGATCCGGCACTCCAGATCGCCCAACGCCTTGCCGACGGTGCCGATCCGCAGCCCGTCCGGCGGGTTGACGAAGTTGCCGGCGCTGGTCTCGGTGAGGCCGTAGCCCTCGGAGATCGGCAGGTTGGCGGCGGCGAAGAAGGTGGCGATCTCCGCGCTGAGCGGTGCGGCGCCCGAGACGAGCACCCGGATCCGGCCGCCGAGGCGGGCCTGGAGCTTGCTGAACACCAGCTTCTCGGCCACCGCGTACTTCAGCCTCAGCCCCGTCGGGACCGGCCTGCCGGCCTGCTCCAGGGCGACCCTCTCCTTGCCGACCCGCACGCCCCAGGCGAAGATCTTCGCCTTCGCGCCGCCGGCGTCCTGGGCCGTGGTGACCGCCTTGTTGTAGACCTTCTCGAAGACCCGCGGCGCGCCGCACATCAGCGTCGGCTTCACCACCCCGAGCAGCTCGACCAGCTTGTCCACCCGCCCGTCGACGTACGTCGGCAGGCCCACGTGGATCACCCCGCAGAGCAGCGTCTTGCCGAACGAGTGGGACAGCGGGAGCCAGAGGTACTGCAGGTCGTCGTCGCGGAGCAGCCCCAGCTCGGCCTGCGCCACGCCCTCCCAGCACCAGCCGCCGTGCAGCAGCTCGACGCCCTTCGGGCGCCCGGTGGTGCCGGAGGTGTAGATCAGGGTGGCCAGGTGGTCGGGGCCGATCCCGGCGACCAGCATCTCGATCAGGTCGGGCTCGGCGGCCAGCGCCCGGGCACCCTGCTCCTCCAACTCGGCGAGGGTGAGCTGCGGGACGGCGGCGGACGGGTCGGCCGCGCCGTCGAAGAGCACCACGTGGGTCAGGGCCGGCAGGTCGGCTCCGGCGATCTTGGCGGCTTGGGCCGGGTTCTCGGCGAACAGCACCCGGGAGCCCGAGTCGGCGATGATGTAGGTCGCGTCCTCCGGCTCGGTGGTGGGGTAGACGGTGGTGGTCGCGCCCCCGGCACACATGATGCCGAGGTCGGCGAGCACCCATTCGAGCCGGGTGTTGGCCAGAATCGCCACCGGATCCTCCTGGCCGACGCCGAGCCCGTGCAGCCCGGCGGCGACCGCCTTGGCGCGGCGGGCCACCTGCGCCCAGGTCAACCAGACCGGCCCCGAGTCTTCGGAGGCCGGGTGGGCAAAGGCGTCGCGGTCGGGGGACGCCGCCACGCGCTTGAGGAACATGTCCGGGATGGAGCGGTACGGTACATCGAGAGCCATCGCTGTAGCCGCCTTCGGGGGTGGAGGCGTGACGGTCGTCACGTCAGTATTCGTTACCGAAGAGTATTGCCTGCACCCCGGGCGTCGGCCAGCCCCGGTCGATCACGGCTGGGCCACGTCCCCGGGACCTGGGGCGCCCTCAGGCGTACCGGGCGGCCCGCAGCGACCAGTCGTAGGTGGCCCGGATCCAGTTGCGGCGGGCGAACACCGCCGGTCGCAGGCCCTCGTCGCCGGCGGCCAGCAGCGCCGACTCCGTCGCCAGGTAGGCCGCCAGGGACTCGTTGAACCGGTCGGCCGCCGCCCGCAGGGCCGACGGCTCGTCGCCGCCGGTCCGCCCGGCGGCGATGACGGCCACCAGGTTGTGGCCGTCCGGCTGGGCGAGGTTCTCCTTGCCGTACGAGAAGACGTCGTTGCACCAGCAGACCAGGTCGGCGGCGAGCAGGTCGAGCGTGACCAGCGCGGGCTCGGCGCGTTCGGCCGCCCCCGGCCGACCGCCGGCGGCCAGTTCGGTGAGGGTGAAGCTGGGGTGGACCGCGCCGGTGTGCCGGCGCATCTGGACGTACTCCGCCAGCTCCGGCACCCGGCCGTGCTCGCGGTTCGCGGCCTCCCAGAGCAGCGCCAGCAGGTACTCCCGCACCTGGCTGGTGAAGCGCAGCAGCACTGCCGGCGTCCCGGCGGCGCGCACGCGCCGGCACAGGTCGGC
Source organism: Micromonospora sp. NPDC047730 (assembly GCF_043204765.1). Classification (NCBI taxonomy): domain Bacteria; kingdom Bacillati; phylum Actinomycetota; class Actinomycetes; order Micromonosporales; family Micromonosporaceae; genus Micromonospora; species Micromonospora sp. NPDC047730. Next base: position 35,318 of record NZ_JBIDCU010000005.1, on the reverse strand, counting down.
CAGCGCGTCGCCCAGCGGGCCGGCGGCGCCGGCGGGTGCCACCGGGTCGCCGTGCCGGTCCAGCACGTCCAGCATGGCGGCAACCGTCGGCGCCAGCCGGGTGGGGCCGTCGCCGAGGCCGTCCTCGTCGCAGGCGTCGTCCATCACGAACAGCCAGGAGATCAGGTCGGCGAGCAGGCGCAGCCGGTCGACGGGCCCCTCCGGGCAGGCCCGACCGGCGAGGCCGGCGGCGTCGGCCCGGCGCAGCCGGTGCAGCCGGTGCCCGTTAGCGATCAGGCCGTGGCCGAGCACCCACTCGGTGCTCTCCTGTGCCACCTGGTCGGTGGCGTCGTGCCGGCGCGCGGGAAAAGGGGGTTCCCGCAGCGCCGAGAGCGCGAAGGTCCGCATGGCGCCCCCTGTCGCGCCGCCCCCGGGCGGGACGGCGCGGGACAGCGTACGGGAGAGGGGATCGGCGGCGGTCGTTGGGTAGAGGCAGCCTGCCGGAGAGATCGTGACCATTTCCGTACAGTCCGTTACATGCCCAGGTGGGCGTTGCGCAGCCGGTCGGCCAGCGCCGTCGGCCCGTCGACCTGCACCCGGGCCACCCGCTGCCGGCCGGAGAGGAACAGGACCAGCTCGCCGGGCGCCCCGACCACGCGGACGGGCTCGCCGCCCCGGCCGACGGAGAGCGCGCCGTAGCCCGGCGCCTGCACGAAGACGTCGGCCGGGAACCGACGCAGTGCCAGCCGGGCCAGCCCGGCGGCGCGCGTCCACAGTGCGGCCTGGAGCCGGGCCGCCAGGTCGCGCGGAAGCCAGCCCGGGCGGGCGCGGCGCACGTCCTCGTGGTGGATGAAGAACTCCATCGTGTTGGCCAGCTCGTCGGTCACCGGGTTGCTGACCGGGCTCCACACCGGTGGCCGGCGCACCTGCTCGACCAGGCGGGGCCAGGGGCGCGCCGCGATGCGCCGGCGCACCCGCTCGGCGTACCCACGCAGGGGTCGCAGCAGGATGCCGCCGGCGGCGTCCGGGCGGCGCTCACGCAGCACCAGGTGGGCGGCGAGGTCGCGGGTCGTCCATCCCTCGTTGACCGTCGGGGCGTCCGGTCCCAGCGTGAGCATCAGGTCGGCGAGCGCCTCGCGCTCCGATCGGGCGTACCGCGGCATGGCATCGATCGTAGGCGCGGACGCCCGGGTCGGCGCGCCGGCGCGGCGGGTCGGCCGTGACGGCGGACATAGCGGCCCGGGGCGGCGGAGCCGGCCCCGACCGGTAAGGATGAGGGAGATAATTGCGGCTTACGGCGGGGGAGAGCGTGGCGAGCAGGACAAGTCGGGACGTGCTCGGTCGGGGGTTGGCCGTCCTCGGGGTGGCCATCCGGGAGCAGCCGCGGATCTTCGCGGTCGCGGTGACCGGCAGCGTGCTCTTCGGCGCCATGACGGTGGCCAGCGCATACGTGGTGGGCGCGGTGGTCGGCGACGTGGTGGTCCCGGCGATCGAGCGCGGCTCGGTCGGGGTCGGGGCGCTCGCCCTGGCGGCCGTCGCGCTGTTCGGCATCAGCGTGCTGCGGGTGGCCGGCATCTTCGGCCGCCGGCTCGGCGCGGGTTACATGCAGTACCGCCTCCAGGCCGCCTACCGGCGCCGGGTCACCCGGCGCTACCTGGAGCTGCCGCTGTCCTGGCACCACCGCAACGCCACCGGCACCCTGCTGTCCAACGCCAACTCCGACGTGGAGGCCGCCTGGCACCCGATCGCCCCGCTGCCGTTCGCGGTCGGCACCCTGGTGATGCTGGTCGGCGCGGTGGCCTCGCTCTTCGCCACCGACTGGGCGCTGGCCCTGGTCGGCCTGGCGGTCTTCCCGGCGCTCTTCGCGCTCAACGTCGCCTACTCCCGCCGGATGGCCCCCCGCCAGGCGCGGGCGCAGCGGCTGCGCGCCGAGGTCAGCGGCATCGCCCACGAGAGCTTCGACGGCGCCCTGGTGGTCAAGACGATGGGCCGGGAGGCCCAGGAGACGGACCGGTTCGCCGCCCGCGCGGGCGAGCTGCGCGACGCGCTGGTGTCGGTGGGGCGGCTGCGCGGCGTCTTCGACCCCGTGCTGGAGACCCTGCCCAGCCTCGGCACCCTCGCGGTGCTGGTGGTCGGCACGTTCCGGCTGCGGCAGGGCGCGATCAGCGTCGCCGAGCTGGTCAGCGTCGCCTTCCTCTTCACCGTGCTGGCCTTCCCCGTCCGGGCCATCGGCTGGGTGCTGGCCGAGCTGCCGCGCAGCGTCGCCGGCTGGGACCGGGTCCGCCGGGTCCTCGACGCCACCGGCGAGATGCCGTACGGCGACACGACGCTCGACCCGGCCGACCCCCGCCCCGCCACCCTCACCTTCGCCGGCGTCCGGTTCGGCTACGAGCCCGCCGAGGCGCACCTGCCCGGCACGGAGGTGCTCGGCGAGGTCTCCTTCACCGTGCCCGCGGGGAAGACCGTCGCCCTGGTCGGGCCGACCGGCGCCGGCAAGTCCACGATCGCCTCGCTGGCCGTGCGGCTGGTCGACCCCGGGGCCGGCACGGTCGCCCTGGACGGGGTGGACGTGCGCCGGCTCACCGCCGCCTCGCTGGCCCGCACCGCCGCGCTGGTCGCCCAGGTGCCGTTCGTCTTCGACGACACGGTGCGGGCCAACATCACCCTGGACCGGCCGGGCATCGGCGACGACGACGTCTGGGCCGCGTTGCGGCTTGCCGAGGCGGACGGCTTCGTCGCCGCACTGCCCGACGGTCTCGACACGAAGGTCGGCGAGCGGGGCACCTCGCTCTCCGGCGGCCAGCGGCAGCGGCTCACCCTGGCCCGCGCGCTCGCGGGCCGGCCACGCCTGCTCGTCCTCGACGACGCGACCAGCGCCGTCGACCCCCGCGTGGAGGCGGCCATCCTGGCCGGGCTGCGGTCCTCCGCCGGGGAGCCCGGCGCGCCGGCCGCGTCGATCCTGGTGGTCGCCTACCGGCGGGCCACCATCGCGCTGGCCGACGAGGTGGTCTACCTGGAGCAGGGCCGGGTGGTCGCCCGTGGCACCCACGCCGAGCTGCTCGCCACCGTGCCCGGCTACGCCGACCTGGTCACCGCCTACGAGCAGGCCGAGGTCGACCACGCCAAGGACGAGACGTACGACGAGGTCGCCCCGCTGAGCTCGGGCCTGGAGATCGAGGTGGACCGGTGAGTGGTAAGGCGCAGGGGGCGACCGAGGCCGAGACGGCCGAGGCGACCGAGACGACCTGGCAGACGCTGCGGCGAGGCCTGGCGCTCTCCCCGGAGCTGCGGGTCGGCCTCGCCGGCACGCTCGGCCTGGCCCTGGCCTACATGGTCGGCCGGGCGGCCGTGCCGGTGGCCGTGCAGCAGGGCATCGACAACGGCATCGTCGGCGGCCTCGACCTGACCGTGGTCTGGACGGTGGTCGCCGCCACCGCCGCCGTGCTGGTGGTGACCACGGTCTGCGGCTACCTGATGATGCGCCGGCTGTTCACGGTCAGCGAGACCGCGCTGGCCAACGTGCGGGTGCGGGCGTTCCGGCACGTGCACGACCTGTCCATGCTGCACCAGCAGTCCGAGCGGCGCGGTTCGCTGGTGTCGCGGGTGACCAGCGACGTCGACCAGATCACCCAGTTCCTCCAGTGGGGCGGCGTGATCCTGGTGATCAACCTCGGCCAGTTGGTGGTCACCACGCTGGTGATGCTGGCGTACTCCTGGCAGCTGACCCTGCTCGTCTACGCCGCCTTCCTGCCCGCCGTGCTCGTGATCCGGGTGCTCCAGCGCCGCCTCGCCGGGGCGTACGGGGTGGTCCGGCAGCGCACGGGAGCGCTGCTCGGCGCGATCGGGGAGAGCGTGGTCGGCGCGCCGGTCATCCGGGCGTACGGGATCGCCGGGCGCACCGCCCGCCGGCTCGACGGGGCGATCGACGGCCAGCGGCGGGCGCAGCAGCGGGCGATCAGGATCAGCATCCTGGGTAGCTCCGTCGGTGAGCTGGCGGCCGGGCTGGCCCTCGCGGGCGTGGTGGTGCTCGGGGTGACCCTGGGCGCCGACCGCACCCTGAGCGTCGGCGAGGTGACCGCCTTCCTCTTCCTGGTCACCCTCTTCATCCAGCCGGTGCAGATCGCCACGGAGGTGCTCAACGAGGCGCAGAACGCCATCGCCGGCTGGCGCCGGGTGCTGGACGTGCTGGACGTCGCGCCGGACGTCGCCGACCCCGGCGAGCAGGGGCGCGAGCTGCCGCCCGGCCCACTGGACATCCGCTTCGCGGGGGTGGAATTCGCCTACCCGGGCGGCCCGCCCGTGCTGCACGGGATCGACGTGGAGATCCCGGCGAAGAGCCGGGTGGCGGTGGTCGGCGAGACCGGCAGTGGCAAGACCACGTTCGCCAAGCTGCTGACCCGGCTCATGGACCCGACCGCCGGCCGGGTGCTGCTTTCCGGGTTGCCGCTGGAGCAGGTCCGGTTCGCCTCGCTGCGGTCGCGGGTGGTGATGGTGCCGCAGGACGGCTTCCTCTTCGACGCCACGGTGGCGGAGAACGTCCGCTTCGCCCGCCCCGAGCTGACCGACGAGCAGCTCGCCGCTGCCTTCACGGAGTTGGGCCTGGCCGACTGGCTGGAGGGGCTGCCGGCGGGCCTGCGCACCCCGGTGGGGGAGCGGGGCGAGGCGCTGAGCGTGGGGGAGCGGCAGTTGGTCGCGCTGGCCCGCGCGTACGTGGCCGACCCGGACCTGCTGGTGTTGGACGAGGCGACCAGCGCGGTGGACCCGGCCACCGAGGTGCGGCTGCAACGCACCCTGGACGCGGTGACGCGGGGGCGGACGACGCTCGCCATCGCGCACCGGCTCTCCACGGCGCAGTCCGCAGACGAGGTGATCGTGGTGGACCGGGGCCGGATCGTGCAGCGCGGCCCGCACGACGAGCTGGTCCGCGACCCGGAGTCGGTCTACGGCCTGCTCTACGCCTCCTGGCTGGAGCAGACCCGCTGACCCGGTCCCGCTGGACGTCTCCGATCCGGTGCTCTAGTCTCCGGGTTAGGTAAGCCTAACCAAAGGAGGTCGTGTCATGCGGCCCAGCCCGGCGGAGATCGTCCGTACCCTCGTCGCGGGCCGGTTGCCCGGCATCGCCCACGTCGCGCACCGGCCCGGCCCGCACCAGGTCCGGCACGTGACCGACCCGGACGGGCGGGTGCTGCTGCTGGTGCCGGTGGTCAGCGACCTCGCCGCCGCACTGCGGCCCGCCGACGGCGAGTCCGACGTGGCGCTGGTGCTGGACGTGCTCGACCTGCCGCCCGCCGCGGGCGCGCCGAGCCTCGGCCGGGCCTGGGTCTCCGGCTGGGCGACCCGTCTGGAGGGCGCGGAGGAACGCCGGGCCGCGCTGGACTTCGCGGCGGTCGAGCCGACCGGCGACCTGCTCGACGTCGGCACCCGGTTCCGGCTGCACCGCTTCGAGGTGGCCGAGGCCCGCTGGGAACGCGCCGACTCCGTGCGCCGGATCGACCCCACGGCGTACGCCGAGGCGGAGCCGGACCCCCTGCACGCGGTCGAGGCCGGGCTGCTGGCCGACCTCGCCGAGCACCACGCGGCCGAGGTGGCCGCCTACCTGCGGCGGCAGCTCGGCCTGGCCGACAGCGGCCCGGACGCCGCGCCCCGGGTGGTCCGGATCGACCGGTACGGCCTGCTGGCGGACCACGGTCGGCCCGGCGCCCGCCGGCGGGCCCGCCTGGCGTTCCCGCGCCCGCTCGACGGCGAGGAGGAGCTGGCCCGCCTCCTGCACCCGATGCTCTGCCGCCACGCCGCCTCCCGGCACGCCGACCACGCCTGATCCCGCCGCGTACCGGGTCCCGGCGAGCAGACCTGAGCCCGCCGCGTCGCCGCGGTCCCGCCGGCCGCGGCTGGCCGGCCGCCGGGTGCCGCTCGGCCGGCCAGGGGTGCCGGCGCGGGTCAGGCGGCGAAGACCTCGGCGAGGTCGCCGGTCAGGTAGCGCTGCACCGTCGGGCCGACCGCCGCGACGAGCGTCTCCGGGGCCGCCGAGGCGACCGGCTCCAGCCGGACCACGTGCCGCATCATGGCCAGCCCGAGCATCTGGCTGGCCACCAGCGAGCCCCGCAGCGGCAGCTCGGCCGGGTCGGCGTCGAGCTGGTCGAGGACCTTGCGGAGCACCTGGCTGACCAGGAACTCGCGCAGCAGGCGGGCGGTCCACTCGTTGCTCACCGCCGAGCGCAGCAGGGCCACCCCGGCGGTGCCGGCCGGGGAGTCCCAGACGCCGAGGAACGTGCGGACCAGCCGCTCCCCGAGGCCGTCCCGGTCCCCGGCGAGCACCTTCGGCAGCAGCTCGCCGGGGTCGACCGGCGCGTGCATCGCGGCCAGGAAGAGCTGGTCCTTGCTGCCGAAGTAGTGGTGCACCAGCGCCGGGTCCACCTGCGCGGCGGCGGCGATGGCCCGGATCGAGGCCCCGTCGAAGCCCCGCTCGGCGAAGGCGGCGCGGGCGGCCCCGAGGATCGCCTCCCGGGTGTCCGGGTTGCCGGGTCGCCGTCCGGTCCGCCGCGCCATCGCCGCCCTTCGCTCGTCGTCGTCCGCCGCCGGTCCCACCTCGTGGCGGGTGCCGGTGGCATCAGTGGCTGCGCCGCCGCAGGGTGGCCGCGGCGAGCACCAGCGCCAGCACCGCCGCGCCGGCGACGACCGCCATGTCCCGCCACATGGTGCCGGTCGGCTCGGCGTTCGCGCCCACCTCCTGCAGCGCCTCGACTGCGTACGACAGCGGCAGCACGTCACTGACCGCCTGCAACCAGCCGGCCATCTCGCCCCGGGGCACGAACAGCCCGCAGAGCAGCAACTGGGGCACCACCACGACCGGCATGAACTGTACGGCCTGGAACTCGGTGCGGGCGAAGGCGCTGCAGAAGAGCCCGAGCGCGACCGCGAGCACCGCGTTCAGCGCGGCGATCATGATCACCAGGCCGCTGCTGCCGGCGGTGTCCAGGTCGAAGACCCCGTACGCCACGGCGGACGCGATGACGGCCTGGACGACCGCGGCCAGCCCGAACGCGATGCCGTAGCCGAAGAGCAGGTCGAGCTTGCCCAGCGGGGTGGTGAGCAGCCGCTCCAGGGTGCCGGTGGTGCGCTCGCGCAGCATCGCGATGCTGGTCACCAGGAACATGATCACGAAGGGGAAGAAGCCGAGCATCACCAGGGCGACCCGGTCGAACGTCGACGGCTGCCCCGGCGGTGCGGGCTGGTCGACGTACATGAAGTAGACCAGGGCGAGCAGCGCCGACGGCACCACCACGAGCAGCGCCACGGTGCGCCGGTCGTGCCGTAGCTGGCGCAGGATGCGGCCGGTGGTGGCGGCCAGGATCCGCGGGTTCACGACGCCGCCCGCCCGGCGCCGCCCGCCGGGCCCGCCTCGCCCGCCCTGATCAGCCGCAGGAACGCCTCGTCCAGGTCGTCGACGCCGGCGGCGGCGCGCACCGCGTCCGGGGTGTCGTCGGCGATCAGCCGCCCCTCGCGGATCAGTAGCAGCCGGTCGCAGCGGGCCGCCTCGTCCATCACGTGGCTGGAGACCAGCAGGGTGGTGCCGGCGGCGGCCATGGCGTGGAACCGGGCCCAGAGGTCGGCCCGCAGGACCGGGTCCTGGCCGACCGTCGGCTCGTCGAGGACGACCAGCTCCGGCTCCCCGACCAGCGCGCAGGCCAGGGACGCGCGGCTGCGCTGCCCGCCGGAGAGGCTGCCGACGAGCTGGCCGGCCGCCCCGGCGAGCCCGACGTCGGCGACCGCCCGGTCGGCGTCGGCCCGGCCCCGGCCGTGCAGGGCGGCGAAGTAGCGGGCGTTCTCCCGCACGGTGAGGTCGGCGTAGACGCTGGGCGCCTGGGTGAGGTAGCCGACCCGGCGGCGTAGCTCCGGCGTTCCGGCGGGGAGCCCGAGCACGGTGACGGAGCCGGCGCCGACCACCTGCACCCCGACGACCGCGCGCATCAGCGTCGTCTTGCCGCTGCCGCTCGGCCCGAGCAGCCCGGTGACCCGGCCGCGCGCCACGGACGCGCTGATGCCGTGCAGCACCCGTTGCCCGCCCCGGTCGACGACCAGGTCACGGACGGCGATCGCCTCGTCCATCGCTCACCTCCCCGGAAACTCAACGGCCGTTGAACTCGACGCTAGTGGAGATTTCTTCCGGGGCGCAACGGTTGACTTCGTGTGCACTCGAACTGGAAGCCTGGAGGCGTGGACATCAGCACGCGGGAGACGACCCTCACCGTCGGCGAGGCGGCCGAGCGGGTCGGCCTGACCACCTACACGCTGCGCTGGTACGAGCAGGAGGGGCTGGTCGCCCCGGTCGGGCGGGACTCGGCCGGGCGCCGCCGCTACACCGAACGGGACGTGGACTGGCTGTTCCTGCTCACCCGGCTGCGCCGTACGGGCATGCCCGTACGGGACATGCGCCGCTACGCCGAGCTGGCCCGGCAGGGCGACGCCACCCTGGCCGCCCGGCGGGCGCTGTTCGAGGCGCACCGCGCCCGCGTGCTGAGCCGGATGGCCGAGCTGGAGGAGGATCTGAAGGTGCTCAACTACAAGATCGACAACTACCGCCGGGCGGAGGGGTGCCGATGATCCGCCGTCGGCTGGGCGCGGCCGGGCCGGAGGTCTCCGCGATCGGGCTGGGCTGCATGGGGATGAGCTTCGCCTACGGCGGCGCCGACGACGCCGAGTCGACCCGGACCCTGCACCGGGCGCTCGACCTGGGCGTGAACCACCTGGACACCGCCGACATGTACGGCCGGGGCCGCAACGAGGAACTGCTCTCCCCGGTGGTGCGGGCGCGCCGCGACGAGGTCTTCCTGGCCACCAAGTTCGGCAACCGGGTTCGCGGCGACGGCCCCGGCGCCACCGGCAGCCCCGGTGCGTACGTGGACAGCAGCCCGGCCTGGGCGCGTGCGGCGTGCGACGCCTCGCTGCGCCGGCTCGGGGTGGACGCCATCGACCTGTGGTACCTGCACCGGCGCGACCCGGCCACCCCGATCGAGGACACGGTCGGCGCGATGGCCGAGCAGGTCGCCGCCGGCAAGGTGCGGCTCATCGGCCTCTCCGAGGTCAGCCCGGCGACCCTGCGTGCGGCGCACGCGGTGCACCCGGTGACCGCCGTGCAGATGGAGTACTCGCTGTTCAGCCGGGACGTCGAGGGCGAGATGCTGGCCACCTGCCGGGAGCTGGGGGTGGCGCTGGTCGCGTACTCGCCGGTGGGGCGGGGGCTGCTGACCGGGGCGATCACCAGCCGGGAGCAGCTCGCCGCCGACGACTGGCGCACGACGGCGCCGCGCTTCGCCGAGGGCAACCTCGACGCCAACCTGAAGCTGGTCGACGAGGTGAGGGCGGTGGCCGACGAGATCGGCTGCACCCCGGCCCAGGCCGCCCTGGCCTGGCTGCTCGCCCAGGGCGAGGACGTCTTCCCGATCCCGGGCACCCGGCGGGCGCACCGGCTGGCGGAGAACGCGGCGGCGGCCGACATCCGGCTCACCCCGAGGCAGCGGTCCCGGCTGGGCGAGGCGGTGCCGCCGGGCGCGGCGGCCGGCGAACGGTACCCCGAGGCGTCGATGAGGTTCGTCGGGCATTAGCCTTCGGACCGGACACCGGGTCCGCCATCGGGCATTGCGCACCGATCGGGCGTACGGCACGATGGCGCCGTGGGTCACGCTCCGTCACCGGACGAGGGGTTCCTCCGCGACTGGACCGCCCGGCTGCGGGCCGGCGCCGAGCAGCCCGTCGTCGGCATCATGCTGCGCGGCAGCCACGCCCGGCGGGCCGCCACCGCGCACAGCGACGTCGACGTCGACGTGCTGCTCGGTGGCGCCCCGTACGCGGCCCGCCGGGCGTACCTGGCGGAGCACGCCGGGCGGCTGACCCACGTCTCCGTGGCCGCCCGCGACGTGCGCTCCTGGCTGAGCCGGCTCGGCGAGCCGGCCGACTGGGCGTTCGGGCTGCCGGTGACGGCGCCGGCCCGGCTGCTCTGGGCGGATCCGCACTGGCGGGTCCGGATCGACCTGCCGGTGCTCTGCCAGCCGGCCGGCGAGCCGCAGTTGGAGGAGCTGATCGCCACTCTCGGCAAGGTGGCGGGCGCGCGGGACGCCGACGACCACCTCGGCGTCCGGTTGGCCGCCGCCGACCTGGCCCGGCTCTGCCCGTCCGTGCTGCGGCCGGCCAACCCGACGGTCCGGGTGGCGTCCCGCCGGGAGGCCTTCGCCGCCGCCCTCGACCTGCCGGTGGCGCCGCCGAACTACCGGGAGGACATGCTGCTCTGCCTCGGGCTGCGCCCCGGCTCGGTCGGGCAGGTCTGCGCCGCCGCGGCCCGCCTGGTCGCCGGCGCCCTGCCGCTGATCCGCCCGTACGCCGCCGAGATCGCCGAGGTCGCCGGCGCGGACCTGGCCGACGCCCTGGTCGACGGCCGGCTGGACCGCTACGTCGACCAGCTGACCCGGCCCGCCGGCCGGCCGCCGCGCCCCCGGCGGGAGCCGTCGCCGGTGCCCGCCCCGCGTGCGGGACAATGGGTCACTGTGCCCGTACCTGACGCGCCGGTGACCGGCGCCCACCCCACCCCGCAGGAGCCCGCGGCCGGCGGCCCGGCCCGTGCGTCCCGGCTCGACCCGGCCATCGCCGCCCGGCTGCGCCGCACCACCGACGGCCTGGTGGCCGCGGTGGTCCGCCAGCACGACTCCGGCGAGGTGCTGATGGTCGCCTGGATGGACGACGAGGCGCTGCACCGCACCCTGACCACCGGCCGGGCCACCTACTGGTCGCGCAGCCGCCAGGAGTACTGGGTCAAGGGCGCCACCTCCGGGCACCACCAGTACGTCCGCTCGGTCGCCCTGGACTGCGACGGCGACGCGCTGCTGGTCGACGTCGACCAGGTCGGCGCGGCCTGCCACACCGGGCACCGCACCTGCTTCTTCACGGAGCTGCCGGTCAGCGGGGAAGAAGCGGGGGCCCGGTGACGGCGCAGCGCGCGACGCCCGGCGGCGGGTCCCGGACCGACGGCGCGGTCAGCCCGGACGTGGCCTCCTTCACCGAGCTGGCCACCCGCTGGCGCGTCGTCCCGGTCACCCGGCGGCTGCTCGCCGACGCGGAGACGCCGGTCGGCGTCTACCGCAAGCTGGCCGGTGGTCCGGGAACGTTCCTGCTGGAGTCCGCCGAGCAGGGCGTCGGCTCGGCCGGGCTGGCCTGGTCGCGGTACTCGTTCATCGGCGTACGCAGCAGCGCCACGCTGACCGAGCGGGACGGCGTGGCGACGTGGACGGGGCAGCCGCCGGCCGGCGTGCCCACCTCCGGCGACCCGGTCCGGGTGCTGCGCGAGACCGTCGACGCCCTCGCCGGCCCGGCCTGGGACGCGGCCAGCGGCATGCCGCCGCTGACCGGGGGCATGGTCGGCTACCTCGGCTACGAGCTGATCCGCCGGTTCGAGCGGCTGCCCGAGCTGACCGAGGACGACCTGGGCCTGCCCGAGCTGGGCATGATGCTCGCCGCCGACCTGGTGGTGCTGGACCACTACGACGGCTCGGCGATCCTGGTCGCCAACGCGATCCTGCCGCCGCTGGACGAGCCGGACCGCGAGGCCCGGGTCGCGGCCGCGTACCACCACGCGGTCGGCCGGCTCGACGCGATGACCACCGCCCTGTCCCGGCCCATCCCGCCGATGGTGTCCACCGTCGACCGGCCACCCGCCGGGGAGGTGCGCAGCCGCACGCCCGAGGGCGGTTACCCGAAGGCGGTGGAGGCGGCGAAGGAGGCGATCCGGGCCGGCGAGTGCTTCCAGATCGTGCTGGCCCAGCGGTTCGAGCGGCAGACGCACGCCGACCCGCTGGACGTCTACCGGGTGCTGCGCACGACCAATCCCAGCCCCTACATGTACCTGCTGCGCTTCGACGGCTTCGACATCGTCGGTTCCTCCCCGGAGGCGCACCTGAAGGTGACCGCCGACGCGGAGGGGCGGCGGCGGGCGCTGCTGCACCCGATCGCCGGCACCCGGCCGCGCGGCGCCACCCCGGAGGCCGACGCCCGGCTCGCCGCGGAGCTGCTCACCGACCCCAAGGAGCGGGCCGAGCACGTGATGCTGGTCGACCTGGGCCGCAACGACCTGGGCCGGGTGTGCCGTCCGGGCACCGTGGAGGTGCCGGAGTTCGCCACCATCGAGCGCTACAGCCACGTCATGCACATCGTCTCGACCGTCGTCGGCACGCTGCGGGACGACCGCACGGCCTTCGACGCGCTCGCCGCGACCTTCCCCGCCGGCACGCTCTCCGGCGCGCCGAAGGTGCGGGCGATGGAGATCATCGAGGAGTTGGAGCCCGTCCGCCGCGGCCTCTACGGCGGCACCGTCGGCTACTTCGGCTTCGGTGGGGACCTGGACATGGCGATCGCCATCCGCACCGCGCTGATGCGCGACGGCCGGGCGTACGTGCAGGCCGGGGCGGGGGTGGTGGCCGACTCGGACCCGGCCGCCGAGGACCAGGAGACCCGGAACAAGGCCGCGGCGGTGCTCGCCGCGATCGCCGCCGCCGAGACCCTCCGGCCCGCCCGATGACGGCGGCGCAGCCGCGCGGCCACGAGTCGGGGACGGCCGCGGCGGCCGAGGCCGAGGAGCGCGCGCGGGCCGTCGCGGGCCGGCGCGAGCTGACGTACGCGGTGCTGCTCTGCGTGGCCGGCGCGGGCCTCGCGTTCTGGGCGTCGACCCGCACCTGGGCGGTCGAACTGACCGCCCGGCCCACCCCGCTGCCGCCGATACGCGACGCGCGCACGGGCGCGGGCCTGCTGCCGTGGCTGCCGGCGCTGGCCCTGGTGGGGCTGGCTGGGGGCGGCGCGGTGCTCGCCACCCGGGGCCGGTCGCGGCGGCTGCTGGGCGCGCTGCTCTGCGGGCTCGGCGCGGCGGTGGCGGCCGGCGGCGGCTACGGCCTGGTCGCCGGGTTCGACGGTGAGGTCAGCCGGCACTGGCCGGCGCTCTGCCTGGTCGGCGGGGTGCTCGCCGCGGCGGGCGGGTTGCTGACGGCGCTGCGGGGCCGGCGGTGGCCGGCGATGGGCGCCCGCTACGAGCGGCCGGCCCGGGGCGGCGGCGTGCCGGCCGCCCGGGGCGAGGACGGCCGCGTCACCGGCCGGCGCACGACGGAGGCGTGGGACGCGCTGGACCGCGGCGAGGATCCGACGGTCAGCTGACGGGCTGGCGGTCGCGGGCGGCGGCCCGGGCGGCCGTCAGCTCCGCCACCAGGCGGTCCAGCTCGGCCCGCTGTTCGGCGCGGGCCCGGTCGGCGCAGACGGCCTCCCAGGCGTTGCCGCGCGCGGTCCGCATCCGGGCCTCGCCGACCACCGCGCGCTCCAGGGTGTGGACCACGCCGGCGGCGAGCGACGCGACGGTACGCGAGATGGTCGTCAGTCCGATGGTCTGGTTGGGCTCGACAGTGCTCATGATCACCCCGCACGGAGATCGTTGGTGTCGGTGGGGCAGGCGCGACATCGAGTCTGCCCGAGAGAGATGCTGGCTGGCTCACGTTTCGCCGTGGCGACCGACACGTCAACTCTCCGTCCGGGCCCGCGACCAGGGAAAGGGCCGTTCGCCCTTGAGCTAGGTCACAGGGGCCGGCGTCCCGCCGTGGCCGCGCCGGGCGGCCGGTCGCGGGAGTGGACAGGATCGGGCCGAATGCCTCGCGCGGCGGGGCGACGAGACGGGGCGGCGGTCGTCGATGGGCGCGGTCGCCCTGAGTGACGTCCCGTTCACCGGAAGTCGGCCATTATGCCGCAGCCCATCTCGTGAGGCACGCCATACCCCCGGCACCCGTCGCCAGGTGGCGCCCCCTAGCATCGGCCCATGACACCCGGAGAGGGGAGTCCGTTGGTGACTGCTGAGCATGCGCACGCGGAGGGGGACGAGGCCGGTCCGGCGGCGTCCCTAGGCGTGCTCGACGAGATCCTGGCCGGCGTGCGTGAGGACGTGGCCCGGCGACAGGAGCAGGTTCCGCTGGAGCGGATCCGCGAACTGGCCGCCGCCGCGCCGCCGCCGCTGGACGCGTACGCGGCCCTGCGCAAGCCGGGCGTCGCGGTGATCGCCGAGGTGAAGCGCTCCTCGCCGTCCAAGGGGCGGCTGGCGGAGATCGCCGACCCGGCCGACCTGGCCGGTGACTACGCCGCCGGCGGCGCGCGGGCGATCAGCGTGCTCACCGAGGGGCGCTGGTTCGGCGGCTCGCTCGACGACCTGGCCGCCGTCCGTGCCGCCGTCAACATCCCGGTGCTGCGCAAGGACTTCGTGGTCTCCAGCTACCAGGTACACGAGGCCCGGGCGCACGGCGCCGACCTGGTGCTGCTGATCGTCGCCGCCCTGGAGCAGAACGCCCTCGTCGGCCTGCTGGAGCGGATCGAGTCGCTCGGCATGACCGCGCTCGTCGAGGTGCACGACGAGGAGGAGGCCGACCGGGCGCTGGAGGCCGGCGCCCAGGTCATCGGGGTCAACGCCCGCAACCTGCGTACCCTTGAGGTCGACCGCTCGGTGTTCGAGCGGATCGCGCCCGGCCTGCCCAGCAGCGTCGTCAAGATCGCCGAGTCGGGGGTGCGTGGTCCGCACGACCTCATCCGGTACGCCTCGGCGGGCGCCGACGCGGTCCTGGTCGGCGAGGGTCTGGTCACCCAGAAGAGCCCCCGCGAGGCGGTGGCCGAGCTGGTCAACGCCGGCAACCACCCGGCCACGCCCCGCCCGGTGCGCTGATCCCGCGCCGGTTCGCCAGCACCGAGAGGAGAATCCATGAGCGCCGAAGCGCTGGCCGCCCCGGCCGGTCCGCAGCCCGACTCCGCCGGTCACTTCGGCCGGTTCGGCGGCCGGTTCGTACCGGAGGCGCTGGTCGCGGCGCTCGACGAGCTGGACGCCGCGCACCGCACGGCGATGGCCGACGAGTCGTTCCGGGCGGAGTTCGCCGCCCTGCTGCGCGACTACGCCGGCACGCCCTCGCTGCTCTACACGGCCCAGCGGTTCTCCGCCAAGGCCGGCGCGCGGGTGCTGCTCAAGCGGGAGGACC
Organism: Micromonospora sp. NPDC047730; assembly: GCF_043204765.1. Taxonomy (NCBI): domain Bacteria; kingdom Bacillati; phylum Actinomycetota; class Actinomycetes; order Micromonosporales; family Micromonosporaceae; genus Micromonospora; species Micromonospora sp. NPDC047730. The sequence continues at coordinate 20,304 of NZ_JBIDCU010000005.1, read as the reverse complement.
TCAACCACACCGGGGCGCACAAGGTGCGCAACGTGCTCGGCCAGGCGCTGCTGACCAAGCGGATGGGCAAGACCCGGGTGATCGCGGAGACCGGCGCCGGCCAGCACGGCGTGGCCACGGCCACCGCCGCCGCCCTGTTCGACCTCGACTGTGTGGTCTACATGGGCCAGGTCGACACCGAGCGGCAGGCGCTCAACGTGGCGCGGATGCGCATGCTCGGCGCCACCGTCGTCCCGGTCACCAACGGCTCGCGCACCCTCAAGGACGCGATGAACGAGGCGATGCGGGACTGGGTCGCCAACGTCGACGACACCCACTACCTGATCGGCACCGCCGCCGGGCCGCACCCGTTCCCGGCGATGGTCCGCGACTTCGTCCGCGGCATCGGCGACGAGGCGCGCCAGCAGTGCCTCGACCTGACCGGCGCCCTGCCGGACGCGGTCACCGCCTGCGTCGGCGGCGGCTCCAACGCGCTGGGCATCTTCCATGCCTTCGTCGGCGACCCCGACGTGCGGCTCTACGGCTTCGAGGCCGGCGGCGACGGGGTGGAGACCGGGCGGCACGCGGCCAGCATCACCGGCGGCTCCGCCGGCGTGCTGCACGGCACCCGCACGTACGTCCTCCAGGACGCCGACGGCCAGACCTGCGAGTCGCACTCGATCTCCGCCGGGCTGGACTACCCCGGTGTCGGGCCGGAGCACGCCTGGCTGCACGACACCGGCCGGGCCAGCTACGTGCCCGTCACCGACGACGAGGCGATGGCCGCGTTCGAGCTGCTCTGCCGGACGGAGGGCATCATCCCGGCGATCGAGAGCGCGCACGCGCTCGCCGGCACCCTCAAGATCGCCCCGAAGCTCGCCGCCGAGCTGGGCCGGGAGCCCACCGTCGTGGTCAACCTCTCCGGCCGGGGCGACAAGGACGTCCACACGGCCGGCAACTACTTCGGCATCCTCGACAAGGAGCAGTGAGAACGTGAGCCGGATCGGGGTGGCGTTCGACAAGGCGCGCGCCGACGGGCGGGCGGTGCTGGTCGGCTGCATGCCGGCCGGGTTCCCGACCGTCGAGGGCAGCATCGCCGCGATGACCGCGATGGTCGAGGCCGGCGTCGACGTGATCGAGGTGGAGATCCCGTACTCCGACCCGGTGATGGACGGCCCGGTGATCCAGAAGGCCAGCGACATCGCCCTCGCCGGCGGCGTACGCACCGCCGACACGCTGCGCATCATCGAGGCGGTCGCGGCCACCGGGGCGCCCGTGGTCACCATGACCTACTGGAACCCGGTCGAGCGCTACGGCGTGGACGCCTTCGCCCGGGACCTCGCCTCGGCCGGGGGCACCGGTCTGGTCACCCCGGACCTGATCCCCGAGGAGGCCGGCGAGTGGCTCGCCGCCTCGGACGCGTACGGGCTGGACCGTACCTTCCTGGTGTCGCCCTCCTCGACGGACGCGCGACTGGCGATGACCGCGGCGCACTGTCGGGGCTTCGTCTACGCCACCGCGATCATGGGTGTCACCGGCGCCCGGGCGAAGACCTCCGACGCGGCGCCGGTCCTGGTCTCCCGGCTGCGGGAGGTCACCGACCTGCCGGTCGGCGTCGGGCTGGGCGTCGGCACGGGCGCACAGGCCGGCACGGTCGCCGGGTACGCCGACGGCGTCATCGTCGGCAGCGCCCTGATCCGCTGCCTGCTCGACGCCCCGGACGAGGCGTCCGGCCTGGCCGCCCTCCGCACCCTCAGCGCCGAACTCGCCCAAGGCGTCCGCACCCCCACCCCCTGACCCACCCTCCTCCCTCCCTCGCCCTGCCGTCCGCCGCCCGCGATCTTGCACTTTGTGCCCGCGTAATGCACGGGATGCCCTCTTTTGTCGGGGCGGAAAGTGCAAGATCGCGAGAGTTGGGCGGGAGCGTGGGGATGCGGGGGCGCGTGGGGAGTTAGTGGCGGGTTGCCGTGGGTGGATTGGCCCGCTGGCCCGGCGGGTGTCCGGCCGGGGGCGTGATCGCGCTCGGAGTGGTGTCCCTTTCGGCCGCAGTGTCCGGTGCGGGGCTGTCCGGTGCGGGGGTGGACGGCGCGGCGGTGTGCAGGACGCCGGAGCGGCCCGCCAGCGCGTCGGCGAGCGCGGTCCGGGTGGTCGGCGTGAGCGCCTCCGGCAGAGCCGCGGGGTCGTGCCAGGACGCCCGGCAGCCGCCCATCGGCTCGCCGGTCGGCCTCGGCCCCCGGACGCGCGCCCGGAAGACGTGCACCAGGACGTCGGGCAGCGGCCCGGCGTGACCGGCCGACGACGCGACCCGGCCCGCCGACGAGGCCGGGGCGGCGGGGCTCGTCGGCGCCGGGGCGCACGCGCCGGCCAGGTGGTAGAGGCCGACCAGGTCCACGACCTCGACCTCCCAGCCCGTCTCGGCCCGGATGTCGCGCATCGCGGCGTGCAGGGGGCTCTCCGCCGGGCGCAGCCGGCCGCCCGGGAGCCCGTAGCGTCGCTCGCCCCGGCCCTGGCGGCAGAGCAGCACCCGGCCGGCGTCGTCGGTGACGACCGCCGTGACCGCCCAGGTGAGCGCGCCCATGGACAAAGAGCCTACGGGGGCGCAAACCAGAAGTCACCGGGATCGGGCGACGGTGGACCGGGGTGCCGCCGGAGGGGCCCACGGCGGTAGCGTGTGCATCCGTGACTCTCGCCTCGCTGTCCCCCCAGGCGGCCCTGCCCAGCCCCAGCACCGCCGTGTGGCAGCTCGGACCGCTGCCGGTCCGGGCGTACGCGCTGTGCATCATCGTCGGCATCGTGGTGGCCTGCTGGGTCACCGAACGGCGGCTGCGCCAGCGCGGCGTGGCCCCCGGCGCGGTCCTGGACATCGCGGTCTGGGCGGTGCCGGCCGGCATCATCGGCGCCCGGATCTACCACGTGATCACCTCGCCGGAGAAGTACTTCGGCACCGGCGGCGACCCGCTGAAGGCGTTCGCCATCTGGGAGGGCGGTCTCGGCATCTGGGGCGCGGTGGCCGGCGGCGCGGTCGGCGCCTGGATCGCCGCCCGCCAGCTCGGCATCCCGTTCGCGGTGGTCGCCGACGCGCTGGCCCCCGGCCTGCCGCTGGCCCAGGCGATCGGCCGGCTCGGCAACTGGTTCAACAACGAGCTGTACGGCGGCCGGACCACCCTCCCGTGGGGCCTGGAGATCCACCGGATGGACCCGGACAACCCCGGCCAGGCGCTGCGGGACGACGCCGGCCGGCCGATCCTCGAGCCGGGGCTCTACCACCCGACGTTCGCGTACGAGCTGCTGTGGAACCTCGGCGTCGCCGCGCTGGTCTTCGTCCTCGACCGCAAGCTGCGCCTCGGCCGCGGGCGGGCGTTCGCCCTCTACGTGATGGGCTACACCGCCGGGCGGTTCTGGATCGAGCTGATGCGCACCGACGAGGCGAACACCATCCTCGGCGTACGCCTGAACGTCTGGACCGCCGGCCTGGTGTTCCTCGGCGCCCTGGTCTACTTCCTGCGGGTGCGCGGGCCCCGCGAGTACCTCGTTCCGGTCGGCGCCGCCGCGACGCCGCCCGTGCCCGCCGACTCCGACGTCTCGCAGGTCGACCTCTCCGCCGCCGAGGCGGGGGCGAAGCCGGCCGCGCCGGAGGGCTACCGGGTGGTCGGCGAGGAGCAGTACCGGCGCTGGCGGGAGACCGGCGAGTTGCCCGCCACGACCGGCGGGGAGACGGCGACCGGCAAGGACGCCGCGAGCGCCGGCGACGGGTCCGCCGAGCCGGACGGTGACGAGGAGAGCTCGGAGGACCGGGCGGGGGCTGCCGGCTCCCGGCCCGCCGACCGCGACAGCTGAGGGGGAGCACCACATGCGTAGCGCGGTGGTGGTGGGGGCCGGCATCGGTGGCCTCGCGGTCGCCGGCGCGCTGGCGCGCTCCGGGTGGCGGGTCACCCTGCTGGAGCGCGCCGACCGGGTCCGCCCCGAGCCGACCGCCGTGGCGCTCTGGCCCAACGGCGTACGCGCGCTGCGCGCCCTCGGTCTCGGCGCCGGCCTGGAGGCGATCGCCACGCCGCTGCCCGACGGCGGGGTACGCCGCCCGGACGGCCACTGGCTGGTGCAGCCCCGGCCGACCCCCGCCGACCGGATGCCGGTGGTGGTGCACCGGGAGGACCTGCACGACGCGCTGATCGCCGGGCTGGGCGACGAGGTCGAGCTGCGCACCGGGGTGACGGTGCGGACGGTCCGCGCCGAGCCCGGCCAACGCCCGTCGGTCGGCGACGGCCGGCACACCGTCGAGGCGGACCTGGTGGTCGCCGCGGACGGCACCGACAGCGAGATCCGCCGGCAGCTCGCCCCGGAGTCCGGGGTGGTCAGCTCCGGCTGCGCCGCGTGGCGGGCGGTGATCCCCTGGTACCGCGCCCCGAAGCTGCCCGCCGACCGGCCCGTCGGCGGCGAGGTGCTCGGCGCCGGGTACCGGTTCGTGTCCGCCTCGCTGGGCGAGCGCGGATCCTCCGGCGCCTCCAGCCGGGGCGGCATCTACTGGGTGGCCACGGCCGCCGGGGCGCCCCGCCCGGAGCCGCCGGAGACCCAGCTGGCCCTGCTGCGCCGCTGGTACGCGGGCTGGCCCGCGCCGATCGCCGAGCTGCTCGACGCCACCGACCCGGCGGACCTGGTGCAGCAGGAGATCCGCGAGCTGCGACCGCTGCCCAGGTCGTACGGTTTCCCGGCCGGCCCGGGCGGGGTGGTGCTGCTCGGCGACGCCGCGCACGCCATGCCGCCGCACCTCGGTCAGGGCGCCTGCCTCGCCTTCGAGGACGCGGCGACCCTCGCCTCGCTGCTGCGCGAGTCCCGACTGCCCGACGCCGTGGTCGCGTACGACCGGGTGCGCCGCCCCCGCGCGGCGACGGTGGTCCGGCAGACCCGCCGGATGTCGGCGGTGCTGAAGGCCCGGGGCCCGCTGGCGCTGCGCGCCCGCGACGCCGCCCTCGGCACGATCACGCCCCGCCTCCTCTCCACTGCCGCCACCACGGCCGCCCAGTGGCGGCCCCCGACCTGACCCGCTCACCCCACCCCGCCGGGGCGGGCGTCAGGGGGTGACGGGGGCGGGCTCGGCGATGCAGGCGGTGCCGACGCGGCGGAAGCCGACGCGGAGGTAGACCCGGGCGATGTCCTCGCTGCCGGCGGAGAGGAAGACCAGGTCGGTGCCGGCGGCGAGCAGCGCGCGGGCCAGCGCGGCCGTGACCGCCGCGCCCAGGCCGCGGCGGCGGGCGGCCGGCAGGGTGGCGATCCCGGCGATCTCGGCCACGTCGTCGACCCGCATCGCCATGCCGCTGGCCAGCGCGCCGTCGGCGGGCGTGCCGACCAGCGCCGACAGTCGCCGACCGTCGGCGATCCGGGCCCGCTCCTCGTCCAGCGCCGCCTCGTCCAACCCGGCCACGGCGGCGTCCCGCTGCGCGGGGCCGGCCTCGCCGCGGTCGGTGCCGGGCGCGGCGAACCCGACGGCGGCGACCGCTCGCTGCGCGGCCACGTCCGCCGCGAAGCCGGGTCCCGCCGGATCGAGCAGCCGCACCGGCACGTCAGTGAGGGTGCCCGGGTCGGGCAGGGCGCCCGGGTCGAGCACCATCAGCGGAGCCTCCAGCACGGACAGGCCCGCCGACCGGGCCACCGCGAGCAGGTCCGGGGTCGTCTCGTGCACCCACTCGAGGGCCTCGGGCAGGCCGAGTTCGCGCTGCCGTTCGCGCACCGCCGCGACGTCGGCCAGCGACGGCGGCTCGGTGGCGTCGAGCCGGGGCCGCGCGTAGAACGGCCAGCCGGCCCCGTTCCGGACGAACAGCACGAGTGCGCCGTGCTCCTCCGTCCGGGCGACGTCCCGGGGCACCGCGTCGTAGAAGCGTTCCAACCGGTCGAACAGGTCCTTCGGCAGGCGATCCACCGGGCGAGACTACACGTCCCACACTCTGGAAGGTGTGATCAATCTGCACTGGCCTTGCGCGCCGGACCCTAACGTAGACTCAATAGACCCCTGAGGGCCGACGTCGTCCCGATCCAGATCCATCCTGAGTGACGACAGGAGGCCCGGTGGCCTTTCCGTACCCTCACCGCAGCCCCCAGCAGGCCCCGCACCTCGGCCCGGGAGCGCCCGCGGCCGGGCTCTACGACCCCGCCCAGGAGCACGACGCCTGCGGTGTGGCCTTCGTGGCGGACCTGCACGGACGGCGCTCGCACGCGGTCGTGGTCAACGGCCTCGACGCGCTCTGCCGACTGGACCACCGGGGAGCCCGTGGCGCGGAACCGAACACCGGCGACGGCGCGGGGATCATGATCCAGGTGCCGGACGCGTTCCTGCGCGCGGTGGTCGACTTCCCGCTGCCGCCCGCCGGAGCGTACGCCACCGGCCTGGTGTTCCTCCCCGACGACGACGCCGCCGAGGCCCGCGCCCGCCGCGTGGTGGAGAAGTACGCGCTGGTCGAGGGGGCCGACCTGCTCGGCTGGCGGGACGTGCCGGTCGACCCGCGCGGCCTCGGCGAGACCGCCCTCGCGGCGATGCCCCGGGTCCGGCAGCTGTTCCTCGCCGCGCACCGGCTCACCGACTCGCCCGCCGGGCCGGCCGGGTCGCCGCTGGGCGGCATCGAGCTGGAGCGGGTGGCGTTCTGCGTGCGCAAGCAGGCCGAGCGGGAGAGCGCCGAGCGGGGAGTGCCGGCGTACTTCCCGTCGCTGTCCGCGCGGACCATGGTCTGGAAGGGCATGCTCACCCCCGACCAGCTCCCCGCGTTCTACCCGGAGCTGACCGACGAGCGGGTGGAGAGCGCGATCGCGCTGGTGCACTCCCGGTTCTCCACCAACACGTTCCCGTCCTGGCCGCTGGCGCACCCGTACCGGCTCATCGCGCACAACGGCGAGATCAACACCATCCGGGGCAACCGGAACTGGATGCAGGCCCGCGAGGCGCTGCTGCGGAGCCCGAACCTCCCCGGCAACGTCCGCCGGGTCTTCCCGGTCTGCACCCCCGCCGCCTCCGACTCGGCGAACTTCGACGAGGTCCTCGAACTGCTGCACCTGGCCGGGCGGAGCCTGCCGCACGCGGTGCTGATGATGATCCCCGAGGCGTGGGAGAACGACCCGGACATGGCCCCCGACAAGCGGGCCTTCTACCGCTTCCACGCGAGCCTCATGGAGCCGTGGGACGGGCCGGCCTCGGTCGCCTTCACCGACGGCGAGATCGTCGGCGCCGTGCTCGACCGCAACGGGTTGCGCCCGGGCCGCTGGTGGCGGACGGACGACGGCCTGGTGGTGCTCGGCAGCGAGGCCGGCGTGCTCGACCTCGACCCCGCCCGGGTGGTCGCCAAGGGCCGCCTCCAGCCGGGGAAGATGTTCCTGGTCGACACCGTCGCCGGGCGGATCGTGCACGACGACGAGATCAAGGCGGAGCTGGCCGCCGCGCAGCCGTACGCCGAGTGGCTGCACGCCGGCCTGATCGAGCTGACCGACCTGCCCCCGCGCGAGCACATCGTCTACACCCACGACTCGGTGCGCCGCCGGCAGCAGACCTTCGGCTACACCGAGGAGGAGCTGAAGATCCTGCTCGCGCCGATGGCGCGGACGGGCGCCGAGCCGCTCGGCTCGATGGGCACCGACACCCCGATCGCCCCGCTGTCCACCCGGCCGCGGCTGCTCTACGACTACTTCCACCAGCTCTTCGCGCAGGTCACCAACCCGCCGCTGGACGCCATCCGCGAGGAGCTGGTGACCAGCCTGGCGTCGACGATCGGCCCGGAGGGCAACCTGCTCGACCCGGGCCCGGCGAGCTGCCGGCAGATCGTGCTGCCGTACCCGGTGATCGACAACGACGAGCTGGCCAAGATCCTCTCCATCGACGAGGACGGCGACCTGCCGGGCTTCAAGGCCGTCCGGGTCTCCGGGCTCTACCGCGTCCGGGAGGGCGGCGCGGGGATCAAGGCCCGGCTGACCGAGATCTGTCGGCACGTCTCCGAGGCGATCGAGGACGGCGTACGCATCCTGGTGCTGTCGGACCGGGACTCCAACGCCGACCTCGCCCCGATCCCGTCGCTGCTGCTCACCGCCGCCGTGCACCAGCACCTGGTCCGCGAGCAGACCCGCACCCAGGTGGCGCTGGTCGTCGAGTCCGGCGACTGCCGCGAGGTGCACCACGCGGCCGTGCTGATCGGCTACGGCGCGGCGGCGGTCAACCCGTACCTGGCCTTCGAGTCGGTGGAGGACATGATCTCCACCGGCGCGCTCGTCGGCGTCGAGCCGGTGAAGGCGGTTCGCAACTACGTCAAGGGCCTCGGCAAGGGTGTCCTGAAGATCATGTCCAAGATGGGCATCTCGACGGTGTCGTCGTACTGCGGGGCGCAGGTCTTCGAGGCCGTCGGGCTGGACTCCCGGCTGGTCGACCGCTACTTCCGTGGCACCCCGAGCAAGATCGGCGGGATCGGGCTGGACGGCATCCACGCCGAGGTCGCCGCCCGGCACGCCGTGGCCTGGCCGGAGCCGGGCGCCGAGTCCTCCGGGCGGCTGGCGGTGGGCGGCGAGTACCAGTGGCGCCGCGAGGGTGAGCTGCACCTGTTCAACCCGGAGACGGTCTTCCTGCTCCAGCACGCCACCCGCAGCCGCCAGTACGACGTCTTCCGCCAGTACACGGCGAAGGTCGACGAGCTGGCCGCGAAGGCCGGCTCGCTGCGCGGGCTGTTCACCCTGCGTACCGGCGTGCGGCCGGCGGTGCCCCTCGACGAGGTCGAGCCGGCCACCGAGATCGTCAAGCGGTTCGCCACCGGCGCCATGTCGTACGGGTCGATCTCGGCGGAGGCGCACGAGACCCTCGCGATCGCCATGAACCGCCTCGGCGGCAAGTCCAACACCGGCGAGGGCGGCGAGGACGTCGAGCGGCTGCACGACCCGGCCCGCCGCTCCGCCGTGAAGCAGATCGCCAGCGGCCGGTTCGGGGTGACCAGCGAATACCTGGTCAACGCCGACGACCTCCAGATCAAGATGGCCCAGGGCGCCAAGCCCGGCGAGGGCGGGCAGCTGCCCGGCAACAAGGTCTGGCCGTGGATCGCCCGCACCCGGCACGCCACGCCGGGCGTCGGCCTGATCTCCCCGCCGCCGCACCACGACATCTACTCCATCGAGGACCTCGCCCAGCTCGTCCACGACCTGAAGTGCGTCAACCCGTCCGCGCGGGTGCACGTCAAGCTCGTCAGCGAGGTCGGCGTCGGCACCGTGGCGGCGGGCGTGGCGAAGCTCAAGGCCGACGTCATCCTGATCTCCGGCCACGACGGCGGCACCGGCGCGTCCCCGCTGAACTCGCTCAAGCACGCCGGCACCCCATGGGAGCTGGGGTTGGCCGAGGCGCAGCAGACGCTGCTGCTCAACAAGCTGCGCGACCGGGTCACCGTGCAGGTCGACGGGCAGCTCAAGACCGGCCGGGACGTGCTGGTCGCGGCGCTGCTCGGCGCCGAGGAGTTCGGCTTCGCCACCGCCCCGCTGATCGTCGAGGGCTGCGTGATGATGCGGGTGTGCCACCTGGACACCTGCCCGGTAGGCATCGCCACCCAGAACCCGGTGCTGCGGGAACGCTTCAACGGCAGGCCGGAGTTCGTGGAGAACTTCTTCCTCTTCCTCGCCGAGGAGGTCCGCGGCTACCTGGCCGAGCTGGGCTTCCGCTCGATCGAGGAGGCCATCGGGCACGCCGAGCTGCTCGACGTCGCCCCGGCGATCGCGCACTGGAAGGCCGGCGGGCTCGACCTGACCCCCGTGCTGCACCTGCCGGAGCTGCCGGCCGGCGCCGCCCGCCGGGGCGTCCGCGCCCAGGACCACGGCCTGGACCTGGCGCTGGACAACGAGCTGATCGCCCTCGCCGGCCCGGCGTTGCGCGACGGCACGCCCGTACGGGTCGAGGTGGCGGTGCGCAACGAGCACCGCAGCGTCGGCGCGATGCTGGGCGGCGAGGTGACCCGCCGCTTCGGCGGAGCCGGCCTGCCCGCCGACACGGTCGAGTTCACGCTGCGCGGCACCGCCGGGCAGTCGTTCGGCGCGTTCCTGCCGCGCGGGGTCACCCTGCGGCTGCACGGCGACGCCAACGACTACGTCGGCAAGGGCCTCTCCGGCGGCCGGCTCATCGTGCGGCCGGACGTCGCCGCCCCCTTCGTCGACGGCGACGCCGCGCCGGGGGAGCGGGCCGAGGACCAGACCATCGCCGGCAACACCATCCTCTACGGCGCCACCGCGGGCGAACTCTTCCTGCGCGGGCGGGTGGGGGAGCGGTTCGCGGTGCGCAACTCCGGCGCGCTGGCCGTCGTCGAGGGCGTCGGCGACCACGGCTGCGAGTACATGACCGGCGGGACCGTGGTGGTGCTGGGGCCGACCGGCCGCAACTTCGCCGCCGGCATGTCCGGCGGGACCGCGTTCGTGTACCGGCTGGACCGTCGCCGGGTCAACGCGGAGCTGGTCGACCTGGCCCCGCTGTCCGAGGAGGAGCAGGCCGTGCTGCACGAGCTGGTGCAGCGGCACTTCGCCGAGACCGACTCGGCGGTCGCCGAGGAGCTGCTCAAGCGCTGGCCGGAGGCGGTGGCGGAGTTCACCGCGGTGGTGCCCCGGGACTACCGCCGGGTGCTGGAGATCATGCGGGCCGCCGAAGCCGCCGGCCGCGACGTCGACGACGCGGTGATGAGCGCGCTCTCCGCGCCCGCCGCGAAGTCCATGCCGACCACGCCCGCCCCGCGGGCGGCGGTCCAGGAGGTGGCCCGTGCCTGACCCGAACGGTTTCCTGCGCTACGACCGGCGGCTGCCGGCGCGCCGCCCGGTGCCGGTGCGGATCAGCGACTGGCGGGAGGTCTACCCGCCGGCCGGCGAGGAGCTGATCCGCGAGCAGGCCACCCGCTGCATGGACTGCGGCATCCCGTTCTGCCACGACGGCTGCCCGCTGGGCAACCGCATCCCCGACTGGAACGACCTGGTCCGCGCGGGCGGCTGGGACGCGGCGGTGGAGTCGCTGCACGCCACCAACAACTTCCCGGAGTTCACCGGCCGGCTCTGCCCGGCGCCCTGCGAGGCGGCCTGCGTGCTCGGCATCGGCGGCGGCCAGCCGGTCACCATCAAGCAGGTCGAGGTGGAGATCGCCGACGCGGCCGTCGCGCGGGGCGGCCTGCTGCCACGCCCGGTGCCCGCGCCGACCGGCCGCTCGGTCGCCGTGGTCGGTTCCGGGCCCGCCGGCCTCGCCGCCGCGCAGCAGCTCGCCCGCGCAGGTCACGCCGTGACGGTGTACGAGCGCGACGACGCGATCGGTGGCCTGCTCCGGTACGGCATCCCCGACTTCAAGCTGGAGAAGGCCCACATCGACCGGCGGCTGGCCCAGCTCGCCGCCGAGGGCGTGCGCTTCCGCACCGGGGTGAACGTCGGCGTCGACGTCACCGCCGAGCAGGTGCGCGCCGAGCACGACGCGGTGCTGCTCGCCTGCGGCGCGTTGCAGGGCCGGGACACCCCGGAGACCCCGGGCCGGCACCTGCGCGGCGTGCACCAGGCGATGGAGCACCTCGTCGCGGCCAACCGGGTGGTCGCCGCGGCGGCCGGCGGCCGGCCCGACACCGCCGTGCTGCCCGACGGCACGCCCATCGACGCGGCCGGGAAGCACGTGGTGATCATCGGTGGCGGCGACACGGCGGCGGACTGCCTCGGCGTGGCGCACCGGCAGGGCACGGCCGGCGTACACCAGCTCGACCTCTACCCGCAGCCGCCGCAGGCCCGCGACGAGGCCCGGGACCCGTGGCCGACCTGGCCGTGGCTCCTGCGCAGCTACCCGGCGCACGAGGAGGGCGGCGAGCGGGTCTTCGCCGTCGCGGTGCAGGAGTTCGTCGACGACGGCACCGGGCAGGTGCGGGCGGTGCGGATCGCCGAGGTGAGCGTGGAGAAGCGGGACGGGCGGCGGATCGTCACCCCGCTGCCCGGCTCGGAGCGGGAGCTGCCGGCCGACCTGGTGCTGTTGGCCATCGGTTTCGAGGGCACCGAGGAGCAGCCGCTGCTCGACCAGTTCGGGGTCGTCCGCAACGCGCGCGGGGCGGTCGACGCCCGGCCGGACTGGCAGACCGCCGTCGATGGCGTCTTCGTCGCCGGTGACATGCACCGGGGCGCCTCGCTGATCGTCTGGGCGATCGCCGAGGGGCGGGCGGCGGCCGCCGCGATCCACGCGTACCTCGGCGGGGTCGGAACGCTCCCGGCCCCGGTGGACCCGGCCCGGCAGCCGCTCGCGGCCCGCTGACCACCCGCTCGGACCCGACGTGGTCCCGGCCTGCGCCTGGCAGGCCGGGGCCACATTGCGTGAGCCGCCTCACGAAAGACGGCAAATCGGTTTAATTGCCGCCAGACTTGGCGGCTGCCGCGCACCGCACCCGGGTTCGGCACCGTCATGTCGCCGTCCCACGGGGGAATCAGTCGTGTTCGCCGCGCTGCGCCACCGGAACTACCGGATCTGGGCCGCCGCCGGGTTCGTGTCCGTCGTCGGGACCTGGATGCAGGTCCTGGGCGTGAACTGGTACGTGCTCGCCGAGACCGGCTCGGCGACGTCGATGGGCTTCACCGTCCTGCTCCAGGCCCTTCCCACCCTGCTGCTCAGCGTCTGGGGCGGGGCGCTGGCCGACCGGCTGCGCGCGAAGCCGCTGCTGATCATCGCCCAGGCGCTCCACGCGGCCCTGGCGGCCGGGCTGGCGCTGGTCGCCGTCACCGGCGTGGGCGGCCTCCCGGCGATCTACGCGATCTCGCTGGTGACCGGCGCGGTCTCGGCCATCGAGGGTCCGGTGATGGGCCGCTGGTGCTCGACCCTGGTGGACCGGGAGAGCCTCGGCAACGCCCTGGCGCTCGGCTCGCTGACCAACTCGGCCGGCCGCATCCTCGGTATGAGCGCCGGCGCCGTCCTGGTCGCCGCCGTCGGCCCCGCGCTGCTCTTCGCGGTCAACGCCGCCAGCTTCGTCGCGGTGGTGGTGGCCCTGTTCGCCGTACGCGAGCGGGAGCTGCACGCGGGGGAGCCGGCGCCGGCCGACGCGGAGCAGGCGGACGGCGGCATCGTCGCCGGCTTCCGCTATCTGCTGCGCCAGCCGGTGGTGCTCGTCGCGCTCGCCCTGTCGTTCGTGCTCGGCAGCCTCGGCCGCAACTACCAGGTGACCATGGCGGCCATGAGCGACGGACCACTGGGCGGCGGTGCCTCCGGCTACGGGTTCCTCTCCACCGTCTTCGCGATCGGCACGGTGCTCGGCGCCCTCGTCGCGGCCCGGCGGCGTGAGCTGGGCTACGGGATCCTGCTCGCGGCCGGCCTGCTGGCCAGCGTGCTGCAGATCGTCGCCGGCCTGGCCCCGGGCACCCTGAGCTTCGCGGCGGTGATCCTGCCGGTCGCCGCCGCGGCCGTGGTCATCGACACCACCGTCGGCGCCCGGGCCCAGCTCGACACCGACTACGCGATGCGGGGCCGGGTGCTGGCCGCGCTGGCGGTCACCGGCTCCGTCTCCGCCGCGGTCGGCGCGCCGCTGCTCGGCTGGCTCTCCGAGCACGCGGGCCCCCGGCAGACCCTCGTGCTGGCCGGGACGGTGACGGCGATCGCCACCGTGGTGGCGGGGATCGGGCTCGACCGACTGCGTGGGCGCCCGCTGCGCCGGCGGGTCGCCCTGGCGCTGGCCGTGCCGGCGGTACGGCGTCCGGTGCGTCGGGTCGCCTCGACGGCGGCCCGCGTCGTCCGGCCGGCGTCGAGCGCGGTGCGGTCCGTCCGGCCCGTCCGGGCCGTCGCCCGGATCGTCCGACCGGCGGGAAGCGACGTGCCGGCCGGCCGCCCCGTGCTGCCCCGGCCGGCCACCGGTCGACCCCGGGCGGGCCGGGAGGCGCACGAATGCGCAGCCTGCGCACCGCGCCGTGGCCGCCGCCGCTCCCACCTGACCGGCACGGCACGCCCGCTCGACCAGCCGGCCGAATGCCCCCGCTCCGGCTGACCCACTGCCCCACCTGTCCACGGTGCAAGGAAGGCCGACGCGCCCGCCTCGCCACTGTCCGGGTGTCGCCCGTGTCCGTTAGGGTCCTTGAGGACCAGGCGGGGCGACGGCGACGGGAGCAGAGGGTGGGCAGGCTCGCGTCGGCGTACGGGCAGGCGGTCGCGGCGCACCGCGCGGCCCGGTCCCACCTCGACACCGCCCGTCGGGCGCTCGCCGGCCACGCCGCCCCGGCCGTCCCGAACGGCGCGGGCGCGCTCGTCGCCCGGCTCGCCGAACTCGGCGGCGCGCTCGCCACCCCGACCCCCGGGGCCACCCCGGTCGCCGTCGCGCCCGTCCCGGTGCGCGTCGGTGAGGCGTCCACTCCCGACGGCGCCTTCCCCGTCCTCGTGCCGCTGGGCGGCGGCCACCACCTCGCGGTCGACGCGGACGCCCGCGACCCCCGGGTGGCCGGCCTGCTGCGGGCGCTCGTGCTGCGGCTGCTCGCCACGGCGCCGCCCGGCGGGGTCCGGGTCGCCGGGATCGACACCGCCGCGCTGGGCGCCACCTTCGGGCCGCTGCGCCCGCTGGTCGACGCTGGCGTGCTCGACCCGCCCGCCACCGGCGAGGCCGAGGTGGCCGCCCTGCTCGACGCCGCGGAACGGCACGCCCGCGCCGCCCGGCACGCCGACCGCCCCGACCAGGAGTTGCTGCTGGTCGTCGCCGCGTCGACGCCGCCGCCCCGCGAGGCGGCCCGGCTCGCCGCGCTCACCCACGCCGGGCCGGCCGCCGCCGTCTGTGTCCTGGTCGCCGGCCAGCCGTCCGCCGCGTCCGCCGACCCGCCGCCGCAGCTCGGCGCCACCACCACGGTCCGGCTGACCGAGCGGTACGCCCACGTCGGCGACCCGCCCGGCGCCCCGTTCAGCGTCGACGGCACCGGCCTGGCGGCCCCCGTGCTGCTCGACGGCGACCCGCCGGCCGCGTCGGTGGCGGCCCTCGCCGCCCATCTCGGCGCCGCCGCCCGGCGCGGCGACGCGGTGGGCTTCGCCGAGCTGCTGCCCGAGCGGCGGTGGGCCGAGTCGGCGGGCAACGGGCTGCGCACCGTGGTCGGCCGCGCCGGCCGGGACCGGGTCACCGTCGCCTTCGACGACGCCACCCCGCACTGGCTCGTCGGTGGGCGCACCGGCGCCGGTAAGACCGTCTTCCTGCTCGACGTGCTCTACGGGCTCGCCGCCCGCTACTCGCCCGCCGAGCTGCAGCTCTACCTGCTCGACTTCAAGGAGGGGGTGAGCTTCACCGAGTTCGTCCCCACCCCCCGCGACCCGTCCTGGCTGCCGCACGCCCGGGCCGTCGGCATCGAGTCCGACCGGGAATACGGCGTTGCCGTCCTGCGGGAGCTGCGCCGCGAGCTGTCGCGGCGGGCCGCCGCGCTCAAGCGGCACGGCGTCACCAAGCTCGCCGACCTGCCCCGTGACACGCCGGTGCCCCGGATCGTGGCGGTGGTCGACGAGTTCCACGTGCTGCTCGCCGGTAACGACGCGCTGGCCCGCGAGTCGGTCGACCTGCTGGAGGAGTTGGCCCGCAAGGGCCGCTCGTACGGCGTGCACCTGGTCCTGGCGAGCCAGAGCATGACCGGCGTCGAGGCGCTCTACGGGCGGGCCGAGGCGATCTTCGGTCAGTTCGCGCTCCGGGTGGCGCTGCCCGGCGGCGGCGGGGTGCTCGACCCGCTGAACGAGGCCGCCCACACCCTGCCCGTCGGTTCGGCCGTGCTCAACACCGCCGCCGGGGCGGTCGGCGCCGACATCGTCGTCCGCTTCCCCGACGCCCACGCCGCCGCGGCCGAGCTGGCCGCGCTGCGGCACGAGCTGTGGCAGGCGCGGCCGGCGGGCGCGCGCCCCCCGTCGGTGTTCAGGGGGTACGAGACCGCGCGCGTCGAGGACGACCCGACCTTCGCCGGGCTGCGCCCGGGCGGGCGCCGCCCGCTCGCCCTGGTCGGCCGGACCGTCGACGTGGACGGCACCTCCGCGCTGTTCATGGTGGACGCCACCCCCGGCCGGCACCTGGCCGTGGTGGGCACCTCCGCCACGGGCGCCGAGGTGCTGCGGGCGGCCACCCTGAGCCTCGCCCGCCAGCACGCCCCGGGCGACGCCCGGTTCCTCCTCGCCCCGCTGGTCGCCGCCGCCGAGCCCGCCGCCGACGACACCACCGCCACCCTGGTCGCCGCCGGTCACGCCGTCGACCGCCTCGACACCGCCGGCCTGCGCCGGCACGTCGCCACCCTCGCCGCCGGGCTGTCGGCCCCCACCGCGGCGTCCGGCCCGACCACCCCGGCCCGGCCGGAGGGCAGTGCCGCGCCGGACACCGGCCGCACCTACCTCGTCGTGTTCGGGATGGACGCCGCCAGCGCCGCGCTCGCCGCCACCGACCCGGAGACGTTCCGCTCCGGCCACGACGACCTGGGGGCGCTGCTGCGCCAGGGCCCCGCGCGGGGCGTGCACCTGCTCGGCTGGTGGCGCGGGCTGCGCCGGCTCGCCGACGACCTCGGCGGCGCGCACAACCGCGACGACGTCGCCTGCCTGGTGGCGCTGAACGTGCCCGGCACCGAGCTCGGGCTGCACCTCGGGGTGCACGACCTCGCGTACGCGCCCCGGCCCGACCGGGCGCTGCTGGTCGACCGGCACGACCAGCGCACCCGGCTCATCGTGCCGTTCGCCCGCGACGGGCACGGCCCGGACGGGGAGGACTGAGGCGGTGTCCGACTACTCCGAGTACGCGGCGCTGGCCCGCCAGCTCGCCGAGCGGCGCCGGGCCGGTGAGCGCGGCGCTGCCGCCGAGGCCGAGCGCCGGCGCAACCTGCACGCCGCCGCGGAGTACCTCCAGCACCGGCTGACCGCCCAGGGGCAGCGCCTCGACCAGCTCGGCCAGGCCATCGGCATCCCGGCCTCCGGCGTGCCCACCGGCCCCGCTTCCACCCCGGCCGCCACCGCACCCGCGGGCCCTGTCACCGCGCCGGCCGGCGACGGGGCGTCGGGTGGCGCACCGGCCGGCGGCGCCGGACCGGAGGCGGGGGAGCCCGCCGGCGCAGCCGGCGCCCCGGGGCGGCCGGTGGTCGGGGCGTATCCCCAGGTCGGGGTGGGGGAGACGAAGCTCGCGCTGCCGCCGGGGGCGGCCCCGGCGGCGGGTGGGGTGCCGGGCCCGCGCCCGGCGGAGGCCGACCCGACCACGGAGCTGGAGCTGGCCCGGCGCTACGCCGACGAGTCCGACCGGCACGGGCAGCAGGCCGAGTTGCTCGCGCAACGCCCCGCGCTGCTGCCGACCTGGTCGCCGGTGGCCCGGGCGCTCGCCGTCTACGCCGGCTGCGCGGCCGTGGCGGCGGTGCTGATGGTGGTGATGGTGCTCGCCTCCGGCGTCGGCCTGGTCGACGGGTTCACCCTGGGCGCCTGGATTTGCGCCGGCCTGCCCGCGCTGTCGTTCTTCGCCGGCTACCTGGTGCTCGGGCGCTGGGGGCGGCCGGCCCTGGTCGTCGGCACCCCGCCCCGCTACGTGCACCTGGGCTTCCTGATCTGCTTCGTCGCCGTGCCGGTCGCCTACGTCGCCTATCTGCTGCTGTTCCGCCTCCTCCGCTGACCGGCCGTCGCTCCGCCGCCAGGCGCCCGGCCGTCGCCAGCGCGCCCGGCCCTCGGGACCGGTGGAACACGGTGGACGTCACCGGCGCCCGGAGACGGCCGTGGTGTTCCACCGGTGGTTCCGTTACGGCGCGACGTCGGAAGGCACCGGCTCGACCACGACGACGGGAATCTCCCGGTCGGTCCCCTGCTGGTAGCGGGCGTAGGTCGGGAAGACGCCGGTCATCACCTGCCACAACCGGGGCCGCTCCTCGGCGGTGGCGGTCCGCGCCCGGCCCCGGAACCGTTCGGCCCCGACCTGCACCTGCACCTCGGGGTCGGCGCAGAGGTTGAGGTACCAGGCCGGGTGTCGCGCCGCACCGCCGTTCGACGCCACCAGCAGGTACCGGTCGCCGTCCCGGCCGTAGATGAGCGCCGTCCGTCGCAGCTTGCCCGTCCGGCGCCCCCGGGTGGTGATCAGCAGGGCGTCGTATCCGTGGAACCTGCCGCCGTCGGCGCCGTCGGTGGCCAGGTAACGCTCCACGTGGCTGGCCACCCAGCCGACCGGACTGTCCTCAATGGTCTCCGCCATCAGAGCAGCGTAGCCGCCTCAGCGGTAGTCGTCGGCGCGTCGGACGGCGCCGAAGCGCGGGAAGATCCGCTCGACGGTGAACTCGTGCTCGTCGGCGGCGAAGCCGGACATCGCGTCGGCCACGAACTCCAACTCGTAGCCGTGGTCGCTGGCCGCGCGGGCCGTCGACTCGACGCCCATCGTGGTCACCAGCCCGGCCAGCACCACGGTGTCGACCCCGCGCCGGCGCAGCTGCTCGTGCAGGTCGGTGCCGTGGAACGCGCCGACGGTGCGCTTGACGACCACGACGTCCCCCGGCTCGACCAGCCCCTCGGCGAAGTCGCTGCCCGGCGGTTGCTCGGTCACCCCGGGCCGCTCGACCCGGACCTGGACCACCGGCCGGCCCTGGGCACGGAACACGGCGGCGAGCCGGCGGCAGCGGTCGAGGACATCCTCGCCACGGTGCGGGGCCAACTCCAGCGCGATGATCCGGGGCATCAGGTCGATGAGCACGAGGGCGGTCGTCACGCGGATGATCATAAAGGCGAGCGGTGCGGATCAGGGGTCGGTGAGCAGCAGCCAGTCGTCGTCGAGCCGTGCGACGGTCGTGCCCTCGGGCCAGACGTGCGGGCCGGCCGTCGCCGCCCGCGCCTGGTCGACCAGGGGAGGCCGGGCGAACGTCGCGCCGTCGAAGGTCGCCGAATCGTGGAAGCGGGCCCGGCCGAAGTTCGCGGCGCCGTCGAAGCGGGCCCGCTCGAACCAGGTCTGGCCGCCGAACTCGGTCCAGCGGAACAGGGCCAGGTCGGCGAAGCGGGCGTGCCGGAATCCGGCGTAGCCGCCGAACGCGGCGTGGTCCATCGAGAGCCCGCGGAGGAAGACCGCCTCGCGGAACGTCGCGCTTCTGGTGAAGCGGGTCCCGTCGAAGCTCGCCGTCCGTCCGACCGTGGTGCCCCGGAGGTACGCCCGCGTGACGGTGGCGTGCCGGCACGACAGGCCGCCGCCGAGGTCGGCGCGGTCGAAGCTGAGGCGGCCGTCGATCCGGGCGTCGTCCAGGACGATCTCGGCGTCGCCGCGCAGGTCGTCGCAGCGTAGGTCGGCGAAGGTGGCGCCGAGGGACAGCCGGCCGCGTACGGTCGCGCCGGCGAGGCTGGTGGTGCCGGCGCAGACCGCGCCGGTGAGGTCCGCGTCGACCAGGGTGCAGCCGGCGGCGTCGAAGCCGTCGAGGCGGGCGCCGGTCAGGTCCAGCGTGACGCCGGGCCAGAAGGCGTCGTCGTCGGCGCGCAGGTGCCGGGTCAACACCCGCTGCGCGGTGCGGCGCACCTCCGCCTCGCCCGCGTCGTCGTCGGCCGCCGGCATCCGCAGGTACGCGCAGAGCACCGCCACGATCGTCGGCCGCTGTGCGGGATTGTCCTGCCCGAGCCGTTCCAGGGCGTGCAGGCCGCCCAGGCGTACCGCCGCCTTGTCGTCGCCGAGTAGTTCGACCGCACGGGTGTAGAGCTCGGTCAGCCGGCGCTCGGCGGCGTCGTGTTCGGCTGCCTCGGCCTGCCGGTCCTGGTGCCGCTGCCCGGCCTCGGCGACCGACTCCGCGTGCGTCTGCGTCCGGTCCCGGTGCGCCTGCTCCTGCGCGGCGACGGCCTCCTGGTGCCGCTGGGCGCGCTCGCTGATCCATTGCCGGCGGGCGGCGAGGAGCAGCGCCAACCCGCCGCCGGTGCCGGCCACCACGGTCAGCCCGGTGCGGATGGCGTCGATGCGCAACGTGGCGCGGGTGTCCGGCTGGGCGGCCCGGTCGGCCTCGTTGAGCAGCCAGTCCAGGACCAGCCAGCCCAGCAGCGCGGCGGCCAGCAGCCCGACGAGCACGAGCCACCAGGGCATCACCCGCAGCGGCTTCTCGTCGGTCGGTGTCTGGCGCACGGGCCCCAGCATGCCACCGGCGCCGGGCCCGCGTGTGCACCGTCCCTCGTGGACGGCGGGCCACCGCGTCGCCGGCGCTCGAAGAACCACGCGAATTGCCGGTTTGCGCTCCCGGCGCGACAAGGGTTACCGGCCCGTAACGGTCTTATTGACGACCGCGAATCACGACCTTCATCATCGTCCCACGATCGATCGGCCCCGTTACCTTTTTGATCGTCCCCAGCCGGGGACTGCTCGGTCGCCCGGCTCGGTATGACTTACTGCCCCTGTCGTGCGGATGATCCGGGGGGTG
>NZ_JBIDCU010000004.1:0-470294 GCF_043204765.1 Micromonospora sp. NPDC047730 | reverse complement strand
GACGTCCTGTTCGCCATGCTCCGCGACAAGATCCCCTACCAGCCCCGCCCCACACCGCCGATCACAGCTTGACGAAACCCATAGGGACACCCCCCCCCGGCGCCGACACGGCCGGGGACATCGACTGGCCGGCTCTCGGTCTCCAGAATGGAGTGATGACAGCCGACGCGACCCCGCGACGACATCCGCTTCTGCCCGTCCTCGCCGGTTCCCGAGCCGTCCTCGTCGGCCGGGACAACCCCGACCCCGACGCCGACCATGGCTTCGGCCACGGCTACGAGTCGGCGGTGGAGGCGACCAGGGCGTTGGCCCGCACCCTCGTCTCCCCGAACATCGGTACGCCCTTCCTCGAAGCGCACACCGAACAGCTCGTGCGCGGGGAGTCCCCCGACGCGGTGATCGACGCCGTGCGCCGGGCCGCGGCGGCGGCGTCGGACACGTTGCTGTTCTCCTACGCCGCGACCGGCCCGGAACACTGGGAGACCCCCGAGGGCGCGGAGCAGTGGACCGAGGATCCGGGCAGCCGGCGGTCCGTGCTCAGGAGGGTCGCCGACCTGATGAGGAACAGTGCGGCCACCCGACTCGTCGTCCTGCTGGACTGCGATTCCCCGCAGATCGCCGCGCGGCACTTCACCCTGCCGGACCCACCGGCCGGTCACTGGCACGGCCCACAGTTGTCGCTGCTGGGCGCTGGCCGGGTAATGCTGTTCGGGAGCGAGATCGACCCATTCACGAGCACCCTCACCAGAGCGCTTCAAGCAGGGGTCGACGGCGGTCCCGAGGCCCTGAATCTGGTGGCGCTCGGCAACGCGGTGCGGGCCAAGTTCACCGAGCTGCGGTATCAGGTCGAGAACGAGTACATTCCGGGAGCGAAACAGCTACTCCTCCACGGCGGCTACGAGGTGGCACTCGGCATCAATCGGGCCTTTCCGCCCGATGACCGCGACGTCGCCCTGCGGTACCCGCCGCGCTATCCTGGCGCCTTCTTCGCCCACCCCGACGCCGTGAGTGAATTCGAAGGCTACTGACCCGACGACGCCGGGCCCGGGCGCTCCACCACGTCGGATCGGCGTGGGGCACAGTGGCCCGCCGAGGCCCACGGGCCGGCTGGTGCTCTGACCACGAACGTTGACGGTGTTGGGGTCAGGCTGCGCGAGTGGCGGGTTGGCCCCAGTGTCGTTGTCGTTCGCTGCGGATGCGGGCGCGTTCGCGGCGTTGGGCGGCCAGTACGTCGGGGTGGCGGGCGTTGGCGTTGCGCCAGCGCAGGTAGGCCTGCAGTTTCCGGGTCAACGCGGGGTGGTTCGAGCCGGCGATCACGAAGGTGCGTAGTGGCCCGAACTGGGCTTCGATCGGGTTGGCCCAGGAGGCGTGGGTCGGGGTGAAGCAGAGCTCGACCTTGTTCCGGGCCGCCCACCTGCGGATCTTCGAGCCCTTGTGCGCGGACAGGTTGTCCAGGATCACGTAGATCGGCGCCCCGTCCGGACGCACGGCCCGGATCGACTTGAGCGCGGCGAGGGTGTTCGCGACGCTCTGACGGCGCCGGACGACGCCCCAGAGCTGGTCGTCACCGACGGAGTAACAACCGTGGAACTGCCGGACCCCGTGCAGCTTGTGGTAGTTCGCGGGCAGCCGGTGCGGGTGCCCGGCCGGCGCCCGCCCGGCCCTGCCTGCGGGCGGACCACCAGGGGCCCGAACTCGTCGAACGCGAACACTCGCTGCGGGAAGTGGCTGCTCACGTACTCGATCCGGGCGAGCTTGGCATCGCGCTGCGGGTCGGTGGACTCCTTCCACGTCTTGGTCCGCTGGAAGGTGATCCGGTGCCGGTGCAGGATCTGCCGCAGCCGTTCCCGGCCCACCCGGACCCGTCGGGTGGGATGCAAGCAGAGGTGGTCGGCGAGTTTGCGGATGCTCCACCGGGTGAACAGCCGCCCCAGCTTCTTGGGGCGGCTGTTGGCCGTTTCGACGATGAACTGCTCTTCGTCAGGACTGATCTGGCGGGGACGGCCACCCGCCCACCGAGGGTCCAGGCTGGCCATTCCCATCTCGTTGAACCGGTGGATGACCTGCCTGATCGTGTCCTCGTCCGCCTGAACGAGGCGAGCGATCGCCGGCACCGTATTCCCGCCGGCAGACGCCAACACGACCATCGCCCGCCGTAACCGAATCGGCGAGCCGGTACCTCTACGAGTGATCTTCAGCAGCTGCTGACCCTCCTGGTCACTGAGCCGCCGTACGACGGGTTCTGCCACCGCCACAGCCTGAGTGCCACCAGACTGCCGGGCCGGCAGGCCAGACGGCGTGTTATCCAACACGGTGAACGTTCGTGGTCACGGCACTAGAGATCGCCCTTGGCGTGAAATGCAGCGATGGGCGGCCGGAGGCGCCATGAGCACGGCGGTCTGCTGGCGACTGGGTCGAACGCAACCCGTGGGGACGGTCGCGGTAGCGGCGGCACACCTGATCACCACCATCCGACCACCCGACCACCAACATCGATGGTAACGATGGCGGCGTCGGCTGAAGTACTAGTCTCGGCGTATGGCGAGGTACTACGACGTGCATCCGGACAATCCCCAGCCCCGGGTCCTCCGCCAGGTCGCCGACCTGATCCGGGACGGCGGGCTGGTCGCCTACCCGACGGACTCGTGTTTCGCGTTCGGCTGCCGGCTGGGCAACCGGGCCGGGCTGGATCGGATCCGGGAGGTCCGGCGACTGGACGAACGGCACCACTTCACGCTGGTGTGCCGGGACTTCGCCCAGCTCGGTCAGTTCGTGCAGGTCAGCAACTCGGTCTTCCGCCTGGTGAAGGCATGCACCCCGGGCAGCTACACCTTCATCCTGCCCGCCACCCGTGAGGTGCCGCGTCGGCTGCTGCATCCCAAGAAACGCACGGTGGGCGTACGCGTCCCCCGGCACACGGTCGCCCAGGCGCTGCTGGCCGAACTCGGCGAGCCGTTGGTGTCGAGCACCCTGATCCTGCCGGACGAGGACGAGCCGATGACCCAGGGGTGGGAAATCAAGGAACGGCTGGACCACGTCCTCGACGCGGTGATCGACGCCGGCGACTGCGGAAAGGAGCCGACGACCGTGGTCGACCTGTCGCAACCCGAGCCGGAGATCCTACGCGAGGGGGCGGGGGACCCGTCCCGCTTCGCGTGAGTTCACCGCCGCCCTGATCGGCGTCCACCTACCCGTCGGCTTTCCCTCCGCGGCGTGCGCGGCCGGCACGACAGCTTGCAAAAATGGAAGGCGCGTCCGGCCTGATCACGATGGCGCTGCTGCGCGTGTCACCGGGCGAGGCCGTGAGACCGCCCTCGTCCACGGTCCGTGACGTTTCGCCGGTCTTGTCATGGGACTGTCATGAGATCGCAGGGTCTCCTCCAAGATTGACACCCAGAGTGATTGCGGCCCGTCGCCGGCGTCAGTGGCGGTCGAGCCCCGACGAACCGCACGTACGTTCGTCATTGACGCAAGATCGCCTATGAACCGGAGACACCATCCCGAGTTCCCGGACCGCTGACCCAGGTCGGGACAAATCGGAACTGCGGGCCCACCGGCGGAGAAACAGCGCCGGAACCGCGGCCTGCGTTCCCGCGAGCCCACGGAGGTCCACAGACCATGGCCGTGCCCGCCACAGGTACGTCAACTGACAACAACACCCCGTTAGGAGAAGCGCCAGTCCAGCCGGGCCGCCGCCCGGGAGACGTCGACCGGACGGTGCTGGGAATCGCCGCCGCGGTGTCCGTGCTCTTCGTCGTGTGGGGCATCGTGGCCACCGACAACCTGGCGTCGGTCACCGGCGCGGCGCTCGACTGGGTGGTCAGGGCGTTCGGCTGGGTCTTCGTGCTGGCCAGCGCCGCCTTCGTCGTGCTGTCGGTCTGGCTGGCGTCCAGCCGGTACGGGCGGATCAAGCTCGGCCGGGACGACGAGAAGCCGGAGTTCTCCACCGTCTCCTGGGTGGCGATGATGTTCAGCGCCGGCATGGGCATCGGCCTGATGTTCTGGGGCGCCGCCGAGCCGCTGTCCCACCTGGGGACCCCGCCGCGCGGTCTCACCGAACCGAACTCCCAGCAGGCCGCCCGCGTGGCCATGGAGTACTCGTTCTTCCACTGGGCGCTGCACCCGTGGGCGATCTACGCGGTGGTGGGTCTGACGCTGGCCTACTTCACCTTCCGTAAGGGCCGGCGCGGCCTGATCAGCAGCGCCTTCTTCCCGCTCATCGGAGAACGGGCCAACCGGGGCCCCGGCAAGGCCATCGACATCTTCGCGATCTTCGCGACGCTGTTCGGATCGGCGGTCTCCCTCGGGCTGGGCGCCTTGCAGATCAACAGCGGCCTGACGAACCTCTGGGGCGTGCCGAAGTCCACCCCGCTGGCGATCGGGATCATCGCGGTGCTCACCGTGGCGTTCGTGGTGTCCGCCGTGACCGGCGTCAAGCGCGGCATCCAGTTCCTCTCGAACACCAACATGGTGCTCGCGGTGGCGCTGATGTTCTTCCTGCTCGTGGTGGGCCCGACGGTCTTCATCCTCAACAGCCTCACCGCCTCGACCGGCGGCTACCTCAACGACCTCATCCCGATGAGCTTCCGCACCGGCGCCTTCGGGGGCGAGAAGTGGATGGCGGGCTGGACCATCTTCTACTGGGCGTGGTGGATCTCCTGGACCCCGTTCGTCGGCGCGTTCATCGCCCGCATCTCCAGGGGCCGCACCATCCGCCAGTTCGTCCTCGGTGTGGTGGCCATCCCGAGCCTGGTCAGCTTCGCCTGGTTCTCGGTGTTCGGCGGTACCGCCATCGACCTGCAACTCGGCGGCACCGACCTCTCGGCCGCCGTGGCGGAGAGCCCGGAGGCCGCGCTCTTCGCGGTCCTGCGGGAGTTCCCGCTCTTCACCGTCACCGCGATCCTGGTGATGGTGCTGGTGGCCCTCTTCTTCGTCAGCGGGGCCGACGCCGCCTCGGTGGTGATGGGCACGCTCTCCTCGCGCGGCAACCTCGAACCGAGGGCATGGCTGGTCTCCATGTGGGGCATCCTGACCGGCCTGGTGGCCGCCGTGCTGCTGCTCGCCGGTGGCCTGTCCGCCCTGCAGTCGCTGACCATCCTCGCCGCGTTGCCGTTTCTGTTCGTGATGGTCGGCATGGTCGCCGGGCTGCTGCGCGAGCTGCGTCGCGAACCCCTCAGCGCGACGATGGCCCCGGAGATCCGGGCCCTGGTGGCCGCCGCCGCGCGGCCGGAGCACGCGGACCCCGACCGTTCCTGACCCATCACGCGGCCGCGGGCCGTCCCCACACCGGGGTCGGCCCGCGGCCGCGTGGTGCTGGCCGTTTCGGTGGTCGGGCCGCTGTTCACGGGCTTGTCGCGGAGGCCGTTTCCGGGACGAGGGTGGCCTGGCTGCGGTGCGCGACCGGGATGATCAGCGCCGCCGCCACCAGCGCGGCGACCGCGATGCCGAGCCAGCCCCAGAAGCCGAACGCGATGACCAGGCCGGACAGCACGGCCGGTCCGATGATGTTCTGCGTGATCACGTGCAGGTCGAACGCGCCCAGGTACTCGCCCTGCGCGTGCTCGGGGGCGAGGCCGAACGCGAGACCCCAACCCGAGGCGGCCTGCATCACCTCGGCCACCGACAGGATCAGCACCGCGGCGACGATCGCGACGGAGACCAGCACCACGTTGTCGTCCAGGGCCGTCACCGCGATCACCGTGCAGCCGCCGGCCAGCCAGTAGCCGGAGCGCCGCGCGAGCCTGCCGGCCCCTTCCACGGTGTCCGCGCCCCGGCTGGCCCGTACCTGGAACAGGATGACGAACACCGTGTTGAAGATGAGCAGCAACGGGATCAGGAAGTGTGGCAGCGAGGTGCGGTTGAGCGCCCACAGCGGCATCGTGACCAGGATGACGGTGACGTGGGAGGCGAGCACCGTCGAGACGCCGATGACGGAGAGGAAGCGCGGGTCGCGTACGGCGGCGAAGCGCTTGAAGCCCACCGGGACGGGACGCGACGGCACGTCGGGCAGGCGGGTGACCAGCAGCGCGGCGCTGGCCATGAGCGCGGCGGTGGTGAGTGGGATCAGCACGAGCAGCCGCTGGTCGAGCGCGGCGACGGCGGCCACGCCGATGCCGATGCTGAAGCCGATGTTGAACACCGATCGCATCATCGCCTTGAGCTTGACCCGTTCCTCGGCGGGCACGAGATTGCCGACGAGGGCCCCGTTGGTCGGGCCGGTGCCGTACTCGATGAAGCCGACGGCGACCACCAGGGCGAAGAAGTGGATCGCGTTGTCCACCAGGGCGTAGAGCCCGAAGCCCACCGTCAGCGCGGCGAACAGCATGACGAGCAGCCTGCGCGCCCCCACCCGGTCGGCGATCACGCCGAACACGACCGACGAGATGAAGGCGGACAGGCCGGCGGCGGACAGGCCCAGGCCGACCTGCTTGGGGTCGAGGCCGACGCGGAGCGTGAAGTAGACGACACTGCCGCTGAGGAAGACTCCCTTGCCGATCGATTCGGCCAGCCGGATCGCGATCAGTTTCCTGCGCAGCGGGTCGGTCGGCACCAAACGGGATGAAAAATCAATCATTCGTGACAAGGGCATATTCGCACATCCTTGTGTGGTGGAGCGGCCGGCGTCAATCCTCGCCGCGGCGAAGCCGGGCGGGGCAGGGCGTTCGGCGGACCGGGGTCGGGACGACTTCCCGGGTGGGCAGGGAACTTTCCCGCTGGACGTCCGGGGCGCGGTGCGCTAGGCGCCCGGCCTGGTCCGGGCGGGCGGTGCGTCCCCGGCGTGCGGCCCGGAGGCGGGACCTGCGGGTACATCGTCCCGGCATTCCCGGTCTGTCGCGGGCTGCTCCGTCGGCCGAGAAGGGTACCGGATGGTCGTATTAAATTGATTTCGGAAAATACGTCAGAAGATTGACATGGCTTCCGTCCGACTGACTTCATGTGTTGTTCTGTTCGCCGTCAGTAGATGTTCACGCCGACGCGGAGGTCGGCGCTTCCGCGACGCCTCCGGAAGGGAGGCGTCGCGGGCCGGTTAGGACGGGGTGAGGTGTCGTAATGGTCAGCGTTGGCTCGACCTCGGAACTGGCTCATACGATGAGGCGGAGCCCGGGAAGTGTCGCGGGCGAGGCGAAGCCTCGCACCGTGACGGTGGTGCTGGCCGACGCTCAGCCGGTGGTACGCAGGGGCCTGCATGCCCTGCTGTCCTCCTCGGCTGAGGTCAGCGTGGTCGCCGAGGCGGGGACCACGCGGGAGGCGATGACATGCGCGGCGTCGCTGCGCCCCGACGTGCTCGTGCTCGACATCGAGCTGCCGGGCTTCCAGGTGGGGGTGACGCTGCAGGAGATCGCCCGGATGTCGCCCTCGACCGCCGTGCTGGTCTTCACCGCGGTGGAGGACGAGGGTGCGGTCTTCGCGGCCATGCGGGCGGGTGCGCGGGGCTACGTGCTCAAGAGCTGCCCGGGCGACGGCATCGTGCGGACGATCCGGGGCATCGCGACGGGCGAGGTGATCCTCGGCCCCCGGGTGGCCGACCAACTCATCGGGCGGTTGGGCCGCGAGCCGCGCAACCAGCAGCTCTTCCCGGAGCTGACGACGCGTGAGCGGCAGGTGCTGGAACTGATCGCGTCGGGCATGCGCAACGTGGCGATCGCCACGCGGCTGAACCTCTCGCCGAAGACGGTCAGCAACCACATCTCGACCATCTTCAGCAAGCTGAACGTGTCGGACCGGCACGAGGCGATCGAGGTCGCCCGCAAGGCCAGGCTGGAGCGCCCCGGGCCGTACGGGTCGAGTCTCGACACGGTGTCCGGTGGCGGCGTACCGCTGGCGCGTAGGCGTGGCGCCATGTCCCTGCCGGGGGTGGGCGGCTCGGCCGCCTGCGCCGGCGCGCGATCGATGGAGAGGTGAGCGGGATGACCCTGGATCTGGAAGCGATCGCGAGCCGGCTGGAGCCGCGGTTCGGCAAGGCGGCGCACCGCTGGGTCGGCACGCTGCCCCAGCGCCTGGACGAGCTCGTCGCACAGTGGCAGCTCGACCTCGGCGACCGGCTCAAGTCCGGCAACTCTTCGGTGGTGTTCCGGTGCCGCGGCCCGCAGGGCGACGCGGTGCTGAAACTGTCGCCCGACAGCTACGCCGTACGGGAGGAGGTCGACATGCTGCGCCAGTTCGCGCCCAGCGGGCGGGTGCCGGCGGTGCTGGCGGCCGCCAAGGGCGCCGTGCTGCTGGAGTCGATCCACCCGGGCACGCTGGTGGAGAAGATGCCGCAGCCGCCGTCGCCGCGGGAGTACGCCGCGTTCCTCAACGACCTGCACGGCGCCGGGGACCCGGCTGCCGCGCCGCGGCGGCTGGAGGACTGGATCGACGTGCTGTTCAACTCGGCGGTGCGGCGGGGCGCCGACCTCGCCGGGTCGAAGCGGCTGCGCGACGACCTGTTCGCGGTGCCCACCGACACCGTGCTGCTGCACGGCGACCTGCACCTGGGCAACGTGCTCAGCGGCGGCGCGAAGGGTCTGGTCGCCATCGACCCGATGGCCTGCGCCGGCGACCCGTGCTTCGACGCGGTCGACTACGTGCTGGAGGGCCTGGACCGCGCGGAGATGCTGCGCCGGCGCGACGAGCTGGCCGCGGCGGCCGGCATCGACGTGGAACGGCTGGACATGTGGTGCCGGGTGACCGCCCCGATCGGGGCGACGTACGTCAGTAACCCCGGCCACTCCGCGGAGCTGGCCGCCTTCGGGCGTGGCGAATACTAGTCGTTGCTCCGTCGGGCTCGGTGGCGCTTGTCGCGGGGGAACGTTCACGGTTGGTGGCAGGTGGTGCCGGCTACGCCGACGCCAGGTCTGCTGAGCGTGCGGTGGCGGCGGGGCTCACCCGCCGCCACCGTGTCCACCGCCTTCCCCGGCCGGCGTCGCCAGGCCGGACGCGACAGTCGATGTCACGACCGGTCGTCGGCCACCTGCCCTCCGGTCCGCAGGGCGAGGAAGGCATTGACGCTCGACAGTGCTCCGACTAGCGTGCCTCTTCACCGCGGCGTCATCCAGTGATGACACCGGGTCAGTCTGGGAGGCAATGTGAGATCAAGAGTCCTGATGGCTTCGCTGGTGGCGGCGGGCTGCACCCTGGTCGCCGTACCGGCTGCGGCGGCACCCGCGTCCACGTCGTCCGCACCGGTCAACGCGGCGTCCGCCGCGCCCGGCGTGCGGCCGGTGCCCGGCGAGTACATCGTCCGGCTGCGCCCGGGCGCCGAACCGCGTGGCATCGCCCGTGCCCTGTCGGTCAACCCGCGGTTCGTCTACGAACGGGCTGTCAACGGCTTCGCCGCCGAGCTGACCGCCGGGCAGGTGCAGGCGCTGCGCCGCGATCCCGCGGTGCTCGCCGTCGAGCAGGACGCCTGGCTCGACGGCGTCGCCGAGGGCACCCAGGCCAACCCGCCGTCCTGGGGCCTGGACCGGGTCGACCAGCGCACGCTGCCGCTGTCCAACAGCTACACCACGACCGCCACCGGCTCCGGCGTGCACGCCTATGTCATCGACTCGGGCATCGACGTGACCCACCCGGACTTCGAGGGCCGGGCGAGCTTCGACTACAACGCCATCGACCGGCGCAACACCGACTGTGACGGGCACGGCACCCACGTCGCCGGCACGATCGGCTCGAAGACGTACGGGGTGGCCAAGGGCGTCCGGCTGCACGCCGTGAAGATCCTCAACTGCCAGGGGTCGGGCAAGACCTCGGCCACCATCGCCGCGATCGACTGGGTGACCGCCAACGCGGCGAAGCCGGCGGTGGCCAACACCTCGTGGAACTGGACCTACTCCGACACGATGGCCGCCGCGATCACCGGGATGATGAACTCCGGTGTCTTCCTGGCCACCTCGGCGGGCAACACCGGCGCGGACTCGTGCGATCGGCTGCCCCGGGCGGTGACCGCCGCGGTGGCCGTCGCCGCGTCGACCAACACCGACGCCCGGGCCAGCTACTCCTCGACCGGCGCCTGCGTCGACCTCTACGCTCCCGGCTCGGCGATCCTGTCGACCCAACCGAACAACACCACCGCCGTCTTCAACGGCACCTCGATGGCCACCCCGCACGTCGCGGGCATCGCCGCGCTCTACAAGAGCGTGAACGGTGACGCCTCCCAGGCCACCCTGCACAGCTGGCTGGTCGGCAACGCCACCACCGGCGTGGTCCAGGGCGACCTGGCCGGCACGCCCAACCGGCTGGTCTTCACCGGCGGCCTCTGACCGTCCCACAGACGCGTGGGGTGGCCGGCACCTGCCGGCCACCCCACGCGCCGCTCCAGGCCGGGCCCGCACCTCCCGAGCAGTCGAACCGTCTCTGACCACCATCCGCCGGCCGGTCCTGTCGGGACCTGCCTGACCGGCCCCCGGTCCGACGGTTGACCCGCCGGACCCGGGGGCCGAGTCGTGTCCGGCGACGGCGTGGGGGTGTCCGGCACCCGACCGGGAGGTTTTCCCTGGCGGGGCGGGGAAGGTCGCTCTGCCGGGCGGGACGTCCGGCGGACCACGATCGATGCATGGTTCGTACCGGTCGTGCTTCCTTCGCTCAGGAACGGCTCTATTTCCTCAACCAGCTCCAGCCCGGCAATCCGGCGTACGTGGTGGCCTTCGCGGTCCACCTGCAGGGCGCGCTACAGCCCGAGGCGCTGCGCGGGGCGCTGACCCGCGTCGTCGCCCGGCACGACGCGCTGCGCACCACGTTCGCCCTGGTCGACGGTGTGCTCACCCAGCGGGTGTCGGCCACCCCGCACGCGGACATCGACGTCCAGGCGGGTGGGCGGGCCGACCGGGACACCCAGGAGACCTTCCTGCACGCCCTCGTCGCCGAGCAGGCCCGGCGCCCGTTCCGGCTCGGCGACGGGCCGGTGCTGCGCGCCTTCCTGCGCTCCTGGGGCCCCGACGAGCACACCCTCGCCGTGCTGGTGCACCACATCGCCTGCGACGGCTGGTCGGTGGGCCTGCTGCTGCGCGACCTCGCCGCCGAGTACAACGCCGCGGTGTCCGGCCCGGATGCCGCCGCGTACGCCGAACCGGCGGAGTCCTACCTGGCGTACGCGCGGCGGCAACGCGAGTCCTGGGAGCGCGACAGCTCCGGGCTGGACTTCTGGCGCGCCGAGCTACGGGACGTCCCGCAGCTCGCGCTGCCCACCGACTTCCCCCGGCCGAGCGTGCTCAGCGCCCGCGGCGCGGTGCTGCGGCGCCCCGTCGAGCCCGAGCTGGTCGAGCGGCTCACCGCGTGGGCCAGGTCGCGGGGCGCGACGCTGTTCGCGGTGACGCTGGCCGCGTACGCCTCGGTGCTGTCGCGGTACGCGCGCCAGGACGAGGTGGTGGTCGGGGTGCCGGTGGCCAACCGGATGGACGAGGCCGAGGAGCGGATCGTCGGCTGCCTCGTCAACACGCTGCCGATCCGGCTCGACGTGTCCGGCCGGCCGGGCTTCGCCGAGCTGGTCGAGCGGGCCCGCAGGGCCAGCATGGCCGCGTTCGCCAACCAGGACGTGCCGTTCGAGCAGATCGTGCGGGCCACCGTGGGGGAGCGGCAGCTCAGCCACGCGCCGCTGTTCCAGACCTCGCTGACGGTGCAGAACTTCCCGTTCGCGTTCCCCGAGTTCGACGGGGTGAAGCTGACCGAGGTCGACGTCGAGGTCGACGTCACCAAGTTCGACCTGGGGCTGACCCTCGACGTGTCCACCGGCGCGCCGTTCGTGCGCGCCGAGTACAGCACCGAGCTGTTCACCCCGGAGACCGTCGCGACGCTGCTCACGCACTACCTGGCCTTCCTCCGGTCGGTCGTCGACGAGCCGGACGCCGAACCGTCCATGGTGGACGAGGCGGAGCGGCTGCTGCTGACCGCCGGGGTGAACCCGCCGATCCCGGAGCAGCCCGTCGACCACCCGTCGGTGCTGCGTCGGTTCGCCGGGCACGTGGCGAACTCCCCGGACGCCGTGGCGGTGCGCCACCGGGACGTGGAGGTCACCTACGCCGAACTGGACCGCTGGGCCGGGCGGATCGCGGCGGGCCTGGCCGACCGGGGCGTGCGGCGCGGCGACCGGGTCGGGCTGCTGCTGCGCCGTTCGCCCGCGGTCATCGCGGCGATCCTCGGCGTCTGGAAGCTCGGCGGCGTCTACGTGCCGCTGGACCCGGAGTATCCGCAGCAGCGCCTCGAACTGATCACGGCCAGCGCCGCCATGCCGATCATGCTGGTGGAGGCCGGCACCGCGGACGCGGCCGCCGCGTTGGCGCGGGGCCGCGACATCCGAATGGCCGACGCGCACACCCTCGACGGGGCGTCCGTGGTCGCCGAGACGTTCCCCGGGCCGGGCGACCAGGCGTACATCATCTACACCTCGGGCTCCACCGGCGTGCCCAAGGGCGTCATCGTCGGCCACGGCGGCCTGGACGCGCTGAACAGCCCCACCCCCGCCGGCCTCGACATCACCGCCGACGACGTGTGGCTGGCCGCCAGCTCGTTCTCGTTCGACGCCTCGGTGTGGGAGATGTGGGGGGCGCTGAGCACCGGCGGCCGGCTGGTCATCGCCGACCAGGCCGACCTGGTGGACCGGGAGCGGCTCGCCGCGTTGGTGCGCCGCGAGGCCGTCACGGTGGTGTTCCAGACCCCGGGGGCGCTCTACCGGCTGCTGCCCCCGTACCTGCGGCTGCTGGGCGCGGACGAGGTCTCCAGCATCCGCTACGTCGTCCTCGGCGGCGAGGCGCTGAGCTGGTCGCGGGTCACGTCGCTGGTCGCCGGCGCGCCGGGCATGCGCGCGGTGTTCGTCAACATGTACGGCATCACCGAGGGCACCATCCACGTCACGATCGTCGAGGTGCCCACCGGCGAGCTGGCCCGGGTCACGGAGGGCGACATCGGTGTGCCGCTGCCGTCGGGGCGCTGCTACGTCCTGGACGAGGACCTGCGGCCGACCGGTGTCAACGTGCCCGGCGAGCTGTACTGCGGCGGCGTGCTCGTCGCGCACGGCTACGTGGACAACCCGGAGCTGACCGAGGCGCGCTTCCTGCCCGATCCGTACGGCGGGGGCGTCATGTACAAGACCGGCGACGTCGTCAAGTGGGGCGTCGACGGGAACATGGTGTACCTCGGCCGCAACGACACCCAGGTGCAGCTGCGCGGCTACCGCGTCGAGCTGGCCGAGGTCGAGGGCGCGTTCCTGACCCACCCGGCGGTACGCTCGTGCGCCGTCGCGGCCGAGAACGACCAACTGGTCGCCTTCGTCGTCGGCGAGGTCGGCCCGGACGCCGAACGCGAGCTGCGTGCCCACGTGCGGGCGATCCTGCCGGCGTACATGGTGCCGTCGCGGATCCTGGCCGTCGCGGCGATCCCGCTCACCGCGCACGGCAAGGTGGACACCGCCCGACTGCTGGCCGACAGCCGCGCCGCGCGCACGGCCGCCGCACCCGCGACGCGCCGCGAGCACACCGCCGGCACCGGGTTGGAGGAGCGGATCCGGGCCGCCTGGGGCGAGGTGCTCGGCCGGGGCGACATCGGGCTGCACGACAACTTCTTCGACCTGGGCGGGCACAGCTTCGCGCTGATCGCGTTGCAGCAGCGGCTGTCCGAGGAGGGCCTGGAGGTCTCCGTGACGGACCTGTTCCGCGCCGGCACGGTCGCCGGCTGCGCCGCGCATCTGCAGCAGGCGACCCCCGTGGTCGCCGACGCGCACGCCGCGCAGCGCCGCCAGGGCCGCGCCCTGCTCGCTGCCCGCCGGGGAGGCAGCCGTGGCTGAGTTCGACGACAGCGCGGCGGTGGCCGTGGTCGGCATGGCCGTCCGCGTCCCGGGCGCCGAACGCGACCTGGACCTGTTCTGGCACCACGTGGTCAACGGCATCGACGCGGTCACCTTCTTCACCGCCGAGCAGCTCGTCGGCTGGGGCGTGCCCAAGGACCTGGTGGAGCGGCCCGACTTCGTGCCCGCCCGGGCGGTGCTGCGCGACGCGGACTGCTTCGACCACCGGCTGTTCAGCTACTCGCCGTCGGACAGCACGCTGATGGACCCGCAGCAGCGGATCCTGCTGGAGTGCGCGTGGGCCGCGCTGGAGCACGCCGGCCACCCGCCGGTCGCCGCCGACGGCAACCGCATCGGGGTGTACGTCGGCACCGGCCTGAACGTCTACCTGCTCGACAACGTGTGGCCCGACGAGCGCGCCGTCGAGGCGGCCGGCGGCCTGGGGCTGATCATCGGCAGCGACAAGGACTTCGCCAGCACCCGGATCGCGTACAAGCTGAACCTGCAGGGCCCGGCGCTGACGCTGCAGACCGCCTGCTCGACGTCGCTGGTCGCGGTGCACCAGGCGGTGCAGGCCCTGCTGACGTACGACGCCGACCTGGCGCTGGCCGGGGGCGCCACGGTGGCCCCGCCGACCCGGCGCGGGCACCTGCACGAGCCCGGTGGGATCTTCTCCGCCGACGGCCGGTGCCGGGCCTTCGACGCCGCGGCCGACGGCACGGTGCCCGGCGACGGCGCGGGCGTGGTGGTGCTCAAGCGACTCGTCGACGCGCTGCGCGACGGCGACACCGTGCACGCGGTGATCCGCGGCTGCGCGGTCAACAACGACGGCGCCCGCAAGGCGGGCTTCACCGCGCCCGGCCCCACCGGCCAGGCCGGCGTGATCTCGGCAGCGCTGAGCGTGGCCGGCGTCGACCCGGACACCATCGGCCTGGTCGAGACCCACGGCACCGGCACCGCGCTCGGCGACCCGATCGAGGTGGCGGCGCTGCGGCAGGTCTTCGACAGCGACCGGCCCGACCGGGCGCCGTGCGCGCTCGGCGCGGCCAAGTCGGTCGTCGGGCACCTGGACACCGCGGCCGGGGTGATCGGCCTGATCAAGACGGTGCTGGCGCTGAAGCACCGCGTGATCCCGCCGATCGCCCACCTCGCCACGCCCAACCCGGCGGTTCGGCTGGACGGTTCGGTGTTCGAGTTGCCGGCGGCGGCCCGGCCGTGGGCGCCGATCGACGGCGTACGCCGGGCCGGGGTCAGCGCCTTCGGCATCGGGGGCACCAACGCCCACGTCGTGCTGGAGGAGGCCCCGGCCGCCCGGCCCCGGCCGCGCCGCCACGTCACCGAGCTGGTCGTGGTCTCCGCCAAGACCGCCACCGCGGCGCAGGACAGCCTGGACCGCGCTGTCGCGTGGGTGGCCGGGACCGCGCCCGGGGAGCTGGCCGACCTCGCGTACACGTTGCGGACCGGCCGGGCGGAGCTGCCGTGGCGGGCCGCGTTCCTGACCGGAGCGCACGCCTCGCCGCCGACGGTCCGGCAGGTCGTGGCCAAGGCGCGGGCGCGCGGTGTGGCGCTGCACCTCACCGGGGCCGGCGAGCTGACCGGCAACCGGCCCAACTACGACGCCGACCCGGTGTACCGCCAGGTCGTCGACGAGGGCGTGGCGCTGCTGCGCGGGCGCGACCTCGACGAGGCCGTCCGGGAGCGCTGCACCCGGCTGCTGGCCTGCGTCGGCCTGGCGCGGTCGCTGCGCAGCCGGGGCGTGGCACCGCGCGCCCTGGCCGGCGTCGGCCTCGGCGCGGTGGCCTGCGCGGTCGTGGCCGGGATCATGTCCGTCGCGGACGCGCTGGCGCTGATCCGCGGCGCCCACGTCGACGGCAGCCGGTTCGGCCCGCCCGACCTGCCCGTCCACACCTCCGGCGGAGAGCCGCTGACCGAGTACGACGACCTCGCGTACTGGCGGGCGCAGGCGGCCGAACCGCCCGCGCCGGCGACGCTGCCCGCCGACCTCGACCAGGTGCTCTGGATCGAGGTCGGCACGAGCGTCACCCCGCACCTGGGCCCGGAGCAGCCCGCGCTGCCCGCCGACCGGCACGCCCGGCTGCTGGCGACCGTCGGCGCGCTGTGGCAACTGGGCGTCGTCGACGCCTGGGACCCCACGCACGACACCGGCCGGCGCCGCGTGCCCGCCCCCACCTACCCCTTCGCGGCCACCCGGCACTACCTGGACGCCCCCGCGACCCGACTGGACACAGAGAGGCACCACTGATGCGCGACGAAACCGACCGGACCTGGGTGGCCGAGTTCGAACAGCTGTGGATGGAGGTGCTCGGCGTCGACACCGTCGACGACGAGGACGACTTCTTCGACCTCGGCGGCCACTCGCTCAGCGCACTGCGGCTGAGCACCCTGATCCGCCAGGAACTCAACCTCGCGGTGATGTTCGGCCACGTGCTGGAGAACCCCCGCTTCGCCGACCTGCGCGACATCGCCGGCCAGGTGCCGCTGGACAGGCCCGTGGCGGAGAGCGTCTGATGGCCACCCCCGACCTCACCGCCTGGGCGCCGCTCGCCGCGCAGGTGCTCGGCCTCACCCCCGAACACCTCCGGGACGCGGCGGCCACCGAGTCGTTCGTCGGCCTGGGCGGCACCTCGCTGCAGGCCATCGCGCTGGTCTCGCTCGGCCAGCGCGAGCTGCGCGCGCACGTGGAGAGCGCCCGGCTGCTGTCGGCGCTGCCGCTGGCGCAGGCACTGGCCGGCGCGGTGGACCACGTGGACACCGCGCCGCCGCCGGCCGCCCAGCGGCCCGCCGAGCTGGAGCTGCTGCCCGGCCAGCGGTCCATGCTGGCCGCGCACCTGCTCGACCAGGACGCGCCGTACCACCTGATGTTCACCCTCGAGGCGGACGGGCCGCTCGACGCGGCCCGGACCCGCGCGGCGCTGCGCGAGCTGACGACCCGCCACGAGGCGCTGCGCACCCGCTTCGTCCGCGACCCACGCCAGGCCCGGATCGTGCTGCCCGCGCCGTACGAGCCCCGGCTGCTGCACCAGACGCTGCCCGGCGACGACCCGGTACGCGCCGTGCACGACCTCTACGGCCGGTCGGCCGCGCAGTTGCTGCGCCCCTTCGAGCAGCCGCCGGTCGTCTTCGTGCTGACCCGTGCCGGGCAGCGGGACCTGCTCACCATGCTGGTGCACCACACGATCAGCGACGGCTGGAGCATCGGCGTGCTCTGGCGCGAGTTCGCCGAGCTCTACGCCGGCGCCGGTCCGGCGGGCCCCGCGCCGTCGCCCGACTGGATCGGTTCGCGGCTCGCCGCGCGGGAGAAGGCCGGGGCGGTGGACGAGGCGCTGGCCCGGATCGCGGCCCGGTTGGACGGCGCGCCGTGGACGGTGGCGCTGCCCACCGACCTGCCGCCCGTCGTCGAGGCCGACGGACGCGGCGCGCGCCTGCACTTCCACCTCGACGCCGAGGCGGCGCGGGCCGCGACCGAGCTGGCCCGGCACTGCCGGGTGACGGTGACGTCGGTGGCCATGGCGGCGTGGGCGCTGGCCGCGTCCCGCCGCGCCGGCCTGACCGACCTGGTGCTCGGGGTGCCGGCGGCGGGCCGGTTCGAGGCGGGCATGGACGCCGTCGTGGGCCTGTGCACCCGGGCCGTCCCGGTGCGCTGCGCCGCGCCCGACGACGTCAGCGTGCGCGACCACGTACGCGGCGTGGCCGGCGCGATGGCCGAGGCGGCCGCCGACGCCGACGTGCCGTTCGAACGGGTCGTCTCCGGGCTCGGCGTCACCACCGACCCGGGCCGCAACCCGCTCGCGCAGCTCGGCTTCGCCGCCCACCACGAGCTGGTGCCCGACGAACTGGTCGCGGGCGGGCGCACCTGGCGGGTGCACGAGGGCCACTGCCACGGCGCGGTCTTCGACGCGCTGCTCTACCTCCAGTCGTGGTCCGACCGCCCCCGCTTCGCCCTGGAGTACGCCACGTCGGCGCTCACCGCCGCCGACGCCGGGGAGCTGGCCGAGTCGTTCCAGGCGGCGCTGCGGCAGATGGCCGCCGACCCGGACGCGGCCCTGCGCGATCTCACGACCCTGTCGGCGGGGCAGCACGCCCGGCTGCGGTCGCTGGGCGCGGGCGGGCCGCACGACACCGCCGACGACGTGTGGAGCCGGTTCGCGGCCCACGCGGAGGTTGCGGGCGAGCGGATCGCGCTGGTCGACCCGCACGCCGGGCTCACGCTGACCTACCGCGAACTGCACGACCACGCGGTCGCGCAGGCGCGGCTGCTGCACGCGCACGGCGTGCGCGCCGGCGACGCGGTGATCCTGGAGGTGCCGCGCTCGGCGGCCGAGGCGGTCGCGGTGCTGGGCGTGCTGCGGCTGGGCGCGCACTACGTCGCGGTCGACCAGCACGCCACCGGCGAGTGGCGGGCGCACCTGGCCGCAGCCGTCGCGCCGCGGGCCCGCCTCGGCGCGGGCGCGCCCGGCCCGGAGTGGTCGGGCGCGGCCGACTGCCCACTCGCCCGTCTGGACGCCTCGGCGCAGCCGGGAGAGGGCCCGGTCGAGGCGCGCGGGGGTGCGCCGGGCTGGGCCAACTCGGCGCCGGCCGACCCCGCGCGGTCCGACGACGGCCCGGTCGAGGCGGCGCCGGCCGACCCGGCGCGGATTGCGTACGTCTCCTTCACCTCGGGCTCCACGGGCGTGCCCAAGGGGGTGGTCGTGCCGCACCGGGCCGTGCTGCGGCTGGCCGACGACCCGCGGCTGTTCGCCGACCGGGCGGGCATGCGGATGATGCGGCTGTCCCCGCTGGCGTTCGACGCGTCCACGCTGGAGCTGCTGGTGCCGCTCGCCAACGGCGACACCGTGGTCGTGTTCCCACCCGGCGAACCGACGCCGAGCGGCCTGGCCGAGTTCCTGCCCACCGCCGGGATCACCCACGCCTGGCTCACCTCGGGCGTGTTCCACCTGGTCGCCGACCACCGCCCGGACGCGTTCGCCGGGCTGCGGCAGCTGTTCACCGGCGGCGGCGTGGTCTCCCCGGCGCACGTGCGCCGGGTGCTGCGGGCCTGCCCGGGGCTGCGGCTCACCAACGGCTACGGCCCCACCGAGAACACCACGTTCACCACGACGTACTCGGTCGAGCACGCCGACGCGACGCCCGACCCGCTGCCGATCGGCGCGGCGGTGCACGGCACCGACCTGTACGTCGTCGACCCGTCGGGGCGCCTCGTGCCGCCGGGCGCGATCGGCGAACTGTGGGCGGCGGGCGGCGGGCTCGCCGACGGCTACCTCAACGACCCCGTGCGCACCGACGCGTCCTTCGTGCGGCACGCGGGCCTGGGAGTGCGCCTGTACCGCACCGGGGACCTGGTGCGCTGGGGCGCGGACGGGCAACTGCGCTTCCTGGGCCGCAACGACCGCCAGGTGAAGATCGCCGGGCACCGGGTGGAACTGGTCGACGTCGAGCGCCGGCTGCGGGCGCAGCCCGGCGTTCTGGACGCGGTGGTGTTCACCACCGGCGACCCGGTGACGGGCGTACGCCTGTGCGCCGCGCTGAAGCCCGCGCCCGACGGCCTTGTCGTGGCCGACGTGCGCCGCGCGGTGGAGGCCGAGCTGGCCCCCTACGCCCGGCCGCAGCAGTGGGTGACCGTGGCCGAGTTCCCGCTCGACCGCAACGGCAAGGTCGACCTCCGTGCCCTGGGCGCGCTGGCCGCGGTGCCGCAGCCCGCCGCCGCCGCGACGTCCGCCGTTGCCGCAGTGCCCGCCGCCGCGACGGCGAGCGACCAGGCGACCGCCGCCGCGAGGGCCGGGCAGCCGGCGCGGGTTCCCGCCCAGCGCTCCGCGTCGCTCGCCGAGTTCGAGGAGCTGGTGACGGGGGCCTGGGTGGAGGCGCTGGGCACCGACGACTTCGACGTCGACGAGGCGTTCTTCGACGTCGGCGGGGAGTCGCTGCGGCTCGCCATCGTGCGCCGGCTGCTCCAGGAGCGGCTGGCCGGCCGGACCGTCGCGCTGACCGACCTCTACCGCTTCCCGACCGTCCAGACGCTGGCCCGGCATCTGCACGCACAGACCGAAGGAGCAGGCGCATCATCATGAACGGCGACATCGCGATCGTAGGCATGGCGGGCCGGTTCCCCGGCGCCGCCGACGTCTGGGAGTACTGGTCCAACGTGGCCGCCGGGAAGATCACGATCAGCGAGCTGACCCGCGGCGAGCTGCTGGCCGCCGGCGTGCCCGCCGACCGGCTCGACGACCCGGCGTACGTGCCGGCGCGCGGCGTGCTGGCCGACCCGGACCTGTTCGACGCCGCCTTCTTCGGCATCACGCCGCGGGAGGCCGAGACCATGGATCCGCAGCACCGGCTGCTGATGCAGACGGCGTGGGCCACGCTGGAGTCGGCCGGCCTGGCCACCCGGGAGCCCTTCGGCCGAGTCGGCGTGTTCGCCGGGGCCGGGTTCAACTACTACGCGCTGCACCACGTGTTCGCGCAGCCCGGCCTGGTCGAGACGCAGGGGCTGCTGTCGGTGGTGCTGGGCAACGAGAAGGACCACCTGGCCGCGAAGGTCGCGTACCGGCTGGACCTGGGCGGCCCCGCGGTCACCGTGCAGACCGCCTGCTCGACGTCGCTGGTGGCGGTGCACCTGGCGTGCCAGAGCCTGCGCACCGGCGACTCGGACGTCGCGCTCGCCGGCGGCGCCTGCGTGGCCGTGCCGCAGCAGGCCGGCTACCTCTACGAGACGAAAGGGATCATGTCGCCCGACGGCACGTGCCGGCCCTTCGACGCCTCGGCCGACGGGACCGTCCCCGGCAACGGCGTCGCCATGGTGGCGCTCAAACGCGCCGAGGACGCCCGCCGCGACGGGGACACCGTGTACGCCCTGATCAAGGGCTCGGCGGTGAACAACGACGGCGGCATGAAGGTCGGCTACACCGCGCCCGGCATCGCCGGACAGATCGACGTGCTGACGCGCGCGTACGCCGCCGCCGGCGTCGACCCCGCGACCGTCGGCTACCTCGAGGCGCACGGCACCGCCACCGAGGTCGGCGACGCGATCGAGCTGGCGGCGTTGACCGAGGTGTTCCGGCGCGGCGAGCAGCCGTGCTCGATCGGCTCGGTCAAGGCCAACGTCGGCCACCTCGACGCGGCCGCCGGCGTCACCGGGCTCATCAAGGCCGCGCTGGCGCTGCACTTCCGGCAGATCCCGCCGCTGGCCGGCCTCAAGCAGGCCCGCCCCGAACTGCTCGACGGGTCGTCCCCGTTCACCGTGGACAGCGTGGCCCGGCAGTGGGACTCCGCCGGCGGCCCGCGCCGGGCGGCGGTCAGCTCCTTCGGCCTCGGCGGCACCAACGCCCACGTGGTGCTGGAGGAGGCCGACGGGCCGGTCACGCCCGGTCCCGCCGTGGTCGACGGTCGCACCGAGCTGATCGTGCTGTCCGGGCGCAGCCCGGAGGCGGTCCGCGAGGCCGCCGAGCAGCTCGGCGAGCACCTGCGGCAACGCCCCGATCTGGCCGTCGGCGATGTCGCGCTGACGTCGCAGACGTACCGCAGGCACTTCCCGCACCGGCTCGCGGTCGCCGCGCGGGACGTCCCTGCGGCGCTGACCCGGCTGCCCAAGGCGCCGGTCCGCGAGGCGGCGCGCCGGCCCAGCGTGGTGTTCCTGTTTCCCGGCCAGGGCGCGGAGTTCCCCGCCATGTCGCGGGGCCTCTACGACCGCTACCCCTCCTTCCGCGCCGACCTCGACCACGGGGCGGCGCTGCTGGCCCCGGTCCTGGGGCTGGACCTGCGCGACGTGCTGGTCGACGACGACCCGCAGGGGATCGTGCACCGCACCGACGTCACCCAGCCCGCGCTGGCGCTGCACGAACTCGCCCTCGGCAGTCTGCTGGTGTCGTGGGGCGTCCGCCCGGCGGCGTTGATCGGCCACTCGATCGGCGAGTTCGCCGCCGCGGCGCTGGCCGGCGAGATGGCCGCCGACGACATGCTGCGCCTGGTCGCGACCCGCGGCAGGCTGATGCAGGACGCGCCCGAGGGCGGCATGCTGGCCGTGCTCGCGCCGCCGTCCACCGTGGAGGAGCACCTGGTGGGTCTGGACGGCCTCGACGTGGCCGCGTACAACGCCCCCGAGTTCACCGTGCTGGCCGGGCCGGTGGCGCAGCTCGCCGAGTTGCGGGAGCGCCTGGCCACGGCCGAGGTGCACTGCCGGGCGATGCCCGCGCAGCGCGCCTTCCACTCGCGGATGATGGCCGACGCGGCACGACTGCTCGGCGCCGAGGCGGACCGCATCGCCCAGCGACCCCGCACCGTCCCGGTCGTCAGCAGCATCGACGGCGTACTGCTCGGCAGGGGGCTGCCCCGCGCCGAGGGCTACTGGGCCGCGCAGCTGCGCAGCCCGGTGCGCTACCACGACGCGCTGCTGACCGCGCTGGACCTGCCCGACCCGGTCCTGGTCGAGGTCGGGCCGGGCACCGCCCTGACCGGCATGGCCCGGCAGACGACGGCGGGCTCGGGCTCTTCGCGGCGGACGCAGGACCGGGGGCGGGTGCCCACGTTCGCCCTGCAACCCCGGCCGAGGGCGCAGGTCGACGCCGGTGACGTGCTCGCCGGACTCGGCGGGCTGTGGACCGCCGGAGCGGCCGTGGACTGGACCGCGGTGCGGGGCGAGAGCAGCGCGCGGCGGGTCGCGCTGCCCACGTACCCGTTCGCCCGCACCCGACACTGGCTCGACCCCGTACCAGCGGCGCCGGCCGCCGACATCGCCGAACCGGAGCAGCCCGCCGCCGGCGCCGGAGAGACCGAGGTGGTGAACGAGATCATGGAGCTGTGGGGCAGGATGCTCGGCACTCCCGACATTGACCCGGACGCGAACTTCTTCGTGCTGGGTGGTGAATCGCTGCTGTTCATCCGCATGATCACGCAGGTGCAGCGCAGGTTCGGGGTGCGTATCCCGGTCGAGGTGCTCTCCGCCGA
This sequence comes from Micromonospora sp. NPDC047730, assembly GCF_043204765.1. Taxonomy (NCBI): domain Bacteria; kingdom Bacillati; phylum Actinomycetota; class Actinomycetes; order Micromonosporales; family Micromonosporaceae; genus Micromonospora; species Micromonospora sp. NPDC047730. The sequence goes on along the minus strand of NZ_JBIDCU010000004.1, from coordinate 447,583 downwards.
CCCCACGCCGCGCACGCTGGCCGGGCTGGTGACGATATGAGCGGCCACGACGATCTGGACCTGGTCGCGGCGGTGGCGGCCGTGCTCTGCCACCGCCTTTCGGCCGCGACGTCGGTCGCCGTGCACGGCCCGCGGGGCGACGTCCTGGTGCGCGTCTACCCGGACAACACCCTCACGGAGGTACGCGAGCAGACGCGCCGCCGGCAGCAGGAGCCGGCGTCCGCGGACGTCGTGCTGGCAGAGCCCACCACGGGTGGCCCCGGGGTGCCGGCGGTCCTGGCCGGGGTGCCGGTCCGGTTCGCCCGGCATCACGGCGATCCCGCGTACCTGCAGGAGCGCCTGGACACCCTGCACGCCTGGCTCGCCGCCCATCCGGACCGGCCGGTCCGGGAGGCCGCGCTGGTCGGCCCGGCGGAGCGCGCGACGCTGCTCGGCTTCAACCCCGCGCCGGTCCCCGCGCCCCGCACGCCGGTGCACGAGACGATCTGCCGCCAGGCGGCGCTCACCCCGGATGCCGTCGCGCTGCGCGGCGGCGGACGGGACCGCACCTACCGCGAGTTCCTGGACGAGGCGGCGGCGCTGGCCGGGCGGCTGCGCGCCGAGGGTGTGGGACCCGGGTCGGTCGTCGGGCTGTGCACCGAGCGGAGCCCCGAGATGGTGGTCGCGGTGCTCGGCGTCCTGCTGGCGGGCGGGGCGTACCTGCCGCTGGATCCGTCCCACCCGCGCCCTCGGCTGGACCTCATGCTCCGCGCGGCCGATGCCGCGCTGGTGCTGGCCGACGACGCGGGGCGGGCCGCGCTGGGCTCTGGCGGCGAGCCGTCCGTGCCCGTACGGCCGCTGACGGGCGGTGACCTGCCCGCCGCGCCGGTCGACTGGCGCGGCTACCGGGCCCCCGAGGAGGTGGTGCGGGGTCTGTCGTACGTCATCTTCACCTCCGGCTCGACGGGGGCGCCCAAGGGCGTGCAGATGACGCACCTGTCGCTGGCCAACCGGCTGGTGTGGATGCAGGACGAGTACCGCATCGGCCCCGGCGACGTGGTGCTGCAGAAGACGCCGTACACCTTCGACGTGTCGGTGTGGGAGCTGCTGTGGGCGTTCATGGCCGGCGCGACACTGGTCACGGCCGAGGCGCAGGCGCACCGCGACCCGCAGGAGATGGTCGACGTCATCGCCCGCGAGTCGGTGACCACGGTGCACTTCGTGCCCTCCATGCTCGCCCTCTTCGTCGAGGAGGCCGGCCTGGGCCGCTGCACCGGACTGCGCCGGGTCGTCTGCAGCGGGGAGGCGCTGCCGCCGAAGCTGGTCAACAAGCTCACCACCGTCCTGCAGCAGGTCGAGGTGCACAACCTGTACGGGCCCACCGAGGCCGCCATCGACGTCACCGCCTGGCCGTGCCGCCGGCCCGAACCGGACGACACCGTCCCCATCGGCCGGCCGATCACGAACGTCGCCGCGTACGTCCTCGACGAGCGCGGCGCGCTCGCCCCGCTGGGCCAGCCCGGGGAACTGGTCCTCGGCGGGGACTGCCTGGCCCGGGGGTACGCCGGGCGGCCCGACCTGACCGCGGAGCGGTTCGTCGAGACGGATGTCGCCGGCCGGCCGCAGCGGGTGTACCGCACCGGCGACCTGGCCTGGTGGTCGACGGACGGGCACCTGCACTACGGCGGGCGCATCGACACCCAGGTGAAGGTCCGCGGGCAGCGGGTGGAGCTCGGCGAGATCGAGTCGGTGCTCAACCGGCACCCGCTCGTCGCCAACAGCGTCGTGCTGCTGCGCGACGACCTGGGCGCCGCGGCGACCCTCGTGGCGTACGTGGTGACCGAACGCGACGCCGACCCGCAGCGGGTGGCCGAACGCGCGCTGCGCGCCTTCATGGCGCAGCAGCTGCCCGACTACATGGTGCCCCTGCGGTACGTGGTCCTGCCGGAGCTGCCCGCGACCGCGAACGGCAAGGTCGACCGGCGTGCCCTGCCCGCCCCGCCGGCCCGGGTCCGCCGGCGCGTCGCGACCGCCGACGTCGCCGCCGAACTGTCGAAAGTCGGGAGTCCATGACCGAGGCACGTACCGCCACTCAACGCGCGGCGGCGATGTGCGCCGTGTCGTCGACGGCCGCCTCGACCAGCAGCGCCTCGACGCCGCGCAGCAACCCCTCGGCCCGCCCGGGCGGGAGGTACCGGGTGTCGGCGGTGACGATCAGCTCGACCGCGCCGGGCGCGTCGCGCACCTGGAGGCGGCACCGCCACGGGAACTGCGCCAGGTCCGGCAGCCACCGGACGGTGCTTCGGGTCAGCATGGCCCGCAGGTCGGCCTCGTCCGGGCCGGCCGTCGAGGGTCGGGCGGGGCGCGACAGGCGGGCGTCGTTGAGGTAGCAGAACGGGGCCAGGAAGGTCCGGTGGTCGTGGCCCAGCTCGGTGACCGCCTGCTCCCACGCCGTCGGGTCGTAGTAGGCGTGCCGGTAGGCGTCCAGGGCCGAGCGTCGCGTACGGGACAGCAGCTCGGCGAAGCCGGGCCGGTCGGCCAGGTCCACCCGGCAGAACCCGATCTGGTTCAGGGTGCCGACGGCGCGGTCGTGGTCGGGTTGGAAGCGGTTGTTGGCCATGACGACGATTCCGCAGGCGCCCCGCCCGCTGCCCGCGTCCAGCACGGCGGCGGTCGCCGCCAGCAGGGCGTCGGAGGTGCTGACCCCGTGGCGGGCCGCCACCAGCCCGGTCGCGTGGTGCAGCGCCGGGGACACCAGCGAACCGCGCAGGTGGCGGGCCGCCGCCGCGGACGGGTCCGGGTCGGACAGGCTCCCGGTGAGGCCGTCCAACTGCCGGACCCAGTACGCCACGGCCCGCTGCGAGCGCCCTGTCCCGACGCGGCGTTCCCGCTCGGCGAGGTCCAGCGACTGAAGACCGGGCGGCGTGTCCAGCGCGCCGCGCAGCAGGAGCGCCCGCAGGTCACGCAGCACGGTGTCGGCGGCGTGCAGGTCCACGACGGCGTGGCTGAACACCGCGACGATCTGCCGTACCCGGTCGTCGACCGTGACCAGCGCGACGCGCAGCGGCCACTCGGCGACGTGGTCGAAGCGCGGCTCGCCCAGCCGGGCGGTCAGGGCAGCCGCGGCACGCCGGCCGTTGGGGTCGTCGGCCGGTCGGGCCACGGCGTGGACGAGGACCGGCAGCCGGCCCGTCGCCGCCGCCTCCTGGTGCAGCTCCCGGTCCCGGAGGCGGAACCGGGTACGCAGCGACTCGTGCCGGGCGACCAGCGCGCCGACGGCGTCCAGCGCCCGGGGCACGGTGAGGTCGGCCCGTGCGGGGACCGTCAGGGTGCGGGGGAGGGCCAGCACCCGGTAGGCGGCGGGGGAGTCGAACTCCTCGACGGTGCGCCACATCGCGCGTTGCCCCCAGGTCAGCGGCGCACTCGCGGCGCGTCCGCCGTGGAACGACGCGTACGCCACCTGCTCGGTGCCCGTGGCGTCGGGGGTGACCGGCCCGGCGGCGGCCGGGAGCCCGGCGCGGACGGACGACCACGGCCACGGCACCGCCGCGAAGGCCGCCTCGACCAGCAGCTCCTCCAGCCCACGCAGGAACGGCTCGGCGGCGTCCATCGGAAGGTGGCGGGTGTCGGCGGTGAGCGTGACGCCGACCCCGGCCGGCTCGTCGACCACGTGGGCCAGCAGGTGCCAGGCCGCCTGCTGGAGGCCGGCGGTCCAGGAGAAGGTGCTGCGCTCCACGGCGGCCCGTAGCTCGCCGGGGGTCACCCGGGGCGCCGGCTCGGCACCGCCGGTGGCCAGTCGGACGTCGTTGAAGTAGTGGTACGGCAGGAACGCCGAGTCGAGGTCGACGCCCTGGGCCTCGAAGGCGCGGCGCAGCGCGGGCGGTTCGTAGTAGGCGTGCCGCAGGCCGTCCAGGGACGCGGTCCAGACCCGGGACACCAGCTCGCCGAAGTCGGGACGCCCGGACAGGTCCACCACGCAGAAGCCGATCTGGCCGAGGTTGGCGACCGCGTCGGCGTACTCGACGCGGAACCGGTTGTGGGCCATCGGGAACAGGCCGCACAGCTCGCGCCCCGAATCGCGGGCGGCCATCGCCGTGTACCCGGCCAGCAGCACCGCCGACACGCTGACCCGCTGCCGGGCGGCGATCAGCCGGGCGGCGGTGTCGATGGCGGAGGAGACCAGCACGCCCCGGCGCAGCGGAGGGTCGAGCCCCGGCCCGGTCGGGGTCAGCGGCCGGCGGGGCAGGCGCTGGAACTCCCGCAGCCAGTGCGCCACGGCCCGCTCCGAGCGGCGCCGGTCGGCCCCGTGCTGGCGGCGGCCCACGTCCGCCGACTGCGGGCCGGGCGGCGTGGGCAGGGGGCCCCGGAGCAGGATCAGCCGCAGGTCGCGCAGCACCACCTCGGCGGCGTGCGCGTCCACGGTGGTGTGGCTGAACACCACCACGATCTGCCGTACCCGGTCGTCCACCGTGACCAGCGCGACCCGCAGCGGCCACTCCTCGGCGTGGTCGAACGCGACGTCGCCGAGGCGGCCGGCGGCCACCCCGGCGGCCCCGGACCCGTCGTCGGCGCCGGCGTACACCAGCAGCGGCAGCACCCCGGCCGCCGCCGTCTCCTGGCGTGGCTCGCCGTCGCTCACCCGCAGCCTGGTACGCAGCGCGGAGTGCCGGCCGACCAGCTCACCCACCGCGCGGGCCGCGGCGGCCACGTCCGCGCCGGCCCGCGCGGAGACCGCCACGGTGCGCCGCAGGTTGAGGAAGCGGTGGTTGGATCCGAACCGGGTGAGCGCCCGCCACAGCACCTGCTGGGCCCAGGTCAGCGGTGCCGTTCCGGCCCCGGCGCCGGTGAACTCGGCGTGCACGAGGGTCTCCGACGCCCACTCGGCGGGCACGACCATGTCGGTGAATCGCATTCCCGACCGTACGACGGTCCGTTCCGGTTCCGGATCGCTCGATCATCTTGTCCACCGTGGACCAACAGCTTCCGGATCGCTCGATCATGTTGTCCACAGTGGACCGATCAGCCGATCCACCCGGTTGGTTGCGGCGTGCAAACTACTGGCTCCCGTCCGTCACCGCAGCAGAGGGTACCCGCGTGACCAACGTTGACGTACCGTCGCGGAGCCCTGCCCTCGCGCCGGCCGCCACCCGTCCCCCCGCCGACCCCCGCCTGTCGTTCGGCCAGGAACGGATCTGGTTCACCGAACAGCTCACCCCCGGCACTGCCGCGTACGTCGTCCACTCGACCACCCGGCTGCGCGGGCCGCTGGACGTCGACCTCCTGCGCGCCGCCCTCGACGCCACCGCCGGCCGGCACGACAGCCTGCGCATGCGGTTCGTCGAGAACGCCGACGGCGAACCCGTCGTGCACGTGCTCCCGCAGGTGCGGGTGCCGGTCACCGTCACCGCCGCGCCGTCGGAGGCCGCCGCCCGCGCGCTGGTGGCCGCCTCCGTCGCCACCCCCTTCGATCTCGGCCACGCGCCGCTGCTGCGGGCCCTCGTCGTCCGGCTCGGCGACGAGGAGCACCTCGTGCACCTCGCGATGCACCACATCGTCAGCGACGGCTGGTCACTGGACCTGCTCCTCGGCGAGCTCGCCGCCACCTACGCCGCGCTGCGCGACGGTGGCGTCCCACCCCCGGCCCCGGCCGTCGACTACGTCGACTACGCCGCCTGGCAGCGGGACCGGCTCGACGGGCCGGCCACCGGCGACGGCTTCGCGTACTGGACCCGCGCGCTGGCCGGGGTGCCCGCGCTGGAGCTGCCCACCGACCGCCCCCGGCCGGCCGTGCAGTCGTACGCCGGCGCCACGTACCGCTTCGCCCTCGACGCCGACCTCACCGACGGCCTGCGCCGGCTCAGCCGCGCCAACCGCGCCACCCTCTACATGACCCTGCTCACCGGTCTGCAGGCCGCGCTGTTCCGGTACAGCGGCCAGCGGGACTTCGCCGTCGGCACCCCGGTCGCCGGCCGGGTGGTGCCGGAGCTGGAGAACCTCGTCGGTCTCTTCGTCAACACCCTCGCCCTGCGCGCCGACCTCTCCCCGGTCGCCGCGACCGCCGACGCCCCGGCCGCCGAGCCCAGCTTCGCGGCCCTGCTGCGGCGCACCCGCACCACCGTGGTCCGGGCCCTGGCCCACCAGGAGATCCCGTTCGAACGGCTGGTCAAGGAGCTCAACGTCGCCCGCGACGTCAGCCGCTCCCCGGTGTTCCAGGTGCTGTTCACCCTCCAGAACTACGCCCACGGCGGCGACCGCTGGCCCGCCGGCCTGCACGCCGAGGGCGTCGGCACCGACGCCGCCACCGCCCGCTTCGACCTCTCGCTCTACGTGGGCGAGACCGCCGACGGCCTGCGCTGCATGGTCGTCCACAACACCGACCTGTTCGACGCCGCCACCGTACGCCGGCTGGCCGGCAGCTTCGAGACGCTGTTGCGCGCCGCGGTCGCCCGGCCGGACCTGCCCGTCGTCGACCTGGACCTGATCGGCCCCGCCGAGCGGGACCGGGTGCTCGCCCTCGCCCGGCCCGAGCGTGGCGACGCCGGCGCGGACCAGGCACGCCATGACCACCGCCCCGACCACCCGGCCGCCGGCGCCGGCGTCACCGGCCCGGCGCACACCCTGGCCGACCTCGTCGCCCCCTTCGTCACCGCCACGCCCGACGCGCCGGCCGTGGTCTGCGGGCCGGACACGCTCACCTACCGGGAGCTGGACCGACGGGCGAACCGGCTGGCCCACGTGCTGCGCGCCCGCGGCGTCGGCCCGGAGCGGCTGGTCGGGGTCCTGCTGGAGCAGTCCGTCGACCTGGCCGCGACGCTGCTCGGGGTGCTCCGCGCCGGCGGCGCGTACCTGCCGCTGGACCCGGAGCAGCCCGCCGCCCGGCTGGCCCTGATGCTCGCCGACGCCCGCCCGACGGTGGTGCTCACCAGCGCGGACCTGCGGGACCTGCTGCCCGCCGACGCCCCGACCGCCTGCCTCGACGAGATCGCCGTCGAGGCCGCCGCCGTGCCCGACACCGCACCGGAGACCGGGGCGACCGGCGGGAACCTCGCGTACGTCATCTACACCTCCGGCTCCACGGGCACGCCGAAGGGCGTCGCCGTGGCGCACCGGCAGGCGCTGCGCTACCTCGACGGGGTGGCCGACCGGTTCGCGGTCGCCCCGGCCGCCCGGTACGGGCTGCTCCAGTCGATGTCGTTCGACTTCAGCGTCACCCTCTTCTACCTGGCGCTGGCCACCGGCGGCGCGGTGCACCTGCTGCCCCGCCGCGGCACCGGCGCCGAACTGGCCGAGCGGCTGCGCGACGGGCACATCGACTACCTCAAGATCACCCCGTCGCACCTGGCGGCGCTCACCGCCGACGCTGAGCCGGCCGAGCTGCTGCCCGCCCGCGCGCTGATCCTCGGCGGCGAGGCGTCCGACCTGGAGCGCGTCGGCCCGCTCGCCGACGCCGGCCCGGCCCGGGTCTTCAACCACTACGGCCCCACCGAGGCCACCGTCGGCGTGGCCACCTACGAGGTGGTCGCCGACAGCCCGCGCACCGGCCCGGTGCCGATCGGCCGGCCCCTGCCGCACGCCCGCGTGTACGTGCTCGACGAGCGGATGCGCCCGGTGCCGGTCGGGGTGGCCGGCGAGCTGTACCTCGGCGGCGACCGGCTCGCGCGCGGCTACCTGAACCGACCCGGCCTCACCGCCGAGCGGTTCGTGCCCGACCCGTACGGACCCCCGGGCGCCCGCCTCTACCGCACCGGCGACCTGGGCCGCTGGAACGCCGACGGGCAACTGGTCTTCCTCGGCCGCCGCGACCACCAGGTGAAGATTCGCGGCTACCGGGTCGAGCTGGGGGAGATCGAAGCCACCCTGCGGAACTGCCCCGGCGTACGACAGGCAGCGGTGCTGTTGCGCGACGACCGGCTGGTGGCCTACCTGGAGCCGACACCCGGCGCGGGCGGGCCGGACCCCGCGCGCCTGCGCCGCCGCCTCGCCGACCGGCTGCCCGAGCACATGGTGCCGACCCGCTGGATGGTCCTGGACCGGCTGCCGCTGCAGGAGCACGGCAAGGTCGACCGGCGGGCCCTGCCCGAGCCGACCGACGCACCGCCGGGCGGCGAGCGGGTGGCGCCGGTCGGGCCGGTGGAGACGCTGGTGGCCGGCATCTGGCGGGCCGTGCTGGGGGTGGCCGAGGTCGGCGCCACCGACGACTTCTTCGACCTGGGCGGGCACTCGCTGCTGGCCACCCAGGTGGTGGCCCGGCTGCGCCGGGAGCTGCCCGTCGTCGTGGGCGCCGAAGCGCCGGCGGTCAGCGTGATGGACCTCTTCCGCCACCGCACCGTACGCGAGCTGGCCGCCCTCGTCGCCGGGGTCGCCGCCGGTCCCGCCGGGCCGCTGCACGAACTGACCCCGCCGGTGCCGTCCGCCGAGCGGGTCGCCACCCTGGTCTGCGTTCCGTACGGCGGCGGCAGCGCCGTGGTGTACCAACCGCTGGCCGACGCGCTGCCGGCCGGGTACCGGCTGCTGTCGGTGGCCGTGCCCGGGCACGACATCGGCCTCGCCGACGAGCCCGCGCCCATCGCCGACGTCGCCGCCGACGTCGTCGCGGAGATCCTGGCCCGGGTGGAGGGCCCACTGATCCTCTACGGACACTGCGGCCCCGGCGGCGCGCTGGCCGTGGAGGTGGCCCGCCGGCTGGAGGCCGCCGGCCGGGACCTGCTCGCGGTGTACCTCGGCGCGGTCTTCCCGTTCGCCCGGCCGGCCGGCGGTCCGCTCGGCCCGCTGCTGCGGCTGCGGCTGGCCGAACGCCTGCGCAGCGACCGGATCTACCGCACCTGGCTGCAGGCGCAGGGCACCGCCGTCGGGTCGCTCGCGCCCGACGAGGTCCGGTTCCTGATCCGGGCGATGCGCCACGACGCCGAGGTCTCCGAGGACTACTTCACCGACCTGATGCGCCAGCGGGTCACCCCGCTGCGCGCGCCCGTCATCTCGGTGGTCGGCGAACGCGACCGCAGCACCGACTACCACGAGGAGCGGTACCGGGAGTGGCACCTCCTCACCGACCGCACCGCCCTGGTCGTGGTCGACGAGGGCGGGCACTACTTCCTCAAGTACCGGGCCGCCGAGCTGGCGGAGATCGTCACCGACGTGCACCGACGCCTCGACGGGCCGCCACCCGCGCCGGCCGAACCGGACGCCGCCCGGCCCGCCTGGCAGCTCGCCGCCGTCTCCCACCGGCCCGCCGGCCCCCCACCACCGGGCGCCGACACCCCGGCGGACACCGCGCCGCCGCCCAGCATGCGCCGCTTCGGCCTGGTCGCCACCGGCCAGATCGTCTCCGGCCTGGGCACCGCGCTGACCACCTTCGCGATCCCGCTGTGGATCTACACCGAGACCGGGTCGCTCGCCCGGTTCGCCCTCTTCGCCGTGCTGGGCCTGCTGCCCGGCCTGCTCGTCGCCCCGCTGGCCGGGGCGCTGGTCGACCGGACCAGCCGGCGGCGCGTCCTGCTGCTCGCCAACGCGGCCGCCGGCGGCGCCAACGCGGTGCTGGCCGGGCTCGTGCTCGTCGACCGGGCCGAGGTGTGGCACTTCTACCCGCTGACGGCGTGGCTGTCGGTGGCGCTGGCGTTCCAGCGCCTCGCGTTCGTCTCGGCGCTGCCGCAGCTGGTGCCCAAGCGTTACCTCGGCCACGCCAACGGTCTCACCCAGACCGCCGTCGGCCTCACCCAGTTCACCGTGCCGCTGCTCGCCGTGGCCCTGCTACAGGCCGTCGGGCTACGGGGCATCCTGCTCATCGACGTGGCGTCGTACCTGTTCGCGATCGGTGTCCTGGCGGCCGTGCGGTTCCCGCGCACCCTGGCGCTGCAACGGCGCGAGGGCATCGGCGCCGAGATCGTCGCCGGCTTCCGGTACTCGCTGCGCCGCCGGGAGTTCCGCGCCATGCTGGCGTTCTTCGCCGCGCTGAACTTCTTCCTGTTCCCGGTGCTGTTCCTGCTCTCCCCGCTCGTGCTCGGCTTCGCCGACCTGGACGAGGTGGCCCGGGTCGCGCTCGCCGGCGGGGTCGGCGCGGCCGTCGGCGGCCTGGTGATGCTGATCTGGGGCGGCCCCCGCCGACGCCGGATGCGGGCGGTGCTGCTGGGCACCTGCGGCATCGCGGTGGCCGCCGTGCTGACCGGGCTGCGACCGAACCTGCTGCTCATCGGCGTGGGCGCGTTCGGCATCTACCTGGCCCTCGGCATCGTCAACGGCGTCTACCACACGATCATCCAGACCAAGGTGCCGGCGCGCGTCCACGGCCGGGTCTTCGCGCTCAACCAGATGGTCGCGCAGTCCACCCTGCCGCTGGGCTGGGGCGTCGTCGCCCCGTTCGCCGCCCGGGTCGCCGAGCCGATGCTGCTGCCCGACGGCGCCCTCGCCGCCACGGTCGGCGCGGTGATCGGCGTCGGCCCGGGCCGCGGCCACGGCCTGCTGTACGTGCTGTTCGGGGTGTGCATCGCGGCGACGGCGCTGGTGTCGCTGCTCACGCCGACCCTCGCCCGGTTCGACGACGAGGTGCCCGACGCGCCGCCGGACGACCTGGTCGGCATCGAGGAGCGCCGCGCCCGGGTCGCCGGTGTCCGGGAGCGCCGGGAACCCGCCGCCACGACCGGACGGAAGGCCGCCTGACATGACCGCGACGACCACCGGCCGGGCCACCCTCCGTACCGTGCCCGAGCTGCTCGACTGGCGCACCAGCCTGCACCCCGACCAGGTCGCGGTCGAGGTGCACGGCGTGGCGACGCTGACCTTCGCCCAGTGGTCCGCCGGCGCGACCGCCGTGGCCGCCGCGCTGCGGCACCGGGGCCTGTGCCGCGGCGACCGGGTCGGCCTGCTGTTCGGCGCCCGCGACTGGACCCGGTTCGCCGTGGCGTACTGCGGGGTGCTGCGGGCCGGCGGCGTCGCCGTGCCGCTGTCCGACCGGCTCGCCGCCGGGCAACTCGGGTACGCGCTGACCCACTGCGCGGCCACCGCCGTCCTGCACGGCGACGACACCCCCGCCCCGCCCGTACCGTCCGGCGTGTCGACCTGGACGGTCGGTGACCTGCTCGCCGGTCCCGGAACCGACCTCGACCCCGCCGGCCCCCGCCCGGGCGACCTCGCCCAGATCCTCTACACCTCGGGCACCACGGGCCGCCCGAAGGGAGTGGCCGCCAGCCACGCCAACCTCACCGTGGGCGCGCCGACCCACCCGCGCCGGCTGGCGCTGGCCCACTCGCAGCGGTTCCTGCACGCGTTCGCCATCGGCACCAACGCCGGGCAGACCATGCTGGCCAACGCGCTCACCGCGAAGGCCGCCGCGTTCACCCTGCCCCGGTTCACCCCGGCCCGGTTCGCCCGGCTGATCGAGACGCCCGGCACCGGGACCGTCTTCGTCGTCCCGTCGATCGCCGTCGAGCTGCTCGACTCCGGGGCGCTGCGCGGGCGGGACACCGGCGCCGTGCAGCTCATCGGCTCCACCGCCGCCCCGCTCGCCCCCGCGGTCGCGGCCCGGCTGGCCGAGGCGTTCCCGCAGGCCACGATCGTCAACTACTACACGTCGACGGAGGCGGCCCCGGCCCAGACCACGATGATCTACGACCCGTCCCGCCGGGACGCGGTCGGGCGGCCGGTGAGTGGGCAGTTGATGGTCGCCGACGCCGACGGGAACCCGCTGCCGGCCGGAGCCACCGGCGACGTGTGGCTGCGCGCCCCCCACCCCCGCGCGTACTACCGCGACGACGCGGCCAACCGGGCCACCTTCCGCGACGGGTGGGTCCGGATGGGCGACGTCGGCCGGATGGACGCCGACGGCTACCTGTACCTCACCGACCGGCACCAGGACGTCGTCAAGACCGGCGCGTTCAAGGTCTCCACCATCGAGGTCGAGGCCGCCCTGCACGAGCACCCCCTGGTCGCCGAGGCGGCCGTCGTCGGCGTCCCGCACCCGGTGCTCGGTTCGGTCGTGGCCGCCGCCGTCGTGCCACGCCCCCCGGCCGGCCCGGACGGGCTGTCCCTGCCGGTGCTGCGCGGTTTCCTCGCCGACCGGCTGGCCGACTACCAGCTGCCCGCCCGACTCCTGCTGCTGGACCGGCTGCCCCGCAACGAGGGCGGCAAGGTGCTCAAGCGGCAGCTCACCGACCTCTTCGACAACTGACCACCAGCACGACCATGGGAGCACATGTGGGTACCGCCGAGGCGACCTCCGCGCAGCACGCCGTCTGGTTCACCGAGCAGGCCGGCGTCGCCGGCACGGCCTACCACATGGCGTTGGGCGTACGGTTCGCCGCCGAACTCGACCGCCGGGCCCTCGTCGCGGCGTGCGCCGCGGTGACCGAACAGCACCCGGTCCTGGCCGCCCGCGTCGTCACCGGCGACGACGGCATCCCCCACCTGGCCCCCGCGGACACGCGCCCGGCGGTCACGGTCGGCGAGTGGACCGGCGCCCGCGTCACCGAGGAGATCGCCCGCCCGCACGACCTGGGCACCGGCCCGCTGGCCCGGTTCACCCTGCTGACCGCCACCGACGGCAGCCACCTGCTGCTCGTCACCGCGCACCACCTGGCCTTCGACGGCACGTCCAAGGACGTGCTCGTCCGCGACCTGGCCGCCGCCTACGCCGCCGCCCGCGCCGGCGGCCCGCCCGCGCCGTCACCCCGCGCCGACGGGTACGCCGGCCTCGCCGCCGCCGAGCAGCAACGCGTCACGGCCGACCTGCCCGCCGCCCGCGACCACTGGGCGCGGCACTGGTCCGGCCCCGGAGACGTCGTGCTGCCCGGCCTACGTCGGCTGCCCACCGCCGCGGAGCCCGGCGAGGCCGTGCCCCTGGACCTGCCCGCCGGCCTGATCGACGGCGTCGACCGGGCCGCCCGGTCGATCGGCGTGACCCGCTTCGAGCTGCTGTTCGCCGTGCTGCACGCCCTGCTCGAGCGCTACGGCAACCAGGGCGCGCCGGTCGGGGTGGCCCTGTCCACCCGCACCCCCGACCAGGCCGACCGGGTCGGACTGTTCGTCAACGAGCTGCCCGTCGCGGTCGCCCCGGCGCGGGGCACGTTCCGCGACCACGCCCTCGCCGTCCGGGCCCGCCTGCGCGAGGCGTACCGGCACCGCGCCGTGCCGCTGGCCCACGCCGTGTCCGGGTTGCGGCCCGCCCCGGCCCTGACCCCGGTCAGCGTCGCCTACCGGCGGCGCGGTGCGGAACCGGCGTTCCCCGGGGTGGCCAGCGAGGTCGACTGGACCCTGTTCTGCGGCGCCGCCCGCAACGCCCTGCACGTGCAGATCGTCGACGCCCCGACAGGCGTCACGGTGAGCCTCCAGCACAGCCCGGCGGCCATCGACACCGACTCCGTACGCCGGATCGGCGGGCACCTGCGCACCATGCTCGCCGCGGTGGTCGCCGAACCCGACCGCCCCGTGGCGGACCTGCCGCTGCTGCCCGCCGACGAACTCGACCGGGTCACCCGCGCCGTCAACGACACCGTCCGGGCGTATCCCGCCGTGACGGTGCCGGCCCTGTTCGCCGCCCGGGTCGCCGCAGAACCGGACGCGCCGGCCCTGGTCGACGGCGACATGACGCTGACCTACGCCCAGCTCGACGCCGCCGTCCTCCGGCTCGCCGCGCTGCTACGCCAGCGCGCGGTCGGCCCCGGCACGCTGGTGGCCGTCGCGCTGGACCGCTCCTGGCAGGCGGTGGTGACCGTGCTGGCGGTGCTGCGCTGCCGCGCCGCCTACCTGCCGGTCGACCCGGGCAACCCGCCGGCCCGGCGGGAGGCGATCCTCGCCGATGCCGCCCCGGCGCTGGTCGTGACAGGTTCTGCCGTCGAGACGGGCCGGCCCACCCTCGCCCTCGACGGGACCGACCTGCTTCACGGCCCGGTCCCGACCGGACCCGCCGACGGGCCGCCGCACGCCGACGACCTCGCGTACGTGCTCTACACCTCCGGGTCGACCGGCCGACCCAAGGGCGTGGCCGTGCGGCACGGCGCGTTGGCGAACCTGCTGCTGGGCGTCCGCGACCTGCTGGGCAGCGGGCCACGGGACCGGTGGCTGCACCTGACGTCGCTGTCGTTCGACATCTCCACCGTGGAGGTGCTCCTGCCGCTGGTCACCGGCGGCAGAGTCGTTGTCGCCTCGGCGGTCGGCGCGCTGGACGGCGCGGGCGTGCTGCGGCTGGTCCGCGACACCGGCGTGACCCACGCCCAGGCCACCCCGTCCGGCTGGCGGGTGCTGCTGGACGCCGGTCTCGGCGTTCCGGCCCCGGACGCCGGGGGCACACCGGCGCCGCTGGTCGCGGTCGCCGGCGGGGAGGCGCTGCCGGTCGCCCTCGCGCGGGACCTGCGGGCCCGCACCGCCCGCCTGGTCAACGGGTACGGGCCCACGGAGGCGACCGTCTACGCGACCATCGCGGAGATCCCCGCCGGTCCCGACGAGGTCACCATCGGTCGGCCGCTGCCGAACGTGCGGGCGTACGTCCTGGACGAGGCCCGCCGACCGGTGCCGCTCGGGGTGCCCGGCGAGCTGTACCTGGCCGGCGCAGGGCTGGCCGCCGGCTACCTCGGGCAGGACGACCTCACCGCCGAGCGGTTCGTCCCGGACCCGTTCGGGCGGGCCGGCGAGCGGCTCTACCGCACCGGCGACCGCTGTCGGTGGCTGCCCGACGGGCGGATCGAGTTCCTCGGTCGCATCGACGACCAGGTCAAGATCCGGGGGCACCGGGTCGAGCTGGGGGAGATCGACGCCCGGCTCCTCGATCATCCGGCCGTGGCCGCGGCGGCCACCGCGCTGCGGCACGACGCGGACGAGCCGCGCCTCGTCGCGTACGTGGTGTGCCGCGCCGGGGCCGCCCCGCAGCCGGCGGAGCTGCGACAGCACCTGGCGCTGAGCCTGCCGCAGGCCGTGCTGCCCACCGACTTCGTGACGCTCGACCGGCTGCCGCTGAACCCGAACGGGAAAGTCGACCGGGCCGCACTGCCCGCCCCCGCGCCCCGGGAACCGGTCGGCGCGGCCCCGGGCGGGTCCGCCGCCGACGGAACCGGCGACGACCCGGTGGTGGAGCAACTGCGCCAGATCTGGCAGGAGGTGCTGCGCGTCCCCGACATCGGTGTGCACGAGGACCTGTTCGACCTGGGCGGGCACTCGCTGAGCATCACCCGGATCAGCGGCCGGATCCAGCAGCGGCTCGGGGTCGAGGTGCCACTGGACGACTTCTTCGACACCCCGACCATCGCCGAGATCGCCGAGATCGTCCGGCAGTCCGCAAAGGAGTTCTGACATGGACAGCAGCACCGACCTGCGCGAGCGGATCGCGGAACTGGTGAGCGAGGCTACGGCCGGCGAGGTCGCGGCGGCCGACGTGCTGGCCGGCGGGTCGATGGTCGCACTCGGCGTGGACTCCCTCGGCCTGCTGCGCCTGGTCGACGCGATCGAGCTGGAGTACGGCGTCGAGGTGGACCTGAACGGTCCCGGCCGCACCCTGGACACCCTCGACGACCTCGTGGCGCTGGTGGGCGCGGCAGGGGCCGGGCGAGCTGCCATCGGATCCGGCGGGGCGGGCGGGCCGCTGAGCTGATCCGCCGCGTCCTTTTCCCATCGTCCGCGACGCGGAACGACTGGCGGGTCGCGGGCCGTGGCCCGGTCCGGGGGATCGCGGGATGGCATGGCTGTCCATTATTGGTGCCATGACGTCAGTGAGTCGCCAGCGGGTGAGGAACGCGGACGGTCGAGCGCACAGTCGTGTCGAGCAGCGACTGATCAAGTCCGTCGCCCGCGGCGAGGTGCTCGATCTGGCCGGTGACGGGCCGGTCGACGAGGCAGCGATGCGGTCCTGGGGCGATGAGCGGACGGTCTCGGCCTCGGTCATCCGTGAGCTCGTCCGCGGCCGCCTGGTCGGCGAGCCCGACCCACACGGCCTGCGGCTACGCGGAGCCCGGATCGCCGGCCAGATCGATCTGGAGAACATCACCAGTGACCTGGCGCTGGAGCTGCGCGACTGTCTACTCCCCAGCGGCGTGAATCTCCGCAACGCCCGACTGTCGGCGGTTGCCATGACCGGGTGCCGCATCGAGCAAGCGGCAGATTCGGACGACGCACCAGTCGACGCCACACGCTTTGCCGCGCGGGTGCTCTCGCTCGAAGGGAGCACCGCCACCAGCGCCAGCGAGCAGGGCACGGTCCGGCTCCTCGCTGCCCACCTCGGCACACTGGACTGCAGCGGAGCGCGGCTCGAGAACGCCACCGGGCCCGCCCTCGACGCCGACGGCCTCCGGGTCGACCAGAGCGTGTTCCTGCGCGGCTCCACCACCACCAGCGCCAGCGAGCGAGGCACGATCCGGCTGCTCGGTGCCCACCTCGGCGGCCAACTGAACTGCACCGGAGCGCGGCTGCGGAACACCACCGGACCCGCCCTCAACGCCGACCGGCTCCAGGTCGACCAGGACGTGTTGCTCCGCAACGGGTTCACCGCCACCAGCGCCAGCGAGCAGGGCACCATCCGGCTGCTCGGTGCCCACCTCGGCACATTGGACTGCACCGGGGCACAGTTGAAGAACACCATCGGACCCGCCCTCGAAGCCGACCACCTCCAGGTCGACCGGGACGTGGCCCTGGACGCCGGGTTCACCGCCACCAGCGCCAGCGAGCTGGGCACGATCCAGCTGCCCGGCGCCCACATCGGCGGCGTCCTGTACTGCGGCGGGGCACGGCTGGAGAACACCACCGGACCCGCCCTCAACACCGACGGCCTCCGCGTCGACCAGGACGTGCTCCTGGACGACGGGTTCACCGCCACCAGCGCAGACGGCCAGGCGGTGCTGATGTTGACCGGTACGCGGATCGGCGGGACGCTCCGCCTCGACACCGACCGAACGACGCACACGGCACCGGACCAGGGATCACTGGTCGAGCTGGACGGGCTCACCTACAGCGGACTGCCGCGGCCCGCGTCACTGCCGCGCTGGCTGACCCTGCTGCGCGAGCACACCCCCCGCTACGCAGCCCAGCCCTACCAGCACCTCGCCGCCGCCTACCGCGCCGCCGGCCACGACCGCGACGCCCGCACCATCCTCATCGCCCAACGCCGCGACCAGATCCAGCGCGCCGGACTGGCCGGCTCCGAACGGGCCTGGGGCCGCCTCACCGGCATCACCCTCGGATACGGCTACCAGCCCTGGCGCGCCCTGCTCCTGCTCCTCGCCACGCTTGCGACCGCAGTCACCCTCAGCGTCACCATCGGCCACCACGGCGGCCTCGCCCAGAAGCCGGCGGTCACCGGAGAAGTCGCAGCCACCGCCTGCACCACCATCGACGAAATCGGCGTGGGCCTCGACCTCGGTACCCCACTGATCAAGACCGGCGCCCGCGACCGCTGCCAACCCACCGACACCCCCGCCGGCCAAACCCTCACCATCGCCAGCTGGTTCCTGCAACTGCTCGCCTGGACCTTCGCCACCCTCTTCATCGCCGGCTTCACCAGCGCAGTCCGCAGAACCTGACCCATGTCACGCTGAGCCACCAACGCCAAGGGAGCTTGCTCCGATCAACTGCGTCGCTCCTGCCAGTCAAGCGCCGCGCACACTGTCGGCGACAGCACCAGCCCAAGGTCAACGAGCAACGCTGCTCCGCGCAGCGACCATCGCCAGCGGGACCGCGGTCGTCGGCTTCGGCGCCGCCGTACATCGAGCAGCAGAACCGCCCGGTCTAAGACACTGCCCGGGCCTTGACGGCCCTTCCAGCACGGGCCTTCACCCCCGCCCTGCAGGGCGGAGCACTGGCCGCATTCCGATAGCACGACTGGATCGGTCGTGGAAGGGCCGTCCGCCCCGACTACTACAAGCGGTGGTAGATCGCACATTTGTCCTGATGAGAGGCACTTCGCCGGCGGGCCGCGCCTAGCATGCCGGCGTGACGATGAGGGAGAGGGACCACGCGTACGACTACCACGATCTGCTCGGCCTGCACCACTCCATGGTGCTGCGCCGGAGGATGCGCGGGGACGTGCCGGCGCCGGACGAGCGGGAGGCGTCCGCCGGGGCGCTGCTGGCGGCGTGGCCGCAACGAGTGGACGACCAGCGGCTGCTGCGGGAGAGCCTCGCGTTGCTGGAGCCGCTCACCGACACGCTGACGTACCTGTACGCGGCGCTGTTCCGGGACGGATCGCACCTGAGGTCGCTGTTCCCCGACTCGCTCGCGGCCCAACGCGACCAGCTCACCTGGTCGGTGCGGCAGCTTATCGAGGGGCTGGACCAGCCGGAGGTCATCGTGCCGGTCTTCGAGGAGCTTGGCCGGGCGCACCGCAAGCTCGGCGTACGCGCCAGCCACTACCAGCCGTTCGGTGCGGCGCTGATGGAGGCGCTGCGGTCCCGTGCCGGTGCCGGCTGGTGTCCCGAACACGACGACGCCTGGTCACGGGCGTACCGGTTCCTGGCCGGCGTGATGAGCAACGCCGCCACGGGGGAGCTCTCCGCTCCGCCGTACTTCAACGGCACCGTGGTCCACCACGAGCTGCGCGGCCCCGACCTGGCAGTCCTGCGGGTACGCACCGCCGAGGCGTACGACTACCGGGCCGGGCAGTACGCCACCGTCGGATCTGGGCGGCTCCCGCGCACCTGGCGGTCCTACTCCATAGCCAACCCACCCGGCGGTGACGGGGTGCTGGAGTTCCATGTGCGGGCGACAGGCGTCGGCCGGCTCAGCGACGTCCTGGTGCACAAGAGCGCCGTGGGTGATGTGCTGCGGCTCGGCCCGGCGCGCGGCATCACGACCCTCGCAACCGCCCCGGGTAATCGCGTACTGCTGGTCGCCGGCGGCACCGGTCTGGCCACGATCCGGGCGCTGCTGGGTGGGCTGGCCCGTCTGGCCAGCCCGCCGGCAACCTGGCTGTTCTTCGGCGCCCGCACTCGGGACGACCTGTACGATCTCGAATCGCTCCGCTCGTTCGCGGACCGCTTCCCGTGGCTCCGCTTGGTGCTGGCGGTCTCCGACGGTGACGCCGGCCCGTACGAACCCGGCACGGTGGTGGACGTCGTGACCCGCTACGGCGGCTGGGCCGGACACGACGCCTACCTCGCCGGACCGGCGGCCATGGTCACGGAGATGGCCCACCGCCTGGTCGACCTCGGCGTCGAGCCTGACCACATCCGGTACGACCGGCAGTAGGGACACCGGCCCGGCGGGCGGCGTCCGCCCGAACGGCGGCTCACTGCCGTGCGGGATGGCCAGGCGCCGGTCGGTCCGCGAGTGGAACTTGTCGGCGATGCGGCCATGCTCGAGGCTGTGGTCGCCGACCCGGCCGGCGCAGAAGGCGAGAGTGATCTTCCTGACCCCGGCCGCGGACGGCAGGACGGAGGCGGTGCTGGAGCTCTCCGGCGGGATGGGCGGGGGGCCGACCCGCCGGGCGCCGTGCCCGAGGTGGGCGAGTGGCTTTGCCACACCACCCTGTCCGACGCGTTCCTGCCGGCCGGGGCGTTTTCGACGCCGGAGGAGACCCCGTGGACGCATGGCGACCCGCCAGCCGTGCGTCGACGACGGGCCCGCCGTGAGCGACGGCGACCTGACCGACGAATGGCCCTGAGGTGGCCGGACGGCCCGGGCGGGGGAGTCGAAGGTCACGGACCGGACAGGGGGTTTGGCCCTGACTAGGGACCGCCGTGGTGAGCCAGGATGAGACGCGACACCAACGGACGTTGCCATCCTCACAGGAGTTCCGACATGAAGCGACGCACCCTGGACCTACTTTTCAGCATCGGTGGGCTGGGCCTGACCGTTCTGCTGCTCATCGCCGGCCTCGTCCTCACCACGAACGCGAACTTCGCCAACGACTACGTACGCGACCAGCTCGGCGCGCAGCACATCACCTTCAAGCCGGCCGACAAGCTGACCGACGAGGAGAAGAAGGCGGACTGCCTGGTCGAGTACGCCGGCCAGAAGATGACCACCGGCAAGCAGGCCGAGTGCTACGCCAACGAGTTCATCGGGCTGCACCTGAAGTCCATGGCCGGTGGGAAGACGTACGCCGACCTCGGCGCGCCGGAGAGCGAGCTGCGGGCCAAGGTCGAGCAGGCCACGCAGACCAACGACCCGGCCCTGGCCGACCTGCAGAAGCAGTTGGCGGAGGTCAGCGGCCAGCGGGAGACCGTATTCAAGGGCGAGACGCTGCGCGGCATGCTGCTCACCTCGTACGGCTTCAGCGAGTTCGGCCGTAAGGCCGAGCAGGCCGCTCTGGTGACGTTCATCGGGGCGGGGCTGCTCCTGCTGCTGTCGATCGCCGGCCTGGTGCACGCCTTCCGCACCCCGGCCACCGAGGCGTTCGCCGCTCCCGAGCCGGCGAAGAACCGCATCACCGCCTGACCGCTGCCGACCCGGGAACCCCCGGTCTCCTCCACCCTCTAGGAGGCCGGGGGCCCCGCGTGCGCGGCTGGACGTACGACTGGCTCTGACGGTGGCGGAAGCGGTGGCGGCGGGCGACGCGGCGGTGGCCGGGCTCGGGTGGTGGTGCGCGGCATCCGCACCCTCCTGCGTGCCCTGACCAAAGCCCTGGCCGACCTCGACGTCGAACCCCAGGAAGCAACCAGCACACTCGCCAGCCAGCTTCGGAGCAACCTTGCCGACGTGAGCACCACCGGCTCCGGCGTGGAGCCAGGCATGGGCCGACGCCAGCTCGGAGGGATGGGCAGCGGTCAAGCGGCGGACTGCCATGACCGCGGGCCGTATCCCCTCCGCAGAGCGCGAATGCCGTCTGGAGTGGACGTGGCGAGTCGCGTGGTTGTGGCATCGTGTCACCGCAAGGGGGAGGTAACGCAGGTGGATGTGTCGTCCGCGTCGACAAGGTACGCCGAAGCGTTGCTGTTCGCCGCCGAGGTGGTCGATGCGGCCACCCGCCCCCCTCACGGTGACCACGGCGAGGAAGTGCTGCGCGATCCCTACGCGCGGGAGATGCTGAGGCATCAGAGCGACTGGTCGTGGTGCGACAACCGACAGGATGTCGACCTTGCCGCCAGCGGGGCGCTGCGCGCGACCGTCGAGTACGTCGCCCGTCGTCACGCCACAGCGCTGCCCGACCACACCGGTCGCGCCGGTGAGCACTGGTCCGACGTCGATGACCGCCTGGCCCGGCTGGCCTCGGCGCTGCGCTTCGCCGCCGAGGCCGCCGAGCAGGCCTGGCCGCACCGGCTGCAGCAGGTCCTGGCCCCCTGGGTACGCCAGCGGCTCGCCGCGCTGCTGGCCGCCACTGACCGGGCGGAAGGGCTGGGCATTCTGGACGCCCGCGTGCGGCGCGCGGTCGTGCTGGCCTGGCAGTACCGGTCGGTGCGGCACGAGCTGTTCGCCGACCACCACTGGCAGGGGCGACCGTCGGCGCCGTGGTGGTGCCTCGACGGCACGATCGCCGTCCGCTCGCCGTTCGACGGCTACGCCACCGGTCAGGTGCCGTCCTACGCCCTGCGCCTGACCCACCTCGACCTCACCGCGGGGCGAGGCGAAGGTGAGCTGACCGTCGCCCACTCCGGCACCGCCCCGCTGACGTCATACCCGGTCACCATCACCGACAGTGCGCCGACGCTGGCCGCCGACGTGAAGGCCATACACCGGACGGCGGTGGCCGACGCGCTGTCAGCCCTAGGCCTCACCCGCGCCGAAGACTGGGGACCGACCTCATCAGGCCGCTAGACCGTTGCTGATCTCAGAGGCGAGGCCCGCCGAGCACCCCAGTGGACGCCTGGTCCACGGGGTTGCTGCGTCCGGCCTGTGGAGACGGCAACACACCTTGATGCCTACGGCGGCGGTCCCCACCAGGTGTCCGCTCATGTAGCCGATGAGCGGATGTCCGGCAAGACCTGGTCACTTCACCATCTGGAAGAGCGGGTGCTGCAGCCAGGAGGCGAGGAGATCGGCATCGACGACATGGCGGACCGCAACCTCATCCCACGCCGTCCGGTAGGGAATCTCGTGCCACCTTCCGGAAAGCGTGGCGATAGTTGCCCGGGAACGATCCTCCCATCGTCGGCGACCAGGGCCGGACTGCAGAGTCGATAGAGCGGAGACGCCCGGCGGTGGAGGTACCGGAAGCGGGCCATCGAGATCGATGAGGCCGCCGTATTGGCGGGCTATCGTCACAGCGAGCTGGGCGAGAAACCGGTGGTCATCCTTGCCGTTGACTGCTGCGGCCAGGACGATCTCGGTGATCGGGAGGAAGCCGGCCGCGCGCGTCAAGCAGACCGCCTCATCAGCGTCGTCGCATTCGTAAGCATCGGGTTCGATGAGCATCGGCCCGGTCTTCGACGACGGCTTCGCCATGCCGAGGTTGCGCGGTTCCCGAAGTGCCCACCAGTTATCTCTGTCCGGGCTGAGCGACTCCGACAGCCACACCCGGAATGCCCTGACGTCGTCAGCGGTCCACTCGACGGGCAGCAGAACTGCGGCGGAAGGCCCGGACACGATGACAATCATGCACCACGGCCGAGGGCACCTGGTATCCGCTCATGCCGCGATCAGGGTGGGGGAGCGTGGAGTCAGTGTGTCGTCGGTGCCGGCCTGCGGCGAATCCGCCACCGCACGTCGACGAGGATCGGTGGCAGCGCGATCGCGGGCGCGGCGAACGCAAGTGCCCGGGTGCACCGTTGCTGGATCTCGTCACGTAGTTCTTCGCAGGTGGTTTGGTGTTCGATGACGTCGCCGCGGGACCGTACGCATTCGTCACCGGGCCCGATCAGAACATCGTGGTTGGCCGGGTTGGCCTCGAAGCAGGCGATTCTGGTCGGCTTCAGTTTCCAGTGGACGCGGTTCGAGGACCAGGCGCACTCATCTGCCGCTGGCTGCGCGCCGACCGATCCTAGCGGTGACGGCTGCCTCCGGCGGGCCTGATCGTGCCGCCGTAGAGATGCACGCGGTTGTCGGCGTCATGGTCCGGTTCGCGTTGGATGAACCTTTCGGGCTCCACTGGGCCATTGGTGACGTGCACTGCCCAGTCCTCGTAGAACCAGCTGGGATTGCAGGCGCATTGGGTGAACGTGAACCGGAAGTTGGCCCGGTAGCGGCCCACCTGCCCCGATGCGAGTGGGAACAGGCGGGCTGTACCACGGTCGCGGGGAAATGCCGCCCGGCCTGGCAGTCGTTCCACGATCACCGCGGAACCCTCAAGGGTGAGCCACAAGCCCACGTCGCGGGCTCGCTCCACGCCCCCACTGAGAACCTCGTCATGGCGCACGTAGCCGGTCGCCTCGTCATACAGCACCTCGTGCACGGCCACGTCGCACATCGGTAGTGAGGCAGGAAGGGGCACCGGGCAGCTCAGGCCACGACGGAGGTCGGCCTGCTGAGCGCCGCGTGCCGCAGCGCTCCACCGCACCCGCACTCGTTGGATGGTGATCATCGCGCAACAATGACGCGTAGCTGTCCGCCTCGCCAGCTGTCATCCGGATCTGCCGCCCGTCGTGCGCGCTGACGGGGCCAGTACAAGTCACGGCGAGTCTGCATGGCAAAAGCAGAGACATGAGATGACGACTGGATGAGCCGGGGCCGTAGAGTGCTGTGATGGTCGACAGTTGGACTCCTCCGCAGCGGGGGAACTGTACCTGCACCGTTCACCTCGAACACCTCCTCGAGGTGGTGCTGCCGCCGGCCCATCCGGATTTGGAACCCATGACCGTCGCCGAACTGCTTGACACCGGCGACCTCAAGACCGACCCGCTCACGGAGGCGGACCGAAAGCGGGGCGGCACCGGATACCACTGGTCCCTCTGGGTCGGTGACGCCGCCCGCGGATACTACGACGACCACGCGTCGCTACAGCTCGACGTGGGCATCCTGGCCGCGCCGGGCGTCGAGCGCGTGGAGTGGCTCGACCGGGAGGAGTTCATGGTCGGCGCGCCGACGCTGTGCGTTGACGGGATGACGGCCGCGGTCGCCAACGTGCTGGCCGATCCCCGCGTGCGGGTGTGAGAAGCCTGCATCGGCACGAGACATCCCCGCTACGCCGGCGACCGGCCGGGGAGCATCGCGGCGGCGCGCGGACATCGAGTTGTCCGGCGTGGAGGAGGGCAAGCCAGTTCGCACCCCGCGCAGTTCCTCGACGGTCAGTTCGAGGAAGCCGACTGGACCAAGCCCGGTGACGTCTTAAGCCGTGCAAGGTGGTAGGCCGAGACGACCGCTCACTGCCGCGCAGGGCGTTCGCTGACCAGCAGGGCAGGGCTAGCAGCCGGTCACTCGGCCGTGAGTAGCACGTCGACAGCTTCGGCGACCGACATGACAGTGGCGTCGGGTGCGGGCGGGAGGAAGAAGTCCGGTCCGTATGTGGCGTGCTGACGGGCGAGGCGGGGCTCGGGGATCCACACCGTCCGTAGGCCGGCGCCGGCACCACCGGCGATGTCCAGGATGAGACTGTCGCCGATCATCCACCCGCCGCCGTCGAGAGTGAGGCCGCAGCGGTGGGCCGCGAGCTGGAAGATGCGTGGGTCGGGCTTGCGTATGCCGACGTCGTGTGAGATGCACCAGGCGTCGACGTTCCGGTCCAGGCCGGTGTTGCGAATCTTTCCGAGCTGGTTGTCGGTCATGCCGTTGGTGACGATCCCGATCTTCCAGTCCTGACGGCGGAGCTTGGCCAGCCCCGCGAGGTCCTCGGCGGAGCATGAGACCAGTTGTGGCATGCGGTGTCGGTACTGTCGCCACAACTCGTCTGCGGGAGTGGTCAAGGCGAACTCGTCGCGGACGATGTCGAAAAACGTGTCCATCGGGCCGTCGTGATGCGCGTCGGCGAAGATCAGCCAGGTGGCCCACTTGGGGTCAAGGTCATGCTCTGCGGTGAACTCCTGTGCCCAGGCGGCGAATGCCCGATCGCGCTGGACGAGGGTGTTGTCGAGATCGAACAACGCTAACCTCTGCATCGCCATACCGTATGGCAGCAGCAGGCCTTGACTAGCATGACGACGCCAAGATCAAGCGCACTCTCTTGCCGCGACGCGCGCGTTCGACCAGGCTCTCGGACGTCCGACTCTGCCGTGAACCGCGCGTCACGCAGCGCAGCCGGCTGCCAAGGGTGGCGGCGCACCGACGTGCCGAGATCAGTAGGTCGGCCTCTCTCCGCTCGATGCATCGGATGGCGCGGCATTCGCATGCCCATCGAGGCGCAGGATCGTTTCTTCGATCTCCGCGTTGCGCCCATTGGCAAACGAGGTCTCCGTTCCTATGACCGCGAATCCTGCCTTCTGCAACACCTTGAGCGATCCTCGGTTGTCACTGGCGGCGCGGGCGAACACAGGCCGGACGGGAACCGATTCGAGAAACAGGGCAAGCGCTCGGCTGGCGATGCCCTGCCCCCAGAAGAGCCTGTCGATCCAGTACGTGACCTCGGTGTCGCCCTCCATGACGAAGCTGGCGATGCTGCCAACGAGCCGTCTGTCGACGGTGATAGCCCGCGTGGTCACCTCAGGCGACGTCCTGACCTTCGCCATGTGACGATCGAATGCGGTGCGGTCGTCGGGATTCTCGGTAGTGAAGGCAGCCATCCGGACCGACTCCGGATCTCGCATCTGTTCGAACAAGGCATCGAGGTTGGAGTCGTCGATTGGTCGCAGCGCCACCTCAGCCACAAGTATCCCCAATCTGGTCGAGCACGGATCAGCGGAGGCAAGGTACCAGCAGCATTCGACGGTCAGTGCAGATCCGACATCCGCATCTGCCACCGACAACGCGCGCCCGGCCTCACGGCGACGGTCGGCACCGGTCAGTTGCGGCCGAATCTGATCATCTAGTATCGGCGGCCGGTACGGCGCACGACATGGGGGTTGGGTTGCATGTGGCCGTTTACGAAGCGACCAAAGGATCCGGTCCTGGACCCGACCTTTGGTGACCCACACCGGAAGGCCTTGATCCGGGCGCTGGAGAAGCGCAAGTGGAAGTTCGCCCGGGAACTGCTCGACATGGCGGCCGATCCGGATGAGATGGCCTTCCTGATGGAGGCAGTCGGCGGGGTCGACGGGATCCAGGACTGGGTCGGCGATTGGATCGACGCCGAGCCTGAGTCGACTCTGCCCGTGCTGGTCGCCGGCTGTCACGCCGTGCACTGGGCGTGGGAGGCACGCGGTGGCAAGCGGGCGAAATACACCACTGCTGCCCAGTTCAAGGGTTTCCATGAGCGGTTGCACTACGCCGAGGCGTTGTTGCAAAGGGTACTCACCCGCGAACCGGATAACGTGACCGCGCGGGCATGGCTGGTCACCAGTTCACGGGGCCTGGGCGTTGGGTCGGCGGAGGCCCGGCAGCGCTTCGAAGCGGTGACTCGACTACACCCGGGGCACGTGGTCGCGCACGAGCAGCGGTTGCAGTATCTGTGTGCAAAATGGTCCGGCAGTCACGAGGAGATGTTCGACTTCGCCCGGGGCGCCGCAACGGCGGCCGGACCGAACAGCCTCCTGCACGAACTGGTGGCCGTCGCCCACATCGAGAAGTGGCACGCCACTGAACGGGAGGTGGGCAACGAGTACATCGTCTCCGACGAGGTCCGTGCCGAACTTCTGACCGCGGCGGATAACTCGATCTTTCACCCGGATTACATCCCCGCCGGCCCTGGCTGGGCGCCCCGGGTGGCGACATTCGCGATGGCCTTGGAACTGGCCGACGAGTTCGACGCGGCCGGGCACGCGTTCGCGCTGCTGGACGGCTTGGTTACCGAGTGGCCGTGGCAGATCCTCGGCGACCCGGTCGAGAAATTCACCGCCTCCCGCGACTATGTGACCACGAACCGTAGCTGACGATCCAGGCGGAGACCGCGGCGTCCCCAGCGCATTACCGGCGCGTCCCAGCCCCGGCGCCGACAGTGCGCTGATCGGGGGTACCTGCCTGGTGACCCCTTCGGCGGCTCCGAAGGTGCCGGCTTCTGGGTGCGCTCGACTCGACGGCCTCCGGCGCACTCTGGTGCTGATGAGCGGATGCCTCGGATCGCGTCGGCGTGTCATGATCGGCTGCGATGAGCAGCCGTATGCACTGAGCCTTTTCCAAGCTGATCTTGCAGCTCCCTCTACACCGTCCGCATGGACCACGACCCCGCACCCGCGCCTACGTCACCCGCCGCACCGCTGAAGGCCGCACCAAACGCGAGGTCATGCGCAACCTCAAGCGCTACATCTGCCGGCAACTCTTCAGAACCCTGACCGGCGCACACCCAGCTACCAACACCCCTTGACAGCTATAGAAGTATCTCAATGGTTAGGTTGAGTCGGGTTCAAGGCTCAGGCCGATGTGGGCCAGGAGACTGTCGAGTAGGTCGGGGAGCGGCGACTGGACGAGCCGAGCGCGTTGCTCGTT
Organism: Micromonospora sp. NPDC047730; assembly: GCF_043204765.1. Lineage (NCBI taxonomy): Bacteria > Bacillati > Actinomycetota > Actinomycetes > Micromonosporales > Micromonosporaceae > Micromonospora > Micromonospora sp. NPDC047730. Next base: position 420,310 of record NZ_JBIDCU010000004.1, on the reverse strand, counting down.
GACATGGTCTCGGTGTTCTTCAGGCCAGGAGACACTCCCGCATCCTCGCGCCCACATTGATCACGCCTACCACCCGAGGGCCGGTCGGATCGTGCACGTCGAAGGTGTTGTTGCGGCGCATCCACTCACGAACCGGAGGTGGCAGCCGGGGCGGGTCGTCCATGGCTGTAAGGACCTGCCCAGCGCTCGAGATCAGTCTATCCGCCAGGGCGGCAGCGTCGGTGTCTATCCGCACCCGGCCGTACTCCCAGCCGGCGGTGGTGAGGTCGAGCACCTCGAACACGCGGGTCAGGAGCGGGTTTGGTTCGGTCACTTGGTCGAGCCGGGGCGCCTGGCCGCCGACCACCGCGACGGCGGCGGCCACCTGCGCGTACGGGTGGAAGCCGCACGGCAACGTGAACAGTGGCCACCGCAGGGCTGAGCCGGCCTCCATCCACAGTGGCCGGTAGTTCCGGCGGTGCACCACGAGCCGCCGGCCCGTCCGTCGGTGTATTTCGTTGGCCTGGGCCTGTAGGTCCGCGTGGGCCTCGTCGGCGACCTGGCTCACGATCCGGGCCGCCACCACCAATCCGTCGTCGCCGTTCAGCATTGCGGTGACCGCCTCGACCTGCTCGGAAAACCGAATCTCCGCGCGGCCGCCGTACCGGTACTGAACGTCCCGTAGCAGTGCCTGCTGCCGCCCCGGATCGAGCTGGACCCGCCCGCCGCCCAGGAACCGCCGGAGCCAACGCATTTCGCCTCGTTTCAGCAGAGCCGTCCCAAACTGCGGCAATGCTAGTATCTCAGACCTCCCTCGTATGGATGGGGTGGCTGCGGATGGGGCGGCTGAGCGATCTCTGGAAATCCGCCGCCTCGGCCAAGGCGGACCCGACGCACTCCTCACCGAGGACTACTCCCATGAAACCAGCTGCCTTTGCTGGTCAGCGAACTGCTCCTGCACCGGGTTCCACTGTTCGTCGTAGTAGATCGTGTCGAGGTGAGTCAGTGGTGAATTGAAGATCCGGGCCAACTGCCGGGCGACGGTTGACTTGCCACTGCCGCCGCAGCCGACGATTGCGATCCTGTCCATGATCCCCGGGCGAGACTCATTGACGTCGTGCGGTTGCAGCCGTTTCGCAACGCCTACGGCCCGACAGCGGCGACCTCAATGTCCCGTCGCCGCCGACAAATCGGTGATCAGCTTGTCGAGCACCAGTTCCTCCTCGACTCGGACCCCGGCCGCGAGCATCGCCGCAGCGAGTCCCGGATCCCAGGCCGCGTCGGTCGGCGTGCCACTCAGCGACCCTCCGGTAATCGGCTGGGCGGTGCGGGCCGCGACCCCGGCCAGGTAGTCGGCGGTCCTGTAGCGCCACGGCTGCCAGGGCACCCTGCCGTGCAGCAGGTTGGCGATCCGCAGGCCACCCCAGTCGAAGTCGCCGTGATACCGCAGGTGGGCGCCGGACTGGACCAGGCTGGCCAGCAGCCGCAGCGCCGCGGTGCTGGGCTGGCCGCCGACGCAGGCCAGCGGCGGGCACGCCGCACCGAGCTGGTCGGCCGCGGCGGCCAGCACAGTGGGGTTCTCGCAGACGTACACGGTCCGGGCGGCGAACCGGGGCTCTCCGCGAGCGAGCTGGCGCAGGGTCACGACGACCGGCTCCCCGAGTGCGGCGGCGGGGGCGACGAGGTCGTGCAGCCGGCATCCGGGGATCGTGGGCAGGTTGACGGCGAGCACGGTCGAGGAGAGATCGTCGAGGAACACCCCGGCGGCGTACCAGAGCATCCGGCGTTGCTCGGCCGCTGACTCGGGCAGTGGCGCGTCCCCCCACCAGGTGGCCCGGACGGCCGAGCGGGTCACTGTCTCCAGTGCCCGGCCGGCGTCGAGCGCGTGTGCGTCGCCGGTGGTGCGGGCCGCGATCCGGGCCAGCGGTTCCCCGTCCGCAGGCAGCGCGGCGAGGACGGCAACCAGGTCGGCCACGAGCCGCGCCGCCGCCGGCGGCGTACCGGCCAGTCGCCGCAGCAGCGCGGCCGTGCCCGAGGCGGCGCACCATTCGGCCAGTTCGGCGCGCACGCCGCCGAGTGCGGCGAGCGGTGCGAGGGCGGCCTGCCAGGCGGCGGCCTCGGCGGCCCGCACCTCGGCGAGCACCGCGACGCCTCCGGTCAGCGCCTCGACCGCCCCGGCCAAGCCGCCGGGGTGCATTCCGCTGCGCCGGATGATCCGATCCAGCTCGTCAAGGTTGATGGTCAGGGTGCTGCCGCGACCGGGCGGGCGGCCCAGGACCCGTTCCACCGCCCGCCGTTCGTCCGGGCTGGGCCCGTCCAGGCTCAGGGTGCCGGTCAGCGGCTGTCCCCGGGCGATGCGGCGGCGTAACCGCTGGAACAGCCGTTCGGTCTCCGCTCCGCCGAGCTGCCGGCGTAGCCGTTCCAGGTCGGTCACGGCACGTCCCATAGGCCTGGGGTCGTTTCCGGCTCGGGATGATGCTCGTGCGGCTGTGGGTTCCGCTGCCGTGGCGCGCGCCGCTCCGGCGTGGACAACAGGTGCCGTTCGCGTCCGTCCCAGCGCCACGGGGTGACCAACACCGCGTCGATGCCGTCGTGCCGGGCAAGGTGGGCGATACCGAGGCCGGGCACCTGCGGATAACAGCCCCATTCACGCTCGCTGGTCATCACCACGTCGAGGTCGAAAGTGGCCAGCAGGCCGAGGCACTTCGCCCGGGAGTCGTCGTCCACCCCCGCGAAGGCCTCGTCCAGGGCGATCAGCCGCGGCGCGTACGGGTTGCCGGCCGAGCCGTAGTAGGACGACGCGGCGGCGAACAGCGGAACGCTCGCCGCGAGCACCCGCTCACCGCCGGACGCGGGCCCGGTCGCCGGGCGCCACTGCCCGTCCTGGTGCCGCTGGATCGTGAACTCGTGCCACGCCCGGTAGTCCAGCGCGCGGGTGAGCTGCTCCGACCAGGTCGCCGCGTCGTCGCGTAGCCGTTCCCGGTTGATCTGCTCCTGGAGGAAGGCGCCCACGGCGCGGCGGTCCTCGTCGTTCCAGACGTCCGTGCTCTGCCGCAACTGCTTGGCGCGCAGCTCGGCCAATCCGGCCGGGGCGTCGCGGGTCGGCCGCCACAGCAGCCGCAGCCGCATGCCGGTCGAGGTGGGCCGCACCTCCAGCTCCTCGTTCATCCCCGCGACCTGCCGCTCGGCGCCGACGATCAGCTCCTGGAGCGCCCCGGCCACCTCGTTGACCAGGTGCGTCTCCAGCACCTCCCGCTCGTGCGCGGAGAGCATCCGCTGCCGCTCGTCGATCTCGTCAACCAGCGCGGCGGCCAGGTCGGCGACGGGGCGGCTACGCCCCTGGAAGCTGACCTCGACGACCATCGTCTCCTCACGGATGGTCGTCACCACCTGGTGACCCTGCCGCAGGAGGCCGTCGGTCAGCGCCTTCACATCCATGCTGACCTGCTGCTGCAGCCGATCCCAACGGCGGTCGTCGTCGTCGGTGTCGGCCAGTTCCCGCTCGACGGCCCGGGCCAGCGCCACCGCTGGGGTCGCCGCCCACGACTGCGCCACGTCCGGCACCTCGAGGTCGGGGCACGCCAGGTCGACCAGGCCGGTGCCGGCGAAGGCGCGCAGCCCCTCGACAGCGGCGTCCCGGGCCCCGGTCGCCGCGTGCAGCTCCTGTTGCAGCCGGCTGCGCCGCCCGCCGGCGTCACCCCGGGCGTCCCGGGCCGCTGCCTCCTGCCGCCGGGCCTCCTCACGGTCGCGCTCGCAGCCCTCCAGCAGGCCGGTCGCCTCCGCGATGCGGCGCTGCAGGTCCGCCACGGACGCGCCGGCGGTGGCGTCCAGCGTCTCGAACTCCACTCGGGCCGCCCGAGCCGCGTCCCGCGCCTCGGCCGCCTCGGCCGCTGCCGGCGCCAGCCGCTCCAGCCGCTCCTCGTGCAGCCCGGCCGCCTCGTCCCGGCGGCCGCGCGCCACACGCACGCCCTTTACGGTCGGCCACCAGGCGGCCAGGGCCACCCGGTACGACTGTAGCCCGTCCCGCACCGCGGCCAGCTCCTCGACGTCGTACGGCAGGGCGACGTCGTCGGCGAACTCGGTCGCCTCAGCCAGCGCGGCCTCCGCCTCGGCGAGCCGCCGGCCCAGCGCCGCATCTGCCTCGTCCCGCCGGCCGACGATGCCGCGGCGGGTCTCGTACGCGCCGCGTACCTGGGTGTGGGCCTCCCGCAGCGGCTGGTCCGACGGCAGCGCCCGCGCCTCGGCGACGACCCGCTCCCGCCGCTGGCGCAGCTCGCCGCGCTGGCCCGCGACGGCCGCGAGCCGCGCCGACAGCTCCTCGGCTTCCTGCCGCAGCTGGTTGATCCGCGCCCGGCGGGACGCCTCCCGGGCACTGTCGCCGATGTGCTCCGCCGCCGGCTTGGCCCACCGTCCGGCGAGGACCCCGTTGCCGAACGCGCCGGTCACGTCGACCCAGGTCACCGCTGCGTCGGCGCCGAGGCCGATCGCGGCGAGCACACCGGTGACTGCTTCGTCCGACAGCGCCGCGCAGGCCGGGTCCGCCCGGTCGACCGCCGGGCGGAGCAGCTTGGCCAGGTTCGATGTCGCCGCCCCGCCGGGCCGCAGCACGGTGTCCCCGCTGACCGGGTCGCGCAGCGCCCCGTCGGGGTCGAGCCACGCGTCGAGAATGCCGGCCGCCTCCAGGGCCGCCTCGATGCCGGCCCGATCCGACGCCGGCACCTCCGGGGCGAAGTCCACCACCCGCCACAGCGGCGCGCCCGGCCGGTCCCGGCGCGCCTCGTCGGCGCGCGTGTGCGGCACGGGCGGCGGCTGATGCGTTCCCGCCTCCAGCCGGCGCAGCTCCGCCTCGGCCCGCTGCAGACCGTCGCGGACCTCGCGTTCCTCGGCCTCCAACGCGGCGTCGGCGCGAGCGAGGGCCTCCGTCGCGGCCGTGGCGGCGCGCGCCGTCTCCCGCGCCGCCGGGTTCTCTCCCGCCAGCGTGCCGACCCACTGCTCCAGTTCCGCGAGGACGCCGTCGAGGTCACCGACCGGCAGTTCGACCACGCCCCCGAGGTGCTCCCCGGTCCGCCGGAGCAGCAGCTCACCCGCCTCCGTCGCGGCCGACTCGGCCTCCGCGATCCGCAGGTCCACGGCGGCCACCTCGGCGTCGAGCCGGTCCACCTCCTCGCGGGCCCGGTCCGCCCGACCCCGGGCCGCGCCGGCGGCGTCACGGAGCCGGTCCAGCATCCGCAGCGAACTCGACCGCGAGGCGACCAGTTCGTCCGCGGCGCGGGCCGCCTCGGCCAGCCCGACCGGCAGCGCGGCCACCACCCGCGCCGCGTGCCGGTCGGCCAGCCGCGCCACCGCGGCGTCCCGCTCGACCTGCGCGCGCGCCGCGTCCTCGGCGTCCTGCGCCTGCTGCAGCTCCCGGGTCGTGTCCTCCGCGGACCGGCCGGCGCGGGCCACGTCGGCCTCCAGGTCGCGCAGCCGCCCCTCCTGTCGGACGGCGAACCGGTCCCGCTCGTCGGCGATGCCCTGCAGCCGGCGCAGATGCTCGGCGGTACGTGCCTCCGGGCTGTCCCGCAGCGCCTGCAGCCGCGTGGTCAGCTCCCGGGACCGCTCCGTCAGCCCGTCGATGCGCGCCAACGCCCGGGTCAGGTCGGCGTCGGCCTGGTCGTAGGCCCGCTGCGCCTCCGTCAGTTCCCTGCCGAGCTGTTCGTAGCGGCTGTGCTGCTGGCGCAGCAGCCCGGCCCGGCGGCGCGTCGCGACCCGCGCGTACTGCCGGTAGCGGGTGAGGAAGTCGTCGGCGGCCCGTTTCGTCTCGGCCAGCTCCCGCAGCGTCATCCGCTCGTCGTCCAGGCTGCGGAACGCCTCCGCGACCTGGGTGATCAGGTTCTCGTCCAGCGGCGGCAGCGCGTCGGTGAGCGCCCGGGACAGGCTCTTCTCGTCCGGCCGCTTCGACAGTTGCGGCTGGCGCAGCCGGATCAGCAGGGAGACCAACGCGTCGTATCGGCTGCCGAGCCCGAACAGTGCCTCGTCCACGGCCCGCCGGTAGTCCGCCGCCCGGTCGTAGACCATTCCGGCGGGCCCGACCGCGTCGCGCAGCCGCTCCCGGGTCAACGTCGTGCCGGTCGCACCCACCAGCGTCAGGTCGACGCCGACCCGCTGGCTGGTGACGAAGAACCAGTGCCGGGTGATGCCCCGCCCGGCGACCGCCTTCAGCCCGCAGCCGATGGTGAGAAAGCGGTCCCCGTCGCGGTCGCGGCGGCCGAGCTCCAACCAGGTGTAGCCGAGCCGCTCCTGGTGCGGGTACCTGCCGCCGAGCAGCAGGTTCCACTCCATCCGCTTGTGCGGGTCACCGTCGGGCTCCACCCGGTACGGCGCCAGGTCCCCGTCGAGCAGGAACGGCAGCATCAGCGCCAGCACCTTCGACTTGCCGGTGCCGTTGTTGCCCCGCAGTAGCAGGCTCCCGCCGTGGAAGTGGAACTCCTCCTGGTCGTAGTAGAAGATGTCGACCAGCCCGGCGCGCAACGGCTGCCAGCGTTCCTTCGCCGGGAGCGGCAGATGGTCGGCCAGCGGTACGGTCATCGCGCAGTTTCCCTCGATCGTTCGGACTTGTCGGTGCCCACCCGTCGGGCGGCCGGCTCGCGGATCGTCGGCGCGGCCAGGGCATATCGGGCGACCGCCGGTCGGGGCAGCACGAGCGGGTCTGCTCCCGGCTCGACCCGGATCAGCTTCAGCGCGCGTAGCGCCTCCAACGCCGTGGCGACGAGGTCCACCTCGGCGCCCGGGTCGGTGGCGTGCTTACGCCAGTACGTCTGGTGCTCGACAGCGAGCTCCCGGGTGCGCCGCTGCAGCTCGCTGACCCGTACCCCGTCACCGGCGGCGATGTGCTCCGCCAACAGCAGGGTCAGGTGGCTCTGCATCCCCTCGGCCGGCATCCGCACGTCGGTAAGCTCGTCCTCGGGATCGACCATCGCGATCCCCTCCGCGCGCACCTCGGCGACCAAGCCCGTGAACTGGGTGATCCGGGTCAGCAGCGCGTGACGCTGGCTGGTCAGGTAGGCGCGCTCGGCCTCGGAGAGCTCGTCGTGGTAGACCACCGGCTGCTCCAGCAGCAGCCGGGTCAGCCGGTGCCGCAGCGCCCGGTTCCGGGCGTCGTCCACATCCGGTACGACCTCCAGCGTCAACGCCGCGAGCCGACCCGGCCCAGTCGACTCGTCGATCATCGACGGCCCCCGGGGCGCGGCGAGCAGGCCGGCGATCACATGCCGGTCCACGTCGTACAGGACGTCTCCACCGGCGCCCAGGTACGCCTCCTCGTCCCCGGCCACCCGACGCAGCACCCCCCAGTGCAGCAGCAACCGGACCACGGCCACCATGTCGGCCCGCCGCTCCCGCCGGTCCAGCGCGAACGAGAACCCGGCCGCCGCCAGCGCCGGCTCCGCGGCCCCCGTCACCACCTCCTCGGCCAGCCGGCCCAGCGTGATCTGCCCGTCGGCACGCTCCAGGGCCGCCAGCGCCAGGCAGGCCAGCACGTACCGCTGCCGGGAGAACGGGGTCCGCGACCGCGGATCCCGCGCCGGATGCGTGCCGTCGTGCGGGTCGGCGGCCAGCTTCACCAGCCGTACCGTGTGGGCGTCGGCCACCACCTGCCAGCCGGTCTCCCGGTCGAACCACTCCCGCAGCTCCGCCGCGTACGCCCGGACCAGCCGGTAGGTCTCCGCGTCGGTGAGCCCAGCGACCAGCAGCGGGCGGGCCAGCAGCAGCCGCGCGGCCCTGCGCCGCCGCGCCTCCGGCACGTCGTCGGCGACGGCGCGCCCCCTCACCTGGCCGCCCCGACAAGGTCGATGATCTCGATGAGATGCTCCGGCCCGGTCAGCACCCCGTCCTCGGTGACGACCCGCACCGGTGGGGCCGCGTCGACCCGTCGCAGCCGGACCAGCATCGTGCCGTCCGACGTCGTGGTGGTCACCTCCGACTGGTCCGGCCGGCGGGTGGCCAGGGCGTCACCGAGCAGTTGGAGGAACAGCCGGAACTCGGCGGAGTCCAGCTCCGCCAGCTCGGAGAGGCGGATCGGGCCCGGGGTGGCCAGCGCGGCCCGGGCGCGGGCGGTCTGTTCCGCCTCCCGGCGCACCCGCTCGGCGAGCACGCGACGCTGCTCCGACCGGTCGATCACCCGGTTCGGCGCGCCCCGCCGCTCGTAGGAGCCGGTACGGCGCAGCCGAGGGCTGATCTCCAGGCGGGGCGCGCGCGCCCACGGCGTGGCCGCCGGCACGGGCCGCTCCTCGACGGCGGCGAGGGTCTCGGCGGTGGTGGTGAGGTGCCGCGCGGGGGAGAGCCCGAACGCGGTGTGCCAGAGCCGGTGCGCCGCCTCGTCGTCCGGCGCTTCGGCGAACCAGAGGGCGAGCCGGCGGAAGTCCGCCGAGCGGTCCGACCGCCCGGCCCGCCGCTCGTTGATCGCGGCGACCGTGCTCAGCAACTGCCGGATCCCACCGATCGCCGCGGTACGCAGCAGCCGCGCTTGGGCAGGGCGGCTGCTGTCGCCGCTGACGAACCAGTCGCGTAGCCCCACCCAGCGCAGGCGCCAGGTGTCCAGGGCCTGTCGCATGGCAGCGTCGTGCCCACCCCACGCGTTCCGGTCCAGGTCATCCTGTGCGTCCGCGCCGCCGTGCTCCTCGGTGGGAGCGGTGTCGGCGGCCTCGCGGCGCGCCGCCACCTCCAGCAGCGGTGTCACGCCGACCGCCTCGATCTGGCGGGTGAGCGCCGCGATGTCGGCGCCCCGGTTGGCCAGGTCGGCGATGAACCGCTCCAGGTAGGCGATCAGCTGCTCCTTGTAGGCCAGGAACGCCGCGACGTCGGCGTCGGAGAAGTCGATCGTCCGGCGCAGTGACGCCATGAAGGCCTGCGCGTTGGCGGCCAGGCCGGTGAACCGGTCGACGAGGCTCAGCAACAGCAGGTGCGTCTTCGCCGCGTCCGGCGGCTCGCCAGCCGCCGCTGCTTCGGCGACGGCCAGCAGCCCGCGCAGCTGTTCCGCGATGTCGGACAGGGCCACCGACTGCAGGGCGCCCCGCCGCCCGATCGCCTCCTCGTACCTGGCGATCGCCTCCTCCGCCGCGTGCCCCTCCCGGGTGAGCTGATAGAGGTAGCGGGCCCGGTGGAAGTCCTCAACCGTTGTCACCCGGCCGGTGTCGGGGTCGGCGCGCAGATTTCCCCACTCGGCGAGCTGATCCAGGGCGGCGCGAACGGTTTCCAGCGACGGCCCCGCCCCGATGTCGATCAGGACGTCCTCGGGCCGCAGGTGCACGGTGAAGCGCTGCTTCGCCGAAACGAATGCGTCCAGGATCTGCCGATACAGCGCCGAGTTCTGCGCCTGGAGGTGGGCGAACGGTTGCGCCGGAGAACCGGTCCCGAGGGGCATGGTGTTCATCCTCGCATCGTCGGGCGTGATCTTCGGTGCTGGGACTCACCGTGCGTGCTTGCCTCAACGCCCAGCGGAACAAGACGTGGGCGGCGGAGCCTGCCTGCCAGCGAGCCGCTTGACTACGAGGGCCGCAGGTCGCGGCCGGCCGCACGCAGATGGACGACCAGCGTGTCCACGGGAATGCCCAGCACGCTCGCGAGCAACGTCAGCGGATCCGGGTGGCCCTTGCCCATGAGGTCCTCATAGATGGCGAGCAGCCCGCGCAGGCGGGCGTCGGCGTCCTCGGGCCGGGGGGAAAGTTCGGCGATCCGCCCTTCCACGTACCGGCGCGCCATGATCTGGAACGCGTTCACGCCGAGCATCACGTCGTCGTCCGGCTCCGGGTGGCGATTCTGGTCGGTCGGCATGGCGGTCGTCCTTTACTCAGGGGGTGGGGGTGGTCGAGGGGGTGGCCGCGCCGATCAGCCCGCCGAAGAAGACCATGACCGTCAGCAGGACCATCGGGGCGACGAAGACGTAGCCGAGGACCAGGCCCGCGACGGCCATGCCTCGCCCCGACTTCGCGTTGTTGCGGGTCTCGTTCAGACCGACGTGGCCAAGAATGACGGCGAGCAGGCACGGCAACCCGAACAGGCACCACCCGCCGAGGACGCCGAGAATCCCGAGCACCATCGACGCCACGGCGACGCCAGAGGTCGGCGGCACCTGTACGACAACATGGGTCGCCGGATAGCCGTACGGCGGGCGCGGGCTTGGTGGCGGGGGAAGGGCCGGCACCGGCGGCGAAGGCCGGTACGGGTCGTAGCCGGACTGGTGGGTCACGGTGACTCCTGTCTGGGTGAACGGATGTGCGGCGCGGGTGCCGTGGAGTGGGAGTTGCTCCGCTGGGCCAACCAGGGGCTCAGCGGGCGGGCCGCCACTCGCCGCACCTCTCGGAGCTGAAGGCGTAGTCCGAGGAGCGGATGGTGACCTGCACCCGCCGCGCGCTGTTGGTGAAGTAGTTGTCGATGATCCGGCCGGAGCTGTTCTGCCGCTCCCAGTAGCAGCCCTCGACGTCGGTGGCGACGTACGTGCCCGGCTTGATCTCCTTGCCGACCCGGAAGGTGCCTGGCCCGAACAGTCGTCCCTCCGCCTCGAGCTTGACGTCGGCCTGGCCGCGCCGGACCGCCTCGCGCCACTTCTTCGCGTACGGGTGCTTCGGGCAGAGCGTCAGGGCACCGTTTCTCTCAGCAATCTGCGCAGGACTGGCGGCGAACCCCGGCTCGGCGTAGACGTCGTCCGGGTCGACGGCGGCGCAGATCTCGTACAGCGTCGAGATGTCCTGGTCGTCGTAGCCGGACGTCTTGTAGGCGGCCTGCTCGGTGGCGGTGACGATGGCGACCGTCCCCTCCACCTCGCACGAGCTCGGCTTCGCCAGCCAGACCTGGCTGAAGTCAGGGCGCCCGTCCGCGCCGGGGGAGATCGTGAGTGCGGAATCCCAGTCCTGACCGGTGTCGCACGAGACGGTGATCGGCCCCTGCTGGGGGACGTTCTTCGGGTCGTCCGGGTACGGGTCGAGCCCGTCGGGCATTCCGTCGCCGTCCCGGTCAGGCGGCGGCGTCGGGCTGGGCGTCGGGGACGGGCTCGCAGTGGCGGACGGACTGGCCGAGGGCGTGGACGCGCTACCCGTGGCCGTCGGGTCGTCGCCGCAGCCTGCCAGGACGACGGCCGTCAGCGCGGCGGTGGCCAGCGGGACGCCGACCCGGCGGGTGAGCGGGTGCGACCCGGCCCGACGCAGGAGCGAGGAGGCCGGCGACTGAACGGTGGCGGTGTGGCGGGGGAGGAGCATGACCGTCTCCAGGCGTGAGAGTGGGGGATCAGGACGCGACGGTGGCGTGCCAGTCGCGCAGGAACGCGTCGGCCAGGGCGTGCGCCCGCGGGTGTACGTCGAACGGCTCGCCGACCCGGCGGCGCGCCATGTGCGACAGGCCGTCGGCGGCCTCGTTGAGGGCGTGCCCGCTGTGCCCCCGCACGTGGGCGAACGACAGGTCCGGCCGCTGGCCCACCAGCTCGGCGAGCCGTACGAGGGTCGGCTGGTCCGACCACCGGCGCGGCCGCAGGCTGTAGCCGGCCGGCATGGCGGTGGTGTCGCCGCCCTGCCAGCGGTGCAGGTACCGCAGGGCGCTCAGGCTGTCCAGCAGCACCGTCATGCCGGCCGGCACCGCGTCGTACGCCGACAGCAGGAACTCGACCGCCCGCAACTCGTCGACCAGCACCCGCGAGGCGCCGGTCGGGTCCATCCGGCCCGTACGCCGGCCGCGCAGGCCGTAGTGGCCGTCGCTGACGACGTACCCGATGCCGCCGGCGCGGCCCTTCCAGCTCGCGTCGGTCGCGGCGACCAGGGTCGCGGACGCGCCCGCCCAGCGGCCCACCCGGCCGCGGCCCCGCTGCGGCTGCGGCTGCGGCCGGCAGGCCGTGCCGTGCTCAGCGGCCAGCCGCTCGGCGGAGTCGAGCAACTGGCCGGCCGAGGCGAACGCGTCGTAGTGGGCCGCGGTGACGGACAGCGTCACGGCATCGCCGATCCGCTGGCAGTCCGGGCAGCGGGTCAGCCGTACGTAGGTGCGCAGCGCGAAGGCGCGCTCGCGCAGCGGACCGGGGAGCAACTCCAGGGCGTGGATGAACTCGTCACGACGCACGACGCCTCCTTGACGTGGGAGTGGGTAGGTGGTGATCAGTCCGCGAGCGTGAAGACCATCTGGACGCCGCTGTCCGGGTGGTAACTCCACGAGGCGCGGATTCCGTCCCACTCGCCGGACCGCCGTCCGTCCAGCGCCCTGGTCGCTTCGACCTCCGCTCGCACGGAGTCCGGCATCTCCAATTCGGACCAGTAGCACTCGAGCTGGTCGAGGCTCAGGCCGCTGGTTTCCTTGCCGAGGCTGCGCAGGGTCAACGTGCTGCCGTCGTCACCCAACCTCGCGTAGTCGTCCGACGCGGCCCCGCACGCCTGGCGGGCCGCCTCGAGCGGGGACTGCCGGTTGACGAGTGCGAAAGCGATGCCAGTCGCCAGGAGTACGAGGGCCACCGCGGCTACCACGATCAGCACACTGCGGCGCCTCCGTCGAGGCTGCGTGGGCCAGGTCTCGGGGATGAACGGCATCCCGGGTTGTGCAGACTTGCGCGGTTCCTGGGAATGGTGCGCCGGTATCGGGTTGGTCTGGTCGGTCATGGCGGTCTCCGCTGTTGGCTGACGGGTGGGGGTTGCGTCGGAGGCAGTGGGGCGGGCGGATCACCCGCCCCGACCGAATGCGAGAGGTCAGCTCAGCGCGACGGTGACGCCGCCGGAGAACATCGAGTCGTGCAGCTCGAGCTTGGTGAGCTTGACGTTCTTCGGAATGTCGAAGACGAAGACGCCGGTCACCTGGTTGCCGGGGTTGATCTCCTCGAAGAAGGTGCTCTGGTCCTTGTTGGCGTAGAGGCCGGCCTCGGTGTCGGACGAGTACTCGGTGCCGTCCGCGGCGTAGGCCTTCTGGCTGCTGCCGTCGAGCAGCTGCGCCTCCTTGCCGATGTTCTTGACGTTGACCGTGACCAGGCAGAACTGGCCCTGGGCCTTGTCGCCGAGCATCGAGGTGCCGACCTTGGTCACGCCGCACTTGGCCGACTTGACCGTGAACTCGAACTTCCCGTCGCGGGCCGGCTGGCCGATCTTGGCGGTCTTCGCCGGCTTGTCGTCGCCCTTGGCACCGCTGTCGCTGCCGGAGCCGCTGGAGCTGTCGGTGGCCCCGGAGCTGCAGCCCAGCGCGACGACGGCGGTGGCGATGAGGGCGAGCGTGGTGGTCTTGCGCATCGAAATCCTCCTGGTGTGAACCGTGGCGGCGTCAATGAGAGCATCATCTGTGAACGCTGTCAACGAACATGATGCTTGACGGGTGTGACACACTTCGGAGGTGCAGGTGAACCCGACCATTACGGCGGCGGAGATCGCCCGGCTCGCCGGGGTGGGTCGCGCCGCCGTCAGCAACTGGCGGAAACGCCATCCCGACTTCCCGGCCCCGGTGGGTGGCACCACGGCCAGCCCCGAGTTCGACCTCGCCGAGGTCGAGCGGTGGCTGGGCCGGCAGGGCAAACTCCCCGAGCTGTCCCGGGCCGACCGGCTCTGGCGCCACCTCGCCGCCGTCGGGGAGACCCCCGCGACCGGGCTGGCCGCCGTCGGCGCCCTGCTGCTCGCCGGGCAACGCGGCGGACGACCACGCCGTGGACACACCGACATCTCCGTCGTCGCCGACCTGCGACCGGAAATCGACGCGCTCGCCGACGAGTTGGGGCCGCAGACCGCCTTCGACGAGCTGTGGCAGCGCTTCTCCGCGCCCGGCCCGGGTCGTCCCTGGGCCACCCCGGACGAACTGGCCGACCTGATGGTCGAGCTTGCCGGTGTCGGTGGCGGCTCCGTCCTCGATCCTGCTGCGGGGTCCGGCGCCACGCTGCGGGCCGCAGTGCGGGCCGGCTGCGTCACGGCCTACGGACAGGAGCTCGACGAGGACCTCGCCCGGCTGGCCGGGCTCTGGCTCGCCCTGCGCGAGGTGCCGGGCGAGGTGTGCCCCGGCGACTCACTGCGCGCCGACGCCTTCGCCGGCCGCACCGTCGACGCCGTCATCTGCCACCCGCCGTTCGGCGTCACGAACTGGGGAAACGAGGAACTCGGCTACGACCCCCGCTGGGAGTACGGCGTCCCGCCACGCACCGAGCCGGAGCTGGCCTGGGTGCAGCACGCCCTGGCCCACCTCCGCCCCGGCGGGCACGCCGTGATCCTGATGCCGCCGGCGGCTGCCGGACGTCGCGCGGGCCGGCGGATCCGAGCCGAACTGCTCCGCCGCGGCGCGCTGCGCGCCGTCATCGCACTCCCGAGCGGGGTGGCCGCGCCGCACGGCGTACCGCTGCACCTGTGGGTGCTGCGACGGCCCATTGCCGACGCGCCCGCACCGGCGCGGGCGCTGCTGGTCGACGCCGCGGAGGGTGAGCTTCCCGAACTCTCGGCGCGGGTCCTGGCTACCTGGCGGGCCTTCACCGCCGCGCCCGACGCCGAGATCGAGGAGGTCGGCTTCGCCCGCGCGGTGCCGGTCATCGAGCTGCTCGACGAGGAGGTCGACCTCACCCCCGCCCGCCGGCAACCGGCCGTCGGGGGCGAGCAGAGCGGCGAACATCTGGTACGCACCAGAGAGCGGCTGGTTGCCATCGTCGGCGACCTGCCGGCGCTGATGCCGCAGGTCACGCCCGCGCCCGACGGGGCCGCACCACTCGTCGTCACGGTCGCCGAGCTGGCCCGCACGGGCGCGTTGCAGCTGATCGGCCCCATCCGCGCCAACTCGTCAGCAGACGTCGGCGGATCGACCGGCGGGGCGCCGGTGCTCACCGTGCAGGACGTGCTGGCCGGCGTAGACGCCTCCGGTCGGGCCGACGACCGGCTCGGCCAGGAGATCTCCCTGGCGGTGGGCGATGTCGTGGTGCCGATGATCGCCCGCACGCTCACGCCTCGGGTGATCACCGCCGAGGGAGCCCTGCTCGGTCGCAACCTCTACCTGCTGCGCCCCAACCCGGCGGCGCTCGACCCGTGGTTTCTCGCCGGGCAACTGCGCACCTCGGCCAACGAGAAGCAGGCGTCGAGCCTGTCGGGCACGCTCCGCTTCGACATCCGGCGAGCCCAGGTGCGGCGCCGGCCGCTCGACGAGCAGCGGACGCACGGGGAGGCGTTCCGGCGCCTCGACGCCTTCGAGTCGGCAATCCGACAGGCGGCGTCGCTGGGGGCCGAGCTGGTCCAGCTCACCGCGGACGGCCTCGCGCGTGGATCACTTCAGGCTGAGCAGCGGCCGAGCCGTAAGCGACCGAGCAGGTAAGGGACCAATCGCCGTCCCTGCTGACGAAACGGGCTCCTCGTCCGACCGGGTGGTGGACTGCACCGCTCCGGCGCACCGGCCATACTCCTTCACTTAAGGCAACCGAAAGGAACCTGGTGAGTACCAAGCACCAAGAGCTCGCGAACTTCATCTGGTCGGTGGCCGACCTGCTGCGCGGCGACTACAAGCAGTCCGAGTACGGCCGGGTCATCCTGCCGTTGACCGTGCTGCGGCGACTCGACTGCGTGCTGGAGCCGACGAAGGACGCGGTGCTCGCCAAGCACGCACAGCTCAAGCAGCTCGGCGTGCAGAACATGGACCCGGTGCTGCGCAAGGCCGCCGGCCTGTCGTTCTACAACACCAGCGAGATGTCCTTCCGCAAGCTCCTCGGTGACCAGGACCACGTCGCGCTGAACCTGCGCGCCTACATCGGCGGCTTCTCGCCCGGCGCGGTCGACGTGTTGGAGAAGTACGGTTTCGACACCCAGATCAGCCGCCTTGCCGAGGCCGGGCTGCTCTACCAGGTGGTCGCCAAGTTCGCCGACATCGACCTGCACCCGGACGTGGTCTCCAACCACCAGATGGGCTACGTCTTCGAGGAGCTGATCCGCCGCTTCTCTGAAATCAGCAACGAGACCGCCGGTGAGCACTTCACCCCGCGCGAGGTCATCAAGCTGATGGTCAACCTGCTGCTTGCCCCCGACGAGGAGGACCTGGTCACCCCCGGCATCGTCCGCAAGGTCTACGACCCGGCCTGCGGCACCGGCGGGATGCTCAGTGAGGCCCAGGACCACATCCAGGCGCACAACCCGCATGCCACCGTCGAGGTGTACGGGCAGGAGCTCAACGGCGAGACGTACGCGATCTGCCGCTCGGACATGATGCTCAAGGGCGGCGACCCGACGAAGATCGCCTATGGCAACTCGTTCAGCCAGGACGGCCACGAGGGCGAGCGGTTCGACTACATGCTCGCCAACCCGCCGTTCGGCGTGGAGTGGAAGAAGGTCGAGAAGTTCATCAAGGACGAGCACGCCCGCGGCTTTGCCGGCCGGTTCGGTGCGGGGCTGCCCCGGATCAACGACGGCTCGCTGCTCTTTCTCCAGCACATGATCTCGAAGATGAAGCGCCCCGAGGACGGCGGCAGCCGCCTGGCCATCGTCTTCAACGGCTCGCCGCTGTTCACCGGCGCCGCCGGCTCCGGGGAGTCGGAGATCCGCCGCTGGATCCTGGAGAATGACCTCCTCGAAGGCATCGTCGCCCTGCCCGACCAACTCTTCTACAACACCGGCATTTCCACGTACTTCTGGATCCTCGCCAACCGCAAGGACCCGGCGCGTGCGCGCAAGGTCGTGCTGCTCGACGGTCGCGACTACTGGACCAAGCTGCGCAAGGGCCTCGGAGAAAAGCGTAAGCAGATCGCCGAGGAACAGATCGCTGAGCTGACCCGCGCGTACGTCGATGCTCTGTCTGTCGCGAACGACCCGGAGCACCCGCAAGCCGCCAAGGTGAAGGTCTTCAGGACTACCGACTTCGGCTACCAGCGGATCACGGTCGAACGCCCTCTGCGGCTGCGGTTCGAGGTCACACAGGACTCGCTCGCCCTGTTGGCCGAGGCGCGGGCGGTGCTCAAGTACGCCAAGCGCGAGGAGCTGCTGTCGTCTGCGAAGGGCCTGCTCGGAGCGCAGTCGAAGAGCCGGTGCGAGTTCGCGATGCAGCTCGCCAAGCTTGGCAAGCTGCCCGCAGCGCTGGAGAAGGCGGTATGGGACGCGTTTTCTGTCAGCGATCCGCAGGGGGAGGTGCAGACTGACCGCAAGGGCAAGCCGTTGCCTGATGTCGACCTACGCGACAACGAGAACGTGCCGCTCGACGAGGACATCCACGACTACCTCAAGCGCGAGGTGCTCCCGCACGTCCCCGACGCCTGGATCGACGAGGCCAAGACCAAAATCGGGTACGAGATCCCATTCACTCGCCACTTCTACATGTATGCACCGCCGCGTCCCCTATCCGAGATTGACGCTGAGATCAGGTCGCTCGAGGCCGAAATCCAGGAATTGCTTGGCGAGGTGATCAAGTGACGGCCGTTCCGGGGCTCGGATCGGTGCCCGCACATTGGCGAACAGAGCGGGCGCGGTGGCTACTCGCTCGGCAGCGGCGACCGATTCGCCCTCATGATGGCGTGGTTACCGCCTTCCGTGATGGCCAGGTGACTCTCCGAGCGAACCGTAGAGTGGATGGCTTCACTGAGGCCATTCAGGAGATCGGGTATCAGGGAATCAGGCGGGGCGATCTTGTCGTCCATGCAATGGACGGGTTTGCCGGCGCCGTTGGAGTCTCCGACGCAGATGGCAAGGCTTCTCCAGTCGTTCATGCATACGTTGGCTCTGAAGACGTCGATGTTCGTTACTTCGCATACGTCCTTCGCTACATGGCGCTTAATGGCTACGTGTCATCCCTTGCCAAAGGAATTCGGGAACGCTCAACCGCATTCGATGCGGCGACGCTCGCAGATGTCGTCTTGCCGCATCCTCCAATCGAGGACCAGCGGCGCATCGCTGACTTCCTGGACGGCGAGCTCGCGCGGCTTGGCCAAATCCAAGGCCTCAGGGCGGCGCAGCGGGCCCAGCTCGACGAGCATGTTCAGGCGAGCATCTCGGAGGCGATAACTCCAGGCATCCTAAGCGGAAGTCCACGGCATGTTCGGTTCCCGTGGCTGCCAGCGCTTTCTGATGGCGTTCCGCTTGTGCGGCTAGGATATTTGAGCCGACTTCAATCTGGCCTCACCGTGGACGGGGCTCGCAAGAAGACTGAAGATGATGTCACTCGACCTTACCTCCGTGTTGCAAATGTTCAAGCGGGATACATCAATCTAGATTCGGTCACGCAGATCACGGTGCCCCGCACGGTCGCTGCGCGGAGTACGTTGCAGCCAGGCGACGTCCTGATGACCGAAGGTGGGGATCTCGACAAGCTTGGTCGAGGAACGGTCTGGCGCGATGAGTTGCCTAACTGCCTGCATCAGAATCATGTCTTCGCGCTCCGCGTCAATAAAGCCCAGCTTGATCCAGATTACCTCGCTCTCGCCACTCGCTCCCTTCACGGTCGATGCTATTTCGAAAGTACCGGAGTAAAGACGACCAACCTCGCGTCTACCAATAGTAGTAAGATTCTGAGCTTTCCTGTTCCACTGCCGGCCATCGATCGTCAACGTGTCATCGTAGCCGAACTTGGGAAGGAGTTGAAGGAAATTGAGCGAGTGCGTAAATCCATTGAGCGCCAGATGGCACGACTATACGAGCGACGGCAGGCGATCGTCGCTGCTGCTGTAACTGGTCACGTAGACATCACAACGGCGCGAGGGGTGGACGTATGACTCCGGTGCACCAAGAGCAATCGTTCGAGGCGGCAATCGAAGGAACGTTGCTGGGTTCCGGGTGGCACCGCGGGGCGGCGAGCAACTTCGATCGTCCGTTGGGACTCGACACCGCGGAGTTGTACGCGTTCATCGGTGCAAGCCAGCCTGACGAGTGGTTCAAGCTGCTGGCGTACCACGGGAACAACCCGGACGAGGCGCAGCGCCACTTCGCCCAGCACCTCGCCAAGCAGATCGACGAGCGCGGCCCCCTCGATGTCCTCCGCCGGGGCGTCAAGGACAAGGGCGTCCTCATCCGCCTCGCTTACTTCAAGCCCGCCCACGCCATCACCGATGACGCGCTCAAGCTCTACCGCGCCAACCGCCTCACCGTCACCCGCCAGCTCGCCTACTCAACCAGCAACAACAACACCCTCGACCTGGTCCTCTTCGTCAACGGCATCCCGCTCGCCACGGCCGAGCTGAAGAACCCGCTGACCGGCCAGACCGTCGAGGACGCCAAGGAGCAATACCGCAAGAGCCGCGGCCCGAAGGAACTGCTCTTCGCTCGGCGTACCCTCGTGCACTTCGCCGTGGATCCCGACCTGGTCTTCGTGACGACGAAGCTGGCGGGGGAGAAGACTCGTTTCCTGCCCTTCAACACCGGCTCGGACGGGCCGGGCGTCTCCGGCGGCGCCGGCAACCCGCCGGTCGGCGCGTCCGGCTACCGCAGCTCCTACCTGTGGGAGCAGATCTGGCACCCGGACACCTGGATGGACCTGGTGCGGCGGTTCCTGCACACCGACAAGGACTCCGGGAGCCTGATCTTCCCGCGCTACCACCAGTGGCACGCGGTCACTCAGCTCACCGACCACGCGGCCCGCCACGGTTCTGGCCACAACTACTTGGTGATGCACTCGGCCGGGTCGGGCAAGTCGAACACCATCGCCTGGCTGGCGCACCGGCTGTCCAGCCTGCACACCGCGTCCGTGGTTGACAACGAACGGCTGCGCCCCAACGAGCCGGTCTTCGACAAGGTCATCATCATCACCGACCGGGTGGTGCTGGACCGGCAGTTGCAGGACACCGTCTTCCAGTTCGAGCACGTGCCGGGTGTGGTGCAGCGGATCGACAAGGACTCCGCCCAACTCGCCGCCGCCCTCCAGGGCGAGACCGCCAAAGTCGTCATCACCACCATGCAGAAGTTCCCCTACATCCTCGACAAGGTGCAGGGGCTCCGCGGTAAGCGGTTCGCGGTCATCGTCGACGAGGCGCACTCGTCGCAGTCCGGTGACTCGGCCGCTGCGCTGAAGAAGGTGCTGCTCAAGCTCGGCAGCGACGACGTGGACGAGTCGGGTGACCTGCTTACCGCCTCTGCGCTGGCCCGGGGCCGGCACGAGACGCTGTCGTACTTTGCGTTCACCGCCACGCCGAAGCCGAAGACCCTCGAACTGTTCGGCACGCCGCACCCGGTCACCGGGAACCCGCAGCCGTTCCACACGTACTCGATGCGGCAGGCCATCGAGGAGGGCTTCATCCTCGACGTGCTGCGCAACTACGTGACCTACAAGGCGTACTGGAAGCTGGCCAACGCCAACCCCGACGACCCGGACGTCGACCCGAAGAAGGCCGGCGCGCAGCTCGCCCGCTTCGCCAGCCTGCACCCGACGATGCAGGCACAGAAGGCGGAGATCATCGTCGAGCACTTCCGCAAGCACACCGCGCCGCGCCTCGGCGGTCGCGCCAAGGCCATGGTGGTCACCGGCTCCCGCGAGGCCGCCGTCCGCCTGCACACCGCCATCCGCAAGTACGTCGACATGCAGGGCTACGTCGGCTGTGACTCCCTGGTCGCGTTCTCTGGTGAGCTGGAGGTCGACGGCGTCGAGCACACCGAGGCGCGGGTCAACGGGTTCAGCGAGGGTGAGCTGCCCGAGAAGTTCGCCTACACCGCCGCCGACGACAAGCATGCCGGCACGCCGAGGGCCAAGCAGGACACCGAGTACCGGATTCTGGTCGTCGCCGAGAAGTACCAGACCGGCTTCGACCAGCCGCTGCTGACCACGATGTACGTCGACAAGCTGCTGAAGAGCGTCGCCGCCGTGCAGACCCTGTCCCGGCTCAACCGCACCCACCCGCTCAAGGCCCAGGGCGACATCTTCGTCCTCGACTTCGTCAACGAGGCCGGCGACATCGCCGAGCAGTTCAAGCCGTACTTCGAAACCGCTGCCACCACGCCCACCGACCCGAACCTGCTCTACACCGCCCAGAACGCGGTCACCGGGTATCCGGTGCTGGTCGACTCGGAGATGCAGGCCTACGCCGAGGCGCTGCTCGCCGCCGAGCGCAAGGCGACCAGCGACACCGGCCTGCAGCGGGCGCACGCCTCGCTCTACCGCTTCACCGAACCGGCCGTCGACCGCTACAAGGCTCTCGCCGCCGACGACGCCGAGGCCGCCGACGGCTTCCGGTCCGCGCTGCGCGACTACACCCGGATGTACGCGTTCCTCAGCCAGGTCGTGCCCTACCACGACGAGGACCTGGAACGCCTCTACCTCTACGGGCGTGCGCTGCTCAACCGGCTGCCGCGCCGGCAGGACCCGTCCGTCGACATCGGCGAGGTGCAGCTCACCCACCTGCGGGTCAGCAAGACCGGCGAGCACGACGCCTCGCTGTCGCCCGAGGGCGAGCAGATGCTGCCCGGCTTCGTCGGCGGGGGAGCGGGCCGGCAGCACGACCCGGAGAAGGTGGCCCTGTCGGAGCTGATCGACGCGTTCAACGACAAGTTCGGCATCGGGCTGGGCGAGTCGGACAAGGTCTGGGTCGAGCAGCAGATCGTCGCCCTCGCCGAGGACGGCACTCTGGAAGCCGCCGCGATGGTCAACGACGAGAGCAACTTCGGCGTCGTATGCGACAAGCGGATCGAGGACGTGATCCTGTCCCGGCACGACGACAACGGCAAACTCATGCAGCGCTACCTCGACGACGAGAGCCTGCGGTCGCAGCTCAACCAGTTCGCGCGCCGGCAGGCGTACCAGATGATCCGCCGCCGCAAGGGCATCGCATAACCTGAATGAATGGTCCCGTGGGTGGGACCGGCTGCTCGCGCTGGGAGGCGATGGCGATGCAGGCGCAGGACCGCGTGGCCGACCGCTACGAACTCACCTACGCGGTCGGTCACGGCGGCATGGGCGAGGTGTGGGCCGGCTTCGACGAGAAGCTCGACCGGCCCGTCGCCATCAAGTTCCTCCGCAGGCTCTCCATCCCGGAGGGCGAGCGGGAGAACGCGGTCGAGCGGTTCATGCGGGAGGCCCGGGTGACCGCCCGGCTCGACCACCCCGGGGTGCCCAGCGTGCACGACGTCGGCATTCAAGGCGACGACATCTACATCGTGATGCAGCTCGTACCCGGCATGCTCCTCTCCGACCTGGTCGCTGAACGCGGCTGGCTCTCCGTGCCGTGGGCGGCGGCGATCGGGGCACAGATCTGCTCCGTGCTGGCGACGGCTCACGCCGCCTCGCTGGTGCACCGCGACCTCAAGCCGCAGAACCTGATGGTCACACCCACCGGCTCGGTCAAGGTCCTCGACTTCGGGGTGGCCGCGCTGCTCGGCCCGGCAGACGTACCCCGACTGACCGCCACCGGCCACACCCTCGGCACGCCCACCTACATGGCGCCCGAGCAGGCGTTGAACAGCACGGTGGGCCCGAAGGCCGACCTGTACGCGCTCGGCTGCGTGCTGTTCGAACTGCTGACCGGCAATCCGCCCTACCGGGCGGACAACCCGCTCGGCATGCTGCACCGGCACATGAACGACCCGGTCCCCTTGGTGACGGACCACCGCGCCGGCGTACCGGACGCGCTGGTGCAGCTCGTCGTGCGGATGCTCGCCAAGGACCCGCAGCACCGTCCCGGGTCCGCCGCCGAGGTGTACGAAATCCTGATGCCGCTCGGTGCTGTCGAGTCGGATCTTGCCGCCGACCTGGCGATGACGGTCGCGGACGGCCAGCGGGTCGATCCGACGATGCCGTACCGGTACCCATTCGGACCGCTGCCGCCCCAGGCGCCCCTCGCCCCCACGAAGATCGACGTGGTGCGCCCCCGCAGCGCTCCGGAGGTCATCCACGTTCCCTCTCTTGACGAGCTGGCGGAGGTCGAGGAGCGGGCCTGGGAATTGGCCGAGGAGGAGCGGTTCACCCAGGCGGCCGAGCTGCTGGAGACCGCGCTGCGCCCGATCCGCAAGGCTCACGGCGCGGTCAAGCAGCCGAGGATTCTGGAGCTGCGCGTCAACCTGGCCAACCTGTACGTCCTCGCGGGCGCGTTCCGGCAGGCGCTGCCCGAGTTCCAGCGGCTGATCCCCGATCTGGCTGAGCGACCGGTGCCGGACCAGGAGCTGATCTGGCAGTGCCGGCAGCAGGCGGCTGTCTGCCAGGCGGAACTGGGCGAGGCCACCGCAGCGCTCAGTGAGCTGGAAGCGGTGTTCGTTGAGGAGGAGCGGGTCATGCCACCCGGCTCGCCGGAGTTGGTCGCTCTGCGGCAACAGATCGCCATGCTCGCCGCCGGGATGGGCGATGTTTCCGGTGCGCGACGCAGGCTTCAGGGTCTGCTCGATGACGTCAGCGCCTCCTCCGGAGCACAGTCGCCGGCGGCGGAGGAGATCGAGATGTTGCTGGTTCGTCTCGATCGGCTGGACGGCGGCGTGCCGGGTGTCAAGGGCCACCACGAAATCCGTTGACCACTTGTCCCTGAGGTGCTTGTCGGGAGGTGGCACACTTGCGGTTCAGCCCTTGTTGGACTTTGGGACGCCAATTCTTGATCTTTCGTTAGGATTGGATCTTCATGGCTGAAGTGATAGCTGCGATCGTCGGTGGGGTCTTCGCAGTGCTTGCCGCCATTATCGCGGCCCGCCATCAGCAGAGAACAAGCAAGCGACACGGCCGGGGCAACGGAGGCGCGGCCACGCCCTCGCCCGCGCCTCCGCGAATGGCGGAGAACAAGGGTGGTTCGGTTGGTCGCGACTCGGGGAAGGGTGGGGGTGCCAAGGTTCCTTCGGAACGAGCGGCCGATCGCGGCGACAATGACCCGGGGAAGAGAGAGTTGCCGCTCCATCGTGTGGGTGAATCGTATCGAGGGCTCAGCGGGGAAGATCTGGAAGTGCGGTTCCTGACCGACGCGGAACTGCGCGTTCGGCGGGGTGACACGTTCATCTTCGATGACAAGGCGCAGGATCGATAGCATGTTCATCCCTCCGCGATTTCATAAGTCGATCCTGTCGCATGCGATCTCGGTTGCGGCCTTTCCGAAATACCCCCTACTGCTCGCGGTCCAGGGCCGCCCCGGGGATGGGAAGTCCTATCAGACCCGCGAGAGCCTCCGTGCCGGCGGGTTCGTCGTTTTTGCCCTCTCGGCCGCGATGCTCGGTGGTTCACATGAAGGGGACTCGGTGCAAGGTGTGCGTGACCTGTACGGGAGGGCGCGTGCCTACCGTGAGGCTCCAAATTCTCGCGGCTACCCGGCACTGTTGCTCGAAGATTTCGACCTCAGTCCTGCAAACCAGCGGGCGAACAGCCGTTACACGGTCAACTCTCAGCTTCTGGTGGGGTTCCTGATGAACCTCGCTGATGACATTTCTATGTGTGATGTCGGGACCACCGACCGATACCCGATTTTTCTCACCGGCAACGACTTCAGCTCAATGCATGGGCCCTTGATGCGCCCAGGTAGGTCGAACATATTCACCTGGGAACCGAATGCGGACGAGCGGTCGCAGGTTGTCTTCACCATGCTGCAGCCGTATATTCCGCAGTTGTCCATGAATGAGGCTGCCAAGCTTTCTAACAAGTATTCGGCGGCGCCACTGGCCGCCTATTCGGCTGCGCTGAATGACTGTCTGGCGTCGCACGCCTACGACTATGCGAGCAAATACAGAGTTTATGATGTGAATGCGATCAGGCGAGCATTCAGGGCTCCGAAGTTCGGATTGGAGGAGTATGAGGCCGCATTGAAGTTGCGTCACGACGAGTCCGCCAAGCCGCGCCGATTTCTGTAGGAGGGAAGATGTCTCTCAGCGGTCCCCGCATCAAGGTGAATGTCAGCGCGAAGGTTGCTGCGCTGACCCGCGCCAACGTCATTGGTCACGTCTCGCGCGAGGTCGCGGCAGCCGCCGGGGTCCCGGCCGCCGCACTCAAGACGATATTCGAGGGATTCCGCGACGGGTTGTTGCGGCGAGTCAAAATTGCTCAATACACAAGGTCGGGCGAGCTTGTCGGATACCTTTGCATCGAGGTGGACTGGGAAAAGTACGCGATCAACCTGATACAGGGTGCGACCTCCTCGGTGTTCCGACTCGATCCCTCGGCACCTGTCACCGGGCAGATGGCGCCGCTATTGGAACTCGCGGCTGAGTTCGTGGCGGCGAAGACCAGCGAGAACAAGGTCGAGGAGGTCGTCTGTCACTACAACGCTCTGCCCGACAAGCTCGAGGAGCTTCGGCGCCGCTTCGGCACGGTCCCCCTTACCGATGTGGATCGGAAGCGCATGAGTGAAGCCGCTCTCGATCGGGAGCTTGTGGTGTCGGACCAAAACTTGTCTGAGGCGACGGTCACCTACCGGTACAAGAACCTCGAATCCTGATCGCTGGCCTGCAACGCCGTCACGAACGCGATCCAGGAGCCAGGGGTGAAGACGAGCGCAGTACCGCCGGAGTCCTTCGAGTCGCGGACAGCGACGGTGCCGGGCAGGTTGGTGGCCACCTCGACGCACTCGCCGCCGTTGCCGCCGCTGCGGGTGCTCTTTCGCCAGACGGCTCCGCTGAGGTCAGTCATGCCGCATCTCCCCGATGATCCTCTTGATCGTGTCTCTTGATTCTGCCTCACCTTGTGCCAGCCGTGCGGCACTCGCGAAGGCGGCCTCGTAGGCCTGCAGTTCCGCAGGCTTGTCAAGGTAGAGCGCCCCGGTGAGCGATTCGCTGTACACGACTGACGGCTCGGGTACCGCCCGGCCGCCTTTGGTGACGGGAAAGTCCAGGATGACGAACGATCCTGCGACGGCACCGACGTGCGGTCCCGCATCCAACGGCACCACCCGGAGCGAGACGTTGGCACGCTTCTGTGGCGCGGTAGATCTTCTCGGGGAACCGCTGAGTGAGGACGGTCGGGTGACGCATGTTCTCGGCCCGGCGTGGACGGCCAAGCCGGACACCCCGGAGGACACCGGCCGTCAGCCCCTTGCCGTGGAAACGGTCATCGGCTCCCACGCCGCCGCGCTGGTCCGCGCTCAGCGCCGCCCTGCACCTGTAACCGTGGAGCCCCGCATGGGTCCATGTGCCGCGCCCTCGACAGCGAGGGCGTCTGCGCCACGTGCGCCTCAGTGACTGCTTCCCGCCGGGGCGGGACAGGGCCTGCTGATGTTCCGACGTCCACGCCGCCGTGGCGAACGTGCCGCTCAACGGCGGCCCGTGATTCGTCGCACGTTGGAGAGGTGACGTTGACGCTGCCGCCACGCCAGGTTGGTCGGGCGTTCCGGTGGCGTTCCTACGGTCCGGGTCATGACACCTCGCCCTGCCCACCTCCCACGCGGGAACCCGAGCCGCACGATCGCCGCGCTCGCCGTCCTGACGCTGTCGACCGGCGTGCTCGCCGTGCTGCCCCCGTCGCCGCCGGCCGCCGCCGGACCCGGCTCGGTGGCCGTCGCGGAGGACTTCTCCGACGGCCGGCTGCCCACCGGCTGGCGGGCCGTCGACGGCACCTGGAAGGTGGAAAACGGCCGGCTGTACGGCACGTCCGCCAGCTCCAGCCAGAACAACAAGATCACCTTCGGGCGGCACCTGAACGACTTCCGGTTCGAGGCGACCGTCCGGTTCGAGTCCGTCGCCTCCGCCACCCGCTGGACGGCGCTGGGCCTCGACGTGCCCGCCGACGGCGCGAACCCCTGGTGGATCGCCACGATGCGCAGCGGCACCACCGCGAGCAACGGGCTCGAGTTCGCCCAGCGCACCACCGCCGACACCTGGAACGTCACCAACACCGGCGCCGGACCGTACGCCGCCGGCACCGGCCGAGACGTGCGGGTCGCCGTGGAGGTGCACGGCAGCCAGGCG
Organism: Micromonospora sp. NPDC047730; assembly: GCF_043204765.1. Lineage (NCBI taxonomy): Bacteria > Bacillati > Actinomycetota > Actinomycetes > Micromonosporales > Micromonosporaceae > Micromonospora > Micromonospora sp. NPDC047730. The sequence continues at coordinate 393,614 of NZ_JBIDCU010000004.1, read as the reverse complement.
CGCTGGTTCGTCGACGGGCGGGAGGCGCTGAGGACCAGCAGCCTGCAACGCTCCGCCGACGGCGGGCAGGCCCTGCTGGTCAACGGCGCCACCGTCTCCTTCGACGACGTGCGAATCACCGAGCTGGCCCCCAACGGCTACCTCCGCCCGGACGGCAGCCCGCTCACCGTGATCGCCCACCGCGGCGCCTCGTCGGCCGCCCCGGAGAACACCCTGGTCGCCCAGGAGACCGCGCGACGGGCCAACGCCGACTGGATCGAGAACGACGTGCAGCCGTCCCGCGACGGCGTGCCGTTCGTGCTGCACGACGCCACGGTGGACCGGACCACCGACGGCGCCGGCCGGATCCGCGACCTCACCGCCGCCCAGCTCAAGGCGCTCGACGCCGGCTCCTGGTTCGCGCCGTCGTACGCGGGGGAGAGGCTGCCCACGCTCGCCGAGCAGCTCGCCGACCTGCGCGTTCGGGGCGGCAACCTGCTGCTGGAGATCAAGGGGGCGCACACCCGCGACGAGGTCGCCCGGATCGTCGAGGTGATCCGCGCGGAGCGGATGACCGGCCGGGTGTTCATCCAGAGCTTCGAGACCGACGCGCTGCGCCACACCCGCGAGCTGGCCCCGGAGCTGCCCCTCGGGCTGCTGCGCGGCAGCCTCGACGCCGACCCGGTGGCGGTCGCCCGCGAGCTGGGCCTGACCGCGTACAACCCGAGCGGGACGGCGCTGCTGACCCGACCGGGCGTGGTGCGCGAGCTGCACGACGCGGGCGTGGCCGTCCTGGTGTGGACCATCGACTCGGCGAACCAGTGGCAGGCTCTGGAGCAGGCCGACGTCGACGGGATCATCACCAACCGCCCGGCCGAGTTGGCCGGCTGGAACGCCGCGTACTCGCAGCGTCCGCCCGCCACGCCGACCGTCGCGATCGGCGCGCCGGCCGACGGCGCCACCCTGGACCGGGCGCAGGCACCGACCGTCACCGTCACCACCACGCACGCCGAGACGGTCACGGTCACCCTCGACGGCGAGCGGGTCGAGCCCGGCGTGGCGCTGGACCTGACCACCCTGCCCGCCGGTCGGCACACGCTGCGCGCCGAGGCCGTCGGACCGGCCGGCCGGGCGACGGCGACCAGCACCTTCACCGTCGCGGTCACCCCGGCCGGGCTCGGGTACGTGATCCTGACCTCCGACGTCGAGCACGGCACCCGCACCGCGCTGAGCACGCTGCTCGTCCAGGGCCGTTACGCCGAGCTGGCCCGCTACGCCGACCAGCAGGCCGGCCAGCGGCTCCCGGTGGAGCTGGCGCGCGTCGTCGCGGCCGACGCGCGGGCCCTCGCCGCAGACTGACCGTACGACGACGACGACGGCGGCGGGTGGGGATGTTCCCCGCTCGCCGCCGTGAGCGGGCGCTCGCCCACGCCGAACTCGCTGCGGTCGCGAAGGATCCCGCCCTCGGCGAGCGGCACTGCGAACGTGGAGGCGGTCAAGCTCCTCGTGTCGGCCATGCGACTCCATCGCGCCAGCCACCACAGCTCGGACCTGTGGTGGACGGGGCGACGGTGCTGACCGTGTCGGCCTGCGCTTGGGCGGCTGACGGCGGGGCGGGCGCGCTGATCACCAGGCGCAGGGCGCGTAGTCCTTCAGGAAGCAGCCGTACAGGTCTTCGCCCTGTTCGCCGCGGACGATCGGGTCGTAGACCCGGGCCGCTCCGTCGACCAGGTCCAGCGGGGCGTGGAAGCCGGCGTCCGCCAGCCGCATCTTCGTCGGGTGGGGCCGCTCGTCGGTGATCCAGCCCGTGTCGACGCTGGTCATGAGGATGCCGTCGGCCAGCATCTCCTGGGCGCTGGTCCGGGTCAGCATGTTCAGCGCGGCCTTGGCCATATTGGTGTGCGGGTGCCCCGGCCCCTTGTAGCCGCGGGCGAACTGGCCTTCCATCGCCGACACGTTCACTACGTACTTGCGGCGGGCGGTCGCTGCGGCCATCGCCGGTCGCAGCCGGCTGACCAGAACGAACGGCGCGGTCACGTTGCACAGCTGCACTTCGAGCAGCTCGATCGGGTCCACCTCGTGCACCCGCTGCACCCAGCTGTTGACCGGGTCGAGGTCCGGCACCAGACCGCCGGCGTCGATGGCGGTGGCGGCCGCGATTCGTTCCGGCGAGGCGGAGCCGCTGGTCAGCGCCAGCGCGGTCAGCGCGTGCGGGGGGATCGCGGCCGACTGCGGCGGGGCGGCCAGGCTGCCCGCCGGGTCGTCCCGGCCGGCAGGTTTGGCGAACGTGATCATCTCCGGCAGCGGGCCGTCCGGCAGGGCCGCCGCCTCCGCGGCGACGAGTTGCGCGTACGCCCCGGGCGTGCGGCGGACGGTCTGCGCCGCGTTGTTGATCAGGATGTCGAGTGGTCCCTGGCCACTGACCGAATCAGCGAGGGCGATCACCTGGGCGGGGTCGCGCAGGTCGATCCCCACGATCCGCAGGCGGTGCAGCCAGTCTCCGCTGTCGGGCATCGCGGCGAATCGGCGGACCGCGTCGTGGGGAAACCGCGTGGTCACCGTGGTGTGCGCGCCGTCGCGCAGCAGCCGCAGCGCGATGTACATGCCGATCTTCGCCCGGCCGCCGGTGAGCAGCGCGCGCCGGCCGGTCAGGTCGGTGCGGGCGTTCCGGCGCTCCCGGTTGAATGCAGCGCAGGGCGGGCAGAGCTGATGGTAGAAGGCGTCCACCTCGCGGTAGCGCTGCTTGCAGACGTAGCAGCCGCGCGGATTGTGCAGGGTGCCGGCCGTGGCACCTACGGTGGGGGAGGTGAGCGGGATGCCCTGGGTCTCGTCGTCGATCCGGCCCGGGGCGCCGGTGGCGGTGGCGGCCGTCACCGCGCGGTCGGCCGCCGCGATGGCATCCCGCCGTTCCTCGCGTCGCCGCTGCTTGATCACCTTGTAGAGTTTCGCGGTAGCCCGTTGCACCCGCACCACGTCGGGGTGGTCGGGAGGCAGGTTCTCCAACGCCTCGAAGACGCTGAGGCAGGTCTCCAGCCGGTCGCGGTCAATGCCGTATTGACCGGTTTCGGTAATGTTGTCCGCCGTCATGCGTCGCTGTCTCATCCCGTTCCCTGCGCCGGGTCTACCCGGTCCCACCCCAAGTCCGACCCGGAACTGTACGCACCGCACGGCCTCCGACGCATCCCGCGTCTGCTGCTCAGCCCAGAGACCGTCGAGGCCAACCTCGCCACGGGTCTACCGAACAATGCAGCTCCAGCCACGGCGAGTTCGGGGCGGCCTTTGGGCAGGCTTGGTTTCTGCGGTTTTGACCGGTTCGGCCAGGTCGGCTGTCGCGGTTGGCGGGATCAAATCGATCAGCATCTTGACGGGTGGGGCGGGATGTGACGTAGTTGATCGAGCGGTTCGAATCGATATCGGCCGGCCCGCTCCGGTCTGTGACGTCTAGGAGGCTTGTCCGTGTCCTTGTCTCGCCGCCAGTTCCTGTCCCGATCGGCCGGAGCCGGTCTCGCCGTGGCCGTGGCCGGTTCGGTCGACGCCCTGTTCACCGCAGCACCCGCGCTGGGGGTGTCTGGCCCGGAGGTCGGGTACGGTCCGCTCGTGCCTGACCCAGCCGGCATGCTCGACCTGCCGGTGGGCTTCCGCTACACGGTGCTGTCGCGCGAAGGCACCGTCCGGCCGGACGGTGGTGTCGTGCCGAGCCGGTTCGACGGTATGGGTTCCTTCGCCGACGAGGCGCGCGGCACCCGCCTGGTCCGCAACCATGAGTGCTCCCCGACCGCGAAGATCACGGTCGTGGCTCCGCCGGAACGGACGTACGACCCGGCCGCCGGGGGTGGGACCAGCACGCTCGCCGTCGACGCGTCGAACCGCGCCGTCTCCGAGCACGTCAGCCTGGGCGGCACGGCCATCAACTGTTCCGGCGGCCGGACGCCGTGGCACACCTGGCTGACCTGCGAGGAGACCGAAGACAAGGCGGGGGTCCGCGGGTACACGAAGGACCACGGGTTCATCTTCGAGGTTGACCCGTACGACGATGCTCGCAACACCGATCCGGCCCCGCTGACCGCGATGGGCCGGTTCCAGCACGAGGCGGTCGCGGTCGACCCGCACACCGGCATCGTCTACGAGACCGAGGACGCGTTCGTGGCACCGCTGGGCAGCTTCTATCGCTTCCTGCCGAACCGGCCGCTCGGCGGTCACGGGAGCCTGCGGGCAGGCGGCGTGCTGCAGGCTCTGCACGTCCCGGACCTGCCGGACCTGTCGGTGGTGACCGAGGCGGGCAACTCCTTCTCCGGCGTCGAGTGGCTTGACGTGCCGGACCCGCTGGCGACGACGGAGTCGGTCCGTGCCCAGGACTACGGCAAGCCGATCACCGGTGGGTACAAGATCGAGGGCGCTTGGTGGGGGGAGAAGGACGGCTGCGCCTACTTCGTCTCGTCGTTCGCCCGGCGTGCGCTGGGCTCGGCCCGCGACCACGACGGCCAGGTCTGGCGGTACGACCCGCGAGCCAACACGTTGCGCCTGGAGACCATCTTCACCCGTCCCACGCCGGCGCCGGAAATCCCGGAGTTCGACGCCCCGGACAACATCTGCATGTCCCCGTACGGGGGCCTGATGATGTGCGAGGACGGGATCGGGGACCAGCACATCCTTGGTACGACCGCCGACGGCGAAGTGTTCGTCTTTGCGCGTAACCGGGTCGACGTCGGCACCACCGGGGACCCGGAGTACGGCGAGCTGGCCGGAGCGACGTTCTCCGCCGACGGCCGGACCATGTTCTTCAACGTCTACAACCCGGGCATCACGTACGCCGTCACCGGCCCCTGGAACCGCCGCCAGGGCTGACTGTGAGGATGGCGGGGCCCTCACAGCCGCCCTGCGGGGCTCCCCGGTCCACATGTGGTCGGGGAGCCCCGCCGCGCCTGGGCCTCGGGGCGTGTGGGTGCCGGACAGTGTCCCCGCAGATCGTCGTCGACCGACGCAATCGGCGCGGCCGGCCCGCCGAGGTCAGCCCCACGGTTGCGTCGTCCACCTGAAGCTCGGCTGCCTGCCCGCCGGGCCGCAGGAGTATGGGCACTGGTGGTACGGGCCGAACGGAAATGGCTCGGGTTGTGCGGACGGGGTCTCGGGTCAAGGCGGGGCGCCGGTAAGAAACGCGTCACCAGCCCCGCAAACGGCATCGGTCCTGCGGTGAGGCGGGGTCGCCGGTCGTGGGCGGCAAGCAGGTGTCGTACGGTTCGACGGACGGCAATGGGCAGCGGCCGGCGGCTCCTGCCCATCGGCATCCCCTGTCAAGCACCACCTTCGGCGAGGTCAACCACGATGACCGCGTTTTGGAACCCCGCAGGCTGTGCCGGTGCCGCAGTTCATGGACAAGGCCAATGGTGTGGCCGCGACTCATCGGGTCACGGGTGCGCCGTTGGTGGGAGACCGAACCCTGTCAGGTCTTCATTCCCTGGAGTTGGTGACGTGCCGCTGCTTGCGAGCCGACACCACGTCCGATACACAATGGGCAGTGCGAAGGAGCACGCCGGAACGACGACCGACGTAATTCGCCGACATCGATGGAGGCACGTCCATGACGTTGACCCCGGCGGCTGGCGGCGGTTGCGGCGAGTCGTCGACGCCAACCCCGCCGATCCAGTCTCCGAGGCCGTTGAATGCCGACGTCGAGTGGGACAGCTTCGACCCCCAGGCATACGTCCGGCACAACTACGCCGTTCTGCGTGCCGACGATCGTGAGATCCTCTGCCGTACCAGAGATTTTCTCGCCGAGGCGAAGCTCTCCGGCGCGCACTGTGTCGACGTGGGTTCGGGGGCGAACCTCTACCCGGCGCTGTCGCTTCTGCCGTTCGCGCGCACGATCGACCTGTGTGACTGGTCGATGTCGAACGTGAGCTGGCTGCGTACGCAGATCGACGGCTACGACGAGCTCTGGGACCCGTACTGGCAGGTGTGCGCGGAGCACCCGGCGTACTCGGCGCTGACCGATCCGCGGGGCCGTCTGGCGCGGGTGGGCCGAGTGCTGAGGACCAGTGTCTTCGACGCGCCGAGGCGCGCCTGGGACGCCGGCACGATGTTCTTCGTGGCCTGCTCCATATCGGCCGACCACGCGGAGGCCGAGCGGGCGATCGGTCGGTTCCTCGGCGCGCTGCGGCCCGGCTCGCCCTTTGCCGTGGCGGTCATGCTCGGCTCCCGCGGCTACAGCGTCGGCCAGCGCCTGTTCCCGGCCGTGGCGCTGCAGCGCGCCGAGGTGGTGGCCAGCATCGCGGCCGACGCGTACGGCCTGGCCGTCCACGAGGTGCGGCTCACGCCGCCGCTGCGGGACGGGTACCTGAGCATGCTGCTGACCACCGGCCGTGCCCGCGGTTAGTGCCGATGCCTGATCATGGGAGGCGCCGGTGCCGTGAGGTCCGCCCGGCCCGGCGCGGGTATTCACACCGCGCCCGATGGGTCGGGTTGCCGACACGCGGCCATCGAAGCTGTTCAAGTGGCACTCGACTGGCCCGCTACCATGTTGTTGCACGTCGTTGTGGACCATTCTGGATCATCGTGTGAACGGCACCACCAGCAGTTTCGAGTCGACGACTACAGCAGACGGCGGTGAATCGTGCGGATACAGCCACGCCAGGAGATCCTCGACATCTGGCGGGCCACGGTGCGTAGTTGCTGGCAGAACGGTGAATGGCACTGGGGTGGTCGAAGTGGCAGCAACTCGATCAGCGATGCGGAGCAACTACTGACCCTGCTGCTCCCGGCGGCCAAGGTCCCCGTGCTGTCGCTCGACGACCCGGATCGCGCCGACGAAGAGGTGATCGAGGCGCTCAGCCCGATCGGCGGCGCGATCGAGATTCCCCGCCGGCTGGTCAGCGTGATCACCGACTACTTCACGCGGTACACCGACGACACCGGCACCCCGATCTTCAGCGGCGGAAGCTACCTCACCCCGCTGGAGGGCGGCTCGGAGCTCACCGACGAGCAACGCTCCCTGGACATCGTCGACTCGTTCGCGGTCTCCGTCACGCTTACCCTGGCGACGATCGGCTTCGTCAAGGTCTACCGTGGCGCCACCAAGCGACGCGACCTGCTGGCGCAGCTGGACGCCCTGGAAGCGATGGCCAGCGCGCGGCTCACCGCGGCCATGGTCGGCCTCCTCCGCAGCTTCAGTACCTTCGTCTTCACCTCCACCGACGAGTACGGCCTCCGGCTGTGCGACATGATCAACCAGGACGAGTTGCCGCGCCGCGAGGTCGTGGCCGCGCTGCGCGAGCAGCTGCGGGAAACCATGGCCAGCCTGCGCAGCGTGGTCATCGGGTCGGGCCGGGTGACCGAGGACCTGGACAACAGCGAGATGCTGTTCGAGTGCGGCTGGTCGTGGGGGATCATCGCCGGGGCCGAGGAGGTCCCGACCACCGAGCCGATCGGCCTGCAGCGCGAGGGCTCGGCAGAGAACGCTCCCTACCTCTACTTCACGGTCATCGCGATGGACGCCATCGAGGACCTGAACTCCGAACGCACCCGCCTGCTCGGGCTGCTCAACGAGGAACAGCAGCGGCTGTCCCGGGCGCTGCAGCTGCGCTGGGAGCTGACCCGGACCTACTGGGCGACGGTGGCGACCTTCGGCAACCGACGGCGGTGGCCCATCGAGGACATTCCCTGGCGGACGACCGACGGTGACCGGACCGACTACTACACCCTCCAGGCCACCTCGCTGGCGGTGAAGGGCCTGATCGCCGGCGGGCGCGGCGCCGACGAGGAGCTCGGCCGGATCGCCTCGGTGCTGGTGGAGCTGGCGCAGCGGGCGCGGATCACCCGGCGTGCCTCACCCGACGAGCCAGCGCTGCTCCTGCACGCGCCAGGCAAGCGGGTGACCCTGAACGACGACACGTCGAAGCCAATCATGACGTGGAACGTGAACGAGTACTCCACGGTGCTGCTCCAGCGGGCGGCCACCGTCGCCGGTCTGCTGAGCAACGCCCGGCAGCGCAGCGAGCTGCTCGAGCTGGCGGACGAGGTGTGGGACCACCTGCTGCTGCGGCGTATCCCTGACGGCCAGCACCGAGGGCTGTGGGACCACGCCGGCGGTGCTTTTCCCGGGCTGGCGCCGAAGCCGGACGCACCCTCCTGGTATCTGACCGAGCGGGTGGTGGAGGCGCTGGTCAGCGCCGGTCAGCTGCTCTGGGACCGGCCGTTCCCGCGGGCTGGCCGGCTCGCCGCGTACGCGCAGGATCTCATCGACGAGGCCGAATACCTTTTCGACCGGGAGTTGATGCGCGGCACGTTCGCCGGTGAGGCGATGCAGCGCAGCATGCGCAGCATCCGGGCCAGCCTGCGCCGGGCGCAGCTACTGGTGGACGAACGCCCCGGCACGGCGGCCGCCCTGGCCAACACCCTGCTGCTGCTGCTCAACGACGTTGCCACCGGGCAGCAGAAGGCCAGCGAGGGGATCTGAATGCTGGTCTTCGTCACGTCGCACAAGGGCGGTACCGGGCGTTCGGTGACTGCGGCGAACATCGCCTACCGCAGCGCGTTGTCCGGCCGCCCCACCTGCTACCTGGACTACGATTTCGGCTCGCCGACGGCCGGCATCACGTTCCAGATCCCGCAGGCCGTCAACGGGGTGGAGGGCGCCGGGCCCAACGGCGGCGGCCTGCACCGGTATCTGCGCGGAGAGATCCCGTCTCCGGAGCAGTTGGACGTGTGGGCCACGTCGGAGCGGGCCAGCCTGCGTCAGCGTCCCATCGGGTCCGGTCCGCTGGTGCTCCTGCCCGGGCAGCGCAACGGCAGCGAGTTCGGTTTCACCAACGACATCGCCAAGCGCTGCGCCGAACTCTTCCTTCGTCTGGAGGAGGAGTTCGACCTGACCCTGGTGGACCTCAGCGCCGGCCGGTCGTACGCCAGCCAGATCGCGCTGGCAGCCACCGCCACCCCGACCCTACGCAAGGTCACCGTTCGCTGGTTGGTCTTCCACCGGTGGACTCCCCAGCACGTCACCGCGGCTGCGGATCTGGCCTTCGAGGCAGGCGGGATCGTGGCCATGGGCAAGGAATACGGTCACGAGCCGGAGCGGCTGCGGGAGTCGCTGCGGTTCATCCGCACGGCGGTGATCGACTCACGCGGCCCCGAGGTCGGCTACCTCGACCTTGCGCAGCAGGCCTTCCTGCGCAAGTGCGACGCGGAGCTGTCGGAGCTGGCCCGACGGCGGGGCGTCGGGCGCACCACGCTGTTCGGCGCGGTGCCGCTGGATCCTCTGTTGCAGTGGCGGGAGCAGCTCATCTCGGACCACGACGTGCAGAGCAAGATCGCGAACGTCAAGACCGTGGACGCCTTCGTGGATCTGACCGAGAAGCTCTTCGACGAGACGGCATGGGAGACCGTGTGATTGGCGTGGATGTCAGGTTCCAGGAGGCAGCTGCGGTGCGACGTACAGAGAGCGTGGCGTACTCGCATCTGTCCGTGGAGTTGGGGCACTTCTACGCGGAGGACTTCGGCGACGGGTGTCAGGAACTGCGGCGCAAGTTCGAGCGGATCGCGGACTGGTCGGCCGCGATCCCGGCCCTGGCCCGACGAGGCCTGCCCCCGCACCGGCAACCGCGGATCAGCACCTGCTTCATGGTGGACGACTACTTCCACCGCTTCGGTACCCCCGGTGAGGTGATCCCGCAGGTGCAGAGCGCCGCGGCGGAGCACGGCCTGACGCTGGACTACGTCGCCCGGGAGTCCAGCTTCGCGCGGCACGACGGTGTCGAGCTGGCCCAGCTGGTGGTCGACACACTGGTGGTGGAACCGCCCCGGCACACCACCGGGAGTCGCCCACCGCTGAGCGAGTCGGGTTGGCTGTCCAACGGCAAGCGGTCGCCCGGGCACGTCGACGCCCCGGCGATGACCCTGCCGCGGCCGTGGTCCCCGCCGGTGCAGTCCGGCGATCCCCAGCACTCCATCTTCGTCGACATCGAGCTGTGGTCCGACGAGCCGAACACCCGGGTGTGGGCCTGCGCGCTGCTCGCCTCGGTCTGGCAGTTGACCCGGCTGGGCGTGCTACGGCACCGGGGTGAGACGATCAGGCAGCCGTGCCGGCTTGCCGGGGAGCTGCCCACCGACTGGGACGAGCTGCCGGCGATCGTCCAGCTGAATCCGGCCGCCGCGCCGTTCTGCGCGTACCGCACGCTGACCCTCATGGACACCCAGTACCTGCCGGTGGAGCTGGCCGTACGGACCATCCTCGGCCAGGTGGCGGTACCGCCGGCAGTCGCGCAGCAGGTCGCCAAGCGAGCCGGCGGCGAGGGCCTGCAGCTGCCGAGCGAGCTGGTCGACCGGTTGAGCTACGTGTTCATCGGCGAGTGAGCGTGGTCAGCGGCCGCACGGCTGCTTGACCGCCACCCGGTCGGCCAGGTCGCGCAGCAGTGCCATGTTGTTCACGCTGATCTGATCCCGGATCCAGTTGACCGACGACTTCCACTGCCGGCTGAACCCGGGTACCTGCTCCAGGCGGTCCCAGATCGGCCGCAGCCGCGGGTGGACCCGAGCGCCAGGCAGCCACAGGTGCAGCAGGTGCTCCAGCACCGGCCGCAGCCGCTCGATGTGCTCCTGCCCGGAGGCCGGTCGGGTGACCGCGGCCTCCACCAGGGAGGACAGCATGGTCAGCAGCCAATCGTGCAGCGCGAGATCTTCGCAGAGGCCGGCCACGGCGGCCGGCACGTCCTGCGGGCCGACCACGAGTTCGACCGTGCGCAGCGTGGGGGAGTCCACGGTGACCACCGCCGAGACGGCTCGGCCCGGCTGCTGGTCGACCTGCGCGGTCCAGCGCAGCCGGGTGCGCGCCGAGCGCAGTGGCGGGTGCCGGTCCAGCAGGTCGGACATCTGCACGCCGTCGAGTACCCGGCCGGTGATCGCCTCCAGGTTCAGCACGTCCGCGTTGTTGCCGTGCAGGAAGCCTGCGGTCAGGTCCGCGGCGTCCAGCCTGCCGACCGTCTCGAGGACGCCGGGGTTGGCCAGATAGTGCGACCATGGCTGGCGGCGATCTCCGGCGACGACCTGGATGACCGAGGAGGCCTGCACGATTCGGCCACCGGTGATGATGGCCCGGGTGACCACCGCACCCACCCCGCGCAGTTGGCGCTTCCTGGCGCTGGGAAGCCAGCAGTCCACGCCGGTGCGGACGTCGGGCGACACCGCGTAGAGCGAAGGACGTCGGGAGGTCAGCACGACCTCGCCCTCGACCAGACCGAGCACCTCGGAGCTCTGCTCCTGGGTCAGCGCCGTGCTGTGCTGCAGCAGGCTGGTGTGCACCTCACCCACCGTGAGCATGGCTTCCTCCGCATTGCCGGCACCGGTCCGCGGTCGCCCGCGGAATGCGGTCCCATGGTGATTGACGTACGCCGCCGTGACCCGCACCGACACGGATCCGGGTGGGATTACCGAAACTCCCCGTGAGCACGGGATTCGGCTCGCCCGGATCCGTATCTGTCCTGTCGCCATCATAGGCCCACCGTTGGCGGGATTCCCATGTACGGCAGGGGTGGCGAGTGTTTGCGGGACAGAGGGATGTGAAGGCAGCTGATATTTTCATTGGTGCGGTCGCCAGCCACCCCCTGGAGTTTGCCGTTCATGAAGGTCTACATTTCGGCCACCCAAAAGGACCTGCTGGAATATCGTGCTGCCGTGCACGTCGTGGCACGTCGTCTCGAGATCGAGGACGTGGCCATGGAGGCGTACGGCGCCGACGTCCGGCCACCGCTGGAACGCTGCCTGGCCGACGTGCGCCGGTGCGATCTCTACGTGGGGCTGTTCGCCTGGCGGTACGGGTTCCGGCCGCCCGGCCAGGACTCCTCCATCACCGAACTGGAGTACCGTGAGGCACTCGCGGCCGGAAAGCCCTGCCTGATCTTCCTGCTCGCCGAGGACACACCCTGGCCGGTCGGCATGATCGACCGGGACGCCGACTGGCAGCAGATCGTCGCGCTGCGCCGGGAGCTCAAGGAGCGCCACCTCTGTGCCTTCTTCTCCGGGGTGGACGACCTCGCCGCCAAGGTGACCGTGGCACTGGCCGAGGTGCGCAGCGGCCGATCCCCGGCGCGCGAGCCCGCCGACCCGGACACCCACCTGCCGGAAGCCGTGCGCAGCCAGTACTACAAACAGCTGGCGCTGAGGTACCAGGCCGTTCCGCTGGACGCGGTCTCACCACGCCCCACCATCGGATACCTCACGGTCGGGTTACCGAAGATGTTCGTGGAGCCTCGCGTGCACGAGGACACCCGGCCGGAGATGCCACTGGCCTGGTGGCGTTGGGTCAGCTCCACAGGCGACGATTATGCCAGCGGGCTGCCCGGGGTGGTCAACCCGGAGGAGGTGGAGCGGCTCTGGGAAGAATACGCGGCCAAGGACGCGCTGGCCCTGTTCGACGTGGTGTGCGATCCGGGCCGGCGAGCGATCGTGCTGCTCGGCGACCCCGGCTCCGGCAAGTCGGCGGCCGCGCGGTACCTGGCGCTGGCGCTGGCCGGGGTCTGCGCCGAGCCCCGGCTGGCGGCGCTGGACCGGTACCTACCCGTCCTGATCGAGCTGCGCTCCTACGCCGCGCACTGCGGGGACGGGCGGTGCGACGGCCTGCTGGACTACGTGGGCCACCGCCACCAGCAGGGACTGGCCGGAATCGACCAGGGCGTGCTGGAGGCGTACCTGCGGCAGGGCGGCCAGGCGCTGTTCCTGTTCGACGGCCTGGACGAGGTGTTCGACCCCGCGCAGCGGGAGGAGGTGGCCGCGCAGATCGCCACGTTCGCCAGCGAGTACCCGGGGGTGCGGACGATGGTCACCTCGCGGGCGGCCGGGTACCTGCGGCACACGTTCGCCAACGCCGGCTTCGACCACTTCACCCTGGAGGATCTCGACGACGAGCGAATCGCCCGGTTCCTCGGCAACTGGTACCGCTACGTGATGCCCACCCCAACGGCGGAAGCGGACCGGCAGCGGCGACAGATTCTCGACGTGGTGCGCAGGTCCCGAGCGATGCACGAGATCGCCGGCAACCCCCTGCTGTTGATGCTCATGGCGATCGTCGGCCGGGGCCACCCGCTGCCCCGCAACCGGCACCGGCTCTACGCGCACGTCACGGACGTCCTGATCTCCGAGTGGGACGTGACCAAACAGTTGCGGGAAAGCCACAGCGACGTGCCGCTGCTGGACCTGCAGGCGAAGCGCCGGTTGGTGCGCCACCTGGCGTATTGGATGCAGTTCCGGGAGTCCGGCCCGGCAGGAAACTACATTGAATCCGACGAGCTGGCCCGCATCTTCCGGGACGACCTCGTCGCGTTCTACGGTTTCGAGAACGAGCGGGCGCTCGCCATGGCCTACTCGATGATCGACAAATTGCGTCAGCGAAGCTTCATCCTGGAACGGTACGGACTGCGACTGTTCGGGTTCGTGCACCGCACGTTCCTGGAGTTCTTCTGCGCAGAGGAGATCGTGGACAGGTTCGAGCACGATCCGGACGCCTGGGGCCTCGACCAACTGCGCGCGCTGTTCCGGGAGCACTGGGCCGACCCGTCCTGGCGGGAGGTGCTCCGGCTGGTCGCCGGCGCCCTGCCCGCCCAGACCGCGAACGACCTGGTCATCCTGCTCGCCACCGAGGCCAACCAACCCTGGCCGCCGCTGAACCTGACCGGCCCGCCATGGAACCTGGTGCTGGCCGCGCAGTGCGTGGCGGAGGCGCCGCAGCCCGCCGAGCTGGCCGGCGCGGGCGACGCGGTGCTGTGCCAGGTCGTGCGGCTGGTCGAACACGGCATTTCCGCCGACGACCCCAACCTGGTGGAGCTCACCGAGCAGGAGCTGCTGTCCTCGATCCGGGCGCTCGGACCGAGCTGGCCCGGCCGGGAAGCCTTCCTGCACTGGTACCGCCGTCGCGGGGTGCGGACCAGCTGGCGTTCCGGCTCCGCATTCGCCACCCGGATCGCCGCGGCGCTCTCCACCGCCGAGGAGCAGCTGGAGGAACTGCTGGTCCGGGAACTCGGGCAGGGCCGCGAGCGGCAGGCCCACCTCACCCTGGTCGCGGGGCTGGCCGAGGCCGCCGGCCGGCTGGACACCACCACCAGCCGCAGCCGCCGCCGATGCCGAGACCTTTTGCTCGCCCAGGCACAGGCCGAGGTCTCCACCGCGGTGCGGCAGGCCGCCGTACGGGCTCTGGTCGCGCACTTCGGCGCCGACCCCGACCACGTCGACGTGCTGCGTAACCTTGCCGACTCACCCGATCTCGCGGTGCGCGCGCTGGCCGTGCAGTCCCTCGGCGGCCGGACCGAGCTGTCCGAGGACGTCCGCCAGGTGCTGGCCAGGGCCACCGAAGACCCCGCCACCGCGGTGCGGCGGGCCGCCGCCGGAGTGCTCACCACGCGCTGCGCCGACCTCCCGGAGGCCCCCGAGACACTCCAGCGACTGCTGGCCACCGACACCGACCCGGGCGTGGTGCAGTGCGCGCTGGAGGGCCTGCTGGCCCTGCCGGAGCACGCCGGGACCGCCCGCACCCGGGCACTGGAGCGGGTGACCGGCGACTCCCCGGACGAGGTGCGGCGCTGCGTGGTGAGCGAGCTGCTGCCGGGGCGGTCCGGCCCGGAGAGCATCGAACTGCTGCTGAAGCTGGCCGGCTCGGACACCTCCGCGCGGCTCCGCGCGGTCGCCGTGCAGCGGCTGGCGCTCGTATCCGACCCGGAGGGGCGCTGCCGAGCCCGGCTGGTCGATCAGATCGAGCAGGACGAGGACGCCTCCGTGCGTGCCGCCGCCGTGACCGCGCTGATCGACCGGGACCGCGCCGACGACACCGGATGGACCGTGGTGGCGCACGCGGCCCGTGCCGACGAGGACGCGACGGTGCGCCTCGCCGCGGTGCGCGCGCTGGCTGAGGCATACCCGGACCACCGCACCGGAGAGCTGCTGCTGGAGAAAGCTCACCGCGACCCGACCGCGAGCGTCCGGCTCGCCGCGGTCGACCTCCTCACCGGTCGGCCGCTACTCGGGCACGCCACCCGTGATCTGCTCATCAGCCGCGCTTCCCAGGAGCGGGACGCGATCGTCCGGCTGCGGGTCACCCTCCGCCTGACCCGCCTCGCCGACCCGCCCGACCCCGAGGTGCTGGAGTGCCTGGCCGAGCAGGTCAGCCGGGACCCCGACCCGAACGTGCTGCGCGCGGCCGCCCAGGCGCTCGCCCGCCACGGCGAGACCGACGGCCTGATGGAGACACTGTGCCGGCGGGCCCGCCGAGACAGCTACGTCGGCATCCGGCTGGCCGCCGTGCAGGCCCTCTGCGCGTACGGGAGCCCCGATCTGGTGACCGACGTGCTGCTGGAGTGCGTCGAGTCGGACAGCGACCCTGCCGTGTTCGACGCGGCGGTGTGCTGCCTGACCGAGCAGGGCTCGGCATCCATGGCGGTGACACTGCGGCTCCTGCGCCGCCTGGCAGACCAGGACCCGGCGATCCGCGCCCGCATCGCCGCCGCGCTCGGCGCGCACTTCGGAGCCGACCCGGAGGTCCGGGTACTGCTGGTGGGGCTGGTCCGCGACGACCCGGACCTCGAGGTCCGGCGCCGGGCCGTGGAACAGCTGGGAGCCACGCTGGCCGGCCGAGTGGGGGTGCAGGAGCTGCTGCTACGGCTGGCTGACGACAATGACTGGGAGATCCGCCGGACCGCGCTGCTCGGGTTGACCCGCCACTACTGTAGGGACACCCGGACCCGGGTTGTGCTCGCGCGGCTTGCTCGCCAGGAGGACGACGCCACCGTACGGCGGCTGGCCGGGCAACTGCTGGCCGCGCTGCCCGACACCAAGCCGGACGACTTCCCGTGACCGGGCCCGACCGGACGCCCGGACAGGCGGTGCCGTCGCCCGTGAGCAGGTCGAGCCGGACGGGGCGGCAACCGCAGCCGCGTCCGCCGTCAACAACACGCTCGCACCGACCGTGGCATCGGCCTGCGCATGGTCCCGTACCCGCACGGGCGACCGGTCCCGGCCGCGGAGACGGCCTCCGAGCGCGGTGGTCCCCACCGCCGGCCCGCCCGAGCTGGTAGCACGGAGGCGGGTGCGCCGAGCGCGGTCCTGATCGACCTCGTCAAATATCATCAGGCTCATGACAGACCCGGTCGCCGGCTCGCCCCGCCTGGTCGAATGGTGGCTTCGAGTCGTGTTCGGAGTCATCGGACTGGCCGCCTTCATACTCGGCTACGTCGGCTTCGAGCGCCTGCTCCAGGCCCGGCCGGACACCGCGCACGACCCGTACGACGTGCTCTACTACGACCTGCAGCTCTTCGTCTTCGGCGCCGAACCCTTCCAGAACTCCGGACCCTACCCGTGGCAGCTGCAGGTCGCCCGGTTCGCCGCCCCGCTGTTCACCCTTCTCGCCGTGGCCGAGGCCAGCCGGCTGCTGCTGGCCGCCGAGAGCCGCCGCCTGCGGGCCCGGCGAGCCCGTGGTCACGTCCTGGTCTGCGGCGACTCCCAGTTCGCCCACATGCTCGCCGACCGACTCTTCGCCGACGGCGAACGCGTGGTCGTGGTGCGCTCCGAACCGTTCGGGCCGCTGGAGTACCGCTTACGCCGGTATCTTGGCGTCATCGGCGACCCGGCCAGCCCTCAGGTGTTGCGCGGCGCCGGCCTGCCCCGGGCCCACACCATCTACGCCTGCAGCGAGGACGACGACCGCAACCACGCGATCGCCAACACCGCCAGCCGGCTCGTCCAGGACCGACGGCAACCACCCCGAGTCTACGTACTGGTCCACGACTCCGAGATGTGCCTGTCACTGCAGGCCCGACGACTCGGCGCCGCGGGATCCAGCCGGCTGCGGCTGGACTACTTCCACGTCGACGACGTCGCCGCCCGCGCACTGCACCGGCACCACCCGCTGCCACCCGCGACCGGCCGACCCACCAAGGTCCTCATCGCCGGCACCGGCGCCTTCCGCCGAGCCCTCCTGGTGGAAACCGCTCGGCACTGGCGGGCACGCCACGCCGACACCCCTCCCGGCCAGTTCGTGCCACCCCTGCGGGTGGACCTCGTCGCCCCGGACGCCGACACCGAACTCGCCGTCGCGGCGTCCCGCTACCCGTTCCTGACCACCGTCTGCCAGCTCACCGCGTACAACCGGGACCTCGACGGCCTCGTCGGGCTCGACCAGCTCGACCGAGGCCGCTACGACCGCATCTACGTCTGCGCACCGGACGAGACCAGCGGCCTGCAGTTCGTGCTGGACACGCCCGCCCTCTGGCAGAGCGCCGAAAGCTCCGTCTTCGTACCGGTCTACCAGCAGGCGGCGCTCGCCGCCGCCTTCCACGGCGACTCCCGCCACGACCTGCTCGACGAGGTGCACGGCAAGCTCCGCCTCTATCCGGTGCTGACCCGCGCCTGCGATGCCCGGTTGATCGCCGAGGACCTCACCGAGCGGCTGGCCCGGCTGATCCACGAGCGGTACCTCCAGGCCCAGCAGGGCGCCGGGGTGCGCCCCGGCGACGCGCCGGCGATGGTGGACTGGTCGCGGCTGCCCGAGTCGCTGCGGCGGGCCAACAGGGCACACGTCCAGGACATCGCCGCGAAGCTGTTGAATCTCGGGTGCGTCGTGGCGCCCCGGCGCGGCGGCACCGGCGACGCTTCCGCCGCCGGGCAGGTCATCGACGACCGGATCGAGGAACTCGCCCGCCTCGAGCACGAACGGTGGTGCCGGGAACGGCGAGGGGAGGGCTGGACGTACGGCGAGCCCCGCGACGACGCCCGGCGGCGGCATCCCGCCCTGCGGCCGTGGGACCAACTGCCCCCCGGCGTCCAGGAGCAGAACCGCGAGGAAATCCGGGCGCTGCCCGACGTGCTGTCCGACAGCGGGTTCGAGCTGATCCGGCTGGCACCCGCGGTGCCCGCGCAGCGGAGAGGACCGGGGGATGCCGGCTGATCCCGCACCGGTGCGCGTCGGCATGACCGGGCACATCAACCTGACCCGCGACACCGAGCTGCTCGTCGCCGACGCGCTCCGCGTCGAGTTGCGCCGGATCAGCGACCGGCCGGTGCACGGCGTCACCTGCCTGGCGGCCGGTGCGGATCAGGTCTTCGTGCGCACGATTCTGGAGATGGGCGGCACGCACGAGGTGATCCTCCCGGCCCGCGACTACCGGACCGCCGTGATCCGCCCGGAGAACCGGACGGCCTTCGACGAGCTGCTCGCCCGGGCGGCGGCGGTCGTCCACACCGGCTACGACCGCTCGCACACCGCCGCCTACGTGGCCGCCAACCGGGAACTGGTGCGACGGGTGCAGCGACTCGTGGCGGTGTGGGACGGCGAACCTGGCTGCCACGCGGCGTCGACGGACCGGACCGTCGGCTGGGCGCGGCGCCACGGCATCCCGACCACGGTCCTCTGGCCCGTCGGCGCCCGCCGGATGGTCCTCGGGGACTGACGGGCCAGCAACGGCGGGGCGGCTGCCTGCGACGAATGGGTTCGAGAACCTGAACACGTGGGTCGGGTGACGCCACGATTTTGTTGGCAACGGTTTTCATTGTAACGTTCACCGCCGGAGGGCTCGGGCCTGCGGCGTTACCGCCGGGCGGCAGCTATCCGGGCGACGAAAACCGATCTCGTTTTCTGGGGGTGTGGTGGGGCAGGTGGTTCTGACCACTACCGACCTGTGGGTACACGGGAACGGTCGCGCGCTCGTCTCCGATGTCAACCTGACGTGTGCGCCGGGCGAGCGTGTCGCGTTGGTCGGCGCCTCCGGGTCCGGCAAGAGCCTCACCGCGAAGGCCGTGCTGGGTGTCCTGCCCCTGGGCCTGGTCGCCGCCGGCAGCATCCGCATCGCCGGCGA
Source organism: Micromonospora sp. NPDC047730 (assembly GCF_043204765.1). Taxonomy (NCBI): domain Bacteria; kingdom Bacillati; phylum Actinomycetota; class Actinomycetes; order Micromonosporales; family Micromonosporaceae; genus Micromonospora; species Micromonospora sp. NPDC047730. The sequence goes on along the minus strand of NZ_JBIDCU010000004.1, from coordinate 374,814 downwards.
GGAGGTGCTCGGTCTGCCGTGCGCCCGCCGCGGCGCCGCGTTCAGACCCGCTGCGGTGCTCCAGGACCCCGCACTGGCGCTGCACCCGTTGGTCACCATCGGTGAACAGGTCGCCCTGCCACTGCACCGCGACGTCCGGCGCGCCGACACCCGGCGGGTGCTTCTCGAACTGCTGGCCGCTGTGGGCCTGCCGGACCCGGAGCGGGTCGCCGGCCGCTACCCGAGCCAGCTCTCGGGCGGGCAACGCCAACGCGCCTGCCTCGCCGTGGCCCTGGCCGCCCACCCGCCACTGCTGATCGCCGACGAACCGACGACCGCCCTCGACGTCGTCACCCAGGCCGCGATCGTGCGGCTGCTACGGGAGCGTACCGGCGGCCCGGACGGCCCGGCGCTGCTGTTCATCACGCACGACCTCGCTGTCGCCGCCGAGCTGTGCACCCGCATCGTGGTGCTGCACGAGGGGCGCGTTGTCGAGGACCGCCCGGCCCTCGACGTGCTGCACGACCCCCGGCATCCCCGGGCCCGTGACCTCGTTGACGCCGCCCGGCTCTCGGCGGACGCCCTGGCCGCACGCCGATGACCGTCATCGAGTGCAACCGGCTTCGGCACGCCTACCCGCCGTCCCACCGCTCGGCGTCCGCCCTGCCCGTGCTCGACGGCGTCGACCTCAGGATCGCCGCCGGTGAACGCGTCGCGTTGGTCGGCCGGTCCGGGTCCGGAAAGTCCACTCTGGTACGGGCGCTGCTCGCCCTGGAACCGGTGCAGGCCGGTTCAATCCGCTGCGACGGCCGGGACGTGACGCCCGGACCGGTCCACCGGCTGCGCTGGTTCCGCCGGGTCGTCCAGTACGTGCCGCAGGACCCCGGGTCCACCCTCGACCCGCGCGCCCGGGTCCTCGACATCGTCGCGGAGCCGATTCGCCGGCTGTGCGGGGTCACCGACCGGGCCCGGCTCACCGCCGCGGCCGTGGCGGCGCTGGAGGCCGTACGGCTGCCGGCGGACCTGCGGACGGCCCGCGCCCGGGATCTCTCCGGCGGGCAGGCCCAGCGGGTGGCGATCGCCCGGGCGCTGAGCCCCGAGCCGCGACTGCTGATCGCCGACGAGCCGGTCAGCGGCCTCGACGCCCCGCTGCGGGCGCACGTCGTCGACGCCCTGCGCCAGGCGTCCGAGACCCGGGGGACCGCGCTGCTGCTGGTCTCCCACGACCTGTCCGCGGCGGCTGCCCTGTGCGACCGGATCACGGTGCTGCACGAGGGCCGGATCGTCGAGGACCGCCCGACCGGCGACCTGCTCGCCGGCCCCGAACACCCGGAGACCCGCGCGCTGTTCGCCGCGGTGCCCCGATTCCCGGCCTGAAACACCGGAATCCCCACTACCCATCGGAGAATCACCGTGCCTCCATCCCGCCTACGCCTCGCCGCCGCTGCCGTTGCCGGCGTGCTGCTGCTGAGCGGCTGCTTCAACGCCGGCGGCGACACCGCCGAGGCCACCGGCGACGACCGGATCTCGGTGGCGATGCTGCTGCCGCCGCGCAGCGGGCTGACCCCGTTCAGCGACGACGCGTTCAAGCTGTCCCGCTGGTCGACGGCCGAGACCCTGGTGACCCTCGACGCCGACGGCATCGCGCAGCCTGCCCTCGCCACCGCCTTCACCCCGCTCGACGACCCGAGAACGTGGCGGTTCGAGATCCGGAGCGGGGTCACGTTCCACGACGGCACCCCGCTCACCGTGGCGTCGGTGGTGGCCGCCCTGACCGCGGCGACCAAGGCCAGCCCTAAGCCCCGCATCCTCGACGGCGTCGAGCTGACCGTGCAGCCGGATCCCGCGGCCACCGACAAGGCGGTCCTGGTCACCACCCGTGAAACCGACCCACTGCTGCCGCAGCGGCTGTCCAGCCCGCAGCTCTCCATCCTGTCCGCCGCGGCCTACGGAGCGGACGGCGTGGTCAACCCCGCCGGGCGCGGCACCGGCCCGTTCAGGCTGATCTCCAGTAACACCACGACCGCCAAGCTGGACCGTTACGACGGCTACTGGGGCGGGCCCGCGAAGGCCGCCGGGATCGACGTCAGCTTCGTCCCGGACGCCACCGCGCGGGCGGCGGCGCTGCGGACCGGCACGGTGGACGTGGTGGAGGCCGTCCCGGTGTCGCAGGCCGGTCTGCTCGACGCCGACAAGGTGTTCGAGGTGCCGATGCCCCGCACCAACACGCTGTACCTCAACACGAAGAAGGGCCCGTTCGCCGACCCCGCCGTGCGGGCCGCCGCCCGCCAGGCGATCAACCGCGAACCGATCGTCGACACCGTCTACGAGGGCCGCGCCGACGTCGCCGCCGGCCTGCTCGGTCCCGCTCTGCCCTGGGCGGCCGAGGCACGCCTCGAGCGAGAGAACACCGCCGCGAAGAAGGTGAACGGCACCCCGATCGTGCTGGCCACCTTCACCGACCGGGCCGAGCTGCCCGAGGTCGCCGTGCAACTCCAGCAGCAGCTCGAAGCCGCCGGCTTCACGGTGCGCCAAGAGGTACGCGAGTACGCCCAGATCGAGGCCGACGCCCTGGCCGGCAGGTTCGACGCCTTCGTCCTGTCCCGCGCCACCGTCCTGGACTCCGGCGATCCGGTCGCCTACATGTACAGCGACTTCTCCTGCGAGGGCTCGTTCAACATCGCCCAGCTCTGCGACCCGGCCATCGACGCCGCCCTGAGAACCGCCGCGGCCACCACGGCCGGCCCGCAGCGACAGGCGGCCATCATGCGGGCGGAGAAGCTGATCCTGGAGTCGGACGCCGCGATCCCGCTGCTGCACGAGCGGGTCATCCAGGGGGAGTCCGGCGCGTTCACCGGCGTGGAGCGCGACTCGCGCGAGCGTACGCTGATCACGGCCCGAACCGCGCCAGCGTGACCGCCGCACCCCTCCTGAAAGCCGGGCCCCGGCCGTTTCCCGGGGTGACCGCCCTGTCCCGGATCGGCGCGGCCGCGGCGGTGATCGCCCTGGTCGGCGTCCTGCCCTGGCTGTCCGGGCGTGACCCCGCGCTCACCGTGCTGCGCGGGCGTTCCGCCGAGCAGGAGGCCACCCCCGAGGCGCTGGCCGCGGTCCGCGAGCAACTCGGCCTCGACGCGGGACCGCTCGCGCTGCTCGGCCGCTGGCTCTCCGGTCTGCCGCGCGGGGACCTCGGCACCTCCTGGGTCAGCGGCCGGCCCGTGCTGCCGGACCTGCTCACCGCCACCGGGGTCTCGCTGACCCTGACGGCCTTCGCCGGGCTGGTCGCCGCCGTGGTGGCCGGGCTGCTGACGCTGCCCGCGCTCCGGGCGGCGCTGCGCGGCACCCCGCGACGCAGCGGCGGGGCGGGGGCCGCAGCCCTCACCGCGCTGCCGGAGTTCCTGCTCGCGTCGGTCCTGCTGATCGTCGGGGCGGTCGGTCTGCGCGCTTTTCCACCGTACGGGTGGGACTCGGCGCACCACGCCGTGCTGCCGTCGCTGGCGCTGGGACTGCCGGCCGGCGGGCTGATCGGGATGCTCCTGGCCGACGCGGTGTCCCGTACCGCGGGGGAGCCGTGGACGATCACCTGGGCGACCGCCGGGGCCGGCCGTGCCCGTACCGCCGCCGCCCTGCTCCGGCGGGCGCTGCCCGCGCTGCTCCCGCAGATCGGGCTGGTGCTCATCGGCCTGACCGGCGGGGGCGTCGCCGTCGAACGGGTCTTCGCCGTTCCCGGGCTGGGCCGGGTGACCCTGGGCGCGGCCCAGACGCAGGACCTCCCGGTGCTGCAGGGCGGCGTGCTGATCCTGCTCGTCCTCGGCGTCGTGGCCGGCATCGGCGCCGAACTGCTGCGCCGCGCACTGCTCGGCCCCGCGCTGCGTTCCGGCGCCCTGCCGGTGGCCGCGCACGCCCCGGCCCCGCACCGCGGCCTGTGGATCACGACCGGCGTGGCGACGCTCGTGCTCACCGTCCTCGTCGTCGCCGGGCTGGCCGGCGACCCCTACGCCGCCGACCGCGGCCGGTTGACGGCTCCCTCGTGGGACCTGCCGCTGGGCGCCGACGCCTCCGGGCGGGACCTGCTCGCCCGGCTGGGCCACGGCGCGGCCACGACCATCGGCACCGCGCTGCTGCTGTGCGCGGCGTGCCTGCTGATCGGGCTCGTGGTCGGACTGCTTCCCCGGGCGGCGACCGGCCCGATCGAGATGGCGAACGCGGCGCCGCCGGTGCTGGCCGGGCTGCTCGTCGTCGCGGTCACCGGCCCGTCGACCGGCGCCGCGGCCGCCGCCGTACTGCTGGTCGGCTGGGCGCCCCTGGCGGCGCACACCGCGGCTCTGGTCGTGGAGGCACGGGCACAGCCGTACGTGGCGATCCTGCCCGTGCTCGGTGTCGGACGGGCCCGGACCCTGTGGTGTCACATCCTTCCCGGCGTGCTCGGGCCGCTGACCCGCCACGCGCTGCTGCGCATCCCGGGCATCGCGCTGGCCCTGGCGGCACTCGGCTTCCTCGGCCTCGGTCCGCAACCACCGACCCCGGACTGGGGCCTCGTGCTGTCCGAGGGCATGCCGTACGTGGAACGCGCCCCGTGGACGGCCTTCGGACCGTGCCTGTCGCTGGTCGCCCTGTCCGTGCTCACCGTCACGGCCTCAGCACTGCGGCGTTCCCGCTGAGAGACACCACCCCACCAGGCTGTCAACGGACGGCGGGATGGACGCGGGTCATGGTGGACTGGTAACCGCCACCGGGCCAGGCCCACGCCCCGGTGGCGCTGGTGCCCTCCGCGTCGAAGGTCCCGCGGTACCTCGCCGGCGAGCCTGGCTGGCCGAACCAGATGGTCAGCTCGCGGTCGGCCACCTCGTACACGTACTCCAGGATCTCTCCATTGCTGCCGAAGAAGTGCGACTTCAGGGTGCCGCTCCCGGGGTCGTATCCGATGTACTCGATGCCGGAGGTGGTGTGGTCGTCCTGGACAAGGTGGACGCGCTGGACCAGGAAGTGACCGCCCGGCATCCACTCGTAGGTGACGGTGCCGTGGTGCCCGGGCCCGGAGACATCCCAGGTGCCGACCAGTACCTCAAGGGTCTTCAGGGCTGGGTGGGGGGTGCTGGCGGACGCGCCGCCGAGGGTCTTGTCGGTCATGGCAATGGTTCCTTTCACCGGGTCGGGCGTTCGAACGGTTGGGGTCTCAACGGCTGGGGGTAGAGCGGCGCATCTGAGCGCGGCGGCTGTAGGCGATGACCGCCGCGAGCAGCAGGAACGCGGCTGGCACCGCGGGGTTGGCGCCGATCAGCACGTTGGTGACCACGGCCCCGGCCATGAGCCCGGTCAGGCCGAGGGCGGCCAGCGCGGCCAGCCGCGGAACCAGCAGACCGAGGGCGCCGGCCACCTCGCACACGCCGACCAGGTAGCGCAGCCACTGCCCCGCACCGATGTCGGTGAACAGGTCGACCATTCGCGCGTCGCCGATGAGCTTCAGCACCCCGCCCGAGACGAACTGCACGGCGAGGAACGCCTGCACCACCCACCGGGCGATGGATCCGGTGCGGCGCAGACCGGTCGGGCGGCTGGCGGAACGGGTGGCGACGTTAACGGTCATGGGGCTCTCCTCGTCGGGTCGTCGTTGTACCCGGGACGTCGGAGCCGGCCACCCGTTCTCTACACGCCGGTCGAGATTTTTCGAAGATCTTTTTCGCCGGTGATGGAGGCGCCGGAAGGATGGGTGCGGGCCGGCGGGAAACGAGGCCGGCGGCTGAACGTGGGGCGCGCGGAGGGCACACCGCACCCGCTGGCGTGCGGGCCGCCGGCCGGATTCGACCGTTGTGATCTGGTATCAATGTTCGATCGAGTGAACGCGGAGGGTGACGGTGTGAAGTACATGGTGATGACCTACGGTGGCCCGTCGGCCTGGGAAGCACTGGCCGGCACCGGCCCGGACGCGATGTCGCCCGAGGAGATCGCCGCCCACTTCGAGGCGATGCAGGCGTTGCAGAAGGAACTGGCCGCCACCGGCGAGCTGGTCAGCGCCTTCGGGCTGTCCGAGCCGGCACGCGCGCAGACGGTCGACCTCCGCGGCGGCACGCCGGTGGTCTCGGACGGGCCCTACGCCGAAACCAAGGAGTTCCTCGCCGGGTTCGGCATCATCGATGTGGCGACCCACGACCGTGCGGTCGAGTTGGCAGCCCGGTTCGCCGGCGTCGTGTCCACCCGCGTCGAACTGCGATCCGTGCACGGATGAGCGATGACCTGCTGCGCGAACTGGCGCCACAGGTCCTGGCAGCGGTAACGCGCCGCTACGGGCACTTCGACGAGGCCGAGGACGCCACCCAGGAAGCGCTGCTGGCGGCGACGACGCAATGGCCCGCCGAAGGCGTACCGGACAACCCGCGGGGTTGGCTGATCCGGGTCGCCTCCCGACGTCTGATCGACCACCTGCGCAGCGAGCAGTCCCGTCTGCGGCGCGAGGCGACACTCGCGGCGCAGGTACCGCCCGCCGACTGGCTGGCTCCGGCGGCCGACACCGGCGAGGCATCCGACGACACCCTGACGCTGCTTTTCCTGTGCTGCCATCCCGCGCTCACGGCGGCCTCGCAGATCGCGCTGACCCTGCGAGCGGTGGGCGGGCTGACCACGGCGGAGATCGCCCATGCCCTGCTCGTGCCGGAGGCCACGCTGGCACAGCGGATCAGCCGGGCCAAGCAGCGCATCAGGGACGCGGGCGCCAGGTTCGAACCGCCCACCCGGCACGACTACGAGGGTCGGTTGCGGGCGGTGCTACACACGCTCTACCTCATCTTCACCGAAGGGCACACGGCGACCTCCGGTGTCGCCCTGCAGCGTACGGACCTGGCCACCGAGGCGATTCGACTGGCCCGTATGGTCCACCGGACCCGCCCCGACGACGCCGAAGTCGCCGGCCTGCTCGCGTTGCTGCTGCTCACCGACGCCCGGCGGGCGGCGCGCACCGGCCCCGCCGGTGAGCTGGTGCCGCTGGCGGAGCAGGACCGCGGCCGCTGGGATCGCCGCACCATTCACGAGGGCATCACGCTGCTCGCCGCGGCACTGGCGCACCGCCGACCGGGCCCCTACCAGATCCAGGCGGCGATCGCCGCCGCGCACAGCCAGGCCGCCCGTGCCGAAGACACCGACTGGCCGCACATCCTCAACCTGTACGACATGCTCCAGCGTTTCGACGACAACCCCGTCGTGACGCTCAACCGCGCCGTCGCCGCCGCCATGGTCCACGGGCCCCGGGCCGGCCTGACACTGCTGGAAGCGCTCGACTCCGATGCCCGGATGACGGGCAACCACCGCCTGGCCGCCGTGCGGGCCCACCTGCTCCACCAGGCCGGTGATCACGAGGCTGCCGTCGCCCAATACCAGGCCGCGGCACGGCAGACGGCGAGCATTCCGGAACGCGAGTACCTGCTCCGACAGGCCCGACTCGCCGCCCGGTAACCCACGGTGGGGACCGGCGGTGGCTCAAGGGGCACCGATCCGGGCTCTCACACCATCGGCTCCGCAACCTCAAGTTGGACATTTCCCCATTTTCGGGAGGTTCGGTGTGCTTAGCTGCGAGGAGGAGCGGCGGCCCGACCGCGGAAGGGACTGACATGCATGGGCGTGAACTGCGCAGCCTGCTGCATCCATTCCTCCTGCTCCTGATCTTCGAGCGACCCAGTCACGGGTACGACCTGATCGAGCGACTTGAAGCGATGGGAATGTCCGACGTGGAATCCGGTCAGGTCTACCGGGTGCTGCGCGGGCTGGAGCGCGACCGTTCGCTGCTGTCGAGGTGGGAGGCCGCCGAGGCGGGCCCGGCGCGTCGGCGCTACGAGCTGACGGCGAAGGGACGCAACGACCTCCGGTCGTGGATCGCCCGCCTGGCGCAACTGGACCACGTCATGGATGCCTTTCTGCGGCGCTCGGCGGACGCCTTCGAGAGGCCGCGGGACGGGCGTGACTCGTATGCCGCTTCCCGAGGTTGAAGGAGGACGATGCAATCGTCCGTGTTCCCGGCGGTTCACCGCGCGTTCGCCCGCCGGGTGGCCCCCGCGGAGGCGCTCGCCGGCGACGCCGCGCAGGTCGCGCGGGCCTGTTACGAGATGTCCCAGCGCTTTCATCGTGGCGGCAAGCTGATCGTCTTCGGCAACGGCGGGCCGGCCACCGATGCCCAGCACATCGTGGTCGAGTTCGTTCACCCCGTCATCGTCGGCAAGCGGGCGCTGCCGGCGCTCTCCCTCACCAACGACGCCGCCACCCTCACCGGGATCGCCCGGGCGGAGGGTTTCGACGAGGTGTTCGCCGCCCAGATGCGCCTGCTCGCCACCCCGCAGGACATCGCGGTCGGGCTCTCCGTCGACGGCCGTTGTGTCAACGTCCGCCGAGGCTTGGAGACCGCCCGCCACCTCGGCCTCCTCACCGTGGCGCTGGTGGGGGGAGACGGCGGGGACATTGCCCGGGACGCCACCGCCGACCATCTCGTCGTCGCTCGCTCAGATGATCCGTGCATCGTGAAGGAGGTCCACGTGACGGTCTATCACCTCCTGTGGGAGTTGGTGCACGTGTTCCTCGAGCAGCCCGGTCTGCTCGAACCGGAGGAGGCCCGGTGACCCGGGACGCGTTCTTCCCGCCGGCCGGTCGGCCGAGCACGGCGATCGCGGCCGACTGCCACGGCGACGCCTGCATCACCTGTTCCGACGCCGCGGTCGCGGTTCGGATCCGGGAGCTGGTGCCCGGCCACCTGGCCGTGGTCGACACGGACGGCGGGCCGGAGGAGGTCAGCGTCGCGCTGGTCGACGCGGCGGCCGGCGACGTGGTGCTCGTACACGCGAAGGAGGCCATCGCGGTCGTGGAGAAGGCTCGGTGAGCGCCCGCGTCGGGGGCGCACTGGGGGCGCTCTATCCGTTCCTCGACACCCGGGCGGCCGACGCCGGCACGGTGCTCGCCGACGTTGCCCGATCCACGGCGGACAAGGCGAGGGAGATCGTCACCCTCCGCGAGTCCCTGGTGGCCGAGCACGGGTGCCGGCTGGTCGAATGCGCCCGGGCGCTCGCGGCGGCGTTCCAGGCCGGCGGCAAGCTCTTCACGTTCGGCAACGGCGGCAGCAGCACCGACGCCCAGGATCTCGCGCAGTTGTTCCTGCACCCGCCGACGACCGCCCGACCGTTGCCGGCCATATCGCTGACCCACGATGTCGCGGTGCTCACCGCGCTCTCCAACGACGTGGGGTTCGAGGTGGTGTTCGCCCGGCAGATCGGCGCGTTCGGTCGCGCCGGCGACGTCGCGGTGGGGCTCTCCACCAGCGGCGGATCGTCCAACGTCCTGCGGGCCTTCGAGGAGGCCACCCGGCGGGGCATGGTCACCGTCGGTCTCGCCGGATACGACGGCGGCCGGATGGCCGAGTCGGACGCCGTCGATCACCTGTTCGTGGTGCCGTCCTCGTCGGTGCACCGGGTGCAGGAGGCGCAGACGACGGTCTATCACGTGCTCTGGGAACTCACCCAGCAGGCACTGACCGGCGAACTCTGACGGCCGGCATGGTCACGCCTGATCCGAGGCGGGTACGGGTCCGCGTCGAGGGCATCGTGCAGGGGGTTGGCTTCCGTCCGTTCGTGCACGCCCTGGCCAGGGAGTACGACCTGGCCGGGTTCGTCGGCAACGACACCGGAGGCGTCTTCGTCGAGGTCGAGGGGGACGGGAACCAGCTGACCGCGTTCGTGACCGACCTCAGCCGGCGTGCACCGACACTCGCACAGGTGGAGCGGGTCACCACCGAAGCGGTGCCCCGGACGGGGCGGCCCGGCTTTGTCATCGTCGCCAGCGTCACCGGCGCCGGCCGGGAGGCACTGATCTCCCCCGACACCGCCACCTGCCCGGACTGCCTCGCGGACGTCTCCGATCCGACGGACCGCCGCCACGGCTACCCGTTCACGAACTGCACCAACTGCGGGCCGCGGTTCACGATCGTGACGGACGTGCCGTACGACCGGCGCGCCACCACGATGGGGGAGTTCCCACTCTGCGCCGGCTGCGCCGCCGAGTACGCAGACCCTGGAGACCGACGCTTCCACGCCGAGCCGGTGTGCTGTCCGGAGTGCGGCCCGGCTCTCCGGCTCGTCGACGCGGACGGCGCCCCTGTCGTCGGCGATCCCGTGGACACCGCCGCACGGTGGCTGCGGGACGGCCGGATCCTCGCGGTCAAGGGGCTGGGCGGCTACCACCTGTCGACCCGTGCCGACGACGAACGGGCGGTGTCGGCCCTGCGCGCCCGCAAGCGCCGCGAGGAGAAACCGTTCGCCGTGATGGCCGCCGACCTCCGGGCGGCGCGCACCCTGGTCCACCTGACGCCGGCAGATGCGCGGGTGCTCACCGGTGCACGCCGTCCCGTGGTGCTGCTGCCACGCCGCGCCGACGCACCGGTCGCCGCGTCGGTGGCACCGGACAACCGCGACCTGGGCGTCATGCTGCCGTACACGCCGCTGCACCACCTGCTGATCGGCCGGCTCGGCATGCCCATCGTGCTGACCAGCGGCAACACCTCCGACGAACCCATCGCCCACAGGGATGACGACGCGCGGCAGCGGTTGGCGCGGATCGCCGACGGTTTCCTGGTCCACGACCGGCGCATCCACGTCCGCACCGACGACTCGGTGGTGCGCGTGTTCCGGGGCCGCGAGCTGCCGGTGCGGCGGTCCCGCGGCTACGTGCCCGCCCCGGTGACGGTGCCGTGGCGGTTCGACCGACCGGTACTGGCGTGCGGCGCGGAGTTGAAGAACACCTTCTGCGTGGCGAAGGGACGGCGTGCGTTCGTCTCGCACCACATCGGCGACCTGGAGAACTACGAGACACTGTGTGCGTTCACCGACGGGATCGAGCACTTCAGCCGCCTCTTCGACGTCCGACCGGAGATGGTCGCCCACGACCTGCATCCCGAGTACCTGTCGACGAAGTACGCGCTCCAGCGCGATGACGTCGAACTGGTCGGCGTCCAACACCACCACGCCCACGTCGCGTCCTGCCTGGCCGACAACGGCGAACGCGGCCCGGTGATCGGGGTCGCCTTCGACGGCCTCGGGTTCGGCCCGGACGGCACCCTCTGGGGAGGTGAGGTGCTCGTCGCGGACCTGATCGGGTTCGAGCGGGTCGGCCACCTGGGCGCGATGCCGATGCCGGGCGGGGCCGCGGCGATCCGCGAGCCGTGGCGGATGGCGGTGGCGTACCTCGACGACATCTACGGCGACGCCGTGCCCGACCTGGAGGTGCTGCGGCGACACGAGCGGCGGTGGCCCGTGATGGTGGCGCTGGCGCGGAGCGGGACGAACTCGCCGCGTACCTCGAGCGCGGGCCGGCTGTTCGACGCCGTCTCGGCGATCCTCGGCTTGCGGGACCGCGTCACGTACGAGGGCCAGGCCGCGATCGCCCTGGAGCAGCGGGCTCGTCGCGACGAACGCGGCGGCTACCGGGTCGAGGCGGCCGGGACGACCCCGCTCGCCGACGTCGGACGCGGCCTGGTTCGGTGCGTGGTCGACGACCTGCTCTCCGGTGTGGACCCCGGCCGGATCGCCGCGCGCTTCCACCAGGGACTGGCGGACGCCGTGGTGCGGGCGGCCGGAGCCGTCCGCGAACGCACGGGTCTGGCAAGCGTCGCGCTGTCCGGCGGCGTCTTCCAGAACGTGCTGCTGCTCGACCTCGTGGTGTGCGGCCTGGAGGCGGAGGGGTTCCGGGTGCTCGTGCACTCGCGGGTGCCGCCCAACGACGGCGGTATCTCCCTCGGCCAGGCCGTGGTGGCCGCGGCCCGGCACCGGGCCACCCCGTCCGGCTGAGCCGACGACCGTCGCGTCAGCAGATGCGCGGCAGCGGATCCCCGACCAGCATGTCGACGATGCGGGTGCCGCCGAACACCGTCTTGAGCAGTACGATCCCGGGCGGGTCGGCGGCGACCCGGCCGATGACCGCGGCGTCCTCGCCGAGCGGATGCCCCCGCAGCGCCGAGAGCGCCACGTCCACCTGCGCGCCGTCCACCACGGCGATGAAGCGTCCCTCACAGGCCACGTGGAGCGGATCGATGCCGAGCAGTTCGCACGCCCCGGTCACGGCGGGACGTACCGGTACGGCCGCCTCGTCGACGACCACGGCGACCCCTGCCGCCTGCGCCACCTCGTTGAGGATGGTCGCCACTCCGCCGCGGGTGGCGTCGCGCAGCAGCCGCACCCCGGGGGCGGCGTCCAGCAGGGCCGCCACGAGACCGTGCAGCGCCGCGGTGTCGGAGACGAGGTCGGCCTCGATGTCCAGCTCGCCGCGGGCGAGCATGATCGTGACACCGTGATCACCGATCGGCCCGGAGACGAGGATCGCGTCACCAGGGCTGATCTGTGCGGCGCCCAGCATCACCGGCCGTTCCACCACGCCGATCCCCGCCGTGTTGACGTAGCAGCCGTCGGCCTTGCCGCGCTGCACCACCTTCGTGTCGCCGGTGACCACCTGCACCCCGGCCCGCTGCGCCGCGACGGCCATCGAGGTGGCGATCCGACGCAGGTCGGCGACCGGAAAGCCCTCCTCGAGGATGAAGCCGGCCGACAGGTACAACGGGCGGGCGCCGCTGACCGCGAGGTCGTTGACCGTGCCGTTCACGGCGAGGTCGCCGATGTCACCCCCGGGGAAGAACAGCGGGGACACGACGTGCGAGTCGGTGGTGAAGGCGAGCCGGCCGCCAGCCACGGAGAGCACCGCCCCGTCGTCGAGCGCCTCGAGCGTCGGGTTGCGGAACGCCTCGACGAACAGCCCCTCGACCAGGGTGTGGGTCGCCTTCCCGCCGGCGCCGTGCGCGAGGGTGACGAGATCCTCCCTGATCTTCGGCTTGCGCCGGCGCGCCCGTTCGATGCGCTGCAGGACCTGCTGCTCGGGCGACAGTCGCCCGGGCTCCCGGTCGACTGCCGCTTCGGCCTCGGCCACCGCGCGCTCGGCCCACTCGGCGGTACGTTCTGTCGTCATCAGAGTTGCGGCGTGGGAACCCGGCCGTTCAGGGCCGGGAGGAAACGCCGCTCCCTCCCCTCAATGATCGCGTAACACAATGGACCGCTAGAATGTGAAATGTGGGTGGGGTGGTGAAGCGGGCATACAAGTACCGCTTCTATCCCACCGGTGAGCAGGCCGAACAGCTCCACCGCACCTTCGGGTGCGTGCGTCTGGTCTACAACAAAACCCTCGAGATGCGGACCCGCGCATACGCCACCCAACGCCGCTCGATCAGCTACGCGGAATCGTCGGCGGTCCTGACCGAATGGAAACGCACAGAGGAGTTGGCGTTCCTCAACGATGTGTCCAGCGTTCCGCTGCAACAAGCGTTGCGGCATCTGCACGCCGCCTACGCGGCGTTCTTCGCCAAACGCGCCCGATACCCCCGTTTCAAGTCCAAGAGGAAGTCCCGGGCCAGCGCCGAGTACACCCGGTCGGCGTTCCGCTGGCGGGACGGGCAACTGACTCTCGCGAAGATGGACGCCCCGCTGGACATCGTGTGGTCGCGTCCGCTGCCCGAGGGCGTCGTACCGTCCACCGTCACCGTGTCTCGAGACGCGGCCGGCCGCTGGTTCGTGTCCCTGCTTGTCGAGGACCCGACCGTCGAGGCGCTCCCATCGGTGGATACGGCGGTTGGCGTCGATGTGGGGCTGACCAGCCTGGTGACCTTGTCCACTGGGGAGAAGGTCACCAACCCCCGTCACGAGCGGGCCGACCGGCGGAAACTCGCCAAGGCCCAGCGGGAACACGCGCGCAAGGAGAAAGGCTCGGCCAACCGGGCCAAAGCCCGACTCAAGGTCGCCAGGATTCACGCTCGAATCGCCGATCGGCGACGGGACCACCTGCACAAACTGTCGACTCGACTCGTCCGTGAGAACCAAACGGTCGTGATCGAAGACCTGACGGTGCGGAACATGCTGCGTAACCACCGGCTGGCTCGCGCGATCTCCGACGCGGCCTGGTCGGATCTGCGGGCCATGTTGGAGTACAAGGCCGCCTGGTACGGGCGCACCCTGGTGACGGTGGACCGCTGGTTGCCGTCGTCCAAGCTGTGCGCGGACTGCGGGCAACTCACCGAATCCCTGCCGTTGACCATCCGTACGTGGCAATGCCCGTGCGGTGCGACCCATGACCGGGACATCAACGCCGCGAGAAACCTCCTGGCCGCCGGGCTGGCGGACAGGTGAAACGCCTGTGGAGCTGATGTAAGACCTCAACGGAGTCCCTCCGGGCGGGCAGTCGGCGACGAAGCAGGAAACCCCACGGGCGACCAGGGGGAATCCCGGCCCTCCAGGGCCGGGAGGATGTCAAACCCGCGTCGCCTCCGCCACCCGCTGCCGCGTGAAGCGGCCGAAGTTGTAGTACGCCGCGCAGGCGCCCTCCGACGAGACCATGCACGTGCCGATGGGTGTCTCCGGCGTGCACGCGGTGCCGAACACCTTGCATTCCCAGGGCTTGAGCACACCCTTGAGCACCTCGCCGCACTGGCAGGCCTTCGGGTCCGCCACGCGCACCCCCGGAACGTCGAAGAGCCGCTCGGCGTCGTACGCCGCGTACTCGTCCCGCATCCGCAGCGCCGAGTGCGAGATGAACCCGAGACCGCGCCACTCGAAGTGTGGCCGCAGCTGCATGACCTGGCCGATCGCCTCCAGCGCCCGCAGGTTGCCGTCCCAGGGCACCACCCGGGTGTACTGGTTCTCCACCTCGCAGCGGCCCTCGGCGAGCTGCGTGAGCAGCATGAAGACCGACTGCAGGAGGTCCAGCGGCTCGAAACCCGCGCAGACCAGGGGCTTGCCGTAGTCGTGGGCGATGAACTCGTACGGTCGGCACCCGATCACGGTGGAGACGTGCCCGGGGCCGAGGAAGCCGTCGAGGCGCAGGTCGGGTGAGTCGAGGATGGCCTTGATCGCCGGAAGGATGGTGACGTGGTTGCAGAAGACCGAGAAGTTGTCGATCCCTTCGGCGGCCGCCCGCAGCACAGTCATCGCGGTGGACGGCGAGGTGGTCTCGAACCCGATCGCCATGAAGACGACCTTGCGGTCGGGGTTGGTCCGCGCGACCTTCAGCGCATCCAACGGCGAGTACACCATCCGGATGTCCGCGCCGGCCGCCTTGGCGTCGAGGAACGAGCCGCTGCCGCCGGGGACCCGCATCATGTCGCCGAACGCTGTCATGATGACGCCCGGCTGGTGTGCGATGGCGATGGCGTCGTCCACCCGGCCCATCGGGATCACGCAGACCGGGCAGCCGGGGCCGTGCACGAGCGAGACGTTCTCGGGCAGGTAGTCCTCCAGCCCGTGCCGGTAGATGGTGTGCGTGTGCCCGCCGCAGACCTCCATGAACTTGTACTGCCGCCCGGGCTCGCACAAGGCGGCGATCTGCGTGGCCAACGCCTGGGCCTTGTCCGCATCGCGGTACTCGTCGACGAAACGCATCTGGTGATTCCCTAGCTGATATCGGATTCGGCGAGCGCCTGCAGCTCGTCGGTGTACGCCTGGCCCAGGCCGGACAACAGCGCCAACGTGGCGGTCGCCTCGGCTTCGTCGATCTTCGACATGGCGAAGCCGACGTGGACCAGCACCCAGTCGCCGACTCCTGTCTGATCGCCGTCGAGCAGGCCGACGTTGATCACCCGCCGGACGCCCACGACGTCGACGATGGCGAGATCGTCGTGACCGGCTTTGATCTCGACGATCTCGCCCGGGATACCAAGACACATCGACTCGCTGGTCCTCTCCGGATCACATTTTCTCGATCTTGATGTAGCGCCGCAGCGCGGGAAGTTCCTTCCAGAACATCCCGGCCACCACCACGCCGGCCAGCAGCACCAACAGCTTCCGCACAGCTCACCTCCTTCGGGCCTGGTCCGGGCCCGGTCAGCCCGGCGGCAGATTCGGCATGATCGGCAGGATCGGGTCGTGTCTCTTGGGTCGGATGCCGGTCGAGCGACGCGCGTCCACCGTTCCGTCATCCTGATGGCCTGACTGCCTCCTCCGCCGCGAGTTGCCCTCCTCCACGCCCTTGGTGTGCGCCGGTGCGTCGAGCTCGACATCGGGATCGCCCACTCGGATCTCGCCCATTCCCGCCTCCTCCGTCAGTCCTTGCCGGACGGCCGATGGTGTCGTCGGCCGAGTTCGTCGAAGAATCGGGGAATCTCCCGCCACACCGCGCTTCCCCCCGACATGCCCGCCCAGTTCCGCCGGATGAGTGCGACGAGTCGGAAGCAGTCGTCGACCGGCACCACCCACTGTTGGCCGCCGCCGCGCGGCGTGCCCGTCCACACCAGGAACGCCTCGACCCGTGGCTTCAGCGCGGCCAGCGCGGGTGATCGCGCCTCGGCGGCCCCCCAGACGCCGGCATCGATCTCCGACTCGGTCGTGCCGAGGGGACTCGGGTAGTGGGCGAGCACCCGGCCGTCCCGCTGCTTCACGAAGAAGACCAGGCCGACCGGCACGCCGAGCTCGTCGACCGACAGGCCCGTCAACCGTCTGCCCTCGGTGGGGACGAGCTGGTACCGGCCACCGCCGGCCGCCTCACGTTCGAACAGCAGGGAGCAGGGCGTGCAGGCGCACATCAGCTCTCCGTCCTGCTCGTCCCACACATGCCGGTGCTCGGGGCCGACCGGCCCGGCGCACATGCCGCAGCGCTCGGTCGAGGCCGCGCGCCGCCTCGCGCGGCGGATCGCCCGTTGCAGCGCGCCCGCCGTCATTCCGTGCCACCCGACGCCAGGAGCCCCGCAGCTCGCCCCGCCGCGCTCGTCGCCGTCTCGTCGGTCCGGTCCGGCCGCTCCCACAGGGTGGCGACCGGGATCAGTGCCGGAGCCGGCGCCGGCGCCACCACATCGACGGCGGACAGCTCCGGCGCGAACGCCAACACCTGCTCCCGCACCAGGTCACCAAGGGCCCCGCCGCCACCGCCGCACGACCTCGCGGACAGGCTGATCCTCGCCACCTCGTCCTGGACGCCGACCAGCGCGATCTCAGCGCCCTGCGCGCGCAGCTGCGGCCGGAGATCGTCGACCGCACGGGCCACGCGCCCTTCCAGCGGATCCGGGTGGATGCGGTGCAGCAACAGCAGGTGCCGCAGCAGCTCGTCGTCGGTGAGCCGGTCGAGCGGGCCGGCGCTGTCGGCGGCGAGATCGGTGACCCGGGCCAGCGCCTCGCCGTACACCTCGGTCAGGATCTCGACGGCTTCCAACGCCAGCTCGGCGGTGCGGCCGGGGGTCTGCTCGAGCTGGCCGAGCGCGGCGTCCAGGCGGGCCAGCCGCGGCTCGACGGCCGCGTCGGCGAGACGCTGGACCTCCGGCTGCTCACCCATGGGACGCGCCGAACATCGGCGAGTGGATCTTTTTCAGGGTACGACCGCCGCCGACGTACATGTGCACCCCGCACGGCAGGCACGGATCGAAACTGCGCACCGCCCGCATGATGTCCACACCCTTGAAGTTCTCCGGGCCGTTCTCCTCGAAGATGGGCATGTTCTGGATCGCGTCCTCGTACGGACCCGGTGTGCCGTAGCTGTCGCGGGGACTGCCGTTCCACGGCGTGGGCGGGTACGGGTGGTAGTTGGCGATCTTGCGATCCCTGATCACGAGGTGGTGCGACAGGGTGCCCCGGACGGCCTCGTGGAAGCCGCAGCCGATGGCCTCGTCCGGCACGTCGAACTCGGCGAAGACCCGCATGTCGCCGCCGCGCATCCGCTCCATCGCCCGTTCCAGGAAGTGCAGCGACATCGCTGCGGCGTACGCGATGAAGTAGGCCCGTGAGCGGTCCCGCTCCAGCGCGTTCGACCAGCGCGGGATCTTCCACTCCAACGTCATCTCGGGCAGCCGCTGGCTCTTCGGAAGCGAGATCAGCACGCTCTGCCCGGTCGACTTGACGTACGGGGTGTCGACCATTTTCGCGAGCGCCGTGGTGTACAGCCGGGCGAAGCAGCCGCCTCCGGTGTCCAGCGCGAGATGCTCCCCGCTGCTCCTGTCGAACCAGCGGGGGCTCATCACCCAGCTGTACTTGTCGTCGAAATCGCGTTTCTGCGGGTCAGGCAGGGTGGTCTGGTTCCAGGGATGGCGGATGTCGACCGGATTGCCGAGCGGGTCGTACTTGACGAACGGTTCCTCCTGGCCGGCCCAGTCCTTGTAGTAGGAGCTGCCGAGCAGGATCCGGATGCCGAGGTTGATGTCGACCAGGTCCGTGGTGAGCAGTTTGCCGTCGACGACGATGCCAGGCGTGACGTGCATCGCCCGTCCCCAGGTCGTCATGGTCTCGTAGCGGTAGTCGACGACGTCGGGGTTCTGGAACGCGCCCCAGCAGCCGAGCAGGACCCGGCGGCGACCGACCTCCTCGTAGCCGGGCAGCGCCTCGTACCAGAAGTCGAAGATGTCGTCGTTCATGGCGACGGCCTTCTTGACGAAGTCCAGGATGCTGATCAGCCGGCTCAGGTAGTCGGTGAACAGCGTCGGCTGCGGCATCGTGCCGACGCCGCCGGGATAGACCGTCGACGGGTGGACGTGCCGGCCCTCCATCAGGCAGAACATCTCCCGGGTAGTCCGACTGACCTTCAGCGCCTCCTTGTACACCTCGCCCTCGAACGGGTTGTAGGCCCGCATGATGTCGGCGATCGTCCGGTAGCCGTGGATGTCCCGGCCCGGTGCCGGGGTCTTCTCGGCGCGGGCCAGCACACTCGGGTTGGTCTGCTTGACCATCGCCTCGCAGAAGTCGACGAAGACGAGATTGTCCTGGAACAGGGTGTGGTCGAACATGTACTCGGCGGCCTCGCCGAGGTTGATGATCCACTCGGCCAGGGGCGGGGTCTTGATGCCGTACGCCATGTTCTGCGCGTAGACGGAGCAGGTCGTGTGGTTGTCGCCGCAGATGCCGCAGATCCGGCTGGTGATGAAGCCGGCGTCGCGGGGGTCCTTCCCCTTCATGAATACCGAGTAGCCGCGGAACAGCGACGACGTGGTGTGGCATTCGGCGACCACGCGGTTCGCGAAGTCGATCTTCGTGTAGACGCCGAGGTTGCCGATGATCCGGGTGATCGGATCCCAGGCCATCTCCACCAGTTCGCCGGGTTTCTGGCCGGTGGCCTTCTTGGCTTCCGTCGCTGTCACGGTCGGTACCTCTCCTCTGCTGCCTGACGCCGGGGGTCCGCCGGGCCGTACGGGCGCCACCGGGGGTTGTAGCCGCTGGTGAGCTCCGGGCCGTTGTGGTGCCACTTCGGTTCCTTGTTGGCGGTCACGTTGGTGATGCCGCGCAGCCGGCGGATCAACGCGCCGTACGGCTTGATGAGCAGCGTCGACAGGCTGCCACCGGGAGGCATGTCCATGAACGGCATGAACTTGTCGGGGAATCCCGGCATGGTGCAGCCGATGCAGATGCCGCCGACGTTGGGGCAGCCACCGACGCCGCCCATCCAGCCGCGCTTCGGGACGTTGCAGTTGATGACCGGCCCCCAACAGCCGATCTTCACCTGGCACTTGGGCGAGTTGTAGTCCTTGGCGAAGTCGGCCTGCTCGTAGTAGGCGGCCCGGTCACAGCCCTCGTGCACGGTCTTGCCGAACAGCCACTGCGGCCGCAGCATGTGGTCCAGCGGCGGAGGCGGGGCCGAGCCGGCGGCGTGGTAGAGCACCCAGGTCAGGGTCTCCATGAAGTTCTCCGGCTGGATCGGGCAGCCGGGCACGTTGACGATCGGCAAGCCGCCCTGGGACCGGAAGTCCCACCCGAGATAGTCGGCCAGGCCCATGCACCCCGTCGGGTTGCCCGCCATGGCGTGGATGCCGCCGTACGTCGCGCACGTGCCGGCCGCGACGACCGCCCAGGCCTTCGGCGCGAGCCGGTCGATCCACCAGTTCAAGGTCAGCGGCTCACCGGTGTTCTCGTCGTTGCCGAACGACGTCCAGTACCCGTCGCCGTTGATGTTCTCGTTCGGGATCGATCCTTCGATGACGAGGATGAACGGCTCGATCATCTCCCCACGAGCCGCTTTCCGGTACGGCGCCAGGAACTCCTCGCCGCCGGCCGTCGGCGACAGCACCTTGTTGTGCAGGTTGACCCTCGGCAGACCGGGAACGAGCCCGAGGACGATGTCCTCGATCGCCGGCTGACCGGAGGCGGTCATCGACACGGAATCTCCGTCGCAACTCATGCCCTCGGAGATCCAGAGAACGGTGACCTCGTCAAACCCGTTCTCGTGCGGGATCACCGCGCCGGTGTCGCGCATCCCCTGCGTCATGTGCGGGGCCTCCCTTGCATCCGGTCCCGAAGCCGGTCGTAGATGGCTGCCAGCGGCGCCGCGAGGGCCAGCGCCGGAGGCCTGTCCGGTGCGTGCGGGTGCGGACGCGTGGGAGCGCGCTGCTTGCCCCGGTCGATCTCCTGCCCCAGCTCGCGGAGTGCCTGTTCGTCCGCCTGCCGGCACAGCAGCGGCATGAGCTGGTTCTCGTCGTCACGCACGTGCCGGGCGACGGCGGACGCCAGCCGCTCCATCAGCTGGTCCTGCGCCGGATCGCCGACCCCGCACCGGTCCAGTTGAAGCAGCAGCTCCTTGATGGGCGCATGCCCCGCGAGGTGTCCGGCGACCTGCCCGTCGTTCAACACCTTCGCGGCGAAGGGATAGAAGAGGACCTCCTCGAGCGCGGCGTGCTTCGACAGCTCCCGGATGAGGACGTCGACCACCCCGCGCCGCTGGGCGTCGGAGGCCGCCGCCCGATAGTCTCGGAACAACTGCTCGACCACGCGGTGGTCATGCCGCAGCAGTTCGACGGCGTCCATCAGGCCGGCTTCCGCGCGCCGGAGTTCACGGTGATGGACTCCAGGACGACGTCGTCGCTGCCGGTGACATCGATGTCCACGCCGCCGCACCCCGGACAGGCGACCATCGCGAGGTGGTCGTCGACCGGCCCGCTGCGACCGCAGTCATGGCACGTCACCGTCATCGGCTCCAGGACCAGGTCGACGGCGGCGTCCGCGGCGATGGTGCCGGCCGCGGCCAACTGGATGCCCTGCGCGACGATCTCCGGGTCCACCGGGTGACCCCCGATCCGCACCCGTAGCCCGGTGACCCGGCGGCCCGCGGCTCTGCGCACCGCGGCGGTCACGATCGCCTCGGACAGCCCCGTCTCATGCATGCGCGGTCACCTCCCTCTCGGCTGACGTCTGCTGGGTTGTCTCCCGCTGCTCCGCCGCGGCACCGAGCCGTGCGGCTTCCTCCTCCACGACCCCGACCACCATCCGGGCCGCCTCGTCGAGAGCCTCGGCGACCGGCGCCGACAGTTCCATGCGCTCGTCCATGACAGCGGGCTGGCATCCCACGACCAGGACGCGGCCGACGGTGCCGCCCAGGCTGCGCAGCAACCGGAGCACGGACGCCGGATCCATCCCGTGCCCGTCGGCTGCCGGTGCCGCCAGCGCGTCCGCCGGCCCCAGCGTCCAGCCAGGGTCGTCGAGGTCCACGTGGAGGACGGCCAACGTGCCAGGCGCCTCGTTCAGTGGCAACGCGTCCACCATGACCAACACGTCGTGGTTGCCGTCCAGCAGATCGTAGGCCAGATGCATCCCCCGGATGCCGTAATCGGACACATCCACCATCTCCGGCAGGACAGCGTCCCGGAGGCGCCGGACGACCTCGACGCCGAAGGCGTCGTCGCCGAGGAAGATGTTGCCGATGCCGGCGACCAGGATCCGCCCGCTGCCGTTGCTCCTCACGGCGCCTCCACCTCGCCGGCCAACGGCTCGACCTCTTCGGCACGGAAATGGCGTAGCCGCCCGTACCACTGGTGCAGTTCGGCGCCCGGGTCGTCGTCCACCGTCACGGCCAGGAACCGTGACCCGTCGACGTCGAGCAGGACCTGCTCCACCCGGCCGGTGCGGCCCTCCAGAAACATGTCGTGCGCGTCGGTGCCGCGTTTCCGGGGGCGCAACCGAACCCGGCTGCCCCGGGACAGCAGGGTGCCACCGACCAGGACGGTGTCGCTCTCCGGCGCGATCCCCGCATCGGCACCGGGCTCCCACCAGCGTGGTGAGGTGGCGGTACCGCCGTCTCGCCGCACGGGCTCCAGGCTCCGAACGGCGCCGTGCAACCGCGCGAACACCTCGGGCGGCATGGCGTCGACGCGGTCGAGGATCGCGGCGGCCCGGGGATCGGTGTCCCGCACCTCCCGCTTCTCGGCGTCGGTGAGCGTGAGCGTACGCAGCGAGAGGATCTCGTCGATCTCGGTCGCGTCGTGCAGATCGCCCGGGCTCTCCGGTGCGATCTGCGGGTGGTCGTAGAGGATGATCGGCGACGAGAGCAGGACGTCAGCGGTGCCGACCTCGCCGGCCAGCACGGGGAAGGTGTGCACGTTGCGGCATTCCTTCGCCGCGTGCGCCGCCCACTCGGGCGGGTCGAGCAGTGACAGGAATCGACCCTGACTGACGGAGGCCAGGGTGTGGGTCGCCAGCAGGCAACACCGCAACGCCTCGTCGCGTGGGCTGGCCGCCGGAGTCGTCCGGTCCGTGTTCTCGACGTGGATCCGGAGCCGCAGCAACCGGAAGGGCGCCTGACACGGCACGGCGGAGATGGTGACCGATGCGGACAACGGCCATCGCCGGCGCACCACCCGCCCCGCCGGTTCGCCCCGATCGTCGACCAACTGGTCGACGTCCTCGCCGCCCGGGACCCGGATGTCGAGGCGACGGCCGCGGCGCAGGTCGGCGACCGACGCTTCGAGGTCGAACTCCTGTGGTACGGCCTCGTCGAAGCTGAGTTCCACGCGGCTCCCGGCATCTCTGCTGTCGACAGGCCGGTAGCCGCCGTCGGCCGTCCGCTCCTCGGCCACCCGTCTTTGCAGGTGCAGGAAGCGCACCCTGATCCGGACGACTGCGGTGTCCGGGACCTCCATCAGGCACTCGGTCTGCTGCCACGGTGACTCGGCCGAACCCGCCACCGTGCTGTCGCCGAGGCCGTGCGCATCCGCCCAGGCGGGGGGCACGAGGACACCGAACTGCCAACGGACGCGGTTCTTGCCCGAAGACCGCCGATAGGGGTAGAGCAGGTAGCCCTCGTACAGGATCGCCTCCGCGACCGCCTCGGCGCCGTGGATGCCACCGCCGCGCGGATGCGTCTGCATGGTGCTCCCTCCTCCGTGGCGCACGGAACCAGCTCCGGTGGGCTGTCACCCCGGTCTAGTCCATCCGGCCGGGTGGCCGTAAGTGCTCGTCGTCCCTGTGTGCCGACAGCACTCACCGGATCGGGTGAGCAGCTCCGAACCTGGGGATGCTCGTTCTGCCGACGGACGACAGGCCGACGGCACAAGCCGGCGCAGGGGGAGCGAGGTGGGCGCCGGTGCCGCCCGGCGAACGAGGTCGCCCGCGTGGGTGGGTACGGGCGAGTGTCAGGGGAGCAGCCGGCGGATCTCGGCGGCGGCGGGATGGTCCGGGGCGGCGGCCAGGAAGCGGCGCAGGGTCACCTCGGCCTGGGCCCGGTCGGACCGCCGCTGGGCCAGCCCGAGCACCAGCAGCGCGTCCGGCGAATCGGGGACGCGCGCCAGCACCTGCCGGGCCTCCCGTTCCGCGCCGGCCGTGTCACCGGCGCGGACCAACGCGAATCCCAACCGCAGCCGCACCCCGTCGTCGGGACGGGTTCGCAACGCCTGCCGGTACAGCTCCGCCGCCGCGTCGAAGCGGCTCTGCTGCTCCAGGTCCCGGGCGAGCAGCACGGCCACCGCCGCCGGATCCGGTGGCTCGCCGCCCTCGGTCGACCCGTCGAGGCGGGCCCCGGCGGCCGCCACCGCCACGACGACGGCGACCAGACCGAGCGAGCCCGCCCGCCAGGCCAGGCGGGCCGCCGCGCCGCTCGGCGCCGGTTCCGTCGGTGCCGGCGCCGGCGCCCCCCGCGTACGGGGGCGCAGCGTCCGAACCGCGGCGTACCCGGCGCCGACCAGCGCCAGCGCTGGTACGACCCACAGCAGCAGCCCGGGACCGCGCACCGGCGGATCGGCCAGCACCTCCTCGCCGTAGCGCTGCACGAACCAGCGCCGGATGTCGTCAGGGTCGCGGCCCCGCGCGAGCTGGTCGGCCACCACCTGCCGCATGGCGGCGGCGATCGGGGAACGCGAGTCGGCCACCGACTCGCCCTGGCAGGACGGGCAGCGTAATCCGACGGCGACCGACCGGACCGGATCCTGCCGTGGTGCGGGCTGGCCCGCACGAACCATTCCGAGGACCGCCGCGGCCAGCAGGACGGCCAGCACGGCTCCGCCGAGGGCGTGACGCCGCCTCATCCGGCCAGCAGCGGGCCGAGCCGCTGTTCCAGCCACTGCCGGGTGACCACGCCCTGGCGCCGGTCCACGACCCGCCCGTCCCGGTCCACCAGGAAGGTCTCCGGCACGCCCCGGACCCCCCAGCCGATCGCCAGGGTGCCGTCGGGATCCGGCACCACCGTCATCGCCTCCGCGCTGGTCTCGCGCAGCAGCGCCCGTACCG
The DNA here is from genome assembly GCF_043204765.1 of Micromonospora sp. NPDC047730. NCBI lineage: Bacteria > Bacillati > Actinomycetota > Actinomycetes > Micromonosporales > Micromonosporaceae > Micromonospora > Micromonospora sp. NPDC047730. Next base: position 350,377 of record NZ_JBIDCU010000004.1, on the reverse strand, counting down.
CGTCGGGTCCGTCGCGCAGGTTGATGCCGACGATCCGCAACCCGGCGGGCTGGCCCTGCCGGCCGGCCTCCGCCAGCAGCGGCAACTCGTCGCGGCAGGGCCCGCACCAGGACGCGAAGACGTTCACCAGCACCGGATGCCCCCGCACGTCGGCGAGGTCGAACCGGCCCCCGTCGAGGGTCGTGCCGGCGATCGGCGGCGCGGGGTCCCCGGTCGAGGCGCCGACCGGCGCCGACCGGTCCGGCGTGCCGAGGCCGGCGGCGAGGCCGGTGCCGACTGCGGCGGTGACGACCAGCACCAGCGCCGGCCACAGCCGCCTGCGGAGCACGCTCACACCCGTACCTCCGTCCGCTCGACAGCCGCCGCGGTCGGGACGGCGGCCCCGGGCGCAGGGTGGCGCCGCACCGCCGCCGGCACCGCGAGCAGCCCACCGGCCGCCGTCAGCCCGCCACCGACCCACAGCAGAGCCACCAGCGGATTCACCGCGAGCCGTACGGTCGCGCTGCCGCCGTCCGCGCCGGCGGCGATCAGCGTGACGTAGACGTCCCGGACCACTCCGGTGCGGATCTGTGGAACGGTGACGGCGGTGTCGTGGGCGGGGAAGTAGCGCAGGGCCGGCGCCAGTGTCCCGCCGTCGTGCTCGAGTCGGGCGGTCACCGCCATCCGATCCGCGTCGCCCGTTCGGCGCACCTCCAGCAGCCGCACCTGGACCCCGCCGACGCGCAGGGCCTCGCCCACCCGGATGTCCCGCTCGATGCTGCTGCCGTACGCCGACGAGCCGGCGACCCCGGCGGCGACCAGCGCGATCCCGGCATGCGCCAGCACTCCGCCGAGCCTCGCAGCGCTCAGCCGGGGGGCGGCAGCGCCGATGCGGGCGGCCCGGGCGGCCTGCCCCACCAGGCCGCTGAGGACGAACGCCGCGGCCCCGAACGCGGCGAGGGCGGGCGCACCGGGGCGGCCGGCCCAGCCCAGCACGGCCACGACGGCCAGCGCGACGCCGAATGGCACGCCCAGCCGGCGCAGCGCGCCCGCCCGCCGGGCCGACACCACCGCGGGCACCACGCCCATCACCAGGAGCACCACGACGGCCAGCGGCACCGCGGTCCGCTGGTAGTAGCGGGGGCCGACGGCCGTCCGGATCCCACCGAACGACTCGGACAGCAGCGGGAAGATCGTGCCGACCAGCACCATCGCCGCGATGGTGAGCAGCAGGACCCCGTTGACCAGAACGGCCGCGCCCCGCGACAGCACCGGCGTGCGGCTCCGCGGGACCGCGCCCGGGCCCTGCCATCCCACCAGCACGGTCGAGACCGCGACGGCGAGCACGACGAAGCCCAGCAGCATCGGTCCGAGCGGCGACTCGGTGAACGCGTGCACGCTGGCCACCGCGCCGGAGCGGGTGAGGAACGTGCCGAGCAGCACCAGCAGGAAGCTCGCACAGGCCAGCACGACGTTCCAACCCGCCCGCGCCCGCGTACCGCCGAGCGCCGTGTGCAGCAGCGCGGTGGCGGTCAGCCAGGGCAACAGGGAGGCGTTCTCCACCGGATCCCAGGCCCAGTATCCGCCCCAGCCCAGCACCGCGTAGGACCACCAGGCGCCGAGCCCGATTCCGGCGGTGAGCGCCGACCAGGCGAGCAGGGCCCAGGGCCGGGCGGCGCGCAGCCAGTGGTGCCCGTCCCGGCCGGCGAGCAGCCCGGCGAGCGCGAACGCGAACGGCACGACCAGGCCGATGTAGCCCAGGTAGAGCAGGGGCGGGTGCACTCCCATCGCGGGGTGCTGCTGCAGCAGTGGGTTGGGTCCGGGGCCGTCGAGCGGCACCGGCCGCACCTCCCGGAACGGGTTCGCCGCGAAGTAGGTCAGCGCGAAGAAGAACATGCCGACCGCGCTGACCACGAGCATGGCGTACGCGTGCAGCCGGGCCGGGTACCGCGACGCCCGGGTTGCCAGCAGCGCGGCGATCGCGCAGTGGATGACCAGCCACAGCAGCAGCGAGCCGTCCAGCGCCGACCAGAGGCTGGTGACGGTGTAGTAGACCGGCACGTCCCGTCCACCGTTCTCGGCCACGAACCGGACGCTGAAGTCGTGGCGCAGCAGGGCGTACTCCAGCACGGCGCTACCGAGGACGGCGGCCAGGAGACTGGCGACGGTCGCGGCGCGCGCGACCCTGACCGGCCCGCCGGACAGCCCGGCGCGCAGCCAGAGCAGGGCGGCGAGGGTGGCCGTGACCAGGCCGGCGGCGAGGCTCGCGGTGCCGAACTCACCGGCCATCCGCCGGCCCTCCCGGGGTTGTCGGAGGCCGGTACTCGTTGCCGTGCCGAACGACGACCTGATCCGCGTCGAAGACCCCGTCGGCGGAGAAGCGGCCTTCGACGACGGCCGCCTCGCCCTCCCGGAAGGTCTCCGGCGGCACACCGCGCTGCCGTACGGCGATCTCGTGGCCGTCCTCCGCGAGCCGGAACTCCGTCCGATCGGAGGCGCGGCGCAGCGAGCCGGGCACCACCTGGCCGCTCACCCGCAGCCGTTCCTGACGGACCTCCGGATCCCGGGACACCTCCGCCGGGGTGCGGTAGTAGGTGAGAGTGCCCTGCATGGCGGCGGCCGCCAACAGGGCACCGGCGGAAAGGCCGACCAAGCCGACCGCGATCCGGCCGATGCGGCGGGTCATCCCGTCCGGACCGGCGTCCGGGCCGGGGTCGCCTGCCGCACCGCACGGGCGGACTGGCGTTCCAGGGCTGCCAGCCGGCGCAGCAGGACGTAGAGGGCGGCGGCCGTCGCGGCGGCGACCGCGAGCAGTAGAGCCGTCCCCATCCGGGGGTCGATCGGGGGGCGCTGCGGCGCGAGCACCGTCGCCTGCTGGTGCAGGGAGCGCCACCAGACGACCGAGAAGTGCACCACCGGTACCAGCAGGAACGCGGCAACGCCGACGGCGGCCACCGAACGGGCGACCCGATGGTCGGCGCTGTCCGCCGCGGCGTGCCGCTCGCTGAGCAGGCGGCGCAACGCCAGGTAGCCGGCGTACACCGCCAGCAGCAGGGCGCTGCTCACCAGCCGCGGATCCCAGGCCCACCAGGTGCCCCACACGAGATGGCCCCAGACGGCGCCGGTGGCGATCGTGGCGGCGGTCAGCACGACGCCGATCTCGGCCGCCGACCGGGCCAGCCGGTCGAACCGCAGATCCCGGTTGAGCAGGTAGGCGCCGCTGCCGAGCAGGACGACCGCGAAGGCGGCGTACGCCACCCACGCGGCCGGGACGTGCAGGTACATCAGCCGCTGCGCCTGCCCCTGGAGCTGGTCCGCAGGCGCCACCAACCCGCCGGTCAGGGTCGCTGCGGCGGCCAGCCCGCCGGCGATCCAGGCCAGGGTGCGGCGGCCGGCGGCGGCCCGCGGGGTATCCGCGACGAGATCGAGGACCCGCTGGTGCATGATCTCCCTGTCCGCGCCCCGAACCGGGCGCTTCCGCTGGCTATCGCTCGAACAGGAGGCTAGCGGTCCAAAGAAGGCGATAGGCGGCTTTTGGCATAATTGCGGACCAAAGCGGTTCGTGCCGCTACCGTCCCTGGCGGTGGACAGGTCAGCGGCGTCGACGGCCGGTGGGACCGCGCGGCGGTCGCACCGTCGCACCGTCATGGCGCTCGGCACCCTGGCGGCGCTGTTCGCCCTGACCTCCTGTGCCACGGACGCGCCGTCCACGCTCGACACCGCGGGGACCGGCGCCGCGCGCGTCGAGCGGACCTGGTGGCTGCTGTTCTGGATAGCCCTGGCGGTCTTCGTCGAGGTGATGGCGCTGCTGGCCTGGGCGCTGCTGTTCCGCCGCGCACCGACGACCCGGGTCCGGCACGGCCAGCCACTGCGCTTCGTGGCCGTCGCCGGCGCCGGCGTTCCGCTGCTCATCCTGGTCGCGGTCTACGGCGTCGGGCTGCGGGACCTGGCGGCGCTCGGCGCCGGCCCGGAGCCGCAGGCGCCGACCATCGAGGTCACCGGCCACAGGTGGTGGTGGGAGGTGCGGGTGCCGGGGACCGACGGGGCGACCGCCAACGAGCTCCACATCCCGGTGGGGGAGCGGGTCCGGGTGCGGCTGCGGACCGCGGACGTGCTGCACAGCTTCTGGGTGCCGCAGCTGATGCCCAAGACCGACCTGATCGCCGGCGAGACCCGTGAGACGTGGCTGCAGGCCGAGCGGGCGGGCACCTACCGTGGCCAGTGCGCCGAGTACTGCGGCACCCAGCACGCGCACATGGCGTTCCTGGTGGTGGCCGAGCCCCGCCCGCAGTTCGACGCCTGGCTGGCCCGACTCGGCTCGCCGGCCCGGCAGCCGCGGACCGACGCCGAACAGCGCGGCCGGCAGGCGTTCGTCCAGGGCACCTGCGCCGGCTGCCACGCCATCCGCGGCACCGGCGCCGACGGCCAGGCCGGTCCCGACCTGTCCGACGTCGGTTCCCGCTGGAGCCTCGGCGCCGGCGCGGTGCCGAACGACGCCGGCCACCTCGGCGGCTGGATCGCCAACCCGCAGACCGTCAAACCCGGCAGCTACATGCCGCCGCAACCGATCGACGCCGCGCGGCTGCCGGACCTCATCGCGTACCTGCAGTCGCTGAAGTGACCACACGGGGGAGGTGACGACATGTCGACCGCTGCCGCACCGCCGGCCGGCGCGACCCGCGAGGACCTGGCGCGGCTGGAACAGCACTGGGGTGAGCGGCCGTCCCTGGTCGCCTGGTTCGGCACCGTCGACCACAAGAAGATCGGGCGGCGCTACCTGGTCACCGCCGGACTGTTCTTCGCCCTCGCCGGGACCAGCGCGCTGGCGATGCGCACCCAACTGGCCCGCCCCGAGTCCACCCTGCTCTCCCCGGACGAGTACAACCAGCTGTTCACCATGCACGGCACGGCGATGATCTTCCTGTTCGCCACCCCGATGCTCTTCGGCTTCGGCAACTACCTGGTCCCGCTCATGATCGGTTCGCGGGACATGGCGTTTCCGAAGCTGAACGCGCTGGGCTACTGGATCTTCCTCTTCGCCGGGCTGTTCATGTGGGCCAGCCTGCCCTTCGGCGCGGCCCCGAACGCCGGCTGGTTCGCGTACGTGCCGTTGGCCGGTGAGCAGAGCATGCCCGGGATGAACATCGACGTCTACACCCTCGGGCTGCTGTTCCTCGGCATCGCCACCACCGCCGGCTCGATCAACTTCATCGTCACCGCGCTGAAGCTGCGCGCCCCCGGCATGTCGCTCGACCGGGTGCCGCTGTTCGTCTGGGCGATCGTCGCCACCGCGTTCATGGTGATCTTCGCGTTGCCCGCGTTGAACCTGGACAACGCGATGCTGTTCCTCGACCGCCGGTTCGGCACCCACTTCTTCGATCCGGAGGCCGGCGGAAACGTGCTGCTCTGGCAGCACCTGTTCTGGATCTTCGGCCATCCGGACGTCTACATCATCGTGCTGCCGGCACTGGGCATCGTCTCGGCGGTGCTGCCGGCCTTCACCCGCCGGGGCGTGGTCGGCTACGCGCTGGTCGTGCTCTCCATCGTGTCCATCGCGATCATCTCCTTCGGCGTGTGGGTGCACCACATGTTCGCCACCGGGCTGCCGCAGCTGTCCTACAGCTTCTTCAGCGCGGCCAGCACGATCATCACCATCCCGTCGGGCATCCAGATCTTCGCCTGGCTGGCCACCATGCTGCTCGGCCGGCTGGTCCTCCGGGTGCCGATGTTGTTCGTGATCGGATTCCTGGTGACCTTCGTGGTCGGCGGCTTCACCGGCACCATGTTCGCGATCACCGCCTTCGACCAGCAGATCACCGACTCGTACTTCGTCGTGGCGCACTTCCACTACGTGCTCGTCGGCGGCGCGCTGTTTCCGATCCTCGCCGGCATCTACCACTGGCTGCCGAAGATCACCGGCAGGATGTACCACGAGCGGCTCGGCCGGTGGGCCTTCGGGCTGGTGTTCACCGGCATGCAGGTCACGTTCTTCCCGATGCACCTCTACGGCCTGTGGGGCATGCCCCGACGCGTCTACACCTATCCCGGGGAGCTGGGCTGGGAGCGGTGGAACCTGGTCAGCACAGCCGGGGCGTACCTCCTCGCGGTCGGGCTGCTGCTCGTACTGATCGGGGTCGGGCACGCGATCCGGCGTGGCCGGCCGGCCCCGGCCGATCCCTGGGGCGGCGACAGCCTGGAGTGGGCGACCGCATCACCACCGCAGCCCTACAACTTCCCGGTGCTGCCGCGGGTGCACAGCCTGCACCCCGCCTGGGACGCCCAGAGCATGGAGTCGATGGGCGCGGGCGCCACGGGTGACCGGATCCTCGCCGACGGCCGGACGACGCTGATCACCAGCGAACTGGACGGCCGACGCGAACGCGCGGTCCAGATGCCCGAGGCCTCCCTGCAGCCGCTCCTGGTCGCCGTGGAACTGCTCGTGTTCTTCACCGCGATGTTGTTCGCCTGGTACCCGGTCGCCGTCGCCGCCGCGCTGGCCGTCGCCGCGACGCTGGCCGTCTGGCTCTGGCCGCCGCGCCGGCCAGAGGCGGAGCCGGGGGTGACCGGATGAGAGCCGCCCGAGGCGGCATCGCGGCGGCCACCGGCGGCGAGGCGCTGACGACGGAACTGCCGGCCGGCCGCTCCGTCGGCTGGTGGGGAATGGTCATGTTCGTCGCCACCGAGGCGACCCTGTTCGCCTACCTGCTCGGCAGCTACTTCTACCTGCGCTTCCAGCACGGTTCGCCGTGGCCCCCCGACGGAATCGCCGAGCCGGCGCTGCTGCGCCCACTGGTGATGACCGCGGTGCTGCTGCCCAGCAGCCTGCCCCTGATCTGGGCGGAACGCGGCATCCGCGCCGGGCAGCGCCGGCGGCTGAACATCGGCGTCGCCGCCACCCTGCTCCTCGGGCTGACGTTCCTGGCCCTGCAGGCCACCGAGTACGCCGAACTGCTGCGTGAGTTCACCATGACCACCAACGTCTACGGCTCGCTGTTCTACGCCATCACCGGGTTCCACGGCCTGCACGTGCTGGTCGGGCTGACCATGCTGAGCCGGCTGCTCGCCGCCTCGCTGCGCGGCGGCAACCTTGGGGGCCACCGCCACGACCGGGTCCGCAACACGGCCATCTACTGGCACTTCGTCGACGCGGTGTGGGCCGCCATCCTGTTCACCGTCTACCTCTCGCCGTGGCTGTGATGAGCGTCCAGCCCGGTCAGCGCGCCCGCCTCGCCGGCGGGCTGCTGCTCTGGTACGGGGTCCTCGGCGGCGCGCTCGCCTGGGCCGTACACCTGATCGTCGCGTGGGGCGTCGACGAACTCACCTGCGCCACCGGCTCCACGCGCGTCGGCGCCGTGCCGCTGCGTCTGGTCGTCACCCTGGCGGTGGTGCTGCCGGCGCTGGCCACCGTGGGATCGCTGCTCGCCGCCGGGCTGGCCTGGCGGCGCATCCGCCAGGACGGCGAGGACCGGTCGGTCTCCCGCACCAGGATGCTCGCCGTCGTGGGGATCTGGCTGAACCTGCTCTTCCTGACCATCATCGTCCTGGGCGGAGTCGCCCTGCTGGTGCTGGCGCCATGCCAGGGATGACCGCGACCGGCGGCGTGCCGCAGGAGGCGTCCGTCGTGGCCGGGCTGCTCGACATCCTGCTCGTGCTGACGCTGGCCCTGCTGGCCGCCGGCTACGGCCGCGGCGTGCACGAGCTCTGGGCGCGCCGCGGCGCGGGACGCGTCCTGCCGGGCTGGCGGGTGACCACCTTCGGCCTCGGCGTGCTGGTCGCGCTCGCCGCTCAGGGCCCTCCGCTGACCGACCTGGCCGGGCGGTCGTTGACCGGGCACATGATCCAGCACATGGCCCTGCTGCTGGTCGCCGGGCCGCTGCTCGCCGCCGGCGCCGCCGGGCTGCCACTGACCCTCGCCTGCCCGCAGCCGCTACGGCAACGACTGGCCCGGCTCCGGGCCGCCCCCACCGCCCGGTGGCTGCGCCGGCCGATGACCACGGCTGCGCTGGCCGGTGGGGTGCAGACGCTGGTGTTGTGGGTCTGGCACCTGCCCGGGCCCTACCTCGCCGCCCTGCAGCAACCGCTCGTGCACGCCGTCGAGCATCTCTGCTTCGTCACCGCTGCCTGGCTGCTGTGGGCGCCGGTGCTCGGCGCGCCGCAGCACCGCCTGCCCGCCCCGATCGCGGTGCTGCTCCTGGTCGCCACGATGCTGCCGGCCTCGGCCCTGGGCGCGGTGCTCACCTTCGCGCCGCGACCGGTCTACCCGGCCGAGGCGCTCGGCCCCAACCCGCTCACCGATCAACAGGTGGCGGGCCTGCTGATGTGGGCGCCGATGGACGTGGCCGTGCTGGTCGCGACGTTGACCATCTTCCTGCGCTGGCTGCTGCGCCTGCACCGGCAGAGCCCGGACCGGGTGACCCCGCCGGAACCGAGCGGCCCGGTCGTCACCACGCATACCGGAGCGGGGGCGTGATGACGCGAAGAATCCGGTCGCTGTGGCCGGTCCTGCTGGTGTTGCCGGTCGTGCTCGTCGCGCCCGGCTGCGCCAGCACCGCCCCGCCGCCACCGCCGGAGGTCCGCGTCGGCTTCCCCGAGCGCGGCGCACAGCTCATCGTCGAGCACGGTTGCGGCTCCTGCCACGTCATCCCGGGCATCGACCGGGCGAACGGGCTGGTCGGCCCGCCCCTGACCCGCTTCGGCGCCCGCTCCTACATCGCCGGCGCGTTGCCGAACAACGCCGACAACCTGCGGCACTGGATCGCCGACCCGCAGGCGGTCGAGCCCGGCACCGCCATGCCGGACCTGGGCATCGACCCGATCGACGCGCAGGACATCGCCGCCTACCTGTACACACTGGACTGAGGCCGTGGACCAACGAGCAACGATCACCGCCGGACGGGGCCGCAGGGTGCGGCTGCACCCCCGGCGGGCCCTCGCCGTCGGTGCCGTGCTGACGCTCGCCGCCGGACCCGGCGTCGCGGCGCAGCCCGACCCCCAACCGGCCACGTCCGCACCGGCCACGTCCGCACCGGCCACGCCAGCACCGGCCACGTCGGCGGCGTCCACGTCCGCACCGGCCGTGTCGGCACCGACGGACCACGGCGCCGAGCTCTACCGGCAGCACTGCGCCAGCTGCCACGGCCCGCAGGGCCAGGGCGCCCAGCGGGGGCCCTCCCTGATCGGTGTCGGGCCCGCCTCGGTCGACTTCCAGGTCTCCACCGGCCGGATGCCGCTCTCGACCGAGCAGCAGCAGCCCCGACGTGCCGAGCCGGTGTTCTCGGCCGGCGAGATCGCGGCGCTGGTCGGCCACGTCGGCACCTTCGGCGGCGGCCCGCAGATCCCCCAGGTCGCACCCGGCAGCGTCACCAACGGCCGGGAGATCTTCGCCGCCACCTGCGCACCCTGCCACGGCGCGACCGGGGCGGGCGCGTACCTGACCGACGGATCGATCGCCCCACCCCTGTACGACGCGACCGCGGTGCAGGTGGCCGAGGCGGTGCGGGTCGGTCCCGGTCTGATGCCGGTCTTTCCCAGCCAGGTTCTCAGCGACCAGCAGGTCAACGACGTGGTCACCTACGTGCGGAGGTTGCAGAGCGACCGGCTGGACCGGGGCGGGAACCCGTTGGGCCGGTTGGGCCCGCTGGCTGAGGGACTCGTGGCGTGGATCGTCGTGCTGGGACTGCTCGTCGCGGCGGCGCGCTGGCTGGGCGGGAGGGCTGGCGAGTGAGCGACAGCGGTGCACCGCCGCCCGACCGGGGTGTGACCCGCCGCATCGTCACGGCCTTCCTGGTCAGCGCCGCCGGAGCGGTCGGCTTCGCGGTGACCTACGTCCTCGGCGGCCAGACGCAGTGGGAGGGCGTCTCGCTCGCGGTGGCCTTCGCCGGTCTGGCCGTGGGGCTCGCGGTCTGGGGGCGGCGGCTCGTGCCGTCCGGCGGCTACGTCGAGGAGCACGCCGGGTTCACCCCTCCGCCGCGCACGCAGGCGCTGGCGGCGGCGGAGTTCACGGCCGAGGACAGCCCGCTGCGCCGCCGTGGCCCGCTCGCCGCGCTCGGGCTGGCGCTGGCCGCCCTCGGCGTCACCGCGCTCTTCCCGCTGCGCTCCCTGCTGCCGTTCGACCGCGCCCGCCCGGTGACGGCACGGAAGGACACGCCCTGGGGGTCCGGTGTGCGGCTGGTGACCCGCGAGGGGCGACTGTTGCGCCCCGAGGACGTGCCGGCGGACACGATGGTCGTGGTCTTCCCGGAAGGCGACGTCGACGCCGGTGACGGGCCCGCCTTCGCGGTCCGTCTCGACCCGCGACGCTTCACCCGGCCACCGGCCGGCGGTCACCTCGACGGCTTGGTCGTCTACTCGCTGCTGTGCACGCACGCCGGCTGCCCGGTCCGCCTCTACCTGGCAGGTACCGGGCAACTGCTCTGCCCCTGCCACCAGTCCTCGTTCGACCTGCTCGCCGCGGCCCGTCCGGTGTCTGGCCCGGCCGCCCGAGCGCTGCCCGGGTTGCCGATCGAGGTCGGTCCGGACGGCCACCTGCGCGCCACCGGTGACTTCACCGCCCCACCCGGCGCCGGCTTCTGGGGCCGGCCGTGATCGTCGACCGGTTCGCCCGCGCCCTCGACGACCGGCTGCGGCTGTCTCCCGTCGCCCGCAGAGCCCTGGCCAAGGTGTTCCCCGACCACTGGTCGTTCATGCTGGGCGAGATCGCGCTCTACTCGTTCGTCGCGCTGATCCTCACCGGCGTCTACCTGACCCTCTTCTTCGACCCCAGCGCCGCCGACCGCGTCTACCAGGGCAGCTACGCGCCGCTGGACGGCGTCCCCACCTCCGCCGCGTACGCCTCGACGGTGCGGTTGAGCTGGGACGTGTCTGCCGGGTTGCTGATCCGGCAGACACACCACTGGGCGGCGCTGGTCTTCGTCGCCGCGATCGTGGTGCACCTGAGCCGGATCTTCTTCACTGGGGCGTACCGCAAGCCGCGCGAGATCAACTGGCTGATCGGCGTCACCATGCTGGCCCTGGCCCTGTTCAACGGCTTCACCGGCTACTCGTTGCCGGACGATCTGCTCTCCGGTATGGGCCTGCGGATCCTCGTCTCGGTGACGGAGTCCGTCCCGTTGGTCGGGCCGTGGCTGGCGTTCCTGGCTCTCGGCGGCGAGTTTCCCTCCGACGAGATGATTCCCCGGATGTTCGTCAGCCACGTGCTGCTGGTCCCGGCCCTCCTCGTCGCGCTGGTGTCGATCCACCTGGCGATCATCGTGCGGCAGACGCACAGCCAGTTCCCGGGTCCGGGACGGACCGAACACAACGTCGTCGGCTCCCGGCTCTGGCCCAGCTACGCCCTGCGCTCGCTGGCCCTGTTCGCCTGGGTGCTCGCCGTGCTGTTCGCCCTCGGCGGGCTGCTGCAGATCAACCCGGTGTGGATCTACGGACCGTTCGAACCGTCCGAGGCCACGTCCCCCGCCCAACCCGACTGGTACGTCGCCTTCGGCGACGGGGCGCTGCGCCTCTTCCCGCCGTGGGAGATCCGAATCGCCGGGTACCTCGTGCCCGCCCCGTTCGTCCCCGGGGTGGTGCTGGGCGGGCTGACCTTCCTCGCCCTGTACGCCTGGCCGTTCGCCGAGCGGCTGCGCACGAAGGACCGCCGGCCGCACCAACTGCTCGACCGCCCCCGCGACCACCCCGCGCGCACCGGCATCGGCGTAACCGCCATCACGTTCTACGGGGTGCTGACCGTCGCCGCGGGCGACGACATCGTCGCCCGGCTGCTGGACGTGCCGACCCATGACGTGCGCTCGCTGCTGCAGGTGCTGGTCCTGCTGCTGCCCGTGGCGGCCGGGCTGCTCGCGTACCTGGTGGCGCGGGCCCTGAACCGCGGCGACGCCGCCGGGATCGGCGATCTCACCCGCGCCGACCTGCGGCGGGCCGTCGGTGGGCCTCGCCGCGGCGGCGACGCGGGGCGGGCGGACCAGCCGCCCGAATCCGCCGCACAGGCGACCCTGCCGGGCGAGCGGATCGAGATGTGGTCCGAGGGCGACCTGTGGCGCTGGCGCTACCGCGACGACGCCCGGGACGTCACCATCCACGGCAACCTGTCGGGGGAGTCGGAGCAGGAGGTGGCCCGTGCGTCCCGGCTGGCGTACCCGGGGGTGGGCCGCGTCGTCGTTCCCGGGCCCCCGCCGCCGGCTCCCGGCCTCCGGTCCGCGCTGCGCCGCTGGGGCGACGCCGCGCTCGGGGTGTCCCTGCTGGTGACGGCCCTGGCCCAGCGGCGGCGGGCGCGCAAACCGGCCCGTTCCGGCCCGGACCGCGACGGGCCGGACGGGCGGTCGGGCCCGTCGGACTGACCGGTACGGCGATGACGGAATCGTGGTGGATTCCACGGAGCTGGACTCGGTGCGCTGACGCTCGTCACCATCCTGGCCACCCACACCCTGACGACCCGGATGCGTCAGGCCGCCGTGCCCTCGAGTCTGCTTCGGACAACGGCCGTCCCGCCGACCCGGGTCAGGATGCCCTCACGGGTGGTCGTCGCGGTGGCGAACACCAGGGACGGACGTCCGGCAGAGTGTCCCTGTTCGACTTCGACGCTGTTCCGGCCATGTGTCACATGAAGATGCGCGGCGAGGCATCCGCTGCTGTTGGCGTTGACCACATCCTCGCCGACTCCGATGGCGGGCGCGAACATGCGCGCCATCGCCCTGCCGTTGACCGGAGACATCGTGTAGGCAAAGCAGCCGAGGTAACCGAGGCGGCGGCATTCAGCGGCGAGCCGGGGCAGATCCGGTCGCAGCGAGCGCAGGATCGGCGCCGTCTTGACGGGCACGAGCAGTCGCGGCGTTCCCGGCGATGCGACGGTCGGGGTGTCGTTCGTGGCGATGGCGTCCGGCCCGATACCGAGGGCGCCGAGGACCCCGTCGAGGCCCGCGGGAACGCCGTCCTGAAGACCGATGAGGCCCTGGTCGAACCACACCTCGATGCCGTCGTCGCGCTCGACCGCCGTGGTGCCGAAGATGCGGCCGCCGGTCCGCTGGTGCCCGTGATGCTCTGTTGCCCCGCGACGGCGCAGCAGGAACGCTTGGGCGGCCACGGTGCCGTGCCCGCAGTTGGTGAGTTCGCCATGCGTGGTGAAGAACCGGACAGTGTCCGTGCCCGTGTCCACGAACGCCGCGTGTGAGGTGCCTGCATCGCGAACCGCCACGCGGCGTGCGCCATCGTCGAGCGCCGGGTCGTCGACCAGCACGGCGGTGGGGCTGCCGCCTTGTCCCCGGAGCGTGCAGGCGTCGACGATCGTCACATCGCGGCGGGAGAAGTTAGTCAAGCCGGCATCCCTTCGCCGGTAACTGCCGCGTGGCCGGCGAGGGCACCGGCCCAGTCGTCGGACCAGCGGACAAGTGGGACAGCGCCTGGTGGGCGTCGTGCCCGAGCGCGCTGAGGGCGTACGCGGTATCCGGTTGCTGCTCGGCGATGCGGGCCTTTGGCAGCTCGGTCGGTCGGTGCTGCAAGTCGATTCCGCCCGCCTCCTCCAGCGCTTCGGTTTCCGACACGGTACCGCCTCGCGGTCGTTCGCCTTCGCTGCCGCCGACAAACGGAGCGCCCGGCACCGGCCTCGGGCCCGGCCACCTGGTCGTGGTGACCATCAGCGTTCACCGGGTGTGATTACTGTGGCAGAGCGCGGCAGCGGCAGTCGGCGAAGGTCGAAGGGCTTGGCTGGCGGGCTGCTGCTCAGCGCATCGATCGGTGGTCGTCCGCCAACCGGTCGGCGCCGGTGTTGAGGACCTGCAGCGCCGCGGTGTGCACGAGGCCGCTGCGCGCGAACAGCGCCGGCCCGGGGGCGGGCTGTGCCTGCCCGTCAAGCCCGCTGAAGCGCCCACCAGCCTCCTCGACGATGAGCGACGTAGCCGCGTAGTCCCACACCTGTCCCCGGGTCTGGACGGCGAGGTCCAACTGCCCGGACGCGACGAGCAGTGCAGCATGGGTGCTCCACGGCGCGGTCGACGTCATGGCACTCAGCGGTGCGATCATCTCGCGTTCAGCCTGGAAGAGTTCATCGTCGGTGGGAATCACGCCGAGTCGGCTTCCGCACAGGATGTCCGGCCTGTCGCCGTCAACGGTGATCCGTCGCTCGTCGGTCAGTGTCAGTCCGGAGAAGTCCGCTTGGAACGCGCCGCCGCCCCGCTGCGCCCACCAGACTTTCCCCTGCGCGGGAACCGCGGCCACCCCGACGACGATCTCGCCAGCCTCTTCCAACGCGACGAGCACCAACCACCGGTTGTCACCGGCGACGAACAGCGCGGTGCCGTCTATCGGGTCGACGATCCAGCGACGGCTGCCCCCACCGCTCTGCCCGGCTTCCTCGCCCAGGACGGCGTCGTCGGGCCGCGTGTCGGCCAGGACCTCTCGGATGGCGGCTTCGACGGCGCGGTCGGCTTCCGTCACTACGCTGCCGTCCGACTTCAGCTGCCGGGGAAGCTGAGCGAGGGCCGCGAAATACCGCAGACCCACTGCGGCACCGGTCAGGGCGGCACGTCGAGCAAGCAGAAGGTCGTTTTCCATGGGCACCATCCTTGCCTATCTCGGGGCCACCGACCGCCCGCTACAAGGCCATGGACGAGCGTCGGGCCATCAAGGTCCTCCTCAATCCCTGACGAACCGCGCCACCCCTGGGAGGGCGACCGCCATGGCAGCGGACGCCGCGCTGAGTGAGTTCCAACGCGGAAAGGAACCAGTGATCGACAGGACGGCTGGCGCCAGCTTCGCGGGCAAGGTCGCATTCGTGACGGGTGCGGCGAACGGGATCGGTCGCGCCACCGCGCTCGCGTTCACGCCCGCGCCCCGTTTGGCCGAATCCGAGAACCCGCCGCACCCAAGGCAGGGCGGAGCGAAGAGGAGGACACTGTTGACGTATCCGAGGCAGTTCTGGTCGTCGCATTCCTGAAGCCAGGGCCTGCTGCTGGAACCGTCGGCGAGACGAGTCCTACGACGGGTACGCCTACGCGGTCCGGCCGCCCACGTTGTCCACGCCGACACATCACTCCGCGAGGGAGGGCGCGGAGCGCGACATTGCACGGGCCGCGCCCTCCCCCTCACCGCTGAGGCCGGCGCCTCAGACCCGGGTGACCCGTACCGCGTCGGCGATCACGTATCCGCCGGCGCTGCTCCAACGGCTCACACCGACCAGGTTGCGGTCGGCGGCAGCGAGGTTGAAGGTGCCGATCGAACGCCAGACGCCGCCGTTGGTGCGCTGGTCCACGTGCACCGTCTGGTTTCCCGCCGCGGTGACGATCACGTACGGCGTCGCGCTGTTGTAGCCGGGGTCCGCCGGGTGCCGCACCTCGACGCGGTAGTTGCCGGACTGCGGAATGCTGACCTTGAACCATGCCGCGTCGCTCGCGGCCACCGGGTTGGCGAACCGATAGTCGGCTCCGTACCGCTGTGCCGAGTAGGTCGACGTGCCCCAGTTGGTGCTCGCGCTGAAGCGGCCCGCGGTGGCGTTGTCCACGATGGTGCTGTATGCGGGCGGGGGAGTGCTGCCGAGTCCCAGGTACTGCGCGATGCCTTGGGCGTGCCCGTGGGCGGTGGCGGTGATGAAGTCGGCCCGCTTGAGCAGGTTCGCGTCGGCGACGGTGTCGATGAACAGGTTCTCGGTGAGGACCGCCGGCATGGTGGTCTCGCGGAGTACGTGGAAGTTGGCCGTCCGCTGGCCCCGGTCGGCGACCCCACCGATCGTCCGCATGTCCGCGAGGACCCTCGAGTGCAGTGCGTTGTGCAGGTTGACCGTAGCCGAGTCCGCCGTCGGGTACCGGTAGCTTTCGAAGCCGGTGCCGCCGCCCGAGTTGATGTGGACGCTCACGAACAGGTCGGCGCCCCATGCGTTGGCGTCGTCGGTGCGGTAGGTGAGGCTGCGGGTGACGTCGGTCGTCCGTGACATCCGCACGTCGACGCTCCAGTTGGCCAGCAGGATGCTGCGTAGCTGCAGGGCGATGTCGAGGGTGAGTGCCTTCTCCTGCAGGCCGTTACCGACCGCGCCGGGGTCGGTGCCGCCGTGCCCCGGGTCGATGTAGACGCGGGGGATCGCGGCCCGGGCCTGGCCGGCGACGACGGGCGCGAATGCGGCGCCGGCCGCGGCGGCCAACAGGGTACGGCGCCGCAGGGGGGTGTTGCTGAGCATGGGTGCCTCTCAGATGGAGGGATGAGCACTGGGGAAGTTGTGAGGCGCCCACCACCGGCACCGGTCTGGCGCCGTCTGCCTCCGCCCGGCGAACCTCGCGTACGTGGGCGTGCGCGATGACGCCACGTCGTCGAAGGGCCGCGTTCAGCGGTGGCATGCGCGCTCGGCCGACGTGGCGGCAACGTCTGCTGCCGCCGCCGGCAACGCGCGTGGAGTCCATGGAAGCCTCACGGCGGTGACTGTAACCACCGTCGATGTGTCCGGGAAGGACGTTTACGTGTTCGTGATCTTGGAAAGCGACCGGGCGCGCAGACGTTCTCGCCGGCGGTGGTCGTCCAGGTGTCCACGTCAGGTCCGATTCCCCCACTCGGCGAGCGAGGGCCGCGCTCAGGGTTCCGGGGGCGGCCGGTGCAGGCCGGTCGCGGCGACGGCCGCGCCAGCCAGGCCGGCGGCGGTGCAGGCGAGCACGCCCGCCGCCCCGGCGCCGGCGGCGAGCGCACCGGCGGCGCTCGGGATGAGCACCTGGCCGAGCCGGTTGCCGGTGAGGCGCAGGGACATCGCCCGGCCGCGCAGCCCGGGCGGCGCGGCCTCGGCCAGGAACGACATGGTCAGCGGTTGCCCGGCGCCCAGGCCCAACCCGGAGACCGTGACCACCACGGCCATCGCCCACAGCGGCAGGGGCGGCAGCAGCAGACCGAGACCGGCGGCGGAGATCGCGACGGTGCCGACGAGCAGCCGGCGCCGACCGACGGCGGCGACCAGCCGGCCGAGCAGCAGCCGCGAGGTCATCGACGCGACCGCCCGTAACCCCAGCAGCACGCCGATGGTGCCGGCGGCGATGCCCCGCTCCGCACCGAGGGCCGGCAGGTAGACCAGGGTGATGTCGACCGCCGCCAGGACGACGCAACTGACCGCGAGGGCACGCACCAGTCCCGGCTGCCGGAGCAGGCCGCCCAGCCCACCGGCGGCCGGCCCCGCCGCCTGCCGATGGTGCGCCGACGGACGGAGGAACGCGGCGGCGACCAGCAGGGGCAGGGTGAGCGCGGTGGCGCCGAGGAAGATCGCCCCGGTGTCCGGGATCGGGCGGTCACCGCCGAAGGCCACGATGAGGCCGGGACCGAGCGCCTGGCCGAGCGAGGCGGCGAAGGTGTAGTAGCCGAAAGCCGTGTCGTACCGGTCCGCCGCGGTGCGGTTGGCGACCAGCGCCTGTTGGCCGACCACCGCGAAGAGGTGGCCGGTGCCGAGGACCATGCTGGCCACGACCAGGCCGGCGACCGAGTCGGCGAACAGCACGAAGCAGGCGCCGGCGGCGGCGAGCAGACCCGAGCCGGCCAGCACGATCCGGTGTTCGCCGAACCGGTCGACCGCGTGGCCGGAGGGGACCGCGAGCACCAGCGGCACGACGGCGAAGCTGGCCCCGAGCACGCCGAGCCAGGCCGCCGGCACGTCCAGGTCCAGCGCCCGGTACGCGGACGCCGGGCGCAGCATGAAGGTGACCGCCTGCACCACGACGGTGTGGGCGAGCAGCAGGCCCGTCTGGGTACGCACGGGGACCCCGGTCAGCCCGGGGTCCCCGTGAACGGTGGTGGGCACTCCACTCAGTCGGCCTTCACCGCGAGGACCGGGCAGGGCACCCGAAGCAGGATCTCCTGTGCGGTCGAACCCATGATCAGCTTGCCCACGGGAGTGCGGTGCCGGATGCCGATCACCACCAGCGAGATCTCCTCCGTGTCGACGATCTCCGCGATCTCCTCGGCCGCGTCCCGCCCGCGCATCAGCTGGCGGACGGTGTGCGGCACCCCCTCGGCGGTCAACTCTCGCACCACCTGGGCCAGGTCGTCCTCCTGGGCGAAGCGCGGGTCGACGTAGGCGTCGCCGCGCGACGTGTTCACCACCAGCACCGGCTCGTCGCGGAACCGGGCCTGCTCCACGGCGGCCCGAAGGGCCGCCTCACCAAGGGCCGAGGGGACGTACCCCACCAGCACCGTCATCGGGTCACCAGCCTTTCGCGAACAGGTCGAACGACGAAGCGGCCGAGCACCGGCCAGAGCAGCACCACCAGGACCACGGCGTAGACCGTCCAGGACACCCAGCCGCCGATGAGGCCGTGCAGCTCGCCGCCGGAGAGCTGCAACGCCCGTCGGCCCTGCAACTCGGCGCGCGGGCCGAGGATCACCCCGACGATCAGCGGCAGGATCGGCAGCCCGAAGCGACGCATGCCGAAGCCGAGCAGGCCGAGGGTGAGCAGCAGGAACAGGTCGAACGGCTGGGCGTTGACGGCGTACGCGCCCATCGAGGCGAAGAAGAGGATCCCGGCGTAGAGGTACGGGCGGGGGATCCGCAGCAGCCGCGCCCAGGCGGGTGCGAGCGGCAGGTTGAGCACCAGCAGCAGCAGGTTGCCCACGAAGAGGCTGGCGATCAACGTCCACACCAGGCCCGACTCCCGCTCGAAGAGCAGCGGGCCGGGCTGGATGCCGTACTGCTGGAAGGCGGCCAGCATCACCGCGGCGGTGGCGTTGGTGGGCAGGCCGATGGCCAGCATCGGCACCAGCGTGCCGGCGGCGGAGGCGTTGTTGGCCGCCTCCGGCCCGGCGACGCCCTCGATCGCGCCCCGGCCGAACTCCTCCGGGTGCCTCGTCAGCTTCTTCTCCGTGGCGTACGACAGGAACGTCGGGATCTCCGCCCCGCCGGCCGGCAGCGCGCCGAACGGGAATCCGTACGCGGTGCCGCGCAGCCACGGCTTCCAGGACCGTTTCCAGTCCTGCCTCCCCATCCACGGCCGTCCGACCGGGATCACCTCGGCGGCGCGGCGGCGCAGGTGCGCGGCGATCCAGAGCGCCTCGCCGACGGCGAAGATGCCGACCGCCACCACCACCACGTCGATGCCGTCGGCGAGCTGCGGGATGCCCAGGGTGAGCCGCTGCTGGCCGCTCACCGCGTCGATCCCGATCGTGCCGATGACCAGGCCGATCAGCAGCGAGGCGAAGCCGCGTACCCGGGACGCGCCGAGCACCGCGGTGACCGCCACGAACGACAGCAGCATCAGCGCGAAGTAGTCGGGCGCGCCGAGGCTGATCGCGAACCGCACGACCGGCGGGGTCACCACCACCAGCAGCAGGGTGGCGATGGTGCCGGCGACGAACGAGCCGATCGCGGCGGTGGCGAGAGCCTGCGCGGCCCGGCCCGCCTTCGCCATCTTGTTGCCCTCGATCGCGGTGATCACCGAGGACGACTCGCCCGGGGTGTTCAACAGGATCGAGGTGGTCGAGCCGCCGTACATGCCGCCGTAGAAGATGCCGGCGAACATGATGAACGCCTGGGTGGGCTCCATCCCGTAGGTGACCGGCAGCAGCAGCGCCACCGTCATCGCCGGGCCGATCCCGGGCAGCACGCCGACGGCGGTGCCGATGGTGACCCCGAGCAGCGCGATCAGCAGGTTCATCGGGGTCACCACGTTGGCGAACCCGTCGAGCAGGTTTCCGAGGTTGTCCATCACAGGATCCCTTGCAGCACGCCCGCGGGCAGGTTCACGCCGAGCCCGATGGCGAACGTGTAGAAGGTGATCAACGACAGCGCGACGGAGATCAGCAGGTTGCGCACGTGGTGCCGGTTGCCCAGCGCGAACGCCGAACCCCAGAACAGCAGCGTCCCGCTGATCACCCAGCCCAGCCGGTCGATGAGCACCGCGTTGACCCCGAACGCGCCGATGAGCAGCAGCACCGTCCGCCAGTCGATCGGGGTGGTCAGGTCGACGTCCTCGCCGGCCTCCGGCTCCCCGGCGCCGCCACGGGCCACGTCCACCGCGTAGATCGCGGCGACGATCAGCAGCAGCACCCCGAGCAGGATCGGCACCGGCTTCGGGCCGATCGGGTCGGCGGTGCTGATCGCGTGCCCGGTGCGGGCCGCGTCGACGAGGACCAGCGCGCCGACGAGGGCGAGGAAGGCGCAGACGGCGTACTGGGCCCGGTCGCGGCGCGGCGTCGCCGCCGGTCCCGCCTCGACCTCCGCGTCGGCCGGGGCGGGACCGCCCGGCACGGCCGAGGGCTCCCTTGGCCCGACCGGCGTACGCGCCGCGCCCAGCCGTCCCGCCGCCGAGGCGGGCGCCACGTCCGGGCCGGGAACCGTCGGCGTCCCGCCCGACGTGGCCGGGTCCGGACCGGTCGGCTGGCCCGGCACCGGCGCGGTGACCGGTCCGTCGGCGGCGCCCGGGCGGGGCGGCGGGTCGCCGCCCCGCTCCGGTCGGGTGGTCATGCCGGTCATGCCAGTCCGAGCTGTGTGAGCAGGTCCGCCACCGACTTGTCCTGCTCGGTGAGGAAGGTGGCGAACTGGTCGCCGGTGACGAAGGCGTCGGTCCAGCCGCGCTTGGTCAGCTCGGCCTTCCACTCGTCCGACTCGTGCATCTTCGTCAGCGCGTCGATCCAGACCTTCTTGTCGGCGTCGCTGATGCCGGGCGGCGCGACGATGCCCCGCCAGTTGGTGAAGACGAGGTCGATGCCGGAGGACTTCAGCGTCGGCACGTCCTTGAGCGCGTCGATCGGGGCCGCGCTGGTGACCGCGAGGACCCGGATCTGACCGGCCTCGACCTGGTCGAGGAACTCGCCGAAGCCGCTGGCGCCGAAGGCGACCTTGCCGCCGAGCACGGCCGGCAGCAGCTCGCCGCCGCCGTCGTACGAGACGAAGTTGACCTGGCGGGGGTCGATGCCGACGGCCTTGGCGAGCTGCATCGGCAGCAGGTGGTCCGGGCCGCCGGGAGACGAGCCGCCGCCGACCGCGATGCCCTTGGGGTCGGCCTTCCACGCCGCGACGAGGTCGCCGATGGTCTTGTACGGCGAGTCCTTCGGCACCACGATGGCGCCGGCCTCCTCGATCATCTTGGCCAGCGGGGTGGTCTGGGTGAGCGTCGCCGACGACTTCGAGGTGTACGAGGCACCGACCACGCCCAGCCCCATCTGCATGGCGAGCTTGCCGTTGCCCTTCTCGTTCACCATGCGTTGCAAACCGACGGTGCCGCCCGCGCCCGGCAGGTTGAAGACCTGCACCCCGGTGGCGATCTTGGCGTCCTCCATCACCTTGGCCGCGGTGCGAGCGGTGGTGTCGTACCCGCCGCCGGGGGTGTTCGGCACCATGATCCGCAGTCCGGTGGCGGGTCCGCCGTCGCCGCCGGACCCGCCCTCGTTCTTGTCCGCGGTGGCACCGCAGGCGCCCAGCGCCAGCGCCGTGGCGACCGAGACGCCCATGACCAGCAGTTTTCTCCGAGTTGCCATCATGTTTCTCTTCCGTTTCGAAGGAGTCCGGCGGCAAGATGATGGCCTCCGGGCGAACCCTATGTCTGCGTTCTGTCACCAGCGGAAGTTGAGGTCTTTGTGGTCACGGTCACCCCCCGCCGTACGTTGGCCGGGCAGTTGCTCGTGCTCCAGCTCGCGATCATCGTGGTCGTGCTGGTGGCGGTGGCCGCCGTCTCGCTGGCCCAGTCCGCCGCCACCTTCAACCGGGTGGAGGGGCGGCGGGTGGCCGCCCTCGGCGAGCAGCTCGCCGGCAACCGGCTGCTGCGTGAGCGGATCAACCAGCCGGCGCCGGCGGAACTCGTCGCCCCGCTGGTGCAGAACGCGCTGACCCAGTCCGGGGTGACCTCGGTGACCGTGGCCGACGCCCGGGGCCGGGTGGTCAGCTCCACCGACCCGACGCTGGTGGGGAGCCCGCTCGAGCTCGGCGACCCCGAGGTGGCACGGGGCCGGAGCTGGTCCGGCGAGCTGGCGGTCGGCGACTCGCGGGAGCTGGTCGCCCAGGTGCCGGTGCTCGGCGACCGCAAGGACAACCTCGGGCGGCATCTCGGCGTGGTGATGATCGGGGAGGCGTCGCCCGGATGGTCCCAGCGGCTGGTGGGCGCCTCGTCGTACCTCTTCACCTACCTGGGCATCGCCAGCCTGCTCGGGGTCGTCGGCTCCTGGCTCCTGGCCCGCCGGATCAAGCGGCAGACCCTGGGCCTGGAGCCCCGGGAGATCGCCGGCCTGGCCGAGCACCGGGAGGCGCTGCTGCACGGCATCGCCGAGGGGGTGATCGCGCTGGACCCGCAGCAGCGAGTCACCCTGGTCAACGCGGTCGGCCGGCGGCTGCTCGACCTGCCCGAGCACTGCCTCGGCCGCACCCTCGCCGAGCTGAGGATCTCCGGCCGGCTGCGGGACGTGCTGGCCGGCGCCGACCACGAGCCGCAGGCCCGGGACGAGGTGGTGGTGCGCGCCGGCCGGGTGCTGGTGATGAACCGGATGACGGTCAGCAAGGACGGCCGTCGGCTCGGCTCGGTGACCACCCTGCGGGACCGCACCGAACTGGCCCGTC
This sequence comes from Micromonospora sp. NPDC047730, assembly GCF_043204765.1. NCBI lineage: Bacteria > Bacillati > Actinomycetota > Actinomycetes > Micromonosporales > Micromonosporaceae > Micromonospora > Micromonospora sp. NPDC047730. The sequence continues at coordinate 327,903 of NZ_JBIDCU010000004.1, read as the reverse complement.
TGGAGCAGGAGATCGGTTCCTTCCGCAGCACCACCGAGCTGCTGCGCGCCCAGACCCACGAGTTCGCCAACCAGCTGCACACCATCTCCGGGCTGATCCAGATCGGCGAGCACGACGAGGTGGTCCGGTACGTCGACGCGCTGAGCCGGCACCGGGCCTCCCTCGACCTCACCGTCACCAGCCGGATCCAGGACACGGCGGTGGCGGCCCTGCTGATGGCGAAGTCGGCGCTGGCCGCCGAGCGCCGGGTGGAGCTGCGGATCTCCGAGCGGACCGGCCTGGACCGGTTGGAGCCGGCGGTCGCCGCGGACGTCGCGACGGTGCTGGGCAACCTGGTCGACAACGCCGTGGAGGCCGTGGCCGGCGGCCGGGAGAGCCGGACCCCGGTGCCGTCCGGCAGCCCGGACGGCACCGGAACGGACGGCGGTGACGTCCCGGACGGGCCGGCCTGGGTGGAGGTCGAACTACGCCAGGACGCCTCCTCGGTGGAGATCGTGGTCCGCGACTCCGGCCCGGGGGTGGCCCCGCAACTGGCCCAGGAGGTCTTCACGCACGGGTTCACCACCAAGGCGGCGCGCGGCGGCGAACGGGGCATCGGACTGGCGCTCACCCGGCTGGTCTGCCACCGTCGCGGCGGCGAGGTTGCGGTGACGAACACCGAGGAGGGCGCGATGTTCACGGCCCGGATGTCGGTGACCGGGGCAGTGGAGGTGAGCCGGTGATCGACGTACTGGTGGTCGACGACGACTTCATGGTGGCCCGGATCCACCGCGGCTTCGTCGAGCGCATCGACGGCTTCCGGGTGGTGGGCACGGCCAGCACGGGCGAGGAGGCGATCGCCGCCGTCGACGAGTTCCGCCCCGACCTGGTGCTGCTCGACCTCTACCTGCCGGACATGTTCGGCCTGGATGTGGTGACCCGGCTGCGGGCCGCCCGGCACGACTGCGACGTGCTGGTGATCAGCGCGGCCCGGGAGGCCGAGGCGGTGCGTCGGGCCGTCCGTTACGGCGCGGTCAACTACCTGCTCAAGCCGTTCGGCTTCGACGAGCTGCGGACCCGGCTGGAGCAGTACGCCGCCCGGCGCAACTCGCTGCGCGCCACGGTGGTCAGCGACCAGAGCGACGTGGACCGGGTGCTGTCCCGCAGCGGCGCGCACATCGCCACCTCCGCGCTGCCCCGGGGCCTCAGTGGGGAGACCGCCGAGCTGGTGGAGCGCGCCCTGCGGGGGCACTCCGGGACGCTCTCCGCCGCCGAGTGCGCCAACGCGGTGGGCATCTCCCGGGTCAGCGCCCGTCGCTACCTGGAACACTTCGCCGACACCGGGCGGGCGGAGGTCAGCCTCCGGTACGGCTCCGCCGGCCGCCCGGAGCGTCGCTACGTCTGGGTCTCCTGACGATCGACAGCTCCGTGCCGCAGGCACCTGGCGCCCCCGGGAGGCGCCTTGGCCGGGCTCGCCGCGGTCGTCCCGGGACGATGCCGGCATCTGGCCCTTCCTCCCTGGAAGGACGTTTTCCTCTCTCCCGACGCTCTGTGCGAAGCATCGGCATTATGTGCTGAATGAGGAGAATGTCGGCTGTGGCACTGCTGGTGATCGCTGCTCTGGCGTCCGGCTGCGACGCGCCGCAGAGGGAGACGACAAGCGAACCGCCCAGCGCCGCCGCCACCAGCGCCGGACCCCGAAACACACTCACCGTGGTGGCGGCCGGTGACCTGCTCGTACACCCCGCGCTCACCGAGCAGGCAGCCACCGATGCGCGCCGAGCAGGACGCGACGGCCACGACTTCACGCAGGTGCTCGCCGCGGTCCGCGCCCGCGTGAGCGCCGCCGATCTGGCCATCTGCCACATGGAGACGCCCCTGGCCGAGCCCGCCGGCCCGTTCACCGGCTGGCCGAACTTCAGCGTGCCCCCCGCACTGGCCGACGCCGCCGCGTGGGCAGGCTTCGACACCTGTTCCACCGCCTCCAACCACTCTCTGGACACCGGGGTCGAGGGCATCGCCCGTACTCTCGACAACCTCGACCGGGTGGGCCTGCGGCATACGGGCACGGCCCGGACCGCGGCGGAGAGCCAACGCCCGAATGTCATGGACGTGGGCGGCGTCAAGATCGGACACCTCTCGTACACCCTGAGCTTCAACGACATCCCGCTGCCGCCGGGACGGCCCTGGGCGGCCAACCTGATCGACGCGGACGCCATCCTCGCCGAAGCGCGGCGGGCCCGCGTCGCCGGCGCGGAGATCGTCATCCTGTCGATGCACTGGGGCACCGAGTACCAGAACGAACCGAACGCCGACCAGGTCGACCTCGCGAGCCGGCTGCTGTCCTCGCCCGACATCGACCTGATCGTCGGCCACCATGCGCACGTGGTCCAGCCCTTCGAGAAGGTCGGCGCAAAATGGGTCGCCTACGGCATGGGAAACCTGACCGCCCGGTTCGGTGACGGCTCGGCGGAAAACACTCAGGACGCGGTCGTGCCGGAGTTCACCTTCACCCGCACCCCGTCCGGTGGGTGGGAGGTCGCCGGCGTGACCGTGCTGCCAACCTGGATGGAGTACCGACCGCGGGCCCGCGTCGTCGACCTGACCGCCGCGCTGAGCGACCCGGTGGTGCCCGCCCCGCGTCGGGCGCACTACGCCGCGATCGCACGGCGGATCAACGGATACGTCGACCTGCGGGATGCCTTCTCCGCCGGGCTGCGGATGCCGCACCAATGATCAAGTCGGCTTCACGTCCCCTTCACGCGCCCGTGCGGATGTTCCCTCTCGCGAGGGAGGGGGCCACCCCTCATCGGGGAGGCGCGGCCCCGGGCAGGAGGCGGAGGCTAGGGGCATGATCAAGAAGAAATTGACGATCGGCGCCGGATGGTCGATGGCGGCCATCGGAGTCCTGCACGCCGCGGTCTTCCTGCCCCACCCCTACTGGAGCGAGTGGCTCACCGGCGGACTGCGCTCGGGCGAAGGCGGTGACGCGTCCCTGTCCGTGTTCTGGGCGCTGCCCGGGGGCTTCGTCGTCCCCCTGGTCCTGTTCGGCCTCCTGCTGGCGCGGCTGGGGCGGCGCGGCGAGTGCGCGCCGGCTTACGTCGGCTGGACAGTGGCCGGCTGGGCGGCCGGATGCGCACTGCTTGTCGGTCCCAGCGGCTTCCTGCTGGGCCTCATCCCGGCCGGGCTGCTCATCGCCGAAGACCTGCTGGCCCGCCGCGGGGCCGCCGGGCGCGGCGTAACGGGGCCGGCGGTCGGGCGGGAGGAGGCCGCGCGGCCACAGCGCTGATCGCCGCCAGTACGGCAGCCGCCGGTCGTGACCACCTGGGCAGCGTCTCCGTGCATGTCGCCGCTTCGCCACGCCATCCGTGGGAGCGTGCCCGACCGCCGTGCGGCGCCGAGGTGGGCCTGGTTCACCCGCGCCGGGACATGTCACCTCGACGGACGTGAACCGGACGGGGACCCCCCGTATCGGGTCAACCCGACGGCTCTGCTGTAATCATCAGGCTTCGTACGCAGAGCGAGCATTCGGCTCCGATGCGTTCGTCAATTGTCACATTCATGCAACGTAGCCGCCCCTTGACCCTCGCCCGGGCGCCGGGAAGCATCGATGAAGCGGCGTCCCGGGCCGTGGGGAGATACCCGGACCAGCCAAGGAGGACCATGTCGGTCAGCCCCGCCTCGTCGCGCGCCGGATGGCATACGTCCCAGCCCGCTGTTCCCGGTCGGCCCCCCGGCGGCCAGCGCCGCCCCGCCAACACGGCCGCCCCGATGCTCACGGTGACGCTGAACATCCCGCTGGCCTGCGAGGAGTCGCTGACCCCACCCGCCCGTCGGCTGCTGGAGGCCGCCCGGGAGATGCTCGAACGCGGAGAGGGCACCATCACGGCCGCCACCGTGGAGCGTCGGCCCGACGCCGTGCCGGCCGGGCGGTCGCCGTCCCGCCCGGCCACCGCCCCCACGATCCCCGCCCTGCACATCCTCGCCTCGTCCCGCTCCGTGCTGCGCGACGGCGAGCCGTTGCCGCTGACCCGGCTGGAGTTCGACCTGCTGCTGCACCTGGTCGCCCACCCTCGCCGGGTGTTCACCCGGTTGCAGCTGCTCAACGCGGTGTGGGGCTACGAGCACGCCGGGGTGCGCACGGTCGACGTGCACGTCCGCCGCCTGCGCGGCAAGGTCGGTGTCGACGTCCCGTTGGTCACCACCGTCTACGGCGTCGGCTACCGGCTGGCCGACGACGCCCGCGTCACCATCGACCGCAGCGGCTGACCTCGCGCCCGGAGTGGCCCGTTCGCGGGGGGAGTCGCGCCGGTGCGACCGGGCGGTGACCGCCCGGCCCACCCCGCAGTCGGCCGGCCCGTGGGACCGCCGGCCCACGGGGCACGATGGTCGGATGCGGATCCGCCCCATCACCCCGGACCGGCTGGTCACCGAGCTGACCGAGCGGTTCGCCGGCACCGTGAGCGCCGGGCGGCTGCGCGTGGCCGTCGACGGCCCGCCCGCCGCCGGCCCGGACGCGCTGGCCGCCGCGCTGGTCGACCCGCTGCGCGCGCTCGGCCGGCCCGTGCTGCACGTGCGCGCCGACGACTTCCTCCGCCCCGCCTCCGTCCGCCTTGAGCACGGCCGGACCAACCCCGACGCGTACTACGAGGGGTGGGTCGACGAGGCGGGGCTGCGCCGGGAGGTGCTCGACCCGGCCGGGCCGGACGGCTCCGGGCGGGTGCTGCCCTCGCTCTGGGACGCCCGCGCCGACCGGGCCAGCCGCGCCGCGTACGTCGACCTGCCACCCGGGGGCGTCCTGCTGGTCAGCGGGGCGCTGCTGCTCGGCGGAGGCCTGCCCTTCGACGTCACGGTCCACCTGGCGCTCTCCCCGGCGGCCCTGGCCCGGCGCACCGACCCAGCGCTGCGGTGGACGCTGCCCGCCTTCGCCCGGTACGCCGACGAGGTGGCCCCGGCCTCGTTCGCCGACGTCGTGGTGCGCGCCGACGACCCCCGACACCCGGCGCTGGTGGAGTCCGCGGTGTCCTCCTGACCGCCGCGACGTCCGGAAAAAGTGGCCGGTTTGATCGTCGGCGGGCCGGGGTATTCGGCCGGCTCACAGAGCACGGGTGATCCACCCGCGCGCAGACGACCACGGCCCGGGCGCACGCACCGGCGCCCCGGCGGACCTTGAGGCCCAGAAAGGCAGGCAGCGATGCTCGTCCACGACAAGGTCGGTACGGGCCGATCCCAGGCGGAGATCGACCAGATCCGGCGCTCCCTGCAGGCCCGCTACGACGAGCTGTCCGCGGAGTACGAGCAGGCGGTGCTGCAGAGCCAGGTGCTGCGGCTGGTGGAGGTCGGCGACACCGCCGGCGACGACCAGGCCGACAGCGGCACCAAGACGGCCGAACGGGACACCGCGCAGTCCCTGCTGCGGACCATCCTCGACCGCCGCACCCAGTACGAGCACGCCCTCACCAGGCTGGAGGAGGGCACCTACGGCTTCTGCGAGGGCTGCTCCGCGGCCATCCCGGTCGAGCGGCTGGAGATCTTCCCCTCCGCCACCACCTGCGTGCAGTGCAAGCAGAGCCGGGAGCGCCGGGCGGCCTGACGCGAGCGGTTGCGGGTCGGTCCGGGACGCGGTGGACTCCACCCATGGGTGAGATCAAGGTGGGCACCGCCTCCTGGACCGACCGCACGCTGCTGGACTCCGGCTGGTACCCGCAGACCGCCGACACCCCGGAGAAGCGGCTGGCGTACTACGCCCGGCAGTTCCCGCTCGTCGAGGTGGACGCCACCTACTACTCGCCGCCCGCCGAGCGGACGGCGCGGCTGTGGGCCGAGCGCACCCCGGCCGGCTTCACCTTCAACGTCAAGGCGTTCAGCCTGCTCACCGGGCACCCGACCCGGGTCGACGCCCTCTACAAGGACCTCCGGCCCGACACGGAGAAGAAGAACCTCTACCCGGACGACCTGCCGCCGCAGGCGTACGAGGAGGTCTGGACGCGGTTCCTCAGCGCGCTGGACCCGCTGGTCGAGGCGGGCCGGCTCGGCGCGCTGCTGTTCCAGTTCCCGCCCTGGTTCACCATCCGCCGGGACAACAAGCAGTACCTCCTGGAGGTGGCGAAGCGCTGCGCCCCGCTGCGCCCGGTCTACGAGTTCCGGCACGCCTCCTGGTTCGACGGCGACAACGCCGACGAGACGCTCGCCTTCCTGCGCCAGCACCGGCTGGCGTACGTCTGCGTGGACATGCCGCAGGGGCACCGCTCGTCGGTGCCGCCGGTGCTGGCCGCCACCGCGGACCTGGCGGTGGTCCGCTTCCACGGGCACAGCGACAAGTGGACCAGCAAGGACATCCACGAGAAGTTCGGCTACCGCTACTCCGACCGGGAGTTGCGCGACTGGGCGCCGAAGCTGCGCGAGCTGGCCGACTCCACCGAGCAGACCCACGTTCTCCTCAACAACTGCTACCGCGACTATGCGCAGACCAACGCCGCCACCCTCGCCGGGCTGCTCGACGCCGGCTGAGCCGCGCCCTGCTCTCATCCCGTCCGGGTGAAGCCCGCTCACCCCGCCGCCGCGCAGCATGGACGGTGCGTGCGGTCGACCGCGACCGCGGAACCGACACCACGGAGGTGGCTGGAGATGACGGTTCGGGTGGTACCGGATCGACGACGCGGCGCCGTGCTGCACGTCGTCGGGTCGTCCGGCGACGCCCGGTGGGTGCCGCGCGCCGACCGGGTCAGGCCGACCCGGCAGCCGCGCGGTCCGGTGGGGCCGCCGCGACGTGACGACGACCGACGGTGGGAGACCGACGTACGGGGGTGGAGAGATGGCTGAGCAGTTGCAGTCGGCAATCGAGTCCTCGATGCAGAAGACCAACGAGATGTTGAGGGACATCGAGCAGGCCTACGGCTGGCCGAAGGAGCAACGCAACCAGTCCTACTGCGCGATGCGCACGGTGCTGCACCTGTTGCGCGACCGGATGCCGGTGCAGGAGAGCGTGGAGTTCGCCGCGCAGTTGCCGGTGGTGGTGCGGGGGATCTACTTCGACGGCTGGAAGCCGATGGACGTGCCGGTCAAGCTGAACCGGGACGACTTCCTGCTGGAGGTCCGGCAGCGCTTTCCGTACGACGTCGAGGGCGGCCCGGAGCGGGTGGTGCAGGTGGTGCTGGACACCCTGCGCCGGCACGTGACCCAGGGCGAGTGGCAGGACGTGAAGGACACCATGCCCAAGGACATGGCCCGGATGATTCCCTGACGGGCGCGTCGACGAGGGCTCGCTCCACCGGCGTGGGGCGGGCCGCTCGCGCGTTCCGGCGGAGGCGTTGTTCGCCTCGACCGTGGTGCCGAGCAGGATCGTCGCGGCAGCCCTACCAGAGGTCGAAGTGGAAGACCTCGAAGGCGGCGCCGTAGCGGACGCCGAGCCGGGCGCCGGCGGGCCGGCCCAGCCCCTCGAGGAACTCCTCGGCGTCGAAGCTGCCGTCGCCCAGCCCGGCCAGGTACGCGTCGTGCGCCCGCAGCGAGGCGACTCCCCGGTCGAAGGTGTCGGTGACGTCCACCCCGTGGGCGGCGAGCGGGGAGGAGGCTGCCCACACCTGGCGTACCCCGCCCCACGGTTCGACGCCGTCGGCGAGCTACTCGGGGAACACCCAGCGGTTGCCGGCGTCGCGGACGGCGTCCAGCACCGCCCGCCCGGTGGCGATGTGGTCGGCCTGGTTCAGCGCGTACGCCCCGTCCCAGGTGTCGCGGAAGTTGTTGGTGATGACGATCTCGGGGCGATGCCGGCGCACCACCGCGGCCAGCTCGCGGCGCAGCGGCACGCCGTACTCCAGGATGCCGTCGGGCAGGCCGAGGAACTCCACCGTGTCCACCCCGACCAGCGCGGCGGACTCCCGCTGCTCCTGCTCGCGCACCTGACGGGCCTGCGCCGGCGGCATCCCGTCGATGCCCGCCTCGCCACTGGTGACGAGGCAGTAGACGACGTGCTTGCCCTGCGCCGTCCAGCGCGCGACCGCGGCGGCGGCGCCGAACTCCAGGTCGTCGGGGTGCGCCACGATCGCCAGGGCGCGCTGCCACTGCTCGGTCACGGGCTCCAGCGACCCCGGGCCCTCGGTCATCGCCACCTCCTCGTCGGCCTGACCATCCTGACACCGCCGGTGCGGGCTCGCCGCCCGGCACCGCCGAACCGCGGGGTGAACGCCTGCCTCGGCCGTCCTGCCGTACCGCCGGACTGACCGCCCACCCGGCACGGCGAACCGCCGGTGTGAGCCGAAAAGGACGTCTACGGTGTGGTTAGAGAAGATCGGGCGTGGGGTACCACCCGCTGCACGACGGACCCCGGCGCACGGCGGGGCGGCACATCCGAGGGAGCACCGATGGCACTCAACGACGACGACATGCAGACCACCGGCGGCGGCGGCCTTGAGGGCCCGGCCGACGGCGGCGCGACCCCCGGCCAGCAGGACGGCGGCGCCGACGGCAGTGCCGACCGCGGTGCCGACAAGGGCGCCGACCGTGGTGCCGACAAGGGCGCCGACCGTGGTGCCGACAAGGGCGCCGACCGTGGTGCCGACAAGGGCGCTGACCGGGGCGCGGAGGGCCCGGCCGACGGCGGTGCCACGCCCGGCCAGCAGGACGGCGGCGCCGACGGCGGGGCGGAGGGCCCGGCGGACGGCGGTGCCACCCCCGGCCAGCAGGACGGCGGCGCCGACGGCAGCGCCTCCTGACGAACCGCCGTGACCCACATCGTCCCGCCGGGCGGCCACGGCCGCCCGGCGGTTCCGTCCGCACCCACGACCGCGCTGACCCGCTGCGTGTCGGTCGAGCCGGCGAAGTTCGCCGCCGCCCACTGGGGGCGCACGCCGCTGCTGTCCCGCGCCGACGAGCTGCCCAACCCCGCGGGGTTCGCCGACCTGCTCAGCCCCGCCGACGCCGACGAACTGCTCAGCCGGCGCGGCCTGCGTACCCCGTTCCTGCGCATCGCCAAGGACGGCCAACTCGTCCCGGCGGCGCGCTTCACCGGCGGCGGCGGCGCCGGGGCCGAGATCGGCGACCAGGTCCTCGACGAGCGGGTCCTGGAGCTGTACGCCGGCGGCGCCACCCTGGTGCTGCAGGGCCTGCACCGCACCTGGCCGGCCCTGATCGACTTCGCCCGCGACCTCGGCGTCGCGGTCGGGCAGCCGCTGCAGGTCAACGCCTACCTGACCCCCGCCGGAAACCAGGGCTTCGCCACCCACTACGACACCCACGACGTCTTCGTCCTCCAGGTCGACGGCCGCAAGCACTGGCGGATCCACCCGCCGGTGCTGCCCGACCCGCTCGAGAAGCAGACCTGGGGCGGGCGGGCCGACGAGGTCGCCGCCACCGCCGACGGGCCGCCCGCGCTCGGCGTGGTGCTCGGCCCCGGCGACGCGCTCTACCTGCCCCGCGGCTGGCTGCACAGCGCGCAGGCGCAGGAGTCCAGCTCGCTGCACCTGACCGTCGGCGTCCGGGCACTGACCCGGTACGCCCTGGTCGAGGAACTGCTCGCCCTCGCGGCCGAGGACCAGCGGCTACGCGCCACGCTGCCGTTCGGCACCGACGTGGCCGACCCGGACGCGATCGAACCGGAGCTGACCGAGACCGTCGAGGCGCTGCGGGACTGGCTGCTGCGGGCCGACCCGGCGGCGGTGGCCGCCCGGCTGCGCCAGCGCGCCTGGCCGGCCGCCCGGCCGGCGCCGATCCGGCCCCTGGCCCAGGCAGCCGCGCTGGCCGCGCTGGACGCCGACACCCGGCTCGCCCCGCGCCCCGGCCTGCGCTGGCAGCTCGCCCCGCAGGGCGACCGGGTGGCGCTGCGCCTGTTCGACCGCACCATCACCCTGCCCGCGTCGTGCGCGCCGGCGGTGCGCGCCCTGCTCACCGGCGAGGCCACCCGGGTCGGCGACCTGCCGGGCCTCGACGACGACGCCGACCGGGTCACCCTGGCCCGCCGACTGCTCCGGGAGGCCGTCGTCGTCCCGGCCTGACGCCGCGCCCCGCCCGCGGGACGGACACCGGGCCTGCCCGCTGACGCCCACGCGACCGGCGCGGGGTCAGCGGGCGAGGGCGAGCAGCAGGACCGTGGTGAGCAGGCCGGCACCGAGGACCACGGCGACCGGGCGGGGGCCGAGCACCGCGTGCCGGCGGTCGGCCAGGGCCTTCGCCGGCACCAGGCCGACCAGCGGACCCAGCAGGGTCACCACCAGGGCCAGCACGGGCAGCCCGACCGCGAGTTCGCCGCCGTACCGGTCGCCCGCCGCCCGGGCCGCGCCGCCCAGGGCGTACGCGACCACGGCGCCGGCCACACCGCAGAGCGCCAGCAGCGGGTTCACCGAGCCCGGCAGGTCACCGGGCTGGCGAGTGCGGTTCAACAGGTCGCGTACGCCGTCCAGCAGCGTCACCGGGTCCGCCGTGGCGCCCGGCGCCGGGGCCGGGGGCCCGCCCGCCCGACGGCCGCCCCCGCCGAGTCGCCCGCGCAGCTGCTGCCACAGGTGGGCGACCTCGGCGTCCACCCGCTCCTGCAGCTCCCGCGCCGCCACCAGCTCCCGCTCGGCGCGCGCGACCTCGGCCTCGGCCTCGGCGACCGCCCGTTCGGCGGCGGCACACTGCTGCGCGTACCAGGTGTGCGCCTCGGCCCGCTGGTCGCGCACCCGCGCCGTCAGCTCGGCCAGCCGCCGCAGCTGCGCCGCGTACGTCTCACTGGTCGCCGGTTCGTTCATCGGGACGGTCCATAAGGGATGATCACCTGACCGGTGCGGTGCACCGCCCGGTCGAAGAAGAGCCCACGCCAGGGGCGGGGATACCAGTCCGGGCCGCCGGTGCCCGGATAGAGCGACGAGCCCAGTTCGCCGCCGTGCGCGTCCAGCGCCACCCAGGCGCCGATCTGGTCCGTCCGGGCCGCCGGCCCGCCCAGGTCGGCGCGCATCCGGGCGACACCCCGCCACCAGGCCAGCACGTGCGTACGCCGTTCCGGCCCGTCGTGCAGGATACGGCGCAGCTCCTCCAGCCCGGTACGCCGGCCGACCCGCGCCGCCAGCGCCCCGGCCGCCGCGTCGACCGCGAACAGCAGCAGGTAGTGCGGGATGCCCGGCGCGCCCAGCCCCTCGGCGGTCTCGGCCATCAGCTCCCCGACGGTCTCCTCGTCGTACCAGGCGGCGTCGTCGGCGAGGTCCTCGTAGAGGGAACGGGCGGCCGGGTCGGCGTCCGGGTCGAGGCAGGCGATGGAGAAGCGGGCCGTGCCGGGGCGGTGCTGCCGGGCCAGCGAGCGGGCCGCCGCGTCGAGCACCGCGCACGCCTCGTCCACCCGCGTGCCGAGCACCGCCAGGTTGCGTCCGGGGGCCCGGGGCAGCCGCAGCACCGCCGAACGGGCCTGCACGTCGATGATCTCGCCGAGCAGCGCGACCGGCGTCCGCGGGTGGCCCGCCTCCGGCGCGGTGAGCGCCCGGAAGTCCGGCGCGTCGGCGAGCCGGGGGATCGCGTCGCCGTCGAAGAGCCGGGCCGGGGCGGCGTCCTGCGGGCGCATCCGCCACAGCCGGTGCTGCAGCTCGCTCCACGTCTCCCAGTCGCTGGCCGACGGGATGCGGGCCACCTGGTTGCCCTCGGCCATGCCCGACTCGGCGTTGACGACCGCGTGGTGGCGGGGCAGCGACTGGGCGGCGTCGTTGCGTTCGGCGAGGATCCGCAGCGCCTTGGGCAGCGCGATGCGCAGCGTGAACTGGGCGACCAGGGCCGGCCGCCCCCAGAGCGCCTCGATGCCGCGCACGTCCTGCGAGGCGAGCACCAGGTGGATGCCCTGGGACCGGCCGCGCCGGGCCAGGTCCTCCAGCAGGTCGGCGGCCTCCCGGGCGACGACGTCGCGCCCGGCCAGCAGCATCTGGAACTCGTCGACCACCGCGACGATCCGCGGCCAGTGCCCCGTCGGGTCGACCGCGCGCAGCTCGGCGAGCTTGGTGACCTCGTGCTTCTTCGCGGCGTCGGCCCGCCGGCGCAGCTCCTCGGCGAGGAAGCGCAGCAGCGCCAAGCCGAACTCCCGGTCGGTGTTGACGTTGATCCCGACGAGCCGCATGTGCGGCAGCCAGCTCGGGTCGCGTCGGCCCTGGGCGAACCGGGCGAAGGAGACCCCCTCCTTGAAGTCCAGCAGGTAGAACTCCAACTCCGTGGGGGAGTAGCGGGCCGCCAGCGCGCCGATCCAGGCGAAGATCAGGTTCGTCTTGCCGGTGCCGGACGGGCCGCCGATCAGCGCGTGCGGCGGGTAGTCGCCCAGGGTGAGCAGGACCGGCCGGCCGTGCGGCCCCTCGCCGATCGGGGCGGTCAGCCCGGTCGCCGAATCCTCCCGCCACATCTGCTCCGGGGGCGGGAGCAGGTCGGTGAACGGGGTCGGGGCGGGGCCGGCGTTCACCCGCGCCGCCACGTCCCGGCAGGTCTCGGTGACCAGGGCCGCGGGCGGCGGCGGGTCCGACCTGACCGGCAGCCCACCGATCCGCGCGCCGTCGGGGTCGACCGCCACCCGGGTCACCGTGGGGTCGTCGGGCAGCGACACGCCCCGGACCACCAGGTGCACCCCGCAGGCCGCCCCGGTGCGCACCACCCGGTCGAGCTGGCCGCGCTCGTGCCGGGACAGCTCGTCCCCGCCCAGCAGCACCGCCACCCGCCACGGCTCCGGCCGGCGGCCGGTCGCGGCGGCCAGCTCGCGCAGCGAGCCGTGCTCCCCGGCCAGCACCGTCTCGTTGATCCGGCGGATCTGCTCCACCAGGTCGTCGAGCAGGCGGGCCAGCCCGCCCGGGCCGACGAAGGTGAGCAGCCCGGCGGTGCCGAGCGGGGCGAAGCCGGCCAGCCCGCCGCCCAGGTGCTCCGGGTCGTAGCCGATCAGCCGGACGGCGCCCGGGTCGGCCCGGCCGACGGCGCGCAGCAGCAGCGCCGACACCACCGCCTCGCCGCCGTCCCGGTCGTCCCCGGTCAGCTCCACGTGGCCGGCGTCCAGCAGCGGCACCAGCGCCGGCACCGGTTCCGCGCCCGGGATGCGGACCGTGCCGATCCGCAGCGCGCCGGGCGGCTCGGCCCGCCGCGCCGGGGTGGGGCGCCACCGCGCCCAGTCGGCGGACGCGGCGCCGGGGGCCTCCCGCCGCGCGGCGTCCGCCGCGCGGCGGGCCAGCTCGGCGATCCGCGCCGCGTGCCGGTCGTCGATGTCGGCCAGCCGGCGGTCCCGCTGCGCGCCCACCCGCTCCGGCACGACCGCCGCGGCCCGCCGTACCTTCGCCAGCCGCTCCCGGGCCGTGGTCAGCTCGGCCTGCGCCGTCGACAGCCGGGTCCGGGTCGCGCCGAGGGCCTCGCCGAGCATGCCCCGGACCCGGGTGACCAGCTGCGTCCGCCGGTCAGCCATCGACGCCCCGCGGCCGTGGCTCCCCGGCCCCGCCGGACACGGGCCGACCCGTCGGCGGGCTCGACCAGGCGCGACCGGCGGGCCGGTCGGCGCCCGGCGCGCCCCGGCCGGCCGCCGGCCCGACGGGTGTCCCCGCTCCGCCCGGTGCCGGCGGGTCGCCAGGGGCGGCCCGGCCGCCGCCCGCCGACTCGTTCCGCCGGGCGGCGGCCCGGTCCCGTACCGCGGCGGCCCGCTCGTGCGCCGAGGCCGCCCGGTCGGACGCCGCGGCGGCCCGCTTCCGGGCATCGGCCACCCGGCCCCGCGCGTCGGCGGCGCGCCGCTCCCACTCGGCGTCGGCGGCCCGGTCGCGCGCGGCGTCGGCCCGGCGGTCCCGCTCGGCGGCGGCCTGCCGCTCCCGGCCGGCCTCGGCCTGCCGGTCCCGCTCGCCCTCGACCGGCAGGTCCCGGCCGAGCCGGGCCAGCAGCACGCCGGTCAGCACCCCGGCGGTGACCGCGGGGTCGGCCGCGTGCGGCTGCTCCGCCTCGCCGCGCCGCGGCGGCGGCATCCGGCAGACCCGGGTCAGGAGGGTGTCCAGCACCGGCGCGGGCAGCCCGGGCAGCAGGTCCCGGACCCGGCCGTCCAGCTCACGGCGCAGTCGCCCCAGGTCGTCGGCGCGCGGCGGGTGCCCCAGCAGCTCTCCGGCCAGGTCGCGCAGCAGCGGCGGCGCCAGCGCGGCCAGACCGAGGCCGACGTCGGCGTGCGCGCGGCGCAGCTCGCGGTGCAGCCGGTCCCGGTCGCCGGCCCGGACCCCGCCCACCACCCGGCGCAGCAGCTCCCGGGCGTCGCCGACCCGCTCGTCGGGCTCGTCCGGCGGCCCCTCCCGGCCGCCGGTCAGCTCGGCCACCCGCACCGACCACCAGCGGCGCAGCTTCACCTCGCCGGCCGGCTCGGGCGCCGGGGCGACCGGGGCCGCCTCGCGCGGCGCGTCGTGTGCCGGCCGGCGCTGCTGCTGCTCCGGCCCGGGCGCCGGCGCGCCGTCGGGGCCCAGCCCGATCGCCGCCAGGTACGCCGACAGCTGCTCCTGCGCGACGCGCAGCGCGTAGCCGGCGGTCTCGGCGTGCTCGGTGGCGGCGGACAGCTCCGGCACACCCATCGGGTCGGCCGACTCCTGGCGCACCCAGCGCAGCCGCTCGGCGGCCAGCCCGAACTTCTCTAACGCCAGGGCGAGCTGGGCGAGCGGCAGGTCCTCGGCGGCGGCGCGGACCTGCCCGCCGATGTCCTCGACGATGGACACGGCCCGGCCTCAGAGCGTCGCGACGTAGAGCTGCGCCTGCTCGACCGCGACGAGTGTCGCGGCGAGGCACTCCTCCAGCTCCTGGCTGGCCTGGGTCAGCGAGGACTGGGCCGCCTCGACCGTCTCGTGCCCACTGCCCTCCAGCGCGCCGGCCAGTGTCTGCTGCGCCTCGGCCAGCTTCTCGCCGGCCGCCTGCACGGCGCTCTGGCCGTCGCCGATCTGTTGGAGCGCGACATCGATGGCTGCCTTGAGCTCGGCGACGCTCGCCACGGCGAAACCTCCTGGGGGCGGGGAGGCCTCCATTAGAGCCTATCGGTTGCGGTGAGAGAACATCCGCCCTGTCAGTGTTCCTGCCCCGCTGACCGGTTGTCGACCGGAAGCGCCGTGAGTCCGATTAACGGGACTCGTCGGAGGGCTCGGTCCGGTCCCGCAACCAGCGCGGGCCGTACACCTCGGCGCCCAGTGCCGCGACCCGTTCCCGCAGCTCACGGTCGGCGGTGACGACCAGCCGCCGGCGCTCCGGCGCGCCGGCGACCAGCTCGACCACGGCGTCGTCCCCGGACCCCGCCGCGGCGACCACCCGGACCCCGGCCGCGCCCGGCACGTCCCGCGCCCGGCCCTCCACCACCAGCAGCACCTCCACCGGGGCCGGCAGGTCCGGGGGCAGCCCGTCGTCGGCCACCCGGGCCAGCGAGTCGCGCAGCCGGGCGGTGGCGCCCGCGCGGTCCCGCCACCAGCCGTCCGGGCGGGAACCCACCACGTTGGCGGCGTCCACGATCAGCAGCGGCCTCGGTTCCATGCCGCCAGCCTGCCACCCCGCCCCCGCCGACGACAGGTGTAAGGAAGGGACCCTTCCTCTACCCCAGGCGTTAACAGGGGGCCCTTCCTTACACGCCCCGCCTGCGCCAGCGTGCCGGGCGTACGCGGGTCGCCTCGGCGGGCGGCGGCGTTTGTCGCGCCGACCGCCGGGTAGCCCCTGGCGACCGTGCCGCGCCCGAGCAGCGGAGGAAGACATGATGGGACCCGGTGACTTCGGCTCCGACCCCTGGGACGAGTTCCTGGCCCGGTACTTCGGCCGGGGCGAGGGTGGGCGCCGACCCGCGCACCGGGTCGACATCACCCGGCTGATGACCGCCGACGCCCGGGAGATGCTGGCCGACGCGGCCCGGCGGGCCGCCCAGCGGCAGAGCACCGACCTGGACACCGACCACCTGCTGTGGGCGGCGCTGCAACGCGAGCCGCTGCGCGACCTGGTCCGCCGCGCCGGCGCCGACCCGGACACCCTGCTGAACGCGCTTGGCGGGCGCGGCGACGGCGCGCCCCGGGGTGAGGTGCCGCCGAACCTGTCGCTGACGCCGGCGGCGAAGCGGGCGCTGCTCGACGCCCACCAGTTGTCCCGGGCGATGGGCGCGAACTACATCGGCCCCGAGCACATCCTGATGGCGTTGCCGCTGAACCCGGAGTCGCCCGCCGGCCGGATGCTCGCCGCCGGCCGGATCCAGCCCGAGTCGTTGCAGGCGGCCAGCGCCGAGCGCGGGCCGATGGCCGGTCCGAAGCCGGACCGCGGCACCCCCACCCTGGACCAGTACGGCCAGGACCTCACCGACCTGGCCCGCAACGACCAGATCGACCCGGTGATCGGCCGGGCCGACGAGATCGAGCAGGCCGTCGAGATCCTGTCCCGGCGGACGAAGAACAACCCGGTGCTGATCGGCGAGGCGGGCGTCGGCAAGACCGCGATCGTGGAGGGCCTCGCCGAGCGGATCTGCGACGGCGACGTGCCGCAGACGCTGCTCGGCAAGCGGGTGGTCCAGCTCGACCTCGCCGGGCTGGTCGCCGGTACCCGCTACCGGGGCGACTTCGAGGAGCGGCTGAAGAAGGTGATCGACGAGATCCGCGCGCACCGCGAGGAGCTGATCGTCTTCCTGGACGAGATCCACACCCTGGTCGGCGCGGGTGGGGCGGGCAGCGAGGGCGGCATGGACGCGTCCAACATGCTCAAGCCCGCGCTGGCCCGGGGCGAGCTGCGGGTGATCGGCGCGACCACCCTGGACGAGTACCGCAAGAGCATCGAGAAGGACGCCGCGCTGGCCCGCCGGTTCCAGCCGGTCTTCGTGCCGGAGCCCAGCGTGGAGGACACCGTGGCGATCCTGCGTGGCCTGCGGGACCGCTACGAGGCGCACCACCAGGTGCGGTTCACCGACGAGGCGCTGGTCGCCGCGGCCGAGCTGTCCGACCGGTACGTCACCGACCGGTACCTGCCGGACAAGGCGATCGACCTGATCGACCAGGCCGGCGCCCGGGTCCGGCTGCGCACCCGCACGCCGGCCTCCGACGTGCGCGAGCTGGAGACGCAGCTCGACGACGTACGCCGGGACAAGGAGCAGGCCGTCGCCGACGAGCAGTACGAGAAGGCGTCCACCCTGCGCGACCGGCTCGCCGAGCTGGAGGAGCAGATCCGCCGCGCCCGGGGCGACGAGGGCGCCACCTCGCAGGTGCCGGCGGTGGGGCCGCGGGAGATCGCCGAGGTGGTCTCCCGGGCCACCGGCATCCCGGTCAACCAGCTCACCGAGGAGGAACGCGACCGGCTGCTGCGCCTGGAGGGTCACCTGCACGAGAAGGTGGTCGGCCAGGACGACGCGGTCACCGCGGTCGCCGAGGCGGTCCGCCGCTCGCGGACGGGGCTGGCCGACCCGGAACGGCCGATGGGCAGCTTCCTGTTCCTCGGGCCGACCGGCGTCGGCAAGACGGAGCTGGCCCGGGCCCTCGCGGAGGCGCTCTTCGGCGAGGCCGACCGGATGGTCCGGGTGGACATGAGCGAGTTCCAGGAGCGGCACACGGTGAGCCGGCTCGTCGGCGCCCCGCCCGGGTACGTCGGCTACGAGGAGGCCGGCCAGCTCACCGAGGCGGTGCGCCGCCGCCCGTACGCGGTGGTGCTGCTCGACGAGATCGAGAAGGCCCACCCGGACGTGTTCAACATCCTGCTCCAGGTGCTCGACGACGGTCGGCTCACCGACAGCCAGGGGCGTACGGTCAACTTCAAGAACACCGTGCTGATCATGACGAGCAACCTCGGCTCGGAGCTGATCACCGGCACCCAGCGCGCGGTCGGGTTCGGCACCGGCGCGCCGGGCACCGACGCCGAGCGCGAGGAGCTGCGCGAGCGGCTGATGCGCCGGCTCCAGGAGAACTTCCGGCCGGAGTTCCTCAACCGCATCGACGAGGTGATCATCTTCCGCCGGCTGGAGGCCGAGCAGCTGCGCCAGATCACCGAGTTGATGCTGGAGGAGACCCGCCGCCGCCTGCACGCCCAGGACATCGAGGTCGACTTCACCACCGCCGGCATCGACTGGCTCGCCGAGCACGGCTACCAGCCGGAGTTCGGCGCGCGGCCGCTGCGCCGGGTCATCCAGCGGGAGGTGGACAACCACCTCTCCCGGATGCTGCTGGAATCGGCCATCTCGCCCGGCCAGAAGGTCGTCGTCGACGCCCGCGACGGCCGACTCGCCTTCGACGTGACCGCCGGCGAGCGCGGATACACCGCGGCCAGCACGTCCCATCCCCGATGACCCGGAGGGCGGACATGACCGAACCCGAGGAGACCCAGGAAGAGACCGACCGCACCGATCCGATCCTGGCGCCGCCGACGGCGAACCCCGCCCGGGTGCAGGTGCCGCCGGAGGGCCTGGGTCAGCAGCAGGGCGACGAGCCGGAGCCGGCGGCGTCCGACCGTCGCCGTCGAGAGGAGGGCTGATGGTACGCGAGCAGCGGCTCGATCCCGAGGTGGAGGTGCTCTGGGACGACTTCCACGCCCAGGTGAACGTCCCGTCGGAGAAGCTGCGGCAGTGGCTGCTCACCCGCGGCTCCGGGGAGGAGGCGTTCGGGCCGAACCCGGACCTCGACCTGCCCGCGCTGGGCCGGGAGATCCTCAAGGTGCTCACCAAGCGCAAGGTCGACCTCACCCCGGAGGACATCAAGGTGATGCAGGACGCGATCGACGAGATCGAGAACCTGCTGGAGGCCAAGCCGGACCGCGGCAACGCCGACGACGAGTGGCGGCACTCGCTGCTCGACCTGGGCCACGACGTCCTCGTCGAACGCTGAACCGTCCCCGTCGACACGCGGGCCGGCGCGCCCCGGGAACACCTCCCGGGCGCCGCCGGCCCCGTGTGCTCAGCCCTGGTCGCTCTCCAGGCTGCCGATCGTCAGGCCCGCGGCGTCGGCCGCCGCCTCCCGGTCGGCGCGCGCCCGCTCCTCCCGGGTGAGCAGGGTGGCGTACTCCGTGATGTCCGCCGGGTCGGGCACCTCGGGCAGGCGGCGCAGGAAGGCCTCCACGTCGCGGGCGGCGGACGTGTGCGCGGCGGCCGCCTGCCGGAGGATCTCCCGGTCGTCGGCGGCGGGGTAGAGATCGGTCATGCCCGCCAGATACCCGACATCACGCCGTTCGCACCCGGTCCGTCCCGGCGGCCGTCAGCCCCTGCGCCCCGAAGCCCGGGTTGCGCAGCAGCCAGGACAGGTATTCCGGATGTGCCGCCAGCGAGTCGGTGTACGCGGCCAGCGCGGTCTCCAGCACCACCTCGGCGTCCCGGGCGGCGGGGGAGTCGGGGTGCCACCCGAGCATCAGCCGCCAGCGCAGCGGGGTCCCGGCCAGCATCCGGGTGACCAGCCCGGCGACCGGACGGAAGGTCGCCTGGCACAGTGCCACCGCCTCGCCGGAGTCGACCATGTCGATGCACACGCGCACGTCGGCCTCGTACAGCTTGCGGGGGGTGAAGCCGGCGCGGGCGCAGGCGGCGGCGAAGCAGTCCCCGAAGCAGCCGTCGCCGGGCGCGGCGACCCACTGCTCGCGGCGTAGGTCGGCCAGGGGCACCTCGGCCCGGCCGGCCAGCGGGTGCTGCTCGGGCAGCATGACGAGCACCGGGTCGACGGCCACCTCCCGCCAGCTCAACCCGTACTCGGCCGGCGGGGCGGCATCGCCGCACACCCCGATCAGCGCGAAGTCCAGCCGGCCGCCCGCGACCAGGTGGGTCAGCTCCTCCGCCGACCAGGAGGCGTGGGTGGTGATCTGGGCCGGCGGGGGATCGGCGGCGAGCCGGTGCACGAGCCGACCGAGGATCGGGCTGTTCACCCCGCCGAACCGGTAGCGCCGGGGGGCATCCCCGGCACCGGCCAGCCGGGCCGCCTCGTCCTGCAGGCCCTTCATGGCCGGCAGCAGCACCCGGGCCCGGGCGAGGACCAGCTCGCCGAGGACGGTGGGCCGGGCGCCGCGACGGTCCCGTTCGAACAGCGGCCCGCCCAGTGTCCGCTCGATGCGCTGGAGCTGGGCGGTGAGCGCCGGCTGGGCCAGGCCGAGCGCCGAGGCCGCCTTGGTCACGCTCCCCGTCTCCGCGATCGCGCAGACCACCCTCAGGTGACGCAGCTCCAGATTCATAGAGTGACGGTATGACCCCGCAGCGGCTGGCGGAAGGCCCTGAACGTATCAACACCTTCCGATGTGTGCCGGGCCGGTGGCCGGGGCGCCCGGCGGGGAAGCCGGCGGCTCAGCTCGACGGCGGCTCGGCCAGGTCGGCGAGGTAGGTGGGGCGGCCGGTGACGGCGTCGCGCACCTTGTCGACCACGCCCACCGCCGGCTCGACGACCCGGTTCCAGGGCGGGGTCGCCGGCGTGCCCGGGTGCGGTCGGGTCGGGGCCGCCTCCTCGGCGATCTCCAGCCGGTTGCCCAGGCGGATCAGCTCCTCGGGGCTGGCCACCTCGCGCAGCGCCGCGACCAGGGCGCCGACCTCCTCGACGTGGCGGCGGACCCGCGCGTCGACCTCGGCCAGCCCGTCGTCGGCGAGCCCGCCCAGGGCGGTCAGCAGGGCCATGTCGTCGGCGAGCACCTGGTCCACCCGGTCGGCGGCGTCGGGCAGCGCGGCCCGGACCGTGGGCAGCAGGTACTGCTCCTCGGCGGACAGGTGCCGGGACAGCGCCGCCGTCAGCACCTCCCACCCGCGTTCCGGTGCGGGCTCGGCGTCGGCGTCGGTGAGCCGGCGCAGCAGCTCCCGCAGTTGCCGGTGCTCGGCGTCGACGATGTCGGCGATGCTGCGCCCGCCCGGCCGGAAGGTCTCGTCCTCTCCGGTGGGCGGCAGCGGCGGCAGGGGAACGGTCATGGTGCCCTCCTCGGGCGGCGGGCGGAGCACGTGGTGGGGTGCGGTCGCGACCGGCGGTACCCGACCGCGCCGGCGGCGAAACCGGGCGGCGGTACGCGCCCGCCCCGGCGGCCCCACCCCGCCGCGCCACAGGGGCGGGACGGGGCGACCGGAGCGGACCGGTCGGCTGGTATGAAGAAGCGATGACGAGCGACCCCGCCTCCGCCCTTCCCGACCCCACCGACGAGGTCGTCGGCCTGTGCCGCGACCTCCTGCGGATCGACACCACCAACACCGGGGACAACGACACCAGCGTCGGCGAACGCGTCGCCGCCGAGTACGTGGCGGAGAAGCTGGCCGAGGTGGGCGTCGAGTCCGCCATCCACGAGTCGGCGCCGGGCCGCGCCAACCTGGTCGCCCGCATCCCGGGCACCAACCCGAGCCGCGGCGCCCTGCTGGTGCACGGCCACCTCGACGTGGTCCCCGCCGACGCCGACGAGTGGTCGGTACACCCGTTCTCCGGGGAGCTGCGCGACGGCTACCTGTGGGGCCGCGGCGCGATCGACATGAAGGACTTCGACGCGATGGTGCTGGCCGTGGTGCGGCACTGGCAGCGCACCGGGGTGCGCCCGCCGCGCGACATCGTGCTCGCGTACACCGCCGACGAGGAGGCCGGCAGCGACTACGGCGCACACTTCCTCGTCCAGCGGCACCGCGATCTCCTCGACGGCTGCACCGAGGCCATCGGCGAGGTCGGCGGCTTCTCCTACTCGGTCAACGACGAGCAGCGGCTCTACCTGATCGAGACGGCCGAGAAGGGCATCGACTGGCTGCGCCTGCGCGCCAAGGGCCGGCCCGGGCACGGCTCGATGGTGCACGACGACAACGCCGTCACCGCGCTCGCCGAGGCGGTGGCCCGGGTCGGCCGGCACCGCTTCCCCGTGGTGGTGACCGACACCGTCCGGGCCTTCCTGGAGGAGGTCTCCGACCTGCTCGGGATCGAACTCGACCCGGAGGACCCGGAGACCGCCATCGCCAAGCTGGGGCCGATCGCCAACATCATCGGCGCGACGATCCGCAACACCGCCAACCCGACCCGGCTCGCCGCCGGCTACAAGGACAACGTCATCCCCGGCCGGGCCACCGCCACCATCGACTGCCGCAGCCTTCCCGGGCAGTCGGAGCTGCTGGAGCGACAGCTGCGCGAGCTGGTCGGCCCGGACATCGTCATCGAGTACATCCAGCGCCAGCCCGCGCTGGAGACGACGTTCGACGGCGACCTGGTCGACGCGATGTCGGCGGCGCTGCGCGCGGAGGACCCGGGGGCCCGGCCGGTGCCGTACATGCTCTCCGGCGGCACCGACGCCAAGGCGTTCTCCCAGCTCGGCATCCGATGCTTCGGCTTCGCGCCGCTGCGGCTGCCCGCCGACCTGAACTTCTCCGCGCTGTTCCACGGCATCGACGAGCGCGTTCCGGTGGACGGACTACAGTTCGGCGTGCGGGTTCTCGACCGGTTCCTCCGCACCTGCTAGCCCCCGTCCGGAACGCCAGTGTTCCGCCGGGGAACCTCCCCATCGTGAAGGGACTGACCCACATGACCGACCAGCACGGTGAGCTGGACGCCGCCCTCGAGCGCGTGATCGATGCGGCCCGCCACCACCTGGCCGCCGTCCGAGCCGCGCAGGGCCGCGTCGACGACGACGACGTCTGGCAGGCGTACGTCGCCCTGAACAACGCCTCCTTCGCGTACGACGAGCAACTCCTGGACGCCTTCGGCGAGGTCACCCCCTGGGACGTCGAGTCGATCGACCCGGACGAGGCCGACGAGCGCTTCGGCGGGGAGGGCGTGGAGCCCACCGACCCGCACCCGCGGGTCATCTCGGTGCGCCAGCGGCGCGACTACCGGGTGCCGAGCGTGTCGGCGCTGATCCGGGTGGCCGAGGCGGCCCGCCGGGAGGGCACCCCGGCCGACGACGAGCCGGCACCCGTCGAGGGGGTCGGTGAGGCGGTGCTGGAGCTGCTCCAGAGCGGCGACGGCTCGCTCGGCGCACTGGACGTGCCGGAGCTGGAGCCGCTGGACGGTGTGGTGATGGTCAGCGAGGTCGGCACCCCGGTGGACCTGGAGTCCTTCGACGACGACGACCCGGTCGGCCCGTTCCAGCCGGCGCCCGACGACCGGCTGGTGGGCCGGCTCGACGAGCACCCGTTCCTGGAGCTCGACGACGAGCACGACCACGCCCACTAGGGCGGCGGCGCCCCGGGGCCCCCGGCAGTTCGGCCGGGCCCCGGGGCGTCCGCGTACCGGCGGTGCCGCCGGTGATCAGTACGACAGGCCCGGCTGCGGCTGGTTGACCCGTCGGCGGCGCAGCACCACCTGGCGCGTGCCGTCGCGGAACAGCCGCACCCGGGCCAACTCCCACCCGGAGAACTCCGCCTGGATCGCCAACTGCGCCGCAGCGGTCAACCGGTCGACGTTCGGCGGCAGCCGCAGCGGCGCGTACTCGTAGTCCATGAGCCCTATGCTGCCCAGCCCGGCGGCCGTCCGCCACCCCCTCGCCGGTGACCCGCGCCGCCGTCCGGCGCCCGGGTGTGAGGTGGCCCACCCCGGGCCGGGGCCCGTCGTCGCCCCCGCACCGGGCCGGTCCACCCGACGCCGGCCGGTCCCGACACCTCCTAGTCGAGCGGCGCGCTGTCTAGTCGAGGGGCGCGCCGTCGACGGGCGGGTTCGCCGCCAGCAGGGCGGCCAGCGCCGGCGGTGCCAGCAGCAGCGTCCGCGGGGTGCCGGCGTCCACCGCCAGCCCCCACGCCGGCTCCGGCCAGTCGGCGAGCAGGTCCGCGCAGGGCATCGCGACAAACGGCACGCCCGAGCCGGCGAACGCGGCCAGGGCGTCCGGCGTGGTGAATACGGGCAGCAGCGGCGCGCCGGCCGCGTCGGCGACAACCGTCCAGGGCACGTCGCGGTCCGGGCCCGGCTCCGCCGCCAGCGGTACGCACACCATCGAGGCGGCCAGGACGCCGAGGTACGCCGGCAGGTCGCGCCGCGCGACGGCGTCGCCGAGAAGGTCCTGCACCGTCCGGCCGCCCTCCGCCGACCCGCCCCCGACGGTCGGCCCGGACCCGGTGAGGGCCGACCGGTCCCGGTCGTCGGCGGTCAGCCCGGTTCCGCTCGCGGCGGTCGGGAACGACCCGGCTCCTTCGTCGGCATGCGGTCCGGTCCCGGTCGCGGCGGCCCTGCCCGGCTCGTCCGGGGCGTCGGCGGTGGGCGCGGTGCCGTCGGCGGGCCGGTGGGCCGAGGTAGCGGCCGGTCCGCTTCGCTCCGGCCGGTCCCCGGCGGGCGGCTGCGGGACGGCCGGAACGGGCGGGGGCGGCGGTGCGGCGGGCGGGGCCACGGGCACGGCCGGGCCGGCGGGCGGCCGGGGGGCCGGCGCCGCCACCGGCCGGACGGGCGGCGCGGCCACCTGGGGCCGGGGTCGCGGCGAGCGCGGCAGCGTCGGCCTCGGCCGCACCCGGGGGCCGGTGGGCGGGAGGATCTGGCAGGACAGCGCGTCGGGTTCCGTGGTCAGCACGGCGGCAGCGGTCCGCGCCACGAACCCGCTCCACCAACGCAGGCCCTCGGGGGTGCGCGGCGTTTCGTGCCACCAGTCGCCGGCGCTTCGCGGCGCCTGCCAGCCGAGCTCCGCGAGGTGCCGCTCGTCGTAGGCCGGGCAGATTCCCCGGACCCGGTTCCGGCGCACCATGAGGTGCAGCCGGCGGGGACCGGCGGCGAGTTCAAGGTCGGTGTCGTGGTCGCAGCGGGACAGCGTGTCGTGCAGCCGGGCGACGACGTCGGGCCAGCCCAGCGAGGTCATGCCGTCGGCCCCGGGAGGCGCCCGTCGAGCCGCCCGAGCCGCCCCATGGCCTCCTCCAGCCGGCCCAGCGAGGCGAAGTCGCCGGGGGTGCCGAAGATTTCGCCCAGGCCCGCGCCGAGCGTGACGTCGAGGCCCTCGGTGCGCTCGCCGAGCTGCTCCGCCGCCGCCGTGCGGGCCTGCCGGTACGCCGCCAGCACCATCGCCGCGAGGTCCTCCGTGCCCACGCCCAGCGCGGTCGGCGCGAGGCTCAGGTCGGTCAGTTCGCCGGTGGCGTCGACGGTCGCGGACACCAGTCCACTGTCGTCGGTCGCGGTGCCGCTCAGCCCGTCCAGGTCGTCGCTGAGGCCGGCGAAGCGGCGTTCGATGTCGGCGAGCCGTCCGGCGAGGGCGTCGAACGCGGACAGCAGGTCGGACACGAGAACCTCCCGGACGCGGCGCCGGTCCGGGGTGGCGACCGGCAGCCCCATGATCGTATCGTCGTCCCGCCGGGCGACGGGGGAGGAACGGCATGGCGGACGTCGACGTCGACGTGCAGGCGGTACGGCGACTGGAAGCGGCGGCGAAACAGGTGGCCGCCTCGCTGACCGCACTGGAGAGCCGGATCGCGTCCGCGGGCGACGTTCCCGACGGGGCGTTCGGGCACCTGCCGTTCGTCAGCGACCTGCTCCGCGAGAAGTACGCCGAGCAGGTCAGCGGCGGCACCGGCCAGAAGTACGCCGACAAGCGCCGCGCCGCCGGCGACCCCGACAAGTGGTTCCACAAGTTCACGGATCCGGCGAAGGGCAGCTGGAAGCTCGGCAAGCCGGGCACGCCGTTCGACATGAGCACCTTCGAGCGCGTCGGGGCGCTGCGGGCGCACGGCATGGCCGACGGGGCGCGGATGATCGGCCGGGACTTCGTCTCCAACCTGCCGTGGAACGTCCCGAACGCGGTGGTGCACGGCGCGACCTGGGGCACCGTCGCGGTGGTCTCGGGGCTGTCGGTGCCCGGCACGGACCAGCTCGACGACAAGATCGACGGGGCGGTCGCGGGCGGCGCCGAGTGGATCGACCCGAATGTCTTCGGGCAGCCGGCGGAGCAACCAGCCGGCCGGTGAGGGCCGATCGAGGAGGTGGGGCGTGACCGGCGCCCGGGGTCGACTCGGCCGACTGACCGACGCGGTGCTCGGCGGGGCGCGGGCCGCCCGCGACAAGGCCCGCGAGCTGCGCGACGAGTTCCGCACCAGCGACGAGCCGGAGCGCGCCCTGGTCGCGCCGCTGCTGCCCGGCGAGGAGATCCGCTACGTCGGCCTGGCGCCGGTGCGGGCGCCCGAGAACCACCGGGCGGGCGGCCATCTCGCCGACCGGGTGAACGCCGAGCTGGCCGAGGCGCTCGACCCGCGCGCGCTGTTCGGGCTGCTCCACATCGTCAACCCGGTCGCGTGGGTCGACGCCGTGATGACGCCCGTGCGGGTCGTCGCGGGCGTCCTGCTGCTGCCGGGCAGGGCGGCCGTCCTCGCGGCGAGCAGCCCGGAGGCGGCCGAGGCGGACGAGCCGGGCCCGGCCGCCGAGCCCCGGCAGCCGCTGCCGCTCACCGCCGAACAGGAGGCGTTCCGGGCGCTGTTCCGGCTCAGCCGCTACCGGCCGCTGGCCGACCAGCTCGCGGAGATCGCCTATCGGCGGCGGTACGTCTTCAGCGGCGACCTCGCCACGCTCGCCGGCAGCCTGCTGCTGTTCCTGGAGCGCTACACCGGCACCCCGCTCGCCGTCACCGACACCCACCTGTACCTGCTGCGGATGGGCCGCCGCCCCGACCCCGACCGGGAGGACCGCCGCCGCCCCCAGGTGCTGTGGAGCGTGGACCGGGGGCGCATCGCCCGGATCGACTCCGACCACGGCGCCGCCCGCCTCGCGCAGTTCCCGTCCACCATCGTGTTCGACGACGGCTCCTGGATCCGGATCGTCAACCCGGCCACCCGCGACGACCAGGCGCGCTTCCTCGCGGCCGTACGCGACATCCCGGGTCGGCGCCCCACGGCCTGAGCCGGCGGCGTCCGCCGCAGCGGCGCGGACGCCGGTGTCCCGTCTCGCATGGAACGGAGGCGGACCGCGACCGAACCCGTGCCACGGCCACCGGGCGTGCCACCGGCGCCCCGAGCCGTGTCGGCCTCCGCCCCGGCGTGCCCTGACGGAACGTCAGTCGGTGGGTCGGCAGGCGGTCCGTGCGAGCTGCGGCAGCACCTTGTCCCGCCACCCGGGCCCCATCCGGCCGAAGGCGTTCCGTTCGGACTTCTGGTCGAGGTCGAACCCGCTGTGCTCGAACAACAGGCGCGTGCCGTTGCCCTCCGCGACCAGACGCCAGGTCAGTGTCCAGCTCTCGTTGAAGGTGTAGACGAGCTTCTCCTCGGGGACGACCTCGACGACTTCGCAGGCCACCGCTCCCCAGCCGGGCATCTGGAGGTGGAAGCGGTGCCCGAGGACGGCGGCGATGTCGCCGGGCACCCACCAGCGGGCGAGCAGCTCGGGTTCGGTGAGCGTGCGCCAGACCTTGCTCGGCGGGGCGGCGACGAACTGGTCGACGGCGATGCTGTCGGTGTTGGTCGCGGTCACTTGTCCTCCTCGGCGACGTCGGCGAGCGAGCGCAGTCGCTGGCGCCAGAATCGTTCGAACGGGTGGAGCCAGTCGCCGACCTGGGCGAGCGGCTCCGCGGTGAGGTGGTAGTGCCGTTGCCGGCCGCTGGGCTCGTCGTGCACCAGCGCGGCACGCCGCAGCACCTGCAGGTGCTCGGCGACCGCGGGCCGGCTCAGGTCGAACTGGCTGGCCAGGTCGCCGGCCGTACGGGGCCCCTCGGCGAGCAGCTGCAGGAGTCTGCGGCGGACCGGGCTCGCCAGCGCGAGGAACACGTCGTCGTCAGGCACCACCACAAGTTATGTCGGGGATTGCCGACATGTCAATGATTTCCGACACGTTGGCGCCGTCGCGGCGGGGCAGGTCAGCCGTCGCGCTCGGGGTAGCCGACCGGTACGGCCGACACGTCGTCCAGCGCGGTGATGATCTCCTCCGGCAGCGTCATCCGCTCGACCTGGAGCGCGCCGAGCAACTGCCCGACTGTCCGCGCGCCGAGGATCGGGGCCACCACCCCGGGCCGGTCGCGGATCCAGGCCAGCGCCACCTCCAGCGGCGAGACCCCCAGCCCGCCGGCCGCGGTGGCGACCGCCTCCACGATGCTGGAGCAGCGCGGCTCCAGGTAGGTGGCGACGAACCGCTCGAAGTGCGGCGAGGCCGCCCGCGAGTCGGCGGGGCGGCCGTGCCGGTACTTGCCGGTGAGCACCCCGCGGCCCAACGGCGACCAGGGCAGCACCCCCAGCCCGAGGGCCTCGCACGCGGGCAGCACCTCCCGCTCCACGCCTCGCTCCAGCAGCGAGTACTCCACCTGCGCGGCCACCACCGGGGCGCGGCCCGGCCAGGCGGCCTGCCAGGCGGCCGCCCGCGCGGTCTGCCAACCGGAGAAGTTCGACACCCCGGCGTAGCGGACCCGGCCGCTGGCCACCGCGTGGTCCAGCGCCGCGAGGGTCTCCTCCAGCGGGGTGTCGGGGTCGTAGCCGTGCACCTGGAACAGGTCGACGTGGTCGGTGTTGAGGCGGCGCAGCGAGGCGTCCAACGTCCGCAGCAGGTGCCCCCGGGAGCCGTCGCGGCGCCGGCCGCTGCCCGGCCGCAGCCCCGCCTTGGTGGCGATCAGCAGTTCCTCGCGCGGCACCAGGGTGCCCAGCAGCGACCCGATGACCGACTCGGCGTCGCCGTCGCCGTAGACGTCGGCGGTGTCGATCAGGTTGCCGCCCGCGTCGAGGTAACTCTTCAGCTGGGCGGCCGCATCGTCGGCGTCGGTGTCCCGGCCCCACGTCATGGTGCCGAGCGCGAGCCGCGAAACCGCCAGCCCGCTTCGGCCGAGCGGTCGCTGTTGCATGGGTGAACCTTATTTCGAACCGGGCCGCGCGGACATCCTCGCTCCCGTCAAGTCTGCCGGGCGCGTCGTGTTTCCGACCGCTCGGGTCGCCCCCCGGTTGCGGTGAGCCGGTGATCGGGGCGTTCTCCCGCATTGCGTAACCTGATGCGACCTGTGGTGCGGATGGGGGAGGACCTTAGTGCGACTCGGGCTCAGCCTCGGATACCAGACGGCGTGGAGCACGCCGGCCGATCACCTGGCTCTCGCCCAGGAGGCGGACCGGCTCGGCTACTCGGTGGTGTGGGCGGCGGAGGCCTACGGCTCCGACTCGCCGAGCATGCTCGCCTGGCTGGCGGGGCAGACGGAGCGGATCGACGTGGGCAGCGCGGTGATGCAGATCCCCGCCCGCACCCCGGCGATGACCGCGATGACCGCGGCCACCATCGACTCGCTCTCCGGCGGCCGGTTCCGGCTCGGCCTGGGGGTGTCCGGTCCGCAGGTCTCCGAGGGCTGGCACGGGGTGCGGTTCGGCAAGCCGCTGGCGCGGACCCGCGAGTTCGTGGACATCGTGAAGCTGGCCGTCGCCCGCAAGGAGGTCGCGTACGACGGCGAGTTCTACACGCTGCCGCTGCCGGACGGGCCCGGGAAGGCGCTGCGCCTCGGCTTCCACCCGCCGCGCGAACACATCCCGATCTACCTCGCCGCGGTCGGCCCGAAGAACCTGGAGCTGGCCGGGGAGATCGCCGACGGCTGGCTCGCCGTCTTCTACGCCCCCGAGTTCGCCGAGGAGCAGCTCGCGTCGGTCCGGGCCGGGCGGGCGAAGGCCGGCAAGGAACTCGCCGGCTTCGACGTGGTCCCGTCCGTGCCGGTGGTGGTCGGCGACGACGTCGCGTCCTGCGCCGAGCTGGTCCGCTTCTACGCGGCCCTCTACGTGGGCGGCATGGGCAGCCGGCAGCAGAACTTCTACAACCAGCTCGCCACCCGGATGGGTTACGGCGACGCCGCCCGCGAGGTGCAGGACCTCTACCTGGCCAAGCGGCAGCGTGACGCCGCCGCGGCGGTGCCGATGGAGTTCATCGACCGGACCTCGCTGCTGGGCCCGAAGGAGCGCATCGCCGAGCGGATGCGCGAGTACGCGGCCGCCGGCGTCACCACCCTGTCGGTGGCCCTGTTCGCGGCGGACCGGGACAGCGGCGTGCAGACGCTGCGTACCGTCGCCGAGGCGCTGGAGCTCTCGGGAGTCGGCGAGTGACCTGGGTCGAGGCCATCGTCCTGGGCATCGTCCAGGGACTGACCGAGTTCCTGCCGGTCAGCTCGTCGGGGCACCTGCGGATCACCTCGGCGATCTTCTTCGACCGCGACGCCGGGGCGTCGTTCACCGCGGTCACCCAGTTGGGCACCGAGGCGGCGGTGCTGATCTACTTCGCCAAGGACATCTGGCGGATCACCCGGACGTGGCTGGTCGGCATCCGGGACAAGTCGGTCCGCTCCAGCCTCGACTACCGGATGGGCTGGTACGTGATCGTCGGCTCGATCCCGATCGGGCTGTTCGGCTTCCTGTTCAAGGACCAGATCCGCACCGCCGGCCGCAACCTCTGGGTGGTGTCCACCACGCTGATCGTCTTCGCGTTCGTGCTCGCGTTCGCCGAGTACTGGGGGCGGCAGACGCGCACGCTGGAGAACTTCCGGATGCGCGACGGCGTGGTGATGGGCTTCGCCCAGGCGATGGCGCTGATCCCCGGCGTGTCCCGCTCCGGCGGCACGCTCACCGCCGGGCTGCTGCTCAGCCTCACCCGGGAGGCGGCGGCGCGCTACTCGTTCCTGCTGGCCATCCCGGCGGTGGTGATGTCCGGGATCTTCAGCGTCGGCGACGTCTTCGAGCCGGCGGCCCCCGGCACCTCGGTGCCGAGCGTCGCCCAGATGGTCGTGGCCACGATCATCGCCTTCGGCGTCGGGTACGCGGCCATCGCCTGGCTGCTGCGCTACGTCGCGCACCACACCCTGTACGTCTTCGTGCTGTACCGGGTCGCGCTGGGCACCCTGGTGCTCGCCCTGCTGATGACCGGCACCATCAGCGCCACCTGACCCGCCCCGCAGCCCCGCAGCCCCGCCGGCCCCCGCCTCCGCCTCGTGCGGACGGGGGCCGGCCCGGGTCCGGGGCGGGCCGTGCAGACCGTCGGCGGGGTCAGCGCCCGTCCCGTTCCTCCGAGGGGGTGGCCCTGGGACGGGCGCGCAGGTGCGCCCGCTCGCCCTGCGTGCCGAACAGGCTGAGGAACTCGACCGGCTCGGCGTCGGCGGCCCCGAACCAGTGCGGCACCCGGGTGTCGAACTCGGCCGCCTCGCCGGGGGAGAGCACCAGGTCCCGCTCGCCGAGGACGAGCCGCAGCCGCCCGTTGAGGACGTAGAGCCACTCGTAGCCCTCGTGGGTCTGCGGATCGGGCTCCCGGCGGGAGCTGCTGGCCGGGATCACGAGCTTGTACGCCTGGATGCCGCCGGCCCGGCGGGTCAGGGGCAGCATCGTCATGCCGTGCCGGGTGACGGACCGCAGGTGGATGCGCGGGTCGCCGGTGGGCGGAGCGCCGACCAGCTCGTCGAGCGTGACGCCGTGGGCCCGGGCCAGGGGGAGCAGCAGTTCGAGGGTCGGCCGGCGGGAGCCGGACTCCAGCCGGGACAGCGTGCTCACCGAGATGCCGGTCGCCCCCGACAGGTCGGCCAGCGTGGTCGCGCGCTGCCGGCGCAGCGCGCGCAGCCGGGGTCCCACCGCGCCGAGCGCCTGGTCGAGATCGTCGTCCATGCCGCCAGTTTGCCAGCCCGGCAAACATCACTTGCCACCTTGGTCGGTGCGGGGCCGGATGCGGCGGCCGCGACGGACGCCGCGTACGCCCGCCGCCGGGCGCAGGATCATAGGGTGTCACCGTGGCGACCCTTCTGCTTCTGCGACACGGCCGGACGACCGCGAACGCGGACGGCGGGCTGGCCGGCCGCCAGCCGGTCGAGCTGGACGACACCGGCCGGGCCCAGGCCGCCGCGGTGGGCGAGCGGCTGCGGCCGGTGCCGCTGGCGGCGGTGGTGACCAGCCCCCTCATCCGCTGCCGGCAGACCGTGGAGCTGGCGTTGCCCGGGGCCACCCCGACGGTGGAGGAGGGCCTGACCGAGTGCGGCTACGGCACCTGGGAGGGACAGCCGCTCAAGAAGCTGGCCAAGGAGCCGCTCTGGCCGGTGGTCCAGCAGCACCCGAGCGCGGCGGTCTTCCCGGAGGGGGAGGCGATGGCGGCGATGGCGGCGCGGGCGGTCGCCGCGGTGCGCTCGTGGGACGCCCGGGTCGCCGCGGAGCACGGCCCGGAGGCGGTGTGGCTGGCGTGCAGCCACGGCGACGTGATCAAGGCCATCGTGGCCGACGCGCTCGGCGTACACCTGGACCTGTTCCAGCGGATCGTGGCCGATCCGGCGTCGGTGACGGCGATCCGCTACACCCCGCTGCGGCCGTTCCTGGTGCGGCTCAACGACACCGGCGGCGACCTGGCCGCCCTGGTGCCGCCGCCGCCCAGGCGACGCCGCCGGGCGGCCCGGGCCGCCGGCGCGGCCGACTCCGACGCGGCGGTGGGCGGCGGCGCGGGGGCAGGCCGGTGACGGCCCGGCGGCGGCCCACCGCCACGCCCGGGCCCGGCCGCCGCCCAGCCGGGCGCGGCGGGCGCGCGGCGATTCGCGTCGGTGGGGTACGCGGTGCCGTGGCGCGCCGGATAGGGTCGTGGGTATGACCCACCAGGTGCACGCCTTCGAGCCGCCGGAGCGGTTCGTCGCCGGGACCGTCGGGCCGCCCGGGGAGCGCACGTTCTTCCTCCAGGCGCGCGGCGGCGGCCGGCTGGTCAGCGTCGCGCTGGAGAAGGTCCAGGTGTCGCTGCTCGCCGAGAAGCTGGAGGAGCTGCTCTCCGAGGCGCAGCGCCGCTTCGGTGTGGAGCTGCCCGAGCCGGTGGCCGCCGTCGGCGACAACGACCCGCTGGACACGCCGGTCGACGAGGAGTTCCGGGTCGGCACGCTCGGGCTGGCCTTCGACGTCGACACCGTGACCGTGGTGATCGAGGCCATCGCCGCCGGCGAGGCGGAGGCCGAGGTCGAGCTGGGCGAGCCGGACGACGACGAGGACGTCGACGACGAGCCGGACGACGACCTCGACCGGCTCCGGGTGCGGCTGACCCCCGAGGCGACCCGCGCGTTCATCGAACGGGCCCGGCGGGTGGTCAACGCCGGCCGCCCGCCCTGCCCGCTGTGCGGCCAGCCGCTCGACCCGGCGGGTCACCTCTGCCCGCGCCACAACGGTTATCACCGGTGACCTCGTCGGAACTCCAGCCCCGACAGGACGGCGACGCCGCGCTCCGACTGCTCCGCGACGGCCGGCTCGACCTGGAGGGGCGACTCGTCGACGCCTCCAACACCACCCTGCGCGGCATCCTGACCCTCGACGGGGCGACCGCGCGGTGCGTCTACAAGCCCGTGCGGGGTGAGCGTCCGCTGTGGGACTTCCCCGAGGGCACCCTGGCCAGCCGGGAGGTCTCGGCTTACATGGTCTCCCGAGCCACCGGGTGGGACCTGGTCCCGCCCACGGTGCTGCGGGACGGCCCGTTGGGGCCGGGGTCGTGCCAGCTCTGGATCGACGAGCCGGCGGAGGCCGAGCCGCTGGTCGGCTTCGTGCCGGCCGACGCGCTGCCGCCCCGCTGGTTCCCGATCGCCGCGGCCCGAGACGACGACGGCACGCCCTACGCGCTCGCCCACGCCGACGACCCGCGGCTGGCCCGCCTCGCGGTGCTCGACGCGGTGATCAACAACGCCGACCGCAAGGGCGGCCACGTGCTGGTCGGCCCGGACGACCGGATCTACGGCGTGGACCACGGGGTGAGCTTCCACGTCGAGGAGAAGCTGCGCACGGTGCTCTGGGGCTGGGCCGGCCGGCCGCTGCCGGGGGATGCCGTGGAGATGCTCGACGCGCTCGCCGGCCAGCTCGCCGGCGCGCTCGGCGCGGAACTGGCCGACCACCTCACCATCGGGGAGATCGCCGAGCTGGCCGCCCGGGTCGACCGGATGCGCCACACCGGCTGCTTCCCGCAGCCGCCGCAGGACTGGCCGGCGGTGCCCTGGCCCCCCATGTGACCGCCCGACACCGCTCCGGCGGGGCTGTCACGATGATCACTTGTGGGGTGGCCGTGTCCGGGTCCGGCGGCTGGTTAGGCTGACGGTCATGGACTCTTGGGTGGGGCACGAGGTGCCGCGGCTGCCGGGCAGGGGCGGGCCACTGGCGTTGTTCGACTCGGCGCGGCAGGGCGTCCGGCCGAGCGAGCCGTCCGGCACCGCGACCATGTACGTCTGCGGCATCACCCCGTACGACGCGACCCACCTCGGCCACGCCGCCACCATGATCGCGTTCGACCTCGTGCAGCGAATGTGGCGGGACGCGGGCCTCGACGTGCGCTACGTGCAGAACGTCACCGACATCGACGACCCGCTGCTGGAGCGGGCCGAGCGCGACGGCGAGGACTGGAAGGTCCTGGCGATGCGCGAGACGGCGCTGTTCCGGGAGGACATGGAGGCGCTGCGGATCATCCCGCCGGCGCACTATGTGGGCGCGGTCGAGTCCATTCCCGACATCGCCGAGAAGGTCCTCGTGCTGCTCAAGGAGGGGGCCGCGTACCGCTTGGAGGACGGCACCGGCGACGTCTACTTCGACATCGCCGCCGCGCCCCGGTTCGGCTACGAGTCCAACCTGTCCCGCGAGCAGATGCTGGAGATCTTCCCCGAGCGCGGGGGCGACCCCGACCGGGCCGGCAAGCGCGACCCGCTCGACCCGCTGCTGTGGCGCGGCGCCCGCGAGGGCGAGCCCTCCTGGCCGGGCGGCGACCTGGGTCCCGGCCGCCCCGGCTGGCACATCGAGTGCGCGGTGATCGCGCTCAACCTGCTCGGCGACCGGATCGACGTGCAGGGCGGCGGCAACGACCTGATCTTCCCGCACCACGAGTGCTCCGCCGCGCACGCCGAGCGGCTCACCGGCGCGGCGCCCTTCGCCGACCACTACGTGCACGCCGGCATGATCGGCCTGGACGGCGAGAAGATGTCGAAGTCCCGCGGCAACCTGGTCTTCGTCTCCAGGCTGCGCGCCGACCGGGTCGACCCGATGGCGGTCCGGCTGGCACTGCTGTCCGGGCACTACCGCGCCGACCGCACCTGGACCGACGAGCTGCTGGCGACCGCGCAGCAGCGGCTGGCCCGCTGGCGGCAGGCCGCCGCCGCGCCCGCCGGCCCGTCGGGGGAGGCGTTCCTGGCCGGCGTACGCGCCCGCCTCGCCGACGACCTCGATTCGCCGGGCGCCCTGGTGCTGGCCGACGAGTGGGCCGTGGCTGCCCTCTCCGGCACCGCGACCGACCCGGCCGCCCCCACCCTCTTCGCCGACACCCTCGACGCCCTCCTGGGCATCCGCCTCTAACCCAGCCCTCGCTCCCCACGCCCCGGTCCCGACCGCGATCTTGCACTTTCGGCCCTCGACGCGCGGCGTGTGTCCGCCTTCTCCCGGCGGTAAGTGCAAGATCGCGGTCGGGCGAGGCGGGAGGGGCGGCGTCAGCCCAGGACCAGCCCCGGGTCGGGGTCCGGGGCCGGGGTGGGGGAGGGGATCTTGTACTCCTCGGTCAGCGTGGTGACCGGGCCGGGCCAGGTCGCCTGGGCGACCTCGATCGGCTTGCGGTGGCCGTCGTACGCGACGTGCAGCAGGTGCAGCACGGGGGTGTCGGGACGGATCTGGAGGATCTCCGCCTCCTCCCGGCTGGGCTGGCGGGCACTGATCGTGTCGGTGGCCGAGACGTACCGCCGGCCGGTGGCCTCCTCGGCCTCCTGGTAGAGCGGCCGGCCGAACGCCTCGGCGCGCTCCAGCGACGTGCCGGCGGTGTCGGCGGGCAGGAACCACGAGGCGCCCACCTCGACCGGCGAGTCCTCGGTGCGGACGAGGTGGCGCCGGCAGAGCAGCTCGGTGCCGTCGGCCACGCCGAACGCGTCGGCCACCTCGGGCGGGGCGGGGGCCCGGCCGACCGAGACGAGCTGCTGCCGGTACCGGGCGGCCAGGTCGGTGTGGTAGCCGCGGAAGCCGCCGTACCGGCCCCGGGAGAGCCGGTTGAGCCGCCGCCGGGTGCCCCGCACGTACGTCCCGGAGCCGGGCTTGGTGATCAGGATGCCCTCGACCCGCAACTGGTCGACGGCCCGCTGCACGGTCTGCTTCGCCACGCCGAACATCTCGGCGATCGCCGGGATGGACGGCAGCCGCTCGCCCGGCCCCCAGTCACCGCGGCGGATCTGCGCCTTGAGCTGCGCGGCGATCTGCCGGTGCGGGAACTCGGCCGCCCCCGGATTGATCTGCATGCCCGCCTCCTCGATCACAGCTAGGTTCCTAGGATGCCGTAGAGGTGGTGACGGCGCCACCCCGGACACGCGGAAAGGGCCCCGGACGAGATACGTCCGGGGCCCGGGGCAGGCAGGGGAGAGGCGCTACCAGGAGCCGGCGGTCGGGCCGGCGGAGCCGCCGCGGCGGCGCAGGTACTTCTCGAACTCCTGGGCGATCTCGTCGCCCGTCAGCGGGGTGATGCCCGCGTCGCCGACGCGTTCCTCCAACTCGCGCACGTACTCGCCGAGCTCGGCGTCCTGCTCGGCGGCGCTGCGCACCCGCTGCTCCCACTCGGCGGCCTCCTCGGCGAGGTCGGCCATCGGCACCGGCAGGTCGAGCACCTCCTCGACCCGGTGCAGCAGGGCCAGGGTGGCCTTCGGGCAGGGCGGGTTGTTGGCGTAGTGCGGCACGTGCACCCAGAACGACACCGCGTCGACCTCGGCGCGGTTGCAGGCGTCGTGCAGCACGCCCACGATCCCGGTCGGGCCGTCGTATCGGGTGGGGGTGAGCTGGTAGCGCTGCGCGGCCTCCGCGTCGGAGGCGCTGCCGCTGATCGGCAACGGCCGGGTGTACGGCACGTCGGCCAGCAGGGCACCGAGCACGACCACCCGCTCGACCTCCAGGCTGTGGCAGATCTCCAGCACCTGCTCGCAGAAGGTGCGCCACCGCATGCTCGGCTCGATGCCCCGGATCAGCACCACGTCCCGTTCGGTGCCCTCGGGGCTGGCCACCATGAAGCGCGTGGTGGGCCACTCCACCCGGCGGGTCTCGCCCTCGGCCATCGTGATGGTGGGGCGGCTGACCTGGAAGTCGTAGAAGTCCTCCGGGTCGAGCTCGGTGACCTGGCGGGCCTGCCACACCTGCTCCAGGTGCTCCACGGCGGCGGTGGACGCGTCGGCGGCGTCGTTCCAACCCTCGAACGCGGCGATCGCCACGGGGGACCGCAGCACCGGCAGTCCGTCGAACTCGGTCACGCCGTCACCTCACCCTGCTCGTCGGGGGCGGTGCCGGGACCGTACCCGGTCGCCCGCCCGCCGGGCGTGGTGCTGTCGCTGTAGTCCTTCACGTCCGTCAGCCTACGTCCCGGCGCGGGAAGCGGCCCGTCGGCCGCGCCGGTCGGGCCCGACGTCGGCCGGTCATACCGCGATGAACCGGACGGCGTGATCCCGCTGACAGAATGTGGGAAGACAAGCACGGGGGAACCCATCGGGTCGCGGCGGCACTAACCTGAACCCCGTGCGGACCTCATTGCTCGACGTGCTGGCAGACCGGATCCTCATCGCCGACGGCGCCATGGGCACGATGCTGCAGGCGGCTGACCTCACCCTCGACGACTTCGAGGGCTTCGAGGGCTGCAACGAGATCCTCAACGTCACCAGGCCGGACGTGGTCCGCGGGGTGCACGAGGCCTACCTGGCCGCCGGCGCGGACTGCGTCGAGACCAACACCTTCGGGGCCAACCTGGCCAACCTCGGCGAGTACGACATCCCGCACCGCATCCGCGAGCTCTCCGAGGCGGGGGCGCGGATCGCCCGGGCGGCCGCCGACGCGTACGCCACGCCGGAGCGGCCCCGGTTCGTGCTCGGCTCGATCGGCCCGGGCACCAAGCTGCCCACCCTCGGGCACGCCGCCTACGCGACCCTGCGCGACGCCTACCAGGAGAACGCCGAGGGCCTGATCGACGGCGGTTCGGACGCGCTGATCGTGGAGACCTGCCAGGACCTGCTCCAGGTCAAGGCGGCGGTGGTCGGCTCGAAGCGGGCGATGGCCCGGCTCGGCCGGACGGTCCCGATCATCTGCCACGTCGCCGTGGAGACCACCGGCACCATGCTGGTGGGCAGCGAGATCGGGGCGGCGCTGGCGGCCATCGAGCCGTTGGGGGTCGACCTGATCGGGCTGAACTGCTCGACCGGGCCGGCCGAGATGAGCGAGCACCTGCGCTACCTCTCCCAGCACTCCCGCATCCCGCTGTCCGTGATGCCGAACGCGGGCCTGCCGGTGCTGACCGCGGACGGGGCGTACTTCCCGCTGAGCCCGGTGGAGCTGGCCGACGCCCTGGAGCGGTTCGTCACCGAGTACGACGTGTCGCTGGTCGGCGGCTGCTGCGGCACCACCCCCGAGCACATCCGGGTCCTGGCCGAGCGCCTGCACGGCACGAGCCCCGTACCCCGCGAACCGCGGCACGAGGCGGGGGTCTCGTCGGTCTACCACCCGGTGCCGTTCGCCCAGGACGCCTCCCTGCTGATGGTGGGGGAGCGGACCAACGCCAACGGCTCCAAGGCGTTCCGCGAGGCCATGCTCGCCGGCGACTGGCGGGCCTGCGTGGAGATCGCCCGTAGCCAGGCCCGCGACGGCTCGCACCTGCTGGACCTGTGCGTCGACTACGTCGGCCGCGACGGCACGCAGGACATGCGGGAACTCGCCGGCCGCTTCGCCACCGCCTCCACCCTGCCGATCATGCTGGACTCGACCGAGCCGGCGGTGATCGAGGCGGGGCTGGAGATGCTCGGCGGGCGGTGCGTGGTCAACTCGGTCAACTTCGAGGACGGCGACGGCCCCGAATCCCGGTACGCGCGGGTGATGCCCATCGTCAAGGAGCACGGAGCCGCCGTGGTGGCGCTGCTCATCGACGAGGAGGGGCAGGCGCGGACCGCCGACTGGAAGGTGCGGGTCGCGGGCCGGCTGATCGAGGACCTCACCGGGCGGTGGGGGATGGACCGCGCGGACATCCTGATCGACGCGCTGACCTTCCCGATCGCCACCGGCCAGGAGGAGACCCGGCGCGACGGCATCGAGACGATCGAGGCGATCCGGGAGATCGCCCGCCGTTGGCCGGGGGTCAACTTCACCCTCGGCATCTCCAACGTCTCCTTCGGGCTCAACCCGGCCGCCCGGCAGGTGCTCAACTCGGTCTTCCTGCACGAGTGCCGCCAGGCCGGCCTGACCAGCGCCATCGTGCACGCCAGCAAGATCCTGCCGTTCAACAAGATCCCCGACGAGCAGCGGGAGGTGGCGCTGGATCTCGTCTACGACCGGCGTCGCGAGGGCTACGACCCGGTGCAGAGGTTCATCGAGATCTTCGAGGGCGTGGACGCCGCGTCGGCGCGGGCCGGCCGGGCGGAGGAACTGGCCGCGCTGCCCCTGGAGGAGCGGCTCAAGCGGCGGATCATCGACGGCGAGCGCAACGGCCTGGAAGCCGACCTGGACGCGGCGATGGCGCAGGGGCGCAGCCCGCTGTCCATCATCAACGACATCCTGCTCGACGGCATGAAGGTCGTCGGCGAGTTGTTCGGCTCGGGCCAGATGCAGCTGCCGTTCGTGCTCCAGTCCGCCGAGGTGATGAAGACCGCGGTGGCGTACCTGGAGCCGCACATGGAGACCGCCGAGGACGGCGGCAAGGGCCGCATCGTGCTGGCCACCGTGCGGGGCGACGTGCACGACATCGGCAAGAACCTGGTCGACATCATCCTTTCCAACAACGGCTACGAGGTCGTCAACATCGGCATCAAGCAGCCGATCAACGCGATCCTGGAGGCCGCCGAGCAGCACCGGGCCGATGCCATCGGCATGTCCGGCCTGCTGGTCAAGAGCACCGTGATCATGAAGGAGAACCTGGCCGAGATGGCCTCGCGCGGGGTCGCGGAGCGCTGGCCGGTGCTGCTGGGCGGGGCGGCGCTGACCCGGGCGTACGTCGAGGACGACCTGCGGGCGATGTTCCCCGGCCAGGTGCACTACGCCCGGGACGCCTTCGAGGGGCTGTCCCTGATGGACCGGGTGATGACCGCCAAGCGTGGCGGGGCGCCCGTGGTCGACGCCGAGCGGGAGGCCGCCCTGGCGGCCCGCCGGGCCCGCCGCGAGCGGCAGCGGGCGATCGTCAGCGAGGCGCTGCCGGCGCTGGACGACGCCTCGGTCCGCTCCGACGTGGCCACCGACGTCGAGGTGCCCGCCCCGCCGTTCCTGGGCACCCGGGTCGTCAAGGGCGTGCCGCTCGCGGACTACGCGGCGCTGCTCGACGAGCGGGCCACCTTCCTCGGGCAGTGGGGGCTGCGCGGCGCGCGGGGCGGCAAGGGACCGTCCTACGAGGAGCTGGTGGAGACCGAGGGTCGGCCGCGGCTGCGCTACTGGCTGGACCGTCTCATCGCCGACCAGGTGCTCGAGGCCGCCGTCGTGTACGGCTACTTCCCGGCGTACGCCGAGGGCAACGACCTGGTGGTGCTGGACGAGAACGGGCACGCCGAGCGGGCCCGGTTCTCCTTCCCTCGGCAGCGCCAGGAGCGGCGGCTCTGCCTGGCCGACTTCTTCCGCCCGCGCGGCGACGAGCTGGACGTGGTGGCGTTGCAGTTGGTCACGGTCGGGCAGCCGATCAGCGAGTACACCGCGAAGATGTTCGCCCGCAACGAGTACCGCGACTACCTGGAGGTGCACGGGCTGTCCGTGCAGCTCACCGAGGCCCTGGCGGAGTACTGGCACCGGCGGATCCGCGCCGAGCTGACCCTGCCGGGCGGCCGTACCGTGGCCGACGACGACCCGGCCGACCTGGCGGGGCTGCTGCGCACCGACTACCGGGGCTGCCGGTACGCGTTCGGCTACCCGGCCTGTCCGGACCTGGAGGACCGCGCGAAGATCGTGGAGCTGCTGGGCGCGGAGCGGATCGGCGTGCAGTTGTCGGAGGAGTTCCAGCTGATGCCGGAGCAGGCCACGGATGCGATCGTGGTGCACCACCCGGAGGCGAGCTACTTCAACGCGAAGTGACGGCCCCAGGTGCTCTGACCTGGAATCTAGGTCGTCCGGAGGGTCGCTGAACCATGATCATGCCGTCTCCAGGCCGTCAACGGCTTCCGGGCCGTCCTCGGCGGCCTGGTCCTCACCGAACGCCGCATCAATGGCCCGGCGCGTGCGGTCCTCACTGGTCGGCAGCAGGTGTGTGTAGGTCCGCAGAGTGAAGCCCGGATCTGCGTGGCCGAGGTAGGTCGAGCGGGCCTTGATGCTCTCCCCAGCGTCCAGGAGAACTGAGGCGTAGGTGCGCCGAAGGACGTGCATCCCGTTGCGGCGGTCGTCGGGGATGCCCGTGGCGCGAATCGCGGGCTTCCAGATGCGGGGGTTGAACTCTGAGCGGCTGAGTGGCAGGCCGTCAGGGGTCGTCAAGTAGAGGGTGACTGTCGTGACGTCGCCGGTCAGGGTTCCCCAAGGCAAGGTGACCTCTACGGGCGCGTACTGCTTGGCGTGGTCGCCCAAGCGGCGAGCTACTGAGGCGGGGAGGGGAACCTCCCGCGTCTTCCCGCCCTTGGGCGGGGCGAAGATGAGCGCGCCGCGCACGAGCTTGACCTGACGGACGACTCGGAGGGTTGGCCGGGTCGCGTCCAGGTCGTCTGGGCTTACGGCGAAGATCTCGCCCTGCCGTAGTCCGCAGCCCGTGCCGAGGTCGACGGCGACTCAGTAGCGGTCTGGCAGCTTCGCGCGGAACGCGGTGAGCCGGTCGACTGACCACGGCTGGACCTTGTTGGGGACATGCCGGGGGCGTTGGATGCTCTTAGCCGAGAACGGATTGCTGACGATCTTCTTGTCGTCCACGGCGGCGTTCGCACCACGGGCTACCGGATGACCACGGACGCGGACTTGGCGGCACTACGCGCCGCCGGTGACGTGGTGTGGGAGAACCAGCGGTACGGATCCGTCTACGTCGTCGACGCCCACGGCCTGCGCCGGCAGCTCCACGACGGCATCCCTGTAGTGCATCTCGGCCAGGCCGAGGCCGTTGAAGCTGTACGCGAAGCATTCCCTGACGCGCAATGGACCGTTGTTCCTCTCACGTGTCCCCGAGACGTGGCGGAACTGCGGATCGCACAACGACAGACCGGCGACACCGCGGAACGCCTCCAAGCATGGGACGAAACAGAAACACTTGTCACCGCCGACCTCACCATCGAAGTCCGAGACCCGCCCGGACAGGGCCGCCGAGCTGATCGACCAAGCGGTCAAGGGCAGCGTGACTGCCCCGGAGTAAAGGCCAGGCCGGCCGGCTGCCGGCGATGCCTGGTCTCGAATGATGGTTGACCAAACGGCCCCGGACGACGCTTGACCCCCTGCCATCTTCGAAGGCGCAACGTTGGTTAGGAGATGCCGCCGTCGCTGTGTAAGAGTTGGCCGTTGATCCAGCCCCCGTCGGGTGAGCACAGGAACGCGACGAGGTTCGCGCAGTCCTGTGGGCGCCCGAGGCGACCGAGCGGCGTGGACCGTAGGACGGCATCCTTGATCTCTGCGGTCATCCAGCCGGTATCGGTTGGACCCGGATCGATGGCGTTGGCGGTCACGCCGAGGTGGGCCAGTTCCTGAGCAGCGGCCAGGGTGATCCGATCGAAAGCGCCTTTGCTGGCTCCGTAGGGAAGGTTGCCGACGGTAGCGTCACTGGTCAGGCTGACGATGCGTCCGGTGCCATGTGGCCCTTGGAACCGTTGGGCGTACTCGCGAATCAGGAGCCAGCTCGCCCGG
The DNA here is from genome assembly GCF_043204765.1 of Micromonospora sp. NPDC047730. NCBI lineage: Bacteria > Bacillati > Actinomycetota > Actinomycetes > Micromonosporales > Micromonosporaceae > Micromonospora > Micromonospora sp. NPDC047730. Next base: position 285,467 of record NZ_JBIDCU010000004.1, on the reverse strand, counting down.
GTGTTGACCGCGAAGTGACGGTCGAAGCTCTCGATGCTGGTGTCGAGCAGGCCCGACTTGACGCTCTCGCAGTGGGCGAGGACGAGCGCGCTGACCGAGCCCAGCTCTCGCTCCACGGCCTTGAAGATGCCAGCCGTGGCGTGAGGATCAGCGAGGTCCGCCTCGACTGCGGCAGTTCTTGCCCCGTGCTTGGCGGCTTGGCTGCTGAGCTGCGTCATGGCCTCGGGATCGGCTCCCCAGGGCATCCGCTCGTCGTACGGGGTCCAGTAGGTGAAGCCGACATCCCAGCCGGTCTGAGCCAGCGTCAGCACCACCGATGCAGCGATGCCGGCGCTGCGGCCGGCACCGGTCACCAGGGCGACGGGTCGATGCTGTTGGTCCGTGCCATCCGTAAGTGCCATCCGTGGTCGCACCCCCTCGACGCACCATCCTTGCTGCCCGCCCAATGGCCGTCATCGGAATTACCCGGCCACCACAGCAGAGCCGGCGGTGCATCGCCACGGCGTCAAGCATCAACGGAGGGCGCCGTGTCAGCCATCAAGCGGAGTCGGACAGCCGGCTGCGATGGCGGACCGTTCCGGTATTTCGCCCATACCGGTCGCTCAGCTCATCGACGGGTGATCGTTTCTTCGGGACGAAGAACCGGAGCCGGTATCGTCTGGCCGTGCAGGGAGAGTTTCGCCTTCGGCAGATGGTTGGCCGGATTGGGCATGCGGCGGATGTGGCTGTCGCGGTCGAGCGGGCAGACCGTGACGAGGTAGACGTTTCCCCGGATGCCTTTGCCTGGCTGCGGGATGTCTATGGGTTGCGAGCTGTGATCGATCGGCCGGTCAATGATCGATTGGTGGCTGAGGCGGTCGAGGGCGTGCGCTATGCGCTCGCCCGCGTGGCGGGACCCGGTGGCTACAAGGCCACGGTGAAGAAGATTGTGGATTGGCCGGTGGACACCGCTGAGGGTGACGTGAAGGTCGCGGCTGCCCACGCAGTGTGCGTCGCACTGGGTACGAGGCTGGAACCACCGCCGCGTCTTACGACGGACGGCGTGGTCTTTCCCGCATATCGGCGCGGCTGCTCGCGGACCATTTGACCAGGGCTGGGCTGCCGGTCAGCTTCGCCGAGGTGGCCCGGATCTGGGGAGCCTGGGGGCTGCAGCCGCATCGCGTTGAGACGCTCAAGTCCTCCACCGACCCGCAGCTGGAAGCCAAGATTCGCGATGTGGTCGGCCTGTATCTGGATCCGCCGGCCAACGCGGTCGTGGTGTGCGTGGACGAGAAGTCGCAGATCCAAGCGCTGGACCGGGCCGCGCCGCTGCTGCCGATGCGCTTCGACGCGGCGGAGCGCCGCACCCACGACTACCGGCGACACGGCACCACCACGCTGTTCGCCGCCCTGGAGGTCGCCACTGGAAAGATCACCGCGAACGCCTGCTACGAGCGGCACTCCAATGCCGAGTTCCTGGCCTTCCTCAAGCAGGTCGCCAAGGCCCACCCGAGAGTGAAGCTGCACGTGGTAGCTGACAACTACGCCACCCACAACGACCCGAACGTCAAGGCGTGGCTCGCCAAACATCCGCGGATGACCATGCACTTCACTCCGACCAGTGCGTCCTGGATGAACATGGTGGAGATCTTCTTTGGGATCATCAGCCGGCAGGCCATACGCCGCGGCAGCTTCACCAGCGTCGCCGACCTGATCGCCGCGATCCGCGCGTTCATCGACGGCTACGACGAACGCTGCCAGCCGTTCCGCTGGACCAAGACCGCTGACCAGATTCCCGCCAAGGCACAACACAACTCTTCTGCATGACGCTAGAGATCACGCCACAGGTGCGGCTCCTGGTAGGCATGCCACCCGCGAAAGAACCAGTCCGCCAGGTCCCGCAACCGCTCCAGGCAATCCTGGTAGTGCTGGGCCGGCTCCGGCCGAGGAAAGTGCGAGTGCGCGGTCCACTCCGCCACGAAGTGTGAGACCTCGTAGAACCCCTCAGCCATCCAGCGCGGCAAGTCGTCATGACCCTCGCGCTGCTCACAGGCCACCCGCATCGCCTGCTCCAACCGGCTGAACGCTGCCCGGTCCCAGACGAGTTCACAGCGCAGTCGGAGCAGGAAGCTCCCATCCACGGACTCGAACTCTCGCCTCAGCACCGTCAACGCGTCGTCCACGCCCGCATCTTGGCAGCCCGGTACGACGACCTCGGCACTGTCAAACTCGCCCTCGACCTGCTGACCCGAAGCCGTGGATGGGGCCACCGCGAGCATCCTCGACCGACAGCTGGAGGCGATGGCGGAGACGCCCACAGACGCTGTCGCGCACCAGCTCCGCGCGGGGCGGTTCCCCCTCGGGCGGATGCCGGTGGCGGTGCGTACCGCGATGGAGGACGGCACCGTCGCCCGGCGCGTCGCGGACGGGCTTTTCGCTTCTGGCGGGACCGCCTCTGCGGGCCGCCTTTCTCTGCCTAGCGGTCGCGGCTTTGGGCAGCTGTGACCGGGCGGACGCGCGGCTGGCGGCGCTGAAGGACCGATTGCCGCCCATGCCTACCTCCAGAGCGGCTACCTCCAGATCGGTCCGAGACCGGCGGCGGAGCCGGAGTTACAGGGTCCTGACGCAGCGCGAGTGGTCCCCGGCGCAGCGGTGAGTCGTACGCCGCCGTTTCCGCCCGGTCCCTCCAAGTGACCGCCCGGCTCGTGCTGCGCGGTCCCCCAAGCCGCCGCTGTGGGACGGGAGCGAATGGGGGTGCTGCTTCGGGGTACTCGACCGGGCCGAGACGAGCCGAGGGAGGCCCGATGGGCATGGCGAACCAGCCCGGGGGTGGCGGCCGACCAGCCAGTCCCACCGACCGCCTGGCCGAGGACGTGGCCGAGGTGGTACGCGAGGAGGTTCGAGCGGTACGCACCCAGCTCGCGGACGCCGCCCGCCCGGCCGGGCTCGGCTTCGTGCTGCTGGCCGCCGCCGGAGGGTGTGCGGTGCTGGCTGTCGGGGCGGCCTCGGCGACCTCGCTGCGCATGTTGGAGGCGTTCCTGCCGCGACGGCTGGCGGCTGCCGGGATGACCGCCGGGTACGTGGCCGCTGCCGTGTTCCTCGGCGCCGCGGGCCTGGAGCGGCTGCGTGCGGCGGGCGGAAGGTCCGCCCGGCTGGCGGACGAGGTACGCGATGCGGTGTCCAGCACCGCCGGCCGGGTGGTGCCGGCCGGTTCCTCGGCCGCCCGCGACGAGCTGGGGCGCTGAAACATCGTCGACATGGGCGGCCACGGCGGCCCGGGAACCTGCGGGGCCATACAGGAATGGACGGTGGGCGATGAAACGGAGCCGGATCGACGACGTGATCATCGGAAGGATTGGTGACGCCGCGGGCACCCTCGTCGACCCCAGGAGAGGACTCGGCCAGCTGAAGTCGTCGGTCTCCGGTAAGCAGATCGCCCTGCTCCTGGCGGGTCTGGTCCTCGGCCTGCTGATCTCGCGCCGCCGCCGCCGCCGCTGAGCGGTCGCGGGCCGGAGCACCCGCAGCTTACGAGCGGGGGCGAGCAGCGGGTGGTCCGGCGGCATCGGCCCGGCATGTCACCGCCGCTCGGCCGAAAACGCCAGTTCGGACGTTTGCCGCGAATCGTCACGGGTAGCTCGCGACGGATCGGATGCCGGGTAGCCGTCCGGGACCGCGGGGGTACGGATTCAGGAGGCGTGACGTGCAGGAGATCGTAGGCGAAGGCCTTGCCCGACGACTGGTGGAGTGGGGCGTCGACACCGTCTTCGGCCTCCCTGGCGACGGCATCAACGGCCTGATGGAGGGCTTTCGCCGGCAGCGGGAGAAGCTGCGGTTCGTGCTGGTGCACCACGAGGAGGCGGCGGCCTTCATGGCCACCGGGTACGCCAAGGCCACCGGCCGGATCGGGGTGTGCGCCGCCACCTCCGGGCCGGGCGCCATCCACCTGCTCAACGGGCTCTACGACGCCAAGCTCGACCACGTCCCGGTGCTCGCCATCACCGGCATGCAGGAGACGTCCGTGCTCGGCTCCCACTACCAGCAGGAGGTACACACAGCGCTGCTCTACCAGGACGTGGCGGACGCGTACAACCTGATGGTCACCAACCCCCAGCAGGTGCCCGGCGTGGTCGACATCGCCATCCGGCACGCCCTGGCGCGGCGCAGCGTCGCCCATCTGACCTTTCCCAACGACGTGCAGGTCGCCGCCGTCGGCGAGGACCCCTACCGGCACGTCAGCCCGGGGGTGCCACCGGCGAGCAGCGCCGCGGTGTCGCAGCCGCCGGTGGCGCCGGCGCAGGCCGACCTGGCCCGGGCGGCGGAGGTGCTCAACGCCGGGAAGAGGGTGGCCATGCTGGTGGGAGTCGGCGCCCGCCACGCCCGGGACGAGGTGCTCGCGGTGGCCGAAGCACTGGCCAGCCCGATCGTCAAGACCCTGCCCGGCAAGCTGGTGGTGCCGGACGACCACCCGCTCACCACCGGCGGCCTCGGCCTGCTCGGCACGAAGCCGAGCGAGGAGCTGATGGAGGAGTGCGACACCCTGCTGATGGTGGGCACCTCTTTCCCGTACGGGAAGTACCTGCCCGCGCCGGGGCAGGCCAAGGTGGTCCAGATCGACATCGACGCGAGCCTGATCGGCCTGCGCCTGCCGGTGCACGCGGCGGTGACCGCGGACGCGAAGCTGGCGTTGCAGCAACTGCTGCCGATGATCCAGGCCCGATCGGACCGGTCCTTCCTGACGAAGTACCAGCAGGCGCGGGACGCCTGGCGCGCGGACATGATCGCCCTGCAGGACCCGGGGCGGGATCCGATCGCCCCGCAGTACCTGATCAGCTGCATCGACGCGGCCGCCACCTCGGACGCCATCCTCACCTGCGACTCCGGCACGATCGCCACCTGGGCGGCGCGGCACTGGACCATCCGCGGCGGCCGCGAGTTCTACCTCTCCGGCAACCTGGCCACCATGGCGCCAGGCCTGCCGTACGCGATCGCCATGCAGCACGCGTTCCCCGGCCGGCAGGTCATCGCGTTCGTCGGCGACGGCGGCTTCGCGATGTTGATGGCCGAGTTCCTCACCGCCGTGCGGCACGAGCTGCCGATCAAGGTGGTGGTCAACAACAACAACTCGTACGGCCAGATCCTCTGGGAGCAGATCGTCCTCGGCTACCCGGAGTACGCGGTGCGGCACCGGCAGCCCGAGGCCGACTTCGGCGCGTGGGCACGGGCCTGCGGTGGGTACGGCGTGAAGGTCACCGACCCGAAGGCGGTGCCGGACGCGATCCGTGAGGCGTTGGCTTATCCGGGCCCGGCGCTGGTCGACTGTGACGTCAACCCAGACGAGCCGCCGATGCCCGGCAAGGTCCGGTACGAACAGGCCAAGCACTTCACCGAGGCGTTCCTGCGGGGCCAGCCGCACAAGGTCGCCACCCTCGCCACCGTGGCCCGAGACAAGATCAACGAGCTGCGGTCATGACCCGGCGAGTCACGGGCACGGCACGGAGGGCAGCTCCGGCCACGGAGCCGGTGTCCCTGCCCGCGCCCGTCCTGCGGCCGCCCGAGCCGGCGCACCACGTCGACCTGGCCGCGCTCGCCGCGGACCTGCGCGCCGAGGTGGACGGGGAGGTGCGCTTCGACGCCGGCTCACGGGCCGCGTACGCCACCGGCGGTTCCAACTACCGCCAGGTGCCGCTCGGCCTGGTGGTGCCCCGGACCGTCGAGGCGGCGGTGGCCGCGGTCGCCGTCTGCCGCCGCCACCGCGCGCCGGTGCTCTCCCGGGGCGGTGGTACCAGCCTCGGGGGACAGGTGACCAACGTGGCCGTGGTCATCGACTGGTCGAAGTACTGCAACCGGCTGCTGGAGGTCGACCCGCAGGCCGGCACCTGCCTGGTGGAGCCCGGCATCGTGCTCGACACGCTCAACGAGTTGCTGGCACCGCACGGGCTGGAGTTCGGGCCGCGCCCGTCCACCCACAGCCACTGCGCCATCGGCGGGATGATCGGCAACAACTCCTGCGGCTCCACCGCGCAGCGCACCGGCAAGGTGGTCGACAACCTCGTCGAGATGGAGGTACTGCTCTACGACGGCACCCGGATGTGGGTCGGCGAGACCAGCGACGAGGAGTACGCCGAGATCGAGCGACGGGGCGGTCGGCAGGCCGAGATCTACCGCCAGCTGCGGGCGCTGCGGGACGAGTACCAGAGCGACATCCGTACCCGCTACCCGCACATCCCGCGCCGGGTCTCCGGATACAACCTGGACAGCCTGCTGCCGGAGAACAATTTTCACGTCGCACAGGCGCTGGTCGGCTCCGAGGGGACACTGGTCACCGTGCTGCGGGCCCGTTTGACGCTGGTGCCGGTGACACGGGCCAAGTCGATGGTGTTCCTGTCCTACCCGGACATCGCCGCCGCCGGAGACGACGTACCGCGGGTCCTGCCGTACGACCCGATCGCGTTGGAGGGGCTCGATGACAAGCTGATCAACTTCGAGAAGCGTAAGCACCTGCACCCGGAGGCGCTGCACAAGCTGCCCGCGGGCGGCGGCTGGCTGATGGTGCAGTTTGGTGGCGACACCCGCGAGGAGGCCGACGCTGCGGCCGAGCGGATGATCAACGATCTGTGCCGCGACGGCGGGCCGACCGCGCACCGGTTCGACAACGAGGCAGACGAGCACCAGATGTGGCTGGTCCGCGAGTCCGGACTCGGTGCCACCGCCCGGGTGCCGGGTGAACCCGACACCTGGGAGGGCTGGGAGGACTCGGCCGTCGCTCCCGAACGGCTCGGCGACTACCTGCGCGATCTCGACGCGCTGCTCCACGAGTACGGCTTCGAACAGGCCTCGCTCTACGGGCACTTCGGGCAGGGCTGCGTCCACACCCGTATCCCGTTCAAGCTGACGACCGCCGAGGGGGTACGGCAGTTCCGCTCGTTCGTCGAGCGCGCCGCGGATCTGGTGGTCTCCTACGGGGGCTCCTTCTCCGGAGAGCACGGCGACGGGCAGTCCCGCGGTGAACTGCTGCCGAAGATGTTCGGCGACCGGCTTGTTCGCGCGTTCGGGCAGTTCAAGGCGATCTTCGATCCGGACGACCGGATGAACCCGGGCAAGGTGGCGGCCCCCTACCCGCTGGACAGTCACCTGCGGCTCGGCGTCGACTACAACCACGGCCAGGTGGCAACCCACTTCCACTATCCCGACGACGACGGCAGTTTCGGCCGGGCGGTGCTGCGCTGCGTGGGCGTCGGCCAGTGCCGGCGACCGCACGGCGGGGTGATGTGCCCGTCCTACATGGTCACCCGGGAGGAGGAGCACTCCACCCGGGGCCGGGCACGCCTGCTGTTCGAGATGCTCGACGGCACCGCCCGCGGCGGCACCATCGCCGACGGCTGGCGCTCCGAGGCGGTTCGCGACGCGCTCGACCTCTGCCTGGCCTGCAAGGGCTGCAAGTCCGACTGCCCGGTCAACGTGGACATGGCGACGTACAAAGCGGAATTCCTGTCCCATCACTACCAGGGCCGGCTCCGACCCCGCCCGCACTACTCGATGGGCTGGCTGCCGGTGGTGGCCGCGGTCGCCGCCCGGGCGCCCCGGGTGGTGAACGCGCTGGCCCAGGGGCCCGGGCTGGGCCGGCTCGCCAAGCTGGTCGGCGGCATCGACCAGCGCCGGGAGATCCCGGTCTTCGCTACCGAGACCTTCCAGCACTGGTTCGCGGACCGCTGGCCGACCGGCGACGGCTGGCGCGGCGAGGTCATGCTCTGGCCGGACACCTTCACCAACCACTTTCAGCCGGGCATCGCCCAGGCGGCCGTCGAGGTGCTGGAGGCGGCGGGCTGGCGGGTCCGGGTGCCGGAGCAGCCGGTCTGCTGCGGGCTCACCTGGATCTCCACGGGACAGCTCGGCATGGCGAAGAAGGTGTTACGGCGAACGGTGGAGGTGCTCCGACCCCACCTGCGGGCCGGCACCCCGATCGTGGGGCTGGAACCGAGCTGCACCGCGGTGTTCCGCGGCGACGCCCGGGAACTCTTCCCCGGCGACGAGGACGTACACCGTCTGCGGCAGCAGACCGTCACCCTGGCCGAGCTGCTGCACGAGCACAGCCCCGGATGGCAGGCGCCGAAGCTGCCCGCGCACGCACTGATCCAGACCCACTGCCATCAGCACGCCATCCTCGGCACCACCGCGGACCAGGCGGTGCTCACCGAGGCGGGGGTCCAGGCCGAACTCCTCGACTCGGGCTGCTGCGGGCTGGCCGGCAACTTCGGCTTCGAGGCGGGGCACTACGAGGTCTCCGCGGCCTGCGCCGAGCGGGTCCTGCTGCCGGCCGTCCGGGGCGCCGCCGACACTGACGTCATCCTGGCCGACGGCTTCAGCTGCCGTACGCAGGTCGAGCAGAGCGCCACCGGCGGTCGCTCCGCGATCCACCTCGCCGAACTGCTGCGGGCCGGCCTGCGTGGTGAGCGGGTGACCGCCCGCCCCGAGCAGCGGTGGGGGCAACGTCCGGAGCGGCCCTCCCGGGCTGCCCGCGTACTCGCCACCAGCCTCGTCGGGCTGGCCGCGCTGGCGCCGGTCGCCGCGCTGGCCAGCCGCCGCCGGGGGCGGTGACGGCGGTGCGGCTGAGCGCGGCGGCGTACCGGGTGCCGACCGACGCGCCCGAGGGCGACGGCACCTTCGCCTGGGACAGCACCACCATGGTGCTGGTCCGCGCGGAGGCCGACGGCCAGGTGGGCACCGGCTGGACGTACGGGCCCGCAGCGGTGGTCCCGGTCGTCACGGACCTGCTCGCGCCCGTGGTGGCCGAGCTCGACCCGGACGACGTACCGGCTGCGTGGTCGGCCATGCGGCGGCGGCTGAGAAACGCCGGGCGGCCCGGAATCGCCGGCTTGGCGCTCTCCGCAGCCGACTGCGCGATCTGGGACCTCATGGCCCGCCGGCACGGCCTGCCGCTGGCCCGGCTGCTCGGCACTGCCCGCCGGCAGGTGCCGGTCTACGGCAGCGGCGGATTCACCACCTACGACGCCGAGCGGCAGCACCGGCAGCTTTTTGGCTGGGTGCACGACCAGGGCATCCCCCGGGTGAAGATCAAGATTGGCGAGTCCGGGGGCACCAACGCGCCGCAGGATCTGGCCCGGATGGTGGCCGCCCGACGCGCCATCGGCGACGACGCCGAGTTGTACGTCGATGCGAACGGCGGGTACCAGCGCAAGCAGGCGGTACGGATGGCCCGGGCCGCGGCCGACCTCGACGTGCGCTGGTACGAGGAACCGGTCAGCTCAGACGACCTGGTCGGCCTCGGGCTGGTCCGCGACCAGGTGCTGCCCGACGTCGCGGCGGGGGAGTACGGCTTCGACCTCGTCTACTTCCATCGGATGGCCCCGTACGTCGACTGCCTGCAGATCGACGTCACCCGGTGCGGTGGCATCACCGAATTCCTTCGGGCGGCGGCGGTGGCCGCCGCCTCGGGCCTGGAGGTGTCCGCGCACTGCGCGCCCCACCAGCACCTGGCCGTGGCGGCAGCGACGCCGAACCTGCGCCACATCGAGTGGTTCCACGACCACGTCCGGATCGAGGCGATGCTCTTCGACGGTGCGGTGTCCGCGGCGGGAGGCGGCGCCCCGGTGCCGCTGGACCGGCCGGGCCACGGGCTGGAGCTGCGTGCCGCCGAGGCGGAGCGGTACCGGGTGGGCTGAGGCCGCGCCGGAGAGAGGAAAGGGTGCGATGGACGCGACGACGGCGGTGCCGGCCCGGCACACCAGCGTGGTCGCCCAAACCGGTCGGGGCAGCACGGTGACCGCCCTGCCGGCCGGTTGGCGGCGGGGCGGTCGGCGATGAGGGCGCACGAGCTGCACCACCAGACCGGACGGGTCCTCGTGGTGGTCTGCGACAAGGGGGAGGAGGCGGTCGAGGCCGTGGGGGCGGCGCTGCGCGAGCAGCGGATACACGCCGCCCGGGTGACCGCCGTCGGCGGCTTCGCCGACGCCGAGGTCGGGTGGTTCGACCGGGACACCGGCGACTACCGCCGGATCCCGGTACGCGAGCAGGTCGAGGTGCTCTCCCTGCTCGGCGACGTTGCCGAGCGGGACGGGGCGCCGGCGCTGCACGTGCACGCGGTGCTCGGCCGCGCCGACGGCAGCACCATGGGCGGGCACCTGCTCCGGGGCCGGGTCTGGCCGACACTGGAACTGATGATCTCCGAGGTGGCGCCTGAGTTGGCCAAGCGGGTGGACCCGGAGACCGGGCTGGCACTCATCTCGGGCACGGGCGGCGGGTAGACCGCTCAGCCGGGCGATGGGCAGGGTACCGCCTGACCCAGGGTCACCGCCGTCTCCAACATCAGCGCGTGCACGAACGCCTGGGGCAGGTTCGCGCGCAACTGCCGCTGCTGCACGTCGTACTCCTCGGTGAAGAGGCCCGCCGGGCCGCAGGCGGCCCGGCTACGCTCGAACCACCGGTTCGCCTCCACGACGTCGCCGGCCTGCCAGGCGGCCATCGCGGCCGCGAAACCGCAGAGCAGGAACGCTCCCTCGGCGTCCCCCAGTGGGCGGCTGTCGGGGCGGAACCGGTACAGGTATCCGTCGCATTCCAACTCCGCCAGGATCGCCCGCCGGGTCGCCTCGGTCCGCGCGTCCCCTGCCGGCGCCGCGCCCCGGATGCCGGGGAAGAGCAACGCGGCGTCGACCCGCCCGTCGTCGTACGCCCGCTGCCAGCGCCCGGACGGATGCTGCCCGTGGGCTGCCGCGTCGGCGAGGATCGCATCGGCCAGGGCCAACCATCGTCCTGCCTGTCCGCCCGACGCGACCCCGGCCGCCGCGCGCAGCCCGGCCACACAGATCAGCTTCGAGTGGGTCCACTGGCGGGGCGGCAGTTCCCAGATGCCGGAGTCCGGCTCGCGCCAGCGTTTCCCGATGATCCGGACCGTCAGCTCCAACGCCCGCCACGAGGCCTGGTCCAGCCGGTCGTGCCGCCCGGCGACGGCCAGCAGCAGCAGCGTCTCGCCGAGGACATCGAGCTGGAACTGCCCGCGGACCCAGTTGCCGACCCTCGGCGGCGCCCCTGGATAGCCCGCCAGGTAACCCAGCTCCTCCTGGTCCGGGACCGGGTCGCCGTCAACGGTGTAGGCGGGGGAGAGCCGGTCGCCGTCGGCCAGCACCCGTTCGGTGAGGAACGCGACGGCGTAGTCCAGCAGGTCGTACCGGCCGATCAGCGCCGACGCCCGGCCGGCGAAGGTCTGGTCCCGCAGCCAGGCGTACCGGTAGTCGAAGTTGCGCCCGGCCAGCGCCCGCTCCGGCAGTGCCGTGGTCGCCGCCGCCACCATCCCCCCGCCGGGCTGGGTGAGGCCGCGCAGCACGACGTACGCGAAAACCGCGTCCCGCTGGGCGGGGCCGCCGGCCAGCGGGGGCGCCAGTTGCCGCCAGGTGAATTCGGTCGTCCGCCACAGCTCGAAGGGCTCGGGCGACGCCTCGTCGAGCGGGCGGGTGGCGATCTCCAGCACCAGATCGTGCCGCCCGCCCGCCGGTACGGTGATCTCGCCGCAGAGCGGGCCGTCCTCGGTCCGGTCGAGCATCTCGCCACCGCTGTGCCGCAGGTGCAGGCTGCCCGAGCGGGCCAGCCAGTGGGGGCCCTCCCGCCGTACGTCGCGCAACGGCTCGCGGCCGAAGTCGGCCCGAGGATCCAGCCGGACCCGGACGACCGCCTCCCGGTCCACCGCGCGGATCTGGCGCAGCAGCACCACCCGATGCTTCTCGCCGGGAAAAAAGAGCGCCTCGCGGCACTCGATGATCCCGTTCGTGGTCACCCAGCGGCTCACCCACACCAGGGAGGCCGCTTCGTAGTGCCCTCCCCAGACGAACCGCGGGTTCGCCGGGGTCACGAGGTAGTCGCCCCGGCCGCCGATGAGCCGGCTGAAGAGGGGAGGGTCGGCCCAGCCCGGGGCGCAGAGCCAGCTCACGTTCCCGTCCGGACCGACGAGCGCGCCGCGGCGCCCGTCGGCGAGCAGCGCGTACTCCCGCAGCACATGGGGCCCACGATCGGCAGCGGCCTCCGGTCCGTTCGGCTCATCGTCGCCCCCGCGCACCGGCTGCACCTCCCACCTGCGTCGCGGGGCCTACCCGCCCCGCCCGCCCCTGCACCCTCCACTCAACTCCCGACTACCCGGTCGCGCAGCGGGTAGCCCTGGGTCTCCGTCGATGACTACGTGCGGCTGCGGCACGGATCGGTCTCGACTACTCGTAGCCGCAGGCCGCCCTGAGGATGTCTGCTAGGTCGCTGCCGCGCCGACTCGCGGGTTGCCACCGGGTACCTGGGTCCAGGCGCGCGGAGAGCCGCCGACACGGCAAGGCGCCCCCGATTCGAAGGCCGGGGCGGTAGGCCGGACGCCGCCGGACAGCCGCGCGCCCGCCGCCCAGCCGTGCCGGCTACGTGCCAGTGAGGACGATTTCCAACTGGCGGTGCGGGGATCTTTCTTGTCCTGGCTGGTTCGGTGCGCCACTGTCGCAGTGTGGGCAAGAGCAGTAAACAAAAGCGCCTGGCGGAGACTGGGCGCCGTTTGCAGGAGGAGCGCGACGCGGACTGGGTGTCGCTGGCCTGGTCCGAGGACCAGGCCGCCGTAGTGGCTCAGGCATGGAGGCGCTTGGCTGACCTTGGCGTCGATCTGCCACCGCGACCGACTCGCCGAGATCTCTGGGCCGCTGGCATTGCGGACACGGACATCAAGATCGATCACTTCTACCTCGGTCCGGAGCGGGGTATCTGCGCGATCCAGATCAGTGTGCGTCGGGCAGCGCTGGATTCCGCGCGGCGTAGACCGTGATCGAGCACTCCGGTCGGTCCGCCGTCGCGGCTGTCGACGGAGTTGCCGAGATTTGGACGGTGCGCCGCCTTGCGGTTCCACCTGGTACTCCTCAGTACGGGTCACCGCTCTGTCTCGCGTGCGAAGAAGACTGCGGCTTTTCAAGATCTCCTTCTCCAGCTCCAGTTGCGCGACCTGACGCCGCAAGCGGATCAGCTCGGCTCGCTCGTCAGCGGCCAGGTCATCGGGCGGGCTGCCGTCGCGAGGTACTTGCTCTGTCGAGCCACAGCGGTTTTCTCCTCCTCGGCAGGATCCCAATTCAGGAGGTGTCCGGTCTCAGGCGGTCACTTCAGCCGAAAGCGATCTTCAAACTGACGCTGACAGGGACAGCCGGTGTTGGGAAGCGGTGCCTATCCTCTTGCCATGGGAGCAATCAAGCCGTGGCATCTGTTCGTCCTGACGCTTTGCTGCCTCTTGCCGACTGCTGCGGCGATCGTTGGCGGGGTCTGGGCGGCCCGCCGTAAGCGTCGCTGAGCCCTGACCGCAGTCGAAGCTGTCGGGCCTCCACGGGCCATAGCGGGTGCTACCAGGGGCCAAGTCAGGCCGTCCAGGACTGGACCGCCGTCTATGGCGCTCGCTCAGCAAGTTGGGCCGAACTCACGGACCATCCACGGACTGATCTTGGAAGAGCTGTCTTGTGCTCGGCCGTAGCAGCAGGTCATACGCCCAGCACGGGCGTTAGCCGTACTTCATTCCTAAACCGTGTGCCGCTGGCATGGACCTCCGACTCGGCGTTGGCCCAGCTGTTCCGGGCGTTAGCCTTCGAGCCGTGAGGTTCGCTGCCGGACCACCGACCCGCTGGGTCGTTGAGCTGCGTTCTGGCGCGGTCGTCGAGTTGGCGGCCGATGGGTACAGCCGGACGGACGGCGACCTCGTGTTCTCCATCCTGGCTGACGCAACCCTCGCCGAGCAGGCCGAAGTGCGCGTGCTCGGACGGGGCACCGGCTGAGCCCGAGCGGGTGATTGTTCTCGTGGCACGGATCCCGGAACGCGAGGTGGCCGGTCTTCATGGCGGAGAGCCCTGGCCGGCTGCGCAGCGGGGAAATGCGGCAACCGAGCCAGCCGCAAGGGAGCAAACAGAGTCCGGTACTGCTGTTTGAGCTTTTCCGGATCGCCACCAGGCTGCGCCGATCGCACGGCGGCACGGTTCTCGCTGCTCGGCAACGGGTGGTGAGGCACAGCGTGCGGTGATCGGTATCCGGACAGTCGATTCCGATCACCGCACGGCTCAACCGTGGTCAGCTCGTCCGCGGCTCACGCGGCGAACGCGGCGTCGATCGCATAGGTGTCTTCGTACATGTGATAGGTCGTGATCTTGCCGTTCTTGACTCCGATGTGCAGCGCGAAGTGGTTGGTGAACGTCTTCCCCGTGGCGAGGACCTCGAACTTGTTGTGCCCGAGCACGACCGCGTTCTCCCCGTCGACGACCGTCGCCGTGACGTTGTACTCCTGAGCCGGTCCGAGTACGCGTCCGAACGAGCCGAAGAAGTCCGGCAGCTCGGCCGGGGTGGAGCGCTGCCCGGACCAGGGGATGTTGGGGGTCCCGTTGACCGCGAAGTCGAACGTGTCGGCGAAGAGGTCGACGAGTCCGGGTACATCACCGGCGCCGAATCGCGCGAAGAAGGATTCGACGACGGCGGCCGTGCTGGGAGGTGTCGCGTTGCTCATGCGGATGGAACTCCTTCAGTGAGTGACGTGGTGGGAGCAGCGTCGCGTGCGAGGGCGGGCCTCAGGCGACGACGGAGAGGACGATCTTCCCGGTGGTGCTGTTGGTCTCGCCGCGCTCGTGGGCCTGAGCCGCCTCCCTCAGCGGGAGAGTGGTGTCGACGAGTGGCCGCAGCTGCCCACGAGCGACGAGATCCGCGACCGCCTTCATGCCCGCATGGTCGGGTTCGACGAGGATTCGGGTGGCGCGGACGTCGAGTTCCTCGGCAAGGTCGGCGGGGAAGTCGGGGGCCATGGGCAGAAGCGAGATGAGGATCCCGCCCCTGCGCAGGGTCCGGAGTGAGCGCGGGGTGTAGTCCCCGCCGAGGGTGTCGAGCACGACATCGATGTCTCGGAGGACGCCGAAGTCCTCCGTGGTGTAGTCGATCAACTCGTCCGCGCCCAGCCCGCGAAGAAGGTCGTGCTTGCCGGCACTTGCGGTGCCGACGACCCGTGCGCCGCGCGCCTTGGCGATCTGCACCGCCAGGTGCCCGACTCCGCCGGCGGCGGCATGGACGAGGACGCGCTGGCCCGGCCGGACGTCGGCGGTGTCGACGAGAGCCTGCCACGCGGTCAGGGACGCCAGCGGCAACGCCGCGGCGGTCGTGTGGTCGATGTTTGTCGGTTTACGGCAGAAGTGCCGGGCGGGGGCGGTCACGAACTCCGCGTACGCGCCCGCCGGATGCGGGAAGCGCGGCATGCCGAACACCTCGTCGCCCGGCGCGAACAGGGTCACCCCGGGCCCCACCTCCTCGACCACCCCGGAGACGTCGAACCCCAGGACGAACGGGGGGAGCGCGCCGGTGGCGAACTGGCCTCGAGCGCGGGTCTTCCAGTCGGTGGGGTTCACCCCAGCGGCGTTGGACGCGGACGAGGATCTCGCCGAGTGTGGGGACCGGACGCTCCATCTCGATGATCTTCAGTACGTCGGGTGCCCCGGCCACGTCTTGGCTGACGGCGAGCATGCGGTCCGGCGCTCGCCCTGAGCTGGTTGTCACTGTGCTCCTCACCTGTCGTCCCGGCCGCATCGGGCGGCCGCGCCCGTCCAGCATCTCCGGAGGGGCAGGGCCCCTACAGTGGCCAGATGGACAACATGTGTCAGGATCTGGCCATGCATCGCGTCGTTGTGCTCGCGCTTCCCGGCGTCGTCCCGTTCGAGCTGGCCATCCCCTCGCGGCTCTTCGGCGCCGCCCTCGGCCCCGACGGCAAGCCGCTGTACTCGGTGACCACCTGTTCGCTCGATGGCGGCCCGGTCGGCACCTCGGCCGACTTCGCGATCGCCGTGGACCACGACCACACGGTGCTGGCCCAGGCGGACACCCTGGTGATCCCTCCCTCGGCCAGCGGGCGAGAATGGGGTGAACAGAAGGAACTTCCTGCGCCGCTGCGGGACGCGCTGGGGCTTGTCCGCCCCGACGCGCGCGTGATGGCGATCTGTACGGGTTCCTTCGTCCTGGCGGCGGCGGGCATCCTCGACGGACGCCGGGTGACCACTCACTGGCGTGAGTCCGACCACCTTCAGGGCCTCTACCCGGACCTCATGGTCGATGCCGATGTTCTCTTCATCGACGACGGCAGCGTGCTCACCTCGGCGGGCGTCTCGGCGGGAATCGATCTGTGTCTGCACGTGATCCGACGGGACCACGGCAGTGAGATCGCCAACGAGGCGGCGCGTTCCTGCGTCGTCCCACCCTGGCGCGACGGGGGCCAGGCCCAGTACATCCGGCGGCCCGTGGTCGAAGCGGACACGACGACGACGGCACCGGCCCGAGCGTGGGCGCTCGAACACCTTGATCGGCCGCTGGTCCTGGCCGAGCTTGCCGCCCGGTCGAACATGAGCGTGCGGACATTCAGCAGGCGGTTCCAGGACGAAGTGGGGGTGAGCCCGATGACCTGGCTCACCCAGCAGCGGGTCGAACGCGCCCGGGAACTGCTCGAGAGCACGGACCTCCCGGTGGACAGGATCGCGGAGCAGGCCGGGTTCGGATCGGGTGGTTCGCTGCGGCAGCACCTGTTGGCCGCCACCGGGGTGTCGCCGCGTGCGTATCGGCGAACGTTCCGGGCGGCGCCGGTGGGCGACCAAGGCGTGTCTCATAAGCCGGTCAGAGCCACCCGGTGATGATGGTGATGGTCTTGGAAGCGGACCGGCAGCTTGTCGTAGCGAGTGGCGACGCCACGGTGGCGTTTGAGCCTGTTGATGCCGTTCTCGACGGCGTGGCGTAGCCGGTAGAGGTCCTTGTCGAACGTGGGTGGACGCCCGCCCTTGGAGCCTTTGGCCTTGCGGTAGGCGTCCTGGTCTGTCTTGCGGGGGATGCAGGAGTTGATTCCGCGTGAGCGGAGATGGCTGCGATTGCCGCGGCTGGTGTAGGCCTTGTCTGCCAGGACCAGGTCGGGGCAGGTGCGGGGCCGGCAGACACCGAGGCGGGTCACGCGGATGCGGCGCAGGACGGGGATGAACTGCGGGCTGTCACCACGGTGCCCGGCGGTCACGATCAGTGCGAGGACTCTCTGTCCCTGCTCGGAGGCCAGATGAGTTTTTTGGTGGTCAGCCCGCCTCTCGATCGGCCCAGCGCGTGGTCGGCCGGCTCGCCGGCAGCCTGCAACGCGGACAGGATCCTGTCCCAGGTCCCGTCACGCTGCCAGCGGCGGAACAGGCCGTAGACGGTGGGCCAGGGCGCGTACTCGGCCGGGACGTCACGCCAGGGGGGCACCGATCCGGATTCGCCACCGGATCCCGTCGATGAGTTGTCGTTTCTCCCACTTCGGCGGCCACGCCGTGACCTCGATGCCGTCAGCCTGGCTTACGAAACACGTTTAGCACAGGTGATCGGTCTTCTTCGGGGGTTCGCCGGAAGATCCTCGATCACTGGCGAGGAGTGGCTACCGTCCGCCGCATGCCGGTGGAATTTCTGACTGATAAGCAGGCTGAGGCGTACGGGAAGTTCGCTGAGGAGCCGGCGAGGCCCGGGCTGGAGCGATTCTTCTTTCTCGACGACGAGGACCGGAAGCTGATCGCGAACCGGCGCGGTGACCACAACCGTCTCGGCTTCGCGCTTGAGATGTGCACGGGGTGAGGTACATCGGGCTGTTCCTGGAGGACTCCCTGGCCGTTCCGTGGCCGGTGGTGGAGCGTCTGGCCGATCAGATGGAGATTGAGGATGTCTCCTGCGTCAAGGAGTACACCGAGCGGCTGAAGACGGCGTATGAGCACGCGTGGGAGATCCGTGACGCGTACGGCTACCACCCGTACGAGGACCATGCCCAGGGCCGGCGGTTCAGGGCGTTCCTGCACGGCCGGGCGTGGGCGGCGTACGCGGAGGGGCCGAAGGCGCTGTTCGATCACTCGGTGGGCTGGCTGCGCCGGAACCGGGTGCTGCAGCCGGGGGTGAGCGTGCTGGCCCGGCAGGTCTCCGAAGTCCGCACCACCGCGGAGAAGACCTGATCGTGAATTCCTCGCTGGCGGAGGCTGTCTCCGTCGTTCTGCTCCTGGCGGTGCTGGCGTGCGCCGTTGTCCGCCCGTTCGGCTGGCCGGAGGCGGTCGTCGCCGTCCCGGCCGCAGGCGTGGTCATTGCCACCGGAGCGATCTCGCTGGATCATGCCCGCGACGAGGCCGCGCGGCTCGGACCGGTGATCGGCTTCCTCGCCGCCGTCCTGGTCCTGGCCCAGCTGTGCGACGACGAGGGCCTGTTTCACGCGTGCGGAGCATGGATGGCCCGTACCGCGGCAGGTCGCCCGCGCCGCCTGCTGGTCCAGGTGTTCGCAGCCGCATCAGTGATCACCGCGGTGCTCAGCCTGGACGCCACCATCGTGCTCCTCACCCCGGTGGTCTTCGCCACCGCCGCCAGGCTCGGTGCCCGGCCCAAACCGCACGTCTACGCCTGCACCCACCTGTCGAACACCGCCTCGCTGCTGCTGCCGGTCTCCAACCTCACGAACCTGCTCGCGTTCGCTGCCAGCGGACTGAGCTTCACCCGCTTCGCCGCCCTGATGGTCCTGCCCTGGCTGGCCGCCATCGGTACCGAGTACGTGGTCTTCCGCCGGTTCTTCGCCACCGACCTGGACGCCGGAGCCCAGGCCCCACCCACCGCCGAACCCCGTGAGCTGCCGGTGTTCGCTCTGGCCACCGTGGCCTGCACACTGGCCGGGTTCGTCCTGACCTCCGCGCTCGGAGTCAATCCTGCCTGGGCGGCCTTCGCCGGTGCCGTCGTACTGGCCGTGCGTGCTCTGGCGCAGCGCCGCACCAGTCCCACCGCCATCGTGCGCGCCGCCGCGGTCCCGTTCCTCGCCTTCGTTCTGGCCCTGGGCATCGTGGTCCGCGCGGTCGTCGACAACGGCCTTGCCACCGGCCTGGGCCATCTGGTCCCCGGCGGCACCGGCTTTGCGGCCCTGCTCGCTATCGCGGTGCTGGCCGCGGTGCTGGCGAACGTCATCAACAACCTGCCCGCCGTGCTGGTGCTGCTGCCGCTGACCGCACCGTCCGGGCCCGGTGCCGTCCTCGCGGTGCTGCTCGGGGTGAACATCGGACCCAACCTCACCTACGCCGGTTCCCTAGCCACCCTGCTGTGGCGGCGCATCGTGCACGAACACGACAGTGACGTCGAGTTCGGTGAGTTCACCCGGCTCGGCCTGTTCACCGTGCCTGCCGCCCTGCTGCTCGCGGTGGTGGCACTGTGGGCCTCGCTCACCGCTATCGGAGGCTGATCACCGTGAGAGTCATCGCCTGGATCACCGAGGGCACCTGGCCCTCCTGCATCGACGCCGCCCGCAGCCACGCACCCGAGGCCGCCGACATCGTGCTGCTGCATGTCACCGGCCCCGAAGCCCCCGGCGCCGCGCACGGCGCCTTTGCCGGGCTGCTCGGCCGTGGCCATCCCGAACGCGACCCCGGCACCGCGGTCGAGCACCTGGCCACCGCCTCCGCCGAACGACTCCTCGCCGAAGCCGCGCAGCGCCTGGGGCGCCCCTGTAAGCGTGTTGAGCGCACCGGCCGCGTCGAGCGGGAGGTCGTGGCCGCCGCCGAGGGCGCCGACCTGCTCATCCTCGCCCGCGATGGCGGCCGTAACCACCTCGGGCCTCGCAGTATCGGCCCCGCCAGCCGCTTCATCGTCGACCATGCCCCCTGTCCCGTCCTGCTCGTCTGGCCCGAAGCCGCCCCCGGCGTTTCATAACCGAGTGGCTCTGAGCGGCTTAGGAAACACGCCTTTAGGCGGACTCGAGGACGAAGAAGAGGAAGCACATGAAGGACCCGGAGCCCTTGACGGGTGGAAGCAGCTCTGCAGGAGTGTCCGGAGAAGGGGGCGGCTCGCTGATCGTCGCGATGCGGAACCCAGCAGCAGCAAAAGCATCTGCCATGGCGTGCAGCGGCCGGTGCCAGAAGGTCAGCCACACAGTCTGGCCGTCCAGGATGTAGTCCTCGGAGTACTTCGTAAGCGCGAAGTAGTCGGCCTCGGGATACTCGATCGCATAGCCGGCGGGGTGGTTGACCGAGAGCATCAGGCGACCGCCTGGCTTCAGCACGCGACGCAGCTCGGCGAGAGGGCCGGACCAGTCCTCCAGGTAGTGCAGGACCAGGGACGCGACGACGTCGTCGAACTCGGCGTCTGCGAACGGCAGCGGCGCGCTCAGGTCCGCCACGTGCAAGTCGGCGTCTTCACCCAGCCTCTGACGGGCCAGGTCGACCATGGCCGCACTCACGTCGAAGCCGGTGACCACGGCTCCCTTGGCGCGCAGCGCAGCTGACAACGGGCCGGAACCGCACCCCGCGTCGAGGATTCGGCGGCCCGAGACGTTGCCGGCGAGGCGAAGCATTGCGGGTCGCTCGTAGTAGGCGTTGAAGAGGCCGGACTCGTTCTCCGCCGAGTAGGCGTCCGCAAAGTTGTCGTAGTCGGTTGTTGTCACCGTGACCCCGTTCCGACGAGAGGCAAGAGTGCATTCCTACCAAAGCCGCGTGGGTGCGACAAACAAGCACCGGCTCGTGCGCGTGGGCCAGGATCCGATCCCACGTCCCGGTCAGCAGCTTCCACAGATCCCGTTGATCACCTGCCGGTGATCCCGCCACCGGACCCGAACGCCGACCCGGCGCGGGCAGCAACGCCTCAACCACCGTCCACGGCTCATCCGTCGACTCACCCGGGCTGGGTTACTGGATCGGCTGCTGTCCCGGCTGCGTCACGACCATCCGCCGGCCGCGGCAGCCCTCGCGGCGTAGGCGTCGAAGTCGATCGGGTCGCGTCCGAGGAGTCGCCGCACCGCGTCGGTCGGCTCGGCGAGATACCCGGCGCGCATCCCCGCGAACATGGCGTTGAGCGCCGTCGCGTCGGCCGTCGAGTAACCCTCGGCGAGCAGTTCGGTCCGGTACTCCTCCGGCGTCAACTCCACGTACCGGATGGATCGACCGGCCGCCCTGGCGATCGTCGTCACCGCCTCGGCGAAGGTGAGCGCGTGGCGGCCTGACAGCTCGTACACCTGCCCGTGATGGCCGTCCTCGGTCAGCAGGGTCGCGGCGACGTCGGCGACGTCCTGGGCGTCGATGAAGGGCTCCGGCGTGGCGCCCATCGGCAGGGCCAGGCGGCCGTCGGCCAGCGGCTGGCGCCACACGTCCTCGTCGAAGTTCTGGTTGAAGTTGTTCGGGCGGATGATCGTCCACTCCGCGCCGGAGTCGCGCACGGCCTGCTCCGCGGCCACCATGCTCGGCGAGAAATCCCCGTCGATCTTGTCGATTCCGCGTCCGGAGAGCGCCACGAACCGGCCGACGCCCGCCTTCACCGCCCGCGACACGAAGTCGTCAGCCGTCTCGGGGTCCGCCGGAGCGATGAGATAGACCGCCGACGCTCCCTCCACGGCCGGCCGCCAGGTGGTCGGCTGCGTCCAGTCGAATCGCACCTCGCCCGAGCGGGAAGCCGCCCGGACGCGCGCGCCCGCCGCCCGCAGCACGCGCACCAGCCGGCGTCCGGTCTTCCCGCTTGCCCCGATGACGAGGATCTCGGTCGTTTCTTTCGTCATGGCCACGAGTCAACCGGCCCGACCGCCGGCCGGACATGGCTGGTCGTACGCCGGGCATGTGTGATCGTCCGCGCCCTATCGTGAAGGAATGGACCCGTTCGACAGTCTGCTGCGGGACGTACGCGCGGAGGGTGCCGCCTTCGGTCGGTCGGTGCTGTCACCGTCGTGGGCGCTGCGGTTCACCGACGGCGCGCCCCTGACGCTCTGCGTGCCGCTGCGTGGCGAGGGCTGGATCGTCCACCCCGAGAGCGACAAGCCACTTCTGGTACGGGTCGGCGAGGCCGTCGTGGTGCGGGGACCGGAACCGTTCGTCTTCTCCGCCGAGCCCCGGTCGAGCTTCCGGCCGGACGAGCTGCGGGACGTCAGCTGTGGCCAGTCACTGGTGGCCCAGCCACCGGACACCGGCCCGGCCGAGCAGATGGTGCTGCTGGCCGGGGCGTACCACGTCCGGAGCCAGACGCCGCAGCGGCTGCTCGGAGTGCTCCCGCCGGTGCTGGTCGTACCGGATGAACACGACTGTTCATCGCTCCGCGACTATCTGGACTTCCAGCTCGGCGGGTGCCGCCCGGGTCGGCAGATCGTGCTGGACCGTCTGCTGGACTGGCTGCTGGTCTGCACGATCCGGGACTGGTTCGACCAGCCGGGCGCCGAGGCACCCCGTTGGTATCGGGCGCTGAGCGACGGCACGGTGGGCCCGGCGCTGCGCGCCATGCACGACGCGCCGGGTGAGCCGTGGACGCTCGCCTCCCTGGCCGCCCGGGCCGGGGTGTCCCGCACGACGCTGGCCAAACGGTTCACCGAACTGGTGGGCGAGCCACCGCTGACCTACCTGACCGACTGGCGAATGACACTCGCCGCCGACATGCTGGCCGAGACCACCGAGACGGTCGCGGCCGTGGCGCGCCGGCTCGGGTACGCGGACGCCTTCGGCTTCAGCGCGGCCTTCAAACGGATCCACGGCGTGAGCCCCGGCAAGCACCGCACGCTCGCACGATCCCCGGTGGCGAGCGGTCAGCCGCCCCCGGGACAGGTCCCTCGACAGACCTCTCCCGCTGGCGCGCACGACCAGCCGCCCCCTTATGGCAGCCGCTGACCTGTCTCTGGACCAGCGTCCAGTCTCAGGGTGTGCCCATGGCAGAGGCCCACCACGCCGCTGGCCCCGGTCGGGATGCCGCTCGTGCGGTCCCTATAGTTCTCGTGGTGGCGGCTCCATCAGTGTTGCAAGAGTCATTGCGTGATCCGGTGTTCTGGGCGCGGTACACCTTCGCCCACGAGGAGGGACCGGGGGCGGATCGGCTCGGTGACCTCGAAGACCTGCTGGACGACGACGATGACGACGATGCGGATGAGGATTCCGACGACTCGTCGCTCGACGTGGCCTTCGAGGTCGGCGACGGCCACCACGTCGTCCTGAGCATGGACGCCTCGGTCGACTCCTACAGCCTGGAGGTCACCACCCCTGACTCGGCCGAGCCGGCCGAGCTCGGATGGGACGATCTCGCACACTGGCACCCGTACGCGTTGCGCTGGTCCGAGCTCGACCTGATCTGCCGGGCGATCGCCGCGCGGGATCCGCAGCTACAGCACCCCGGGGCGCCGCTGGCCCTGCTGTGCCGATTCGCGGCCGTCTTTGACGATGACGACGTGGACCAGGCCGTCGCCGCCGTCGACGAGGCATACGCCGCACTGCGCCCTCCGCAGTGGGAGGGTTACTGGCCGTGCGGCGCCGACTGGCTCGAACGCGCCGACTTCCGTGGTCAGAACGTCATCTGGCAGCGGGACGAGGCCGGCAACCTGTGGGCCCGTCAGGACGACCGCCACGACGAACCCTTCTACAGCACCCGGCTAGGGCCGGACACCGGCACGGGCGACAGGTTTCCACACGCCCCGCTCCGGGCCGTGCTGAACGCTGCCACGGCGACGGTGGGCGACGCGCGGCCCGACGGTGCCGGACGCAGCCGTTGATCTAGCCGGTCACGGGCAGGGGCCGAGCAGGTGCCGACCACCGTTGCCGCTGGTCGCGGGATAGCGACTCGTGGTTCCGCTTCAAGGTCTGGGTCGCGGAGTACCAGGGATCAGCCGCTGCGAGGGGCGTACATGATGACGGCGACGCCGACGAGGCAGATGGCTGCGCCGATGATGTCGTAGCGGTCGGGGCGGAACTTGTCGACGACCATGCCCCAGGCGAGGGAGCCGGCGACGAAGACGCCGCCGTAGGCGGCGAGGACGCGGCCGAAGTTCGGGTCGGGTTGGAAGGTGGCGACGAAGCCGTAGCACCCGAGCGCGATGACTCCGGCCGCGATCCACAGCAGCCCTCGGTGCTCGCGCCAGCCCTGCCACACCAGCCATGCGCCACCGATCTCGGCGAGCGCGGCGAGCAGGAACAGCAGGATCGAGCGGGCGACCGTCATGCGTCGGACCGTAGCGGAAGCACCTCCCGGTCGTGCTGGTCGGGCTGGCCGCAGGAGCAGTTGCCGCCGGCGCAGCCGGCGGTGCGGGTGCGCTTGCTGGCCCACCACCAGGACAGGCCGGCGAGCACGGCCAGGGCGACGGCGACGCCGGGCATGAAGCGGTTGACCGCGGCCCACCCGGCACCCCCGAGAATCCCGGCGGCGAGGAGCGGCGGCAGTACGCAGCAGGCGGCGCAGGCGGTCGCCGCGAGGCCCGTCATGCCGGAGGGGAGCAGGCGGCGCAGCCGGTCAGCAATGGTCGGCACGATCGTTCCTTCCGGCGAGTTCAGCAAACGGCAGGGGACAGCAGGAGTTGCCGGCGCAGGCGACCAGGTCGTCGCAGCCGGCCGCGATGGCGGCCCGCAGCGTGTCGCGGATGACGGTCAGGTCGGCCAACTTCTGTTCCACCTCGACCAGCTTTTCTCTGGCCCGCGCCATCAGGCCGGTGTCGGGCCGGCTGCCGTGGCGGTGTCGGCCGGTGTCGAGCAGGTCGGCGACCTCGTCGAGGGTGAAGCCGAGACGCTGGGCGGTCTTGATCACCCGCAGCAGGGTGACCGAGTCGGCGGGGTAGAGCCGATGCCCGCCCGGGGAACGCTGCGGGGAGGTAAGCAGGCCACGCCGTTCGTAGTAGCGCAGGGTCTGCACGTTCACGCCGGCGGCGTCGGCCAGTTGGCCGCTGCGGAGCCGTGAGTCGTTCACCGTAGGTCCGTCGCTGACGCGGCACGATCGGCGAGGCCATCGAGCACGTCGACGTGTGCTGCCGGTACCCGGACGTCCAACGCCAGCGCGTCGGGGCCGGACCGGGAAAGGTCGAAGGTGAAGAACGAGCAGCAGGACGACTCCCGGGCCGTCAGATCCCGCGCCGTCTCCTCCGCCTGCACGGCACCGGCGAGCTGCAACCGCAGATGCTGCGCCGACAGCCGGTCGATCCCCCGTACCGCGTCGCGGAAGAACTGATCGAACTCGGCGAGCCGCAGCGGTCGTTCCGCCGTCGGCAGGGTGCATGCATCAGGCACCCAGGCGCTGTCCGTCGTGATGTGTTGGTCGCTCATACCTAGACGGTAAGCCTGTACCCAGGTACCGGATGCAAGGCCGATGTTGCCCGCCCCGATGAAGGCGTCCAGGCCGTCGAAGGCCGACCACGGCCGACCACGGACACCATCGGTCACGACGTATGCGCAGGTAGCGCCAGGGCTGGCGAGCTGACTGGGTCTGACACCGCGAGGCCGAGGTGCTCGCCTTGGCCTGGGAGCCCACCACTCAGCGGACTCCGTCGGGCCGACCGGCCCGGCGGGGTGCGGCGTGCGGCCGCGTGGGTGGTCAGGGATGGACCCGCCCGAGGAAGTCGCGGACGAGTGGGACCACCTCGTCGAGGTGCGTCTCCAGCAGCCAGTGCCCGCCGTCGAGCAGGTGCAGTTCCGCGTTGGGCAGGTCGCGCAGATAGGCGCGCGCGGCACCCTCGGGCATGTAGCCGTCGTGCGGTCCCCAGACGATCAGCGTCGGCGGTTGATGGTCGCGCAGGTACGCCTGCTGCCGGGGGAACCAGGCGACGGTGCTGCCCTGGTCGGCGAGGAGGCGGACCAGATTGGCGCGGCGCTGCGGGGTGGCGGCGGAAGCCGCGGCGAGTCGCCACAGGTCGGGGCTCACCCGGTCCCTGAGCCGGTCGGGCAGTTCGCCCAGGAACTCGCTGCGGAAGCCCTCCTCGCCGACCGCCGCGGCGAGGCGCTCCCGGCCCTCGTCGGTGGGGCTGCGCCAGAACTGCTTGAGCGGCTCGTACTTGGGGCCGTGCTGGTCGGGATAGATGTCGCCGTTCTGGATGACCAGGCCGGCGACCCGCTCCGGCGCGGACATCGCGAGGCGCAGCCCGAACTGGCTGCCGTAGTCCTGGAGGTAGATGACGTACCGGGTCAGGCCCAGTGTCTCGGCGAACCGGCGGAGCAGTTCGGCGTGGGCGTCGAAGGTGTACGCGAACCGGGCCGGTTCGGGTGCGTCGCTGTATCCGAAGCCGGGCTGGTCGGGCGCGATCGCCCGCCACCTGTCGCCGAGGGCGGGCAGGAGGTGACGGAACTGGAACGACGACGCGGGATAGCCGTGCGGCAGCAGCACCGCCGGGGCCTCCGCCGGCCCGGCCTCCCGGTAGAAGATCCTGATCCCGTCGACGTTGACGGTCCGGTGGTGCACGGCGGCGTGGCCCACGATCGTCTCCTCACCGGGCGCGGTACGGGCGGCTCCTCCGACGGTGCCAGAAACGGGGACGCACCCCGAGGCCGATGGCTGGCGCGTCCCTCGGCCGGGGTGGCGGTGACGGTGGGGGCGGGGACGGGCGCGACATGGCCGGGCGGTACGGCCCGCAGCACAGTCTTCCCGGGCCACCCGGTCCGGTGGTGCCGACCGTTCGGTCTGACGCACTGTCACCATGCCGACACACGAGTTGTGAGCATTTCCCGCGATCGATGTGCTGGCGCGGACCAGCGCCGTCGGTGACGGCCATCGGAAGAACGAGGTGGCTCATGGTGGCTCTACGACGGCTGCTAGCCGTGGCGATCGCGACGGCGGTGACCGCCGCGATGGGGTTGGTGTGGACGGCGGCCCCAGCCCAGGCCGACGAGGCGTGGGAGAGCGGGTTCAAGAACCTGATGTCCCGCACGGCCGCCTGGGCCGACGGCGGACTCTCCCAGCTGGGGCTGCTCGGCCAGCCGCTGCCTCTGCTCGGCGTCAGCCCCGGCGCGCTCGTCGACGCCGACACCCTCGTGGACAGGGCGTCCGACGCGTTGGCCAGCGGCCTGACCAAGGACGACGTCGACCTCGGCGGCGGCACCCGGCTCACCAGCTCGGTGAGCACCAGCGGCGGCGACCACCTGCTGGACGTGCTGCTGACCACAAAGCGCGAAGTGGTCGACAAGGACCTCACCCTGGCCGGGGTGACGCTGGACAAGGCGGTCAGCGTCACCGGCTGGGCGACCCTCCACCTGCGGGCCCGGCACACCGCCGCCGGGGAGACCTACCTGGTGCGCGACGGGGACACCCCGCGCATCGACATCGACGCGGCGGCGCGGCTGCGCGCCGACCTCGACCAGGCCACCGCCTCGGTCGGCATCCTCGGGGTCACGCTGACCGCCGGCAGCACCCTCACCGCGCGGACCCACCTCAAGGTCACCGTGACCGACCCCAACGGCGACGGCCGGCTCGCCTTCGACACGGCCGCCGGCGCGAACACCGGCGAACTCGGCGCGGCGGGCTCTCTCGCCGGCCTGTTGCAGGTGGCCCTCGACAACTCCGGTGGTGGGAAGATCTCCGACACCGAGACCGAGCCCGGCCCCGGCTCGGTGCACGGCGTGGTCAAGCTCGGCGCGGCCGTCTCCGGCGCGCCCTTCGCGCTGCCCGCCGTGGCGGCGACCGTGAACGTCGACTGGAACGACATCTCCGTCGGCACCCCCACGGTGACCACCACCGGCCTGGACGAGACGATCGCCAAGTTCCGCAACATGAGCCCGCTGGACCTGGCCTCCGGGCTCGCGCAGCTCGCCACCCTGCTCAGCGGCGTGCAACAGAGCGGCCCGGCCGGCAACCTCAACCTGCCCTTCCTGCGCGGCACGTTCGCCGACGCGGTGAAGGTCAACGAGAAGCTCACCGACTTCCTCCGCAAGTACGTCCACCCGCGGCCGGACGACCCGCAGTTCGACCCGGACACTGACGACCCGGCCCTGGCCGGGCAGCCGAAGTTCAGCTCCATCCAGCAGTTGCTCGCCCTGCTCGCCGCCGAGGGGCTGCCGGTGGACAACCTCTCCTTCGAGAACGACAAGCTGGTGTTCCGGGTCAAGCTGGAGCGGGAGTCCACGGTGGAGGTTCCGCTCGACCCCGGCGCCGCGGAGCTGTCCGGGCGCGGGGCGACCTTCGCCGCCAAGGGCTTCAGCGTCAGCGGCGACCGGTTCACGCCCGGCCAGCTCGTCGGCCAGCGGGTGGTGGCCGGCACCTCCGCCGGCACCGTCGCCGCCAACACCGCCAACTCCGTCACCCTCACCCAGGACTGGATCGGCGGGCAGCCGCCGAACGACAGCGTGTGGGTGATCAGCGGCTCCAGCCCGAACATCGGCGCCGTCGAGCTGGCCGGCACGCTCGCCAAGCCCGTCGGCGACGACAAGAAGGTCGGCCTGCGGGCGGCGAACGCGCAGGCCAGCTTCGCCAAGGTAAAGCCCCGCTACAGCGCGTCGGTGACGCTCGTGCTCGACCTGCGTGACGGCATCACCGACCCGAAGGCCAACGTCGACCGGGTGCTGCTGCGCACGGACCCGGCGACGCCGCTGTTCGCCGCCGACTTCCCGATCACCACCGGGGTGGACTTCTTCGCCACCGCCGGCTTCCTCAAGGTCAAGCTGGCCGGCGACCTCGCCGTCGGCCCGGCCGCCGCCGGCGAGCGGATGCTCCAGGTCAGCTTCAAGCAGGCGCAGGAGATCAGCCTCGGCACGCTCTTCGCGCGGTTGAAGTCCGACCCGGGGAACCTGCTGGCCGTGTCGTCGTCGGTGAAGACCACCGGCCGGGTCACGGTCAGCGTGCCCGGCGCCACCGGCGCCCTCGGCGAGGGCATCGGCGTCGACGTGAGCTGGACGGCAGGTGGGCAGCCGGTGGTGGACACCTCGGCGCTGTCCGAGTTGTTCGCCGTCGACTTCAACCCCGACGACCCGAAGGCGCTCTTCGCGGTGGTCGTCGAGGCGCTGCGGCTGATCAACGTCGCGCTGTCCCAGCCCGGCGGCAGCGGCCCGCTGGACAAGGAGATCCCGCTGCTCGGCCGCTCCGCGCGGCAGCTGCTCGGCGCCGACGAGAGCGGCGTCGGCAAGGACGTCACGTTCGTCGCCGACGGGGCGAACTTCCTGCTCAAGGACGCCTCCCGCGACGGCGACTCCGGTTTCGACGCCCGGCTCGAGGGCCGTACCGTCGTGATCGGCAGCAAGGCGTACCGGGTACTGAAGCAGATCGACGGGCAGACGCTGCGCGTCGAGGCGGCCGGTACGCCGAAGCCGGCCGACGGCAGCGCGTACGCCCTGCGCCCGGAGTTGGCCGACGCACTGGACAAGCTGCTCGCCTCGCCCCCCGACAACCTCCAGGACGCCCTCGACAAGCTCAACGCGGCGATCGGCGAGGACAGCGGGATCAGCTTCACCCTGGACCAGCGCGCGGGCGGGCCGTTCCTGCGGCTCGGGCTGGACTGGAAGCGCAAGTTCCACACCGGCGGGCCGCTCAACTTCGCCTGGGACGCCCACCGCGAGCTGATCACCCTGGACAGCTCCGGCACGTTCGCGGTCGACGTCGACGCCCGGGCGCAGCTCGGCCTGCTGCTGCCCCTGCGACTGAACGCCGGGCCGCTGCTGGACCGCAGCTCCTCGGCCAGCGTCACCGTCGCGGGCGGGGTCACCGACGCGGCGATCGCCGCGCGGGTCGGGCCGCTCGCCCTCGACCTTGGCAAGGACCCCGACTTTGCCACCGTGAAGGCCAACCTGAGCGTCGGCCTGAACGGACTGACGGAGGACGGGCCGATCAGCGGGCTGCTCGGGCTGACGCCGAAGTTCACGACCGCGGGCGTCGACTGCGGCGACGGGATCGGCGGCGCGGACGTGCCGCTCTGCGCGAAGGCGCCGCTGTTCGTCAACAACTGCGACCCGGACGACGACACCAACCTGCTCACCTTCACCGTCGGCCTGGACCTGACGCCCACGGCCGGCATCCCGAACCTCGACTCCTGCTTCGCCAACCTGTCGCTCAAGCTCACCGACTTCAACGTCGGAATCGACGGGTACCTGGCCAAGGTCGAGGAGGCGCTGCGGCTGGCCAGCTTCGACGGCAAGCTGCCCCTGGTCGGCGACGACCTGCAGCAGGGCCAGCGCTTCGTCGCGCAACTGCGCGAGGACGTCAAGGCCGCGATCGGGCCGGTGCTGGCCAACGCCACGCTCAACAGCGCGGGTGTGCAGGCGGCCCTCAACGAGGTGCTCGCCGACCTGGACCCGGGCGTGAGCGCGGTGGTCAGCTGCCGCAGCGGCGTCACGGCGCCCTGCGCGCCCGAGGACTTCCAGGCGATCCGGATCAAGCTCACCACCTCCAAGGGCGCGCCCTCCGCGGCCGACGGGTGTAAGGACGCGAGCGCGTCCGACGAGTGCCTCAAGCTCAACGTGCCGCTCGACCTGGGCATCCCCGGCCTGTCGCTGAAGGCGAAGAAGGGCGCCCCGGACGGCATCCAGGCCAAGCTGGGCTGGAAGCTGCACCTGGACCTGGTCCTGGACCGGGACGAGGGCTTCTACGTCCCCACCCACGACGGGGACACCTCGCCAGAGGTGCAGGTCGGCGCCCAGTTCGACATGACCGGCGACCTCGCCGCCCAGCTCGCCTTCATCCAGGTGAAGGCGACGAAGCGGGCCACCGACCCGCTGGTGAAGGCGTACTTCGGCATCGACCTGAAGGGCTCGCCGGGGGAGAAGAGCTGCTTCGACCCCACCGTCACCGCCGACTGCACGGCCAACCCGGACGACCGGCTGACCCTGGCCGAGTTCGCCGACCTGGGTTCGCTGCTCGCCACCGACCTCACCGCCGAGGTCAAGATCGACTGGAAGCTGGCGGCGGCGGTGGACACCGGTGGCGAGGACTCCGCGCTGCCCGGCATCAGCGCCACCTTCGGCCTGCAGTGGGGCCTGAAGCACAAGCGGGGCGGGCTCACCGCCACGGGCGACGGCGTCACCACGCCGCTGAAGGTGACGTTCACCGACATCGCCCTGGACGCCGGCGCCTTCTTCGACAAGATCCTCAAGCCGGTGGTGGAGAAGCTCAAGGCCGTCACCGGGCCGCTGCAGCCGGTCATCGACACCCTGTACGCGCCGATCCCGGTGCTGTCGGACCTGTCGAAGGCCACCGGCGGCCCCGACATCACCCTGGTCTGGCTCGCCAAGACCTTCAGCACCCTCAACGGTGGTCCGAAGCTCGACTTCATCGACACCGTCCGCGCCGTGGTCACGTTCATCAACCGGATACCCGACTGCGACTCCGGCTGCTCCATCCCGCTCGGCGGGTTCAAGATGGACAGCGCCAAGGCGCTGACCACGGAGGTCTCGCCGGCCTCGGCCGAGAGCCTGATCGACCGCACCTCCGAGTACAACCCGGCCTCCGGGGCCCAGGTGAAGGCGCGCGTCGACGACGCCGCGGGCGACGACGGCGAGAAGCTGTTCACCCCGGCCGCCGACGGCAGGAGCAACGCCCAGAAGACGGGCTTCAGCTTCCCGATCTTCGACAACCCGGGCTCCCTGTTCGGGCTGCTGCTCGGCCAGGACGTCGAGCTGATCAGCTTCGACTCGGGCCCGCTGGCGCTGGGCTTCAGTTGGCGGCAGTCGTTCGGCCCGGTCTACGCGCCGCCGCCGGTCTTCGTCACGCTGTCCGGCAGCGCCTCGGTGACCGCCCGGTTCATCGCCGGCCTGGACACCGCCGGCATCCGACACGCGGTCGAGGCGGCCACCGACGGCACGTCCGTCGACGCGGTGAGCCTGCTCGACGGGCTGTACTTCAAGACGGCCGACAGCAGCGGCAAGGCGGTCCCGGTGGTCACCCTGCGCGGTGAGATCGCCGCCGGGGCCGAAGTGAGCGTGCTGATCGTCAAGGTCGGCATCGAGGGCGGCATCCAGCTCACCGTCGGCTTCAGCTGGAACGACCCGAACAACGACGGGAAGTTCCGCACCAGCGAGTTCCTCCAGGCGCTCCTGGTCAACCCGATCTGCCTGTTCACCACCAGCGGGCGGCTCTCGGTCTTCCTGCGGGTCTACGTCACCATCGACCTGTTCCTGTTCAAGAAGAAATTCGCCTTCACCCTGGTCGACGCGACCCTGCTCGACTTCCGGGCGCAACCGGACTGCTCCCCGCCGCCACCGGAACTCGCCGGCACCGCCGGGGACACCCTGGTCGTCTTCGCCGGCAAGTTCGGCACCAAGGACCAGCGCGGCGACAAGGCGTGGGACAACGGCGCCGACACCTACGCAGGTGACGTGGTCAAGGTGTACGCGCTGCACTACGCCGACGCGGACACCCCGGGCGCCACGGACGACTTCGACGGCTTCGCGGTGGAGGCCCTGGGCCGGCGGCAGGAGTTCCTCGACCCGGCCCTGACCCGGGTGGTCGTCGACGGGCGCGGCTACGAGGTCGCCGACCCGGACAAGACGTCCCTGTCGGTGCTGCTCCTCGGCGACGGCGACACCAGCGGCGACGGCACGAGGACCTCCGCGTTCGACAAGACCGCGGTGGTGCTCGGCTCCGACGGCAAGGACCGGATCCGCACCGGGACCGGGCCGGCGTACGTCGACGGCCGCGGCGGCGACGACGTGATCGTCACCGCCGAGGCGGCCGGCACGGTCAGCCGGGTCGCCGGCGGCGCCGGGCAGGACAGCATCACCACCGGCGACGGGGACAACGTGGTCGCCGGCGACAGCGGCCTCGGCGGCACCGACCGGGGCGCCACCACCGTGCGCACCGGGGCCGGCGACAAGACCCTCAACGGGCTGGTCGACTGGACGACCCTGGACGCCCCCACCGGCGACCACGCCGGCGCGGACGACCACGTCACCGTCGGGCACGGCGCCAGCACCGTCTACGGCAACGGCGGCGACGACGTGCTCGGCGTGCTCGTCGACGACCGGCCCAACGGCGCGAACACGCTGGTCGGCGGAGCCGGCGCGGACACCGTCAACGGCGGTAGGGGCGACGACACCATCCACACGTACGACACCGACGTCCCCGTCGACGCGGACCAGGCCGGCACCGGCGACGCCGGGCTGGTCAACCAGGTCGACACCGGCGCCGGCCAGGACGTCGTGCACGGCAGCGCCGGCGTGGACCTGGTCGTCTCGCACTCGGCCAACGGCCAGACCGGCCGCGTCTACGGCTACGGCGGCGACGACGTGCTGGTCGGCGGCTACGGCACCGACGAGCTCTTCGGCGGCCCCGACGACGACTACGTGATCGCCGAGCCCTCCCAGGTCGGCGAGCCGGACGGGTCGGACGGCTACGGTCCGTTCCGCCAGGTCACCCACGAGCCGCTGCCCGCGGGCACGCAGTCGCAGACCAAACTGCTCGTCGGCGGACTCGGCAGCGACCACGTGATCGGCGGCGACGGCGGCGCGACGGTCTTCGGCGACCGGCACCTGCCCGCTGAGACCTGCGCCGACGCCACCCTCGCCGACGCCCAGCCGGCCCCCGCCGACCAGGGCGCCGCCGACCTCGTCCTCGGCGGCGCCGGGGTCGAGGTGGTCTCGGCCGGTGGCGGCAACGACCGGGCCGACCTCGGCGGCGGCGACGACCGCGCCTGCGGCCAGCTCGGCGACGACACCCTGCACCTCGGCGGCGGCGCCGACCGGGCCTGGGGCGCGGCGGGCGTCGACCAGCTGCACGGCGACGACGGCGACGACCTGCTCTTCGGCAACGCCGGCGACGACGGCCTCTTCGGCGGCACCGGCGCGGACACCGCCGAGGGCAACGCCGGCGGCGACCAGGTCTTCGGCGGCCGGGACGGCGACGTGCTCTACGGCGGTGGGCGCACCGCCGGCGCGGCCGACGGTGGAGACCGCCTCTACGGCGAGGAGGGGACGGACCGGATCGTCGGCGACAACGGCACCCCGCGCGTCGGCGACGTCGGGCCGTACCCGCTGGACCTGACCGGCGACGCGGCCGGGGCCGGCGCCGGGGACGTGATCTCCGGCGGCGGGGACGACGACCTCGCCTACGGTGGGCTCGGCGACGACCGGATCAACGGTGACGT
Source organism: Micromonospora sp. NPDC047730 (assembly GCF_043204765.1). Classification (NCBI taxonomy): domain Bacteria; kingdom Bacillati; phylum Actinomycetota; class Actinomycetes; order Micromonosporales; family Micromonosporaceae; genus Micromonospora; species Micromonospora sp. NPDC047730. The sequence goes on along the minus strand of NZ_JBIDCU010000004.1, from coordinate 251,713 downwards.
CGGGCACGACCGGCTGGAGGGCAACAACGGCGCCGACCTCATCCACGGCGACCACGGCCGGGACGAGATCGTCGGCGGCTCCGGCCAGGAGCCGACCGCCGGCACGGGCCGGCCCGACGTCGGCGACCAGCTCCACGGTGACGGCGACAGCGACCTGATCGCCGGGGACAACGCCCGCTTCGCGCCGGCGGACGCCGACGCGACCCGGGTGACCCAGGGCCGGGCCGGCCCGCCGCGCAAGGTCACCCTGCTCGACCTCGGGTTCACCCCGGCGACCGGCACCAGCGGCGGCGACCTGATCTTCGGTGGGGACTCCGACGACGTCATCTTCGGCCAGGGCGGGCCCGACCGGGTGCACGCCGACGGCGGCGCCGACTTCGCCGAGGGCGGCCCCGGCACCGACTGGGTCGAGGGCAACCACGGCGACGACGACCTCGTGGGTGGTTCCAGCACCGCGTACGACGGAACCGGAGCGGCCACCACGGGTCAGCCGGACACCGCGGACGCCGTCTTCGGCGGCCCCGGGTCCGACGCCGTCATCGGCGACAACGGCGCGGTGCTGCGCCCGCTCGCCGGCGAGCAGCCGACCTCGGCGACCGTCCGGGTCGGTGCCGGCGGCACCCTCTTCGGCCCGCGGATCGTGGTGCTGCTGGACCGGGCGGCGGCCACCGCCGGCCGGTACGGCGACGACCGGATCAGCGGCGGCGACGGCGTCGACACGCTCTGGGGCCAGGACGGCGACGACGCCCTGACCGGTGACGGCGACGGCGACTACCTGGAGGGCAACGGCGGGGCGGACGTCCTGCGTGGGGACAGCGCCCTCGGCGCGGCGGGACGGGCCACGATCGTCCCGCTGCCCGACCCGGGCTGGCCCGGCGACCCGGCGGCCGTGGCCGACCTCGTCGGCGACGGCACGCCGGCCGGGCAGGACGACCTGATCGGCGGCAGCTCGGCCCCGGCCTTCCGGGACACCGGGGACGTGATCGAGGGCAACGGCGCCGACGACGTGCTCCTCGGCGACAACGGGTCGCTGCTGCGGACCGTGACCGTGGTCCAGGGCAGCCCGACCGAGCGGGTCTACACCGAGCGGTACCCGACCGGCGCCGTGCCGGCCGACGCCACCCGGGCCCGTACCCACGATCCGGCCCTGCCCGGCCCGTCCACCCGGTTCTGCACCACCGCCCAGGCCACCTGCGAGCCGGCCGGCGCGTTCGGCGGCGACCAGCTCTACGGCGACGCCGGCAACGACGGCGTCTGGGGCCAGGACGGCGACGACACGATCCGCGGCGGCGACGGCGACGACGACCTCCTCGGTGAGCTCGGCGCCGACACCCTGTACGGCGACGACGGCCGGGACGCCATCCTCGGCGACCGGGGCGGCGTGGTGAGCCAGTACCTCAACCCCGACGACGTGGCGGCGCTGGGCTTCACCACCACGCTGTCGTCGGTGCCGCAGGAGACGTACACCGGATTCCGGGCCGGTGCCTACGACCGGCGCGTGGATCTGCTGCACGACACCGACGGGGACGCCTGGATCGGCAGCTCCACCTCGGCGCCGATGCCGCACTCGGGGTTGACCGCCGGCTCGGGGGACCGCGTCCGGGGCGGTGCCGGGGCGGACAACATCCACACCGGGTTCGGTGACGACGTCGCCAACGGCGACAGCGGCGGCGACCAGCTGTTCGGGTCGGAGGGGTCGGACGTGCTGTGGGGCGGCAAGGGCTGCGACCCGGTGCTCGACGCGGCCAACCCGCAGTGCCAGGTGGACGGCGTCTTCAGCGCCGCCGCCCGAGGTGACAGCGACCAGTACGTCGACCACCTCTTCGGCGGCGCCGGGGCGACCGACGGCCCGGCCGTGACCGCGGTGCTCAGTTCCGACCTGCTGGACTTCCGTCCCCGCGGGTCGTACCCGGACAACTGCGCGGCCGGGGCCTGGCCCGTGGACCTGGCCTCGGGCACGGTCGACCCGTGCCTTTGGTTCGAGATGACGAACCTGGACAACGACGCCGTGGCCGACAACCAGCACCACCACGGCACCGACTGGATGTACGGCGGCTGGGACCGGGACGTGTTGCAGGGTGACGTGACGGCGAACGGCCCGAACAACGGTGACCGGCTCTTCGACTGGAACGGCGCCTACAACCTGTTCACCCACTGCAACTCGGCCTACGGCGGGTTCAACGACGTCCGCCAGCACAGCCCGGCCATGCAGGAGTTCCTGACCAGCCTGGCCTGGGCCTCCGGCGCCGGTCGGAGCGCGACCGACGTGACCACGGCCGGCACCTCGGCGTTCCTCGAGTTGTCGTACGTCTACCCGCGCGACAACCGCGAGCAGGGCGCCGGGGTGGCGTTCCCCGGCACCCCGGGGCACTTCGACCAGCCGTCCTGCACGGACTGACCGTCCGACCGGATCGGGGCCCGGCTCTCCCGTGGGAGGGTCGGGCCCCGCTCGTCGCCGGTCCCTGGGCCGGCCGGCCGATCCGTCGTCGCCGTCCCTTCAGGGCCGACACCGGCGCTGCCGTCCGCGCCGCGGCGGGCATCGTCAGCGCGACGTCGGTAGGGTCGTCCCGTGGATCGGACGGATCCGCGGCGCCGCAGGGATCCGCGGCGCCGGTCGACGCCGCGGATCCGGTCGGTGTTGCCGCCGGGGTGGACGGATGGCTTTCCACCCCGGTCGGTCGCCCGCCCGGCGCCGTCCAGGTGGGACGCGGCGCGCCTCCGACGAGCGGCCCGGCCACCCTGCTCGACCTGTTCGAGGGCCGCAGCCAGCTCGTGGTCTACCAGTTCATGGACAACGGCCCCGACCACCACTGCCCCGGGTGCACCTGGTTCACCGACAGCGTCCCCGTGACCGGGCTGGCGCGGCTGGCGGAGCGGGGGATCAGCTGGGCGACCGTGTCGGACATGCCGCTGGCGCAGATCGAGGCGTACAAGGCGCGTCGCGGCTGGACCCTGCCGTTCGTCTCGTCGCACGGCACGTCGTTCGCGGCGGACTGCGGGGCGGAGCGCGGCTTCATGCTCAGCGTCTTCCTGCGCGACGGCGCGGACGTCTACCGGACGTACAACACGACGGCGCGCGGCGTCGACCGGCTCGTCTTCGTCAACAGCATCCTCGACCTCACCCCGTACGGCCGCCAGGAGGACTGGGAGGACTCCCCGCCCGGCTGGCCGCAGCAGCCCACCTACGGCTGACGGCTCGGGCCGGCGGCGCACCTGGACAGCGTGGCGGTGGGCCGATCGCCACTGCGTACACCGGTCGGTGGTCACATGATCGTGAATCCTGGCAGGGTTGGGGCATGGCCGCGCTGCTCCGCTCACGTCTGACCGACTGGACCGTCTCCGTACCGCTGCTCGCGGTCGTGGCGTTGATCCTCACCTGGGGACGCGACCTACCCGGTCCTGTCGTCGTGGTGGTGGCCGCGTTCCTGGCCGGAGCGGTGCTGGCAGCCGTCCACCACGCCGAGGTGGTCGCGCACCGGGTAGGGGAGCCGTACGGCTCGCTGCTCCTCGCCGTGGCCGTCACCGTCATCGAGGTCGCGCTGATCGTCACCCTCATGATCAGCGGCGGCGAGAAGACGCAGTCCCTCGCGCGGGACACCGTCTTCGCCGCCGTCATGATCACGTGCAACGGCATCCTCGGGTTGTCGCTGCTGATCGGCGCGCTGCGCCGCAAAGTGGCGGTGTTCAACTCCGAGGGCACCGGTGGCGCGCTGGCCACCGTGACCACCCTCGCGGCCCTGAGCCTCGTGGTGCCGACCTTCACCACCAGCCGGCCGGGTCCACAGTTCAGCCCCGCCCAGCTGGCCTTCGCCGCCGTGGCGTCGCTCGCGCTCTACGGCCTGTTCGTGATGGTGCAGACCGGCCGCCACCGCGACTACTTCCTGCCGGTCACCACCGAGGGGCGGGTGGTGGATGCCGACGGGCACGCCGCGCCGCCGTCGAACCGGGCCGCCCTGCTCAGCCTCGGCCTGCTGCTGGTGGCGCTGGTCGCCGTGGTCGGTGACGCCAAGGCGGTGTCCCCGGCGATCGAGTCCGCCGTCGCCGGGGCGAACCTGCCGCAGTCCTTCGTCGGCGTGGTCATCGCGCTGCTGGTGCTGCTGCCCGAGACGATCGCCGCCGCCCGGGCGGCCCGCCGCGACCGGGTGCAGATCAGCCTGAACCTGGCGCTGGGCTCGGCCATGGCCAGCATCGGGCTGACCATCCCGGCGATAGCGCTGGCCTCGATCTGGCTGGAGGGGCCGCTCCTGCTCGGCCTCGGCGGCACCCAGCTCACCCTGCTCGCCCTCACCGTCGTCACGGGTGTGCTGACCGTGGTGCCGGGGCGGGCCACCGTGCTCCAGGGCGGCGTGCACCTGGTGCTGCTCGCCGCGTTCGTGTTTTTGGCCGCCAGCCCCTGACCACCCCGGCCCCGGCGGTGGGGCTCAGGCGTCGTCGAGGCGGGCGGCGCGGGCATGCCCGACCGGCGTCGCGGGCTGCGGCCGGGCATGACCCGCGGACCGCCGGGGTACTGCACACGGCATCGCCGAAGCCGGGAGGGCGCAGTGACGACGCGCGTGGGACGCCGGCCGCCGAGCGCGCTCGCCGGCCTCGCGGTGGCTCTCGTCGTGGCGGCCGGGTGCGTGGTCGGCGGGACGTCCGAGCCTGCGGGGCAGGACCCCGACGGGACGGCCCCGCCCGGCGCCGCGCAGACCCGCGCCGACGGCACCACCAGCGTCGAGGAGTTCCAGCGGGACGTCACGGACGCGCGGCGCATCGCCGAGCGGTACTGGGCCGACCGGTTCCGCGCCTCGGGGGAACGGTTCCGCCCGATCCGGCAGGTCGTCCCGTACCAGCGCGACGGCGAGGTGTCCTGCGGCGGGCAGGTCCTGCCGCGCAACAACGCGATCTACTGCTCGGCCGGCGACTTCATCGCCTATGACGTGAACTGGTCGGTCGGGGCGTTCCGCCAGGTAGGCGACGCGTTCGTGTTCTACCTGCTCGGCCACGAGTACGCCCACGGCATCCAGACCCGGCTCGGCATCCAGTACCGCTTCACCATCGAGCAGGAACTCCAGGCCGACTGCATGGCCGGGGCGTACCTGGGTGATTCGGTGCGCTCGGGGGCGCTGGAGCTCGACGACGGCGACCTGGAGGAGTTCCGCGAGGGGCTGCTCGCCGTCGGCGACGACCCCGGTCAGCCATGGTTCGCCGAGGGCTCGCACGGCACCGCCGAGCAGCGCACCGAGGCCTTCTTCCGCGGCTACGAGCAGTCCCTGGGCGCCTGCGGCCTCGGCTGAGCGGGACCCGAAGTTCGCCCGGCACCGGGGCGACGGCGACCGGCGTCGTCCGGCCTCGACGCCGCCCGCAACCCGTCGGCCAGGTCACGCCGGCGGCACCTGGGCGCGCCGCCGGCGTCCCGGCTGAGAGGATTCCCGGGTACGCCACCCGAGGGAGGATGTTCTGAGCAGCCACCACCCCGCCGCCGTGCTCTTCGACATGGACGGCACCCTGGTCGACAGCGAGAAGCTGTGGGACGTCGCGCTGCGCGAGCTGGCGGCCGAGTACGGCGCCACCCTCTCCGAGGCGGCCCGCAAGGCGATGGTCGGCACCAGCATGGCCGCGTCGATGCGTATTCTGCACGACGACCTGGGCCAGCCGCACCGTGACCCCGACGTCAGCGCGGCGTGGATCAACGCCCGGATCCTGGAGCTGTTCCGCACCGGGCTGCGCTGGCGTCCCGGCGCGCTGACGCTGCTGCGGGCGGTCCGCGCGGCGGACATCCCGACGGCGCTGGTGACCTCCAGCGTCCGGCCCCTGGTGGAGGTCGCGCTGGACACCCTCGGGCGGGACAGCTTCGACGTGGTGGTCTGCGGCGACGAGGTCGACGCGGCCAAGCCGCACCCGGAGCCGTACCTGACCGCCGCCCGGCTGCTCGACGTGCCGATCGCCCGCTGCGTGGCGATCGAGGACTCGCCGACCGGGGTGGCCAGCGCGCTCGCCGCCGGCGCGGCGGTGCTGGCCGTGCCGGCGGAGGTGCCGATCGGGCGGCTGGACGGCGTACACCAGCTGGAGAGCCTGACCGGCGCGGACCTGGAGCTGCTGGCGGCCCTGCTCGGCGCGCCGCCGGCCGGCGTCTGACGCGACGAGGGGCCCCGCCGGTCGGCGGGGCCCCTCGTCGTGCCTGGTGGGTCAGTCGTGGGCGATGGCGCCCAGGACGTTGATCCGGGCGGCCCGGACCGCCGGCAGCACCGCGGCGATGACCCCGATGATCGCGGCCAGGCCGAGGAAGACCCCCATCTGGGACCAGGGCAGCACCAGGTCGGTGATCCCCTCGTCCCGCAGCGCCTCGACCACGGCCGCGCCGAGGCCGCTGCCGACGGCGACGCCGAGCAGCGCGCCGAAGACCGAGATCACCACCGCCTCCACGGTGACCATCCGCATGGTCTGCGCCCGGCGCAGACCGATGGCCCGCAGCAGCCCCAGCTCCCGGGTGCGCTCCAGCACCGACAGCGCCAGGGTGTTGATGATGCCGAGCACGGCGATGACGATGGCCAGCGCCAGCAGGATCTGGATCATCGTGAGCAGGCCGTCGAGCTGGCCGGCCTGCTGGTCGATGAACGCCTCCCGGTCGGCCACCGACACCTCTGGGGAGTCGGCCAGCAGCGCCTCGATCTGCGGCTGCACGTCGGCGACCCGGGTGCCCGGGGCCAGCTGGATGAAGCCCTGGATCGGCTGCGGGATGGCGAAGTCGCGCGCCGCCTGCGGCGGCAGCACCACCTGGTTGGTCAGCTCGGAGCTGGCGTAGATGCCGGTCACCGTGTAGGTCCGCGCCTCGCCCCGGGCCAGCTGCACCGGCACCTGGGAGCCGACGGAGAGCCCGCGCGACTCAGCGGTGTCCGAGCTGACCAGCATCTCGTCCGGCGCGAGCCGGTCGATGTTCCCGGCGGTGGCCTCGGCGCCGAAGATCGTGCGCAGTGCGGCGACGTCGCTGCTCGCCCCCACCCAGGTGCGTTTGCCGCCGACCACCGCCATGTCGCCGTACTCGCCGTCGGCGAGGCGCACTCCGGGGATCGCCGCGGCCTTCTCCAGCACCCCCGAGTCGAAGCTCGGCGGCCGGGGGCCGCTCTGTGCCCCGGAGATCACCAGCTCCGCCTTGAGCGTGTCCTGGGTGAGCGCGCTGATGCTGCTCTTCGCCGAGTCCAGGATCACGGTCACCCCGGTGACCAGGGCGATGCCCACCATCAGCGCCGCGGCGGTGATGGCCGTGCGGCGCGGGTTGCGGCCGGAGTTGAGCCGACCCAGCTTGCCCGGCACGGACCAGGCGAAGATCGCGCCGAGCAGGCTCACCACCGGGCGGCTGATCAGCGGGGTCAGCAGCGCCACGCCGATGAAGGCGAACAGCACGCCGCCGAGGATGGTGGCCAGCGTGTTGCCCCCGGCGTTGCCCGTCAGCCCCAGGGCCAGCAGCCCGGCGCCGACGGCGGTGACGATCCCGCCGGCCACGGTGACCTTGGTCAGCGGGCGGTCCGGGTTGGCCACGTCCTGCATCGCCGCGATCGGCGGGATCCGGGACGCCCGCAGCGCCGGCAGCAGCGCCGCCACCACGGTGATCACCAGGCCGACGGCGAACGCGCCGATCACCGCGGACAGCGGCACGCCGACCCCGGCCAGGGTCAGCCCGCCGGCGAAGGTGCTGAACAGGTACGCCAGCAGCGCGCCGATGCCGATGCCGGCGCCGAGGCCGAGCACCGAGGCGATCAGCCCCACCGCGATGGCCTCCAGCACCACCGACCCGATGATCTGCCGGCCGCTGGCCCCGATGGCGCGCATCAGCGCCAGCTCGCGGGTGCGCTGCGCCACGATGATCGAGAAGGTGTTGAGGATCAGGAAGGTGCCCACCAGCAGCGCCACCGCGGCGAAGCCGAGCAGGATCCGGTTGAAGAAGGACAGCGCCTCCTTCATGCTGGCCGCCGCCTCCTCGGAGAGCTGCTCGCCGGTCTTGACCTCGTAGTCGGCGCCCACCGCGGCGGCCACGGCGTCGCGCAGCGCCTCGTCCGACATCCCGCCGGCGGCGGTGACCGTGATGCTGCTGAAGGTGTCCGGCGCGCCGAGCATCAGCCGTTGCGCGACGGGCGTGGTGAACATGATCTCGTTGGCGCCGCCGATGGAGTCCCGGCCGCCGCTGTAGCCGAAGACGCCGACGATGGTGAACTCCTGCTTCGGCTGGAGGGTCAGCACGCCGACCCGGTCACCGACCTTCACCTTGCCGGCCGTGGCCAGCGCCTTGTTGACCACGATCTCGTCGTCGGCCTGCGGCGCCCGTCCCTCGCGCAGTTGCACCAGGTCGTTCTCGCCGGTCCAGTTCTCGCCCATCTGCGGCGGACCGAACGAGGTGACCACCTTGCCGTTGCTGCCGATCAGCCGTGCCCCGTCGACGCCGACCACGCCGGTCGCCTCGGCCACGCCGGGCACCGCCCGGACCTTGTCCAGGGTGGCCGCCGGCAACGGCTGGGCCGCCTGCATGCCCTCGGCCTCGGCGACGTCGATCTTCGGCTTGGCGGCGACGTTGACGTCCACCCCCTCGTACGCGTCGGCGAAGATCGAGTCGAACGAGCGGCCGAGCGTGTCGGTGAGCACGAACGCGCCGGAGACGAACATGACGCCCAGCACCACGGCCAGGCCGGAGAGGATCAGCCGGACCTTGCGGGCCAGCAGGCTCTTCAGAGTCGCCCGGAACATCAGCGGGCCACCTCGGTGGGGGTGTCCAGCTTCTTCATCGTGTCCAGCACGGTGTCGGCGGTCGGCTCGATCAGCTCGGAGACGATCTGCCCGTCGGCGAGGAAGACCACCCGGTCGGCGTACGCGGCGGCGGTCGGGTCGTGGGTGACCATGACGATCGTCTGCCCGTGCTCACGCACCGAGTTGCGCAGGAAGTTGAGCACCTCCGCGCCGGAGCGGGAGTCGAGGTTGCCCGTCGGCTCGTCGGCGAAGATCACCTCGGGGCGGGAGACCAGCGCGCGGGCGCAGGCCACGCGCTGCTGCTGCCCGCCGGAGAGCTGCGCCGGGCGGTGGCCCAGCCGGTCCTGTAGCCCCACCGTGGCGATGACCGTGTCGTACCAGGCCGGGTCCGGCTTGCGCCCGGCGATCGACAGCGGCAGCAGGATGTTCTCCTTCGCCGTCAGGGTCGGCAGCAGGTTGAACTGCTGGAAGATGAAGCCGACCTTGTCCCGGCGCAGCTTGGTCAGGCCCGCGTCGCCCAGGCCCGTGACGGTGGTGTCGCCGATCGACACCGTGCCGCGGGTGACCGAGTCGAGGCCGGCGAGGCAGTGCATCAGCGTCGACTTGCCCGAGCCCGACGGGCCCATGATCGCCGTGAACCGGCCCCGCTCGAACTCCGCGCTGACCCCCCGCAGCGCGATGACCTGCGCCTCGCCGCTGCCGTACACCTTCCACACGTCGTTCGCCCGGGCCGCGGCCTGCGCCTGCTGGCCTACCGTCGCGGTCACGTCATCTACCTCTTCCGTCTGTTTTTGATATCCGCCCCGCCCCCGCTGGTCCGGCGCGGCAGTCTCCATCATCGGTGCTTGTCGGCGCCGATCCGTCCGACTCCGGGCGGAGCCGGTGCCTATTTCGCGGTGCGGGTGCCCCCGACCCCGGCTCAGGGTTGCCCCTGACCCGGCGTCCGGTCGATCGCATTTCCCGCCCGTCGGGGACCGATCCTGCACAGTGACGCCACGTCAGGGTCAACCGCGCCGCGCCATCTCCGGTCACGGTAGGTGACGACGGCAACGGCGCCTCCCGGCCGCGGGGAATCTTCGGGTACGCCTGCGAAAACAGCCAGGGCGGGCGCCACTACGCCCGGGGGCGGACCAGACCCGACTCGTACGCCAGTACCACGGCCTGCACCCGGTCGCGCAGCCCCAGCTTGGTCAGCACGTGCCCCACGTGGGTCTTGATGGTGGTCTCGCTGACCGACAGCGCCCGGGCGATCTCGGCGTTGGACAGCCCCCGGGCCACCTGCACCAGCACCTCCCGTTCCCGCTCCGTCAGCGCGCCGAGGCCCTTGGGCGGGGCCGCCGCCGGGTCCGGCAGCAGGTCGGCGAACCGGTCCAGCAGTCGCTTGAGGATCCGGGGCGCCACCACCGCGTCCCCGGCCGCCACCGTGCGGATCGCGGTGACCAGGTCGTCGGCCGGCACGTCCTTGGCCAGGAAGCCGCTCGCCCCGGCCCGCAGCGCCCCCACCACGTACTCGTCCAGGTCGAAGGTGGTCAGGATCAGCACCCGCACCGGCAGCCGGGCGTCGACGATCGCCCGGGTCGCCGCGACCCCGTCCATCCGCGGCATCCGGATGTCCATCAGCACCACGTCGGGCAGCAGCCGGCGCGACAGGTCCACCGCCTCGACGCCGTCCCCGGCCTCGGCCACGATGTCCAGGTCGTCCTCCGTGCCGAGCACCATCCGGAAGCCGGTACGCAGCAACGGCTGGTCGTCGGCGAGCAGGATGCGCACCGGCCGCCGCGCCGGCACCGTCGCCTCGGTCACCTGTTGCCCCCGTCCCTGGTCCCCGGCCACGCCGTCACCCCGTTCCGCGGCCCGGCCGCGATTCTCCCGTACGCCCCCGAGCCGGTCATGCCGCCACCGCGCCACGGCCTTCCACCGGGATCCGCGCGGAAACCCGGAAGCCGCCGCCGGGGCGTGCCCCGGTGCGCAGGACCCCACCGTAGAGGGCGACCCGTTCCCGCATCCCGACCAGGCCGTGCCCGATCCGGTCGCCGCCCGGCCCCGGGCCGCGCCCGGTGTCGGCCACCTCGACGCCGACCGCGCCCTCGTCGAAGGTCAGCCGCACCTCCGCCGTGGCCGTGCCGGCGTGCTTGAGCGCGTTGGTCAGCGCCTCCTGGGCGATCCGGTAGAGGGTCAGCGCCACCCCCTCCTCCAGCGCCCCCGGGGTGCCCTCGACCCGCAGCGTCACCGGCAGGCCGGCCTCGCGCACCTGGTCGACCAGGGCCTCGATGCCGGCGAGTCCCGGCTGCGGGGCCAGGTCGGCGGCCGGCTCGGCGTCGGTACGCAGCACGTCCAGCAGCCGGCGCAGCTCCCGCAGGGTGGCCCGGCTGGTCGCCTCGATGGTGGCGATCGCCCCGTCGGCCGCGTCCGGGTCCTTCGGCAGCACCCGGCGGGCGCCGGTGGCCAGCACCCCCATCACGCTGACGTGGTGCGCGACGACGTCGTGCAGCTCCCGGGCGATGCGGCGGCGCTCGTCGGCGACCGCCTGCTCGGCGAGTGAACGCTGGTTCTCCTCGGCGGCCCGGGCCCGCTCCCGCAGCGCCTCCGTGGCGGCCCGGCGCCCGTGCACGGCCCGGCCCACCGAGTACGACACCGCCCCCGTCAGCAAGCTGTTCACCACCAGGTACGCGGAGCTGACGCCCTCCATCACCCCGTCCAGGGATGCGGTTGCGTTCACCACCGCGGCCGGCAGCCAGAGCGCCAGGGCCGCCGCGACCGCCGTCCGGAGCGGCCGGGTCGCGGCCACCGTGTAGGTGAGCACCAGCAAGGTCAGGCCCTGCGCGGCCGGCGTCAGGTCGAGCAGGACGGGCAGCGCCAGCGTCGCCACCGCCGCGGCGACGGCGGGCCACGGCGCGACCCGGCGCAGCGCCACCGGCGCGGCGCAGACCGGGCTCCAGGCCAGCGTCGCCAGCAGGTGCGGCGGCCAGTAATCGCGGGGGGTGAGGAAGGTGAACACGATCTCCGCCCCGACGAGCCCGACGGCGAGGAGAGCGTCCGCGGCGAGCGGGTGCCGGCGCAGCCACGCCTTCGGGCCCGAAGTCATACCGCGACGCTAGCCGCCGCCACGCCGGATTGATCGTCGCCGACGGTGAGCCCGGCCTCATCCCTGAGGAGGAGACCGCCTCCACCGCGCCAGGGCCCGCCCGCCGCCCGCCGGCTCCCCGATCCGGGCACCCGGGCGGCTCGCCGGCCCTCGCGCCCGCCGGCTCCCCGGGCCGTGCGCCCGGTGGTCCGCCGGCCCGCGCACCCGGTCGCTCACCGGTCCGTGCGGTCGCTGCGCCACCGGTCGACCGTGGGTATCCCCCTGACGACGTGGGGCCGCGTCGCGTGCGGCGGCGTCACTCGTCGGCGCCGGGGGCCGCCGGGCGGGACCGGGCGTCGCGCAGCGGATCCGTCGCCACCTGCGTCGGGAACGGCGGCGGGGTGCCACCGAAGCTCGGGCAGAGGGCCTGATGGCTGCACCAGTCGCAGAGCCGGCTCGGCCGGGGACGGAAGTCCTGCCGGGCGGTCGCCTGCTCGATCGCCCGCCACAGGGCCACCACCGTGCGCTCGAAGCGGAGCAGCTCCTCGGCGTCCGGGGCGTAGTCGCAGACCTCCGCGTCCTTGAGGTAGAGCAGCCGCAGCACCCGGGGGACCACGCCCCGGGTGCGCCACAGCACCAGCGCGTAGAACTTGAGCTGGAACAGCGCCCGCGCCTCGAACGCCTCCCGGGGCGCGCCGCCGGTCTTGTAGTCGACCACCCGCAGCGCGCCGTCCGGCGCCACGTCGAGCCGGTCGAGATAGCCCCGGATCAGCAGCTCCTCGTCGACCACCGCCGAGATCAGGCTCTCCCGCTCGGCCGGCTCCAGCCGGCGCGGGTCCTCCACCGCGAAGTAGCCCTCCAACAGCGCGGCGGCCGAGCGGAGGAACTCGGCCGCGGCCGGGGTGTCGCCGTCGGCGAACAGCCCCGCCAGCTCCGGCTGCTCGGTGACCAGCCGGTCCCACTGCGGGGCCACCAGGTCGCCCGCCGCCGTCGGGGTGCGCGCGCCGGCGGGCAGGTCGAACAGCCGCTCCAGCACGGCGTGCACCAGCGTGCCCCGGGCCTGCTCGACGGTCGGCCGCTCCGGCAGCCGGTCGATGCTGCGGAACCGGTAGAGCAGCGGGCAGGTCTTGAAATCCGCCGCCCGCGACGGCGACAGCGAGGCCCGCACCGTCGCCGGCACCTCGGCCGGGGTCGCGGGCTGCTGCGTGGTCACCGGTTCCGCCGTCATGCCCGGAAGGTTAGGGCACCGGTGTGACACCTCCGCCGTCGCCGCTCCGGCGCATGATCCCCCGCCGCGTAGCATCGGTCCGATGGAGCAGACGAGGCAACCGCGGCGCCGGCCCGACCCGCGGCCCGGCCTGACCGTGGGCCGGGTCTTCGGGGTGCCGCTGCACCTCAACGGCTCGATGGTGCTGCTCACCCTGCTGGTGACCGTGCTGTACGCGGAGTTCGCCCGCCGCCAGCTCGACCTGTCCCAGCTCGCCGGCTACCTGATCGGCTTCGGCTTCGTGGTCTCCCTGCTCGGCTCGGTGCTCCTGCACGAGCTCGGCCACGCCCTGACCGCCCGCCGGTACGGCATCGGTGTGCGCGGCATCACCCTGGAGCTGCTCGGCGGCTACACCGAGATGGACCGCGACGCCCCGTCTCCCCGCGTCGACCTGCTGGTGTCGCTCGCCGGCCCCGCCGTCTCCGCCGTGCTCGGCGCGGTCGCCGTCGCCGCCACCCTCGCCCTGCCCGACCGCACCCTGGCCAACCAGCTCGCGTTCCAGCTGGCGGTGAGCAACGTCATCGTCGCGCTGTTCAACATCCTGCCGGGGCTGCCGCTCGACGGCGGCCGGGCGCTGCGGGCGGCGGTCTGGGCGGTGACCCACGACCGGCACCGGGGCACCGAGGTCGCCGGGTGGGTGGGGCGCGCCGTCGCCGTCGGCACCGCCGCGCTGGTCACCCTGTTCGCCCTCACCGGCGACCTGGCGCCGCTGGCGCTGCCGCTGATGCTGCTCGTCGCGTTCACCCTCTGGCGCGGCGCCGGGCAGTCGATCCGGATGGCGCGGATCAGCCGCCGCTTCCCGCTGATCGACCTGTCCCGGCTGTCCCGGCCGGTGCTCGCCGTGCCCACCGGCACGCCGCTGGCCGAGGCGCAGCGGCGGGCCGCCGGCGCCACGCCGGGCGCCGCGCTCCTGGTCACCGACTCCGCCGGGCGGCCGGTCGCCCTGGTCGACCCCGCCGCGGCGGAGGCCGTGCCGGCGGAACGCCGCCCCTGGCTGGCCGTCGACGCGGTCGCCCGGTCGCTGGCCGACCTGCCCGCCATGCCGGTCGGGCTCGACGGGGAGCGGGTGATGGAGGCGGTACAGACCCACCCGGGCGCGCAGTACGTGGTGACCTCAGGCGAAGATGTCGTCGGCATCCTGCACATCGCGGATCTGGCTCAGCTCCTCGAACCTCAACGGAAGATGAACACGTGACCGCAACTCCCCCCGCCGCCCCGGCCGACCCGGGCACCGCGGTGCCCGCCGACACCCGGGCGCTGCCCCCCGTGCACCGTGGGCCGTTCCGGCCCGGCGACCGGGTGCAGCTGACCGACCCCAAGGGGCGGATGCACACGGTCACCCTGGAGCCGGGCAAGGCGTTCCACACCCACCGGGGCATCCTGGAGCACGACACGCTGATCGGCCTGCCCGACGGCAGCGTGGTCACCACCTCCGGCGGCGGCACCGCGTTCCTGGCCCTGCGCCCGCTGCTCTCGGACTACGTGCTCTCCATGCCGCGCGGCGCGCAGGTGATCTACCCGAAGGACTCCGCCCAGATCGTCGCCATGGGCGACATCTTCCCGGGCGCCAAGGTCCTGGAGGCCGGGGCCGGCTCCGGGGCGCTGTCCTGCTCGCTGCTGCGCGCGGTCGGCACCGAGGGCGAGCTGCACTCGTTCGAGGTGCGCGACGACTTCGCCCAGATCGCCAAGCGCAACGTCGAGGCCTTCTTCAACGGGCCGCACCCGGCGTGGCACCTGCACGTCGGCGACGTCGCCACCTGCACCGAGACGGGCTTCGACCGGATCATCCTCGACATGCTCACCCCGTGGGAGACCCTCGACATGGTCGAGCGGGCCCTGGTGCCCGGCGGCGTGTTCATCGGTTACGTCGCCACCACCCCGCAGCTGTCCGAGCTGGTCGAGGCGCTGCGCGAGCGCGGCGGCTGGACCGAGCCGCGCGCCTGGGAGTCGCTGGTGCGCGACTGGCACGCCGAAGGGCTGGCGGTGCGCCCGGACCACCGCATGATCGCGCACACCGCGTTCCTGGTGTCCGCGCGTAAGCTCGCTCCGGGCGTCACCGCGCCGCCGCGACGCCGCAAGCCCAGCAAGGGCGCCGAGGCGTACGCCGAACGTCGGCAGGCGCTGCGCGAGGCGGAGGCGGTCCGACAGGCCGCCGCCGCGCGGGCCGCCGCGGCGGAGCCGGCCGCGGCCGGGGACACGACGCAGCCGTGACCGTGGAACGGGGCGGCTGGGAGTGAGCGGACGGAACCTGCCGGCCGGTGCGGGCCGGTGGCACGGCTACGGGGAGGTGGCATGAACCGGCCGGGTTTCGGCGGCGGAGACCTGCCGGCGGTGTTCCCGGACTGGTCGCCCTACCAGGACCTCGAATCGGCGGCCCGCGCCTACCTGCGCGACCCCGACGTCGCACTGGAGGCGCTGGGCGGGGTGCTGCGCGGTGCGTCGGTGCTCGGCTTCACCCTGGAACGCTTCGTCAACGAGGTCAACGGGGTGTGGCAGGAGGTCGTGGTCTGCGACGGCAGCCGGCTCGTCCTCTGGCACGGCGAGGACGTGCCGCCGGGGGAGGGGCCACCCGGGTCGATGACGTCCTCGCTGCGGGTGGTGCCGGTCTCCACGGTCACCGAGGTCGGCTGCCGGCGCCGGCTCACCCGCGACGACAACGGCGGCATCCGGGTCGACAGCATCGACGTCTACCTGCTGCTGACCTCGCTCGACGAGGCGCCGCCCAGCGACGAGGCGGTGGGCGCGCCCCGGCACGACGCGCTGCGCTTCGGCAAGACCCTCGACGACGGTGGCGCGGGGCAGATCGCCCGGCTGGAGGAGTTCGCCCGCCTGGTCGCCTCGGTGGTCGGCCGCCCGATGCTCTGAGGCGTACGCCCGGCAGCCCTCCCGCCCCTCGGCGGCGCGGGAGGGCGGGGCGCTCAGTCCTCCTCGGCCTCCGGGCCGGCGACCTCGACGCCGTCGCTGCCGCGTACGACGTGGATGCACTCGCCCGGGCACTCCTTCGCCGAGTCGATCACCTCGAGGCGCAGGTGCTCGGGCACGTCGACCCGGCTGCCCGGCGCGAGCCGCAGCTCACCGTCGGGGCCCTTGACGTAGGCGAGCCCGTCGACGTCGAACTCGAAGACCTCCGGCGCGTACTGCACGCAGAGCCCGTCGCCCGTGCAGAGATCCTGGTCCACCCAGACCTGTAGCTGGTCGGTCATGACCTCCGCCACGGCGCACCCCCCATGTTCTCCCGTCCCACGCCCCGACGGTACCCGAACGCCCGGACCGGCCCCCGGGGCCACCCTTGGCGATCAAGGTTCGGTGACGAGCGCGTTGCGTGGGACCGAATCGGCCTCATAGCGGCTAGTGTTAGGGCAGAACGTTCAAGCCCCCCGGGGAGGTGGGACGTGGCACGCAGCGACGACGCGGACTCGCGCGCCGCACGGTGGGAGAAGGAGGCCCACGATCTCTCCACGCAGGTCGCGTTCCTTCAAGAGGAACTCGCTCTGGTGCGGCGCAAGTTGACCGAAAGCCCCCGACACGTCCGGCAGCTCGAAGAGCGGCTGGCGGCCACCCAGGCACAGTTGGCGCGGCTGACCGAGAACAACGACCGGCTCGTGAGCACCCTCAAGGAGGCCCGCGCGCAGATCGTGACGCTCAAGGAGGAGATCGACCGCCTCGCGCAGCCACCGAGTGGCTACGGCGTCTTCCTCGCGCGGCACGACGACGGCACGGTGGACGTGTTCACCGGCGGACGCAAGCTCCGGGTCGCCGTCTCGCCCTCGCTGGACGTCGCCGAGCTGCGGCGCGGCCAGGAGGTCCTGCTCAACGACGCGCTCAACATCGTCGACGCGTTCGGCTACGAGCGGGTCGGCGAGGTGGTCATGCTCAAGGAGATCCTCGCGGGTCCCGACGGCAGCCCGGGCGACCGGGCGCTGGTGGTCTCGCACTCCGACGAGGAGCGGATCGTGCACCTCGCCGAGACCCTGATCGGCTCGCCGATCCGGGCCGGCGACTCGCTCATGATCGAGCCCCGCTCGGCGTACGCCTACGAGCGGATCCCGAAGAGCGAGGTCGAGGAGCTGGTCCTGGAGGAGGTGCCCGACGTCGACTACACCGACATCGGCGGCCTCCACGCCCAGATCGAGCAGATCCGCGACGCGGTGGAGCTGCCCTTCCTGCACGCCGATCTGTTCCGGGAGCACCAGCTCCGCCCGCCGAAGGGCATCCTGCTCTACGGCCCGCCCGGCTGCGGCAAGACGCTGATCGCCAAGGCGGTGGCCAACTCGCTGGCGAAGAAGATCGCCGAGCGGGAGGGCAAGGAGCGGCACACCAGCTTCTTCCTCAACATCAAGGGCCCGGAGCTGCTCAACAAGTACGTCGGCGAGACCGAGCGGCACATTCGGCTGATCTTCCAGCGGGCCCGCGAGAAGGCCGGCGAGGGCACCCCGGTCATCGTGTTCTTCGACGAGATGGACTCGGTGTTCCGGACCCGGGGCTCCGGTGTCTCCTCCGACGTGGAGAACACGATCGTCCCGCAGTTGCTCAGCGAGATCGACGGCGTGGAGGGCCTGGAGAACGTCATCGTCATCGGCGCCTCCAACCGGGAAGACATGATCGACCCGGCGATCCTGCGCCCCGGCCGGCTCGACGTGAAGATCAAGATCGAGCGTCCGGACGCCGAGGCGGCCAAGGACATCTTCTCCAAGTACATCCTCTCCGGGCTGCCCCTGCACCCGGACGACCTGGCCGAGCACGGCGGCGACCCCCAGGCCACCGTCGCGGCCATGATCGACGCGGTCGTGCTGAGGATGTACTCGGAGACCGAGGAGAACCGCTTCCTCGAGGTCACCTACGCCAACGGCGACAAGGAAGTCCTCTACTTCAAGGACTTCAACTCCGGCGCGATGATCCAGAACATCGTCGACCGGGGCAAGAAGATGGCCATCAAGGAGTTCCTCACCTCCGGCCGCAAGGGCCTGCGCCTGCAGCACCTCCTCGACGCCTGCGTCGACGAGTTCCGGGAGAACGAGGACCTGCCCAACACCACCAACCCCGACGACTGGGCCCGCATCTCCGGCAAGAAGGGCGAGCGGATCGTCTACATCCGCACGCTCGTCTCCGGCGGCAAGGGCGCGGAGGCCGGCCGGTCGATAGAGACGGCCAGCAACACCGGTCAGTACCTCTGACCCACACCCGCACGGGGCCCGCGGCGCGACGCGCCGCGGGCCCCGTCCCGTCCGGACCCACCCGTCCCCGCCCGGCCCGCGCCTGCCGCCCCGGTCCGGCGCGCCCCCATCCGCCGCGCGGCCGACTACGCTCGACGTGACGGGGGACCGGGTCGGGCGAGCGAAGCAGGTAGGTCGATGAGCGTAAGACGGATCATGGGCACCGAGGTCGAGTACGGCATCTCCGTGCCCGGCCAGGCCGGCGCCAACCCCATGGTCACCTCCTCCCAGGTGGTCAACGCCTACGGGGCGCGCCCGGAACTCAACCGGGGCGGCCGGGCCCGCTGGGACTACGAGGAGGAGTCGCCGCTGCGGGACGCGCGCGGTTTCACCTACTCCGGCGCCGCGTACGACCCGGCCGAGGCGCTCGCCGACGAGGACCTCGGGCTGGCCAACGTGATACTCACCAACGGCGCGCGGCTCTACGTCGACCACGCCCACCCGGAATACTCCACACCCGAGGTGACCAACCCCCGGGACCTGGTGCGCTGGGACAAGGCGGGGGAGCGGGTGATGGCCGAGGCGGCCCGCCGCGCCGCCACCATCCCCGGCACCCAGCCCATCCACCTCTACAAGAACAACACCGACAACAAGGGCGCCAGCTACGGCTCCCACGAGAACTACCTGATGCGCCGCCAGACGGCCTTCGCCGACATCGTGGCGTACCTGACGCCGTTCTTCGTGACCCGGCAGATCGTCTGCGGCGCCGGCCGCGTCGGCATCGGGCAGGACGGCGGGCAGAGCGGCTTCCAGATCTCCCAGCGCGCCGACTTCTTCGAGGTCGAGGTCGGCCTGGAGACCACCCTCAAGCGGCCGATCATCAACACCCGCGACGAGCCGCACGCCGACGCCGACAAGTACCGGCGGCTGCACGTCATCATCGGCGACGCGAACCTGTCGGAGATCTCCACCTACCTCAAGGTCGGCACCACCGCGCTGATCCTCACCATGATCGAGGAGAAGGCGCTCGGCTCCGACCTGGGCATCGCCGACCCGGTCAGCGAGCTGCGCGCGGTCAGCCACGACCCGTCGCTCACCCACCTGATGCGGCTGCGCGACGGGCGGCGACTCACCGCCCTGGACGTGCAGTGGGCGTACTACGAGCGGGTGCGGTCCTTCGTGGACGACCGCTACGGCGCCGACGCCGACGAGCAGACCCTGGACGTGCTCGCCCGCTGGGAGGGCGTGCTGGACCGGCTGGGCCGCGACGTCATGCTCTGCGCCGACGAGCTGGACTGGGTGGCGAAGCTGCGGCTGCTGGAGGGCTACCGGGAGCGCGAGAAGCTCGGCTGGGGCTCGCACAAGCTCCAGTTGGTCGACCTGCAGTACTCGGACGTCCGCCCGGAGAAGGGGCTCTACCACCGGCTGGTCTCCCGGGGCGCGATGAAGACCCTGCTCGACGACGAGCAGACCCGCACCGCGATGACCGAGCCGCCGGAGGACACCCGCGCCTACTTCCGCGGCCGCTGCCTGGCCCAGTACGCCTCCGAGGTGGTCGCGGCCAGCTGGGACTCGGTCATCTTCGACGTGGGCCGGGAGTCGCTGGTGCGGGTGCCGATGATGGAGCCCGAGCGCGGCACCCGCAAGCACGTCGGCGCGCTCTTCGACCGCTGCCCGAGCGCGAAGGACCTGCTCGAGACCCTCACCGGCGGCTGATCGGCGTGGACGGATTCCCGCCGCGTGCCGAAGCCGGCGCGCGGCGGGCTTTTCGTCGCCTGCGCGAGGTAAGTTGATCGCAGGCGATCGTGGAGGAGGCAGCAATGGCCACTCGTGACAGCGGCGGGCAGTCGCAGTCGGGCAAGTCCCGGCAGGGCGAGGAGATCGAGGACGTCACCACCGAGGCGAACCCGGAGGTCGCCGAGCGGCACGCCGAGATCACCGAGGACGTCGACGACCTGCTCGACGAGATCGACTCCGTCCTGGAGGAGAACGCCGAGGAATTTGTCCGCGGCTATGTCCAAAAAGGGGGAGAATAGGGCCTATCTGGCATTTCGGACATGCCCCGACGGTTGGATGACCGAGACGGAGAGCGCCGTTGCCGCGACTGCGGCGCGTGGAAGCCGCTAGCGGAATTCTGCGCCAACAGCCGGCGACCCGACGGCCGCGGTAGCTACTGCAAGCCGTGCTTCAACGCGCGTTCGAAGGCGAGCTACGCCAAGCGGGTTCGCGAACAGCACGGCCGCGACGTGCGTCAACCGCCGGCGGTGCCGGAGGGGCACCGCCGGTGCCCGGCGTGCGGCGTGACCAAGGTGCTGGAGGACTTCCCTCGTAACCGCTCCGGGCGGAGCGGCTACGGCCGATACTGCAAGCCCTGTCACAACGAGAAGGGCAAGGAGTCGCGGACGCGGCTTCACGGCGGCAGCCGCGAGTACCACCTGCGGCGGCGCTACGGAGTGGGGCAGAAGGAGTTCGACGAGCTCCTGGCCGAGCAGGGCGGTGTCTGCGCAATCTGCGGCACGCCGGACCCCCAACATCTGGACCACGATCATCGCACCGGCTGGGTGCGCGGGATATTGTGCTTCAACTGCAACGGTGGTCTCGGCCAGTTCCGTGACGATCAGTCGCGGCTGGCCGGGGCGATCACATATCTGAGAGGAACCACGTGGCAGCGGGTTTTGATCCATCCGGGCGTCTACCAGATGTGTTCACCAACGCGGGGACGTCCTCCTTCACCTCGTTCCTGAGCAAGGTGGCCCCCGAGATGCTGCCCGGCCGACGGCCGCTGCCGCCGGGCATGGCCGCCGACATGGCGCCACACGCGACGACCATCGTGGCCATCTCGGCCGCCGGCGGCGTCGTGATGGCGGGCGACCGGCGGGCCACCATGGGCAACCTGATCGCCCAGCGCGACATCGAGAAGGTGCACCCGGCCGACGCGTACTCCCTGGTGGGCATCGCGGGCACGGCGGGCATCGGCATCGAGCTGATGCGACTGTTCCAGGTGGAGCTGGAGCACTACGAGAAGATCGAGGGCGCGATGCTCTCGCTCGACGGCAAGGCCAACCGGCTCGCCTCGATGATCCGCGGCAACCTGGGCGCCGCCATGCAGGGCCTGGCGGTGATCCCGCTCTTCGCCGGCTTCGACCTGGCCGCGAAGGACCCGGCGCGGGCCGGCCGCATCTTCAGCTTCGACGTCACCGGCGGTCCGTACGAGGAGACCGGCTACGACGCGATCGGCTCCGGTTCGTTGTTCGCCCGCTCCGCGCTGAAGAAGCGCTTCCAGCCGGGTCTCTCGATCGACGAGGCGGTCCGGCTCGCGGTCGAGGCGCTCTACGATGCGGCCGACGACGACACCGCCACCGGCGGGCCGGATCTGATCCGCCGGATCTACCCGGTGGTGATGACGGCGACGGCGGAGGGTACCCACCGGCTCACCGACGAGGAGATGTCGGCGATCGCCGAGAGCGTGGTCTCCGGCCGGATGGAGAATCCGGGCGGTTGATCCGCTCCCGCCCGCACCAGTCAGCAGCCGTCGACACAGCGCCCTGAAGGAGAACCGCCGCCGTGGCCATGCAGTTCTACGCCTCGCCCGAGCAGATCATGCGCGACCGCTCCGAGTTGGCCCGCAAGGGCATCGCCCGGGGCCGCAGCGCGGTCGTCCTGAGCTACGAGGGCGGGGTGCTCTTCGTCGCCGAGAACCTCTCCAGCGCCCTGCACAAGGTCAGTGAGATCTACGACCGGATCGGCTTCGCCGCCGTCGGTCGCTACAACGAGTTCGAGAACCTGCGCCGCGCCGGCGTGCGGATGGCCGACCTGAACGGCCTGAGCTACGACCGGCGCGACGTCACGGGCCGGGCCCTGGCGAACGCGTTCGCGCAGACCCTGGGCGCCATCTTCACCGAGCAGTCGAAGCCGTTCGAGGTGGAGATCTGCGTGGCCGAGGTCGGCGCCACCGCCGAGGACGACGAGCTCTACCGGCTCACCTACGACGGCTCCGTCAACGACGAGCCGGGCCGGATGGCGATGGGCGGGCAGGCCGAGGCGATCACCGGCGTGCTGAAGTCCCACCACCGTCCGGACATGTCGCTGAGCGAGGCGGTGAAGGTCGCGGTGCAGGCGCTGGGCAGCGTCGGGGGCGAGGGCGGCGCGTCCCGCACCATCGCCGCGAACCAGCTGGAGGTGGCGGTCCTGGACCGGCGCCGGGTGGGACGGACGTTCCGCCGCATCACCGGGGCGGCGCTGACCGCCCTGCTCGACGGCGGCAAGGCCGAGGAGCCGGCCGTGCCGGCCCGTCCGGAGACCCCAACCGCGCCGACCGAGGAGGCGGGGAAGCCCACCACGTCGGCCGGCTCGGCGGACCTGGAGGGTCAGCAGCCGGAGGCCCCCGAGGCGTAGCGGAGTCGGTCGCGCGGGCGTCGGGGCCGTGGGCCCGGGCGCCCGCGCGGTCGTCGTACGCCCGCAGGTCGGCGGGCCGGCCGCGGCGGGCCGGTCCCGACCGACCCGCGTGGATCGACCGGGCCGGACGACGCCCGCACCGGCGTGACGCCGTCTTCGTGCCGGTGCGCCCGTGCGGCGGCACGGTCCACCTGGGACGCCGCCGGCGGGCGTACGGCGAGGTCGTGCCCGGGTGACGGCGGGGCCGGCGCGCGCGGCATGGCCCCCGGCGGGCCGGCGGGCGTCCCTGGCGTGAGACGACGTGGTGAGGCTGCCCATCTGGGGCCTCGGGCGGCTAATGTCTCATCATGGAGCGGCGAATCTTCGGCCTTGAGACCGAGTACGGCGTCACCTGCACCTACCGCGGGCAGCGGCGGCTGTCCCCCGACGAGGTCGCCCGGTACCTCTTCCGCCGAGTGGTGTCCTGGGGCCGGTCGAGCAACGTGTTCCTGCGCAACGGCGCCCGGCTCTACCTCGACGTCGGCTCGCACCCGGAGTACGCCACGCCGGAGTGCGATTCGGTGGTGGACCTGGTCGCGCACGACCGGGCCGGCGAGCGAATCCTGGAGGGGCTGCTGGTCGACGCGGAGAAGCGGTTGCACGACGAGGGCATCGCGGGCGAGATCTACCTGTTCAAGAACAACACCGACTCGGCCGGAAACTCGTACGGCTGCCACGAGAACTACCTGGTCTCCCGGCACGGCGAGTTCGGCCGACTGGCCGACGTGCTGATCCCGTTCCTGGTCACGCGGCAGTTGATCTGCGGCGCCGGCAAGGTGTTGCAGACGCCGCGCGGGGCGGTCTACTGCCTGTCGCAGCGGGCCGAGCACATCTGGGAGGGCGTCTCGTCGGCGACCACCCGGAGCCGGCCGATCATCAACACGCGCGACGAGCCGCACGCGGACGCGGAGCGCTACCGCCGGCTGCACGTGATCGTCGGCGACTCCAACATGAACGAGGTCACCACGCTGCTCAAGGTCGGCACCGCCGACATCGTGCTGCGGATGATCGAGGCCGGGGTGGTGATGCGGGACCTGACGCTGGAGAACCCGATCCGGGCTATCCGCGAGGTGTCGCACGACATCACGGGCCGGCGCAAGGTGCGGCTGTCCTCCGGCAAGGAGGTCAGCGCGCTGGAGATCCAGCAGGAATACCTGGCGAAGGCGACCGAGTTCGTGGAGCGCCGCGGCGGCGACCAGACCGCCAAGCGGGTGGTGGAGTTGTGGGGTCGGGTGCTGCGCGCGGTGGAGACCGGCGACCTGGAGCCGGTGGCCCGGGAGATTGACTGGGTGACCAAGCTGCGGCTGATCGAGCGCTACCAGCGCAAGCACGACCTGCCGCTGTCGCATCCGCGGGTCGCCCAGATGGATCTCGCCTACCACGACCTGCGTCGGGGCCGGGGCCTCTACGGGCTGCTGGAGCGGCGCGGCGAGGTGGACCGGGTGGCCACCGACCCGGAGATCTTCGAGGCGAAGGAGACTCCGCCGCAGACGACCCGGGCCCGGCTGCGCGGCGAGTTCATCCGGCACGCCCAGGAGAAGCGGCGTGACTTCACCGTCGACTGGGTGCACCTGAAGCTGAACGACCAGGCGCAGCGCACGGTGCTCTGCAAGGATCCGTTCCGGGCGTACGACGAGCGGGTGGAGCGGCTGATCGCCAGCATGTGACGGTGTGGGCCGGCCCGGTGTGGTGGTGACCGCCTGCCGGGTCGGCCGGCCCGGTAGGCTGACCGCGCCATGACGACTTCCGAACCTCCCGACAGCGGCCGGGCGCGGCAGAACTGGGTCGAGCGCCGCCGCGAGAAGATCCGCGCCGAGATCGAGCGCAACCGGCGCGGCGAGTACACGGTGCCCACCTGGGTGCTGGCGCTCGCGCTGGTGCTGATCGTGGGTGCCTGGCTCGCCCTGATCTTCATGGCCTGACCCTCCCGGGCGGCGCTGGTCGGCACGGCCTGACCGGGCCCGGGCGGCACCGCAAGCTTGAAGTGGCCTCGGCCCGGCGGCGCTGGGACG
The DNA here is from genome assembly GCF_043204765.1 of Micromonospora sp. NPDC047730. Taxonomy (NCBI): domain Bacteria; kingdom Bacillati; phylum Actinomycetota; class Actinomycetes; order Micromonosporales; family Micromonosporaceae; genus Micromonospora; species Micromonospora sp. NPDC047730. Next base: position 227,065 of record NZ_JBIDCU010000004.1, on the reverse strand, counting down.
ATCGTCCCGTTCGGCGTTGTCGGTCCGTGGACCGGGCACGCCCGCCGTGGCGGCAAGGGATGGTGACGTCATCGCACACATCGACCTCGGTATCGACGAGCGGGAGCATCCGGGCATCCGGGGCCCGATGCGGTTCCGGCCGGAGACGGCCAAGCCCCTCAACGCGCTGGCGGAGGCGCTGCTGCGCGCCCCGCACCCGACGCTGACGCCCGGGGAGCGGGAGCTGATCGCGGCGTACGTGTCGGGGCTGAACGAGTGCCGGTTCTGCTGCGCGACGCACTCGGCCTTCGCGGCGGCGCAGCTCCCCTCCGGCATGCCGCTGGTGGACCGGGTCCTCGTCGATCCGGTGGACGCGGAGGTCAGCGAGAAGCTGCGGGCGTTGTTGCGCATCGCCGAGGCCGTGCAGCGCAGCGGCCGGGACGTGACGGTGGAGCTGGTGGAGGCCGCCCGGGGTGCCGGCGCGACGGACCTGGAGATCCACGACGCGGTCCTGATCGCGGCGGCGTTCTGCATGTACAACCGCTACGTTGACGGGTTGGGCACCCTGGTCCCGGACGACCCGGCGGTGTACGAGAAGGCCGCCGAGCGCATCGTGCGGCAGGGCTACCTGGCGACCTGAGGGCGGCCGCCGGGCACGTCGGTCGTCCGGCGTCCGGGTCGGGCTCGGGCCGGGTCAGGTCAGCAGGCGGGCGGCGTGCCGGCCGGCCGCGGCGGCGGCCAGGAAGTACGCGTGGTCGGCGTCGAGGCCCCGACCCATGGTGGACAGCGGCACCGGTGTCGCCCGCAGCGCGGCGTCGAGCCCGTCGGTGGGCACCCGGACGACGGTGTGCCGTGCCGCGAGGGGGGCCAGCGCGGCGTCCACCTCGCGGGCCAGCGCCGGGTCCAGTCCGGCGGGCACCACCAGCGCGGCGGGGGCGAGGGCCACCCGGCCGTACGCGGTGAGGCTGTGGTGCGACACGCCCCGGTGCCGGGGCCGGGGGTCGGCGTTGGAGATCCGCAGCGACCCGACCGGGCGCCCGCCCAGCGTGGCGACGGCGTTGACGGCCTCGCCGACGCCCACGCCGGAGAAGCCCCACCGGGTGCCGGTGCCGAGGTTGCCGGGTCCCTGGGCGACGATCGCCACGTCGGCGCCCAGGACGTGGCGGGCGGCCAGCAGGCCGCTGTGCACGGTGCTCGCCTCCAGGTCGCCGCCGAACGCCTGGCCGACGCTGACCGTGCCGGCGAGGTGGTCGCGCAGCCCGGCGAGGGTGCGGGAGAACCAGGCGGGCAGCGCCCCGCCGTCGGTCAGCACGTACGCGACCCGGGAGTCCGGGGCGTCGGCGTGGATGCCGGCCAGGACCGCCGGCAGCGCGGAGTGCAGGTCGGCGGTGACGACCGGCAGGCCGCCCAGGTCGTCGGCGGCGGCCAGGACCTCGCGGTGTGGGGACGCCTCCTCGTCGACGCCGAGCAGGATCGGCTGCAGCGGGGTGTAGCGGGCCTTGACGAGGTGACCGGCGTCGCGGGTGTCGAGGGCCTGCGGCGGGTCCGGCGGCAGCCGGTCGGGCAGTGCCACGACCAGGGCGTACCCGCCGGTGCCGAGGCCCATCAGCAGCGCGCCGGCGTTGAGCAGCACCCGATCGCCGGGCTCGGGTCGGCCGACCAGTTCGGGGTAGGCCAGGGCGCGGACCGTGGCGCCGTCGGGCAGGTCGACGTCGAGCTCCACCGCCCCGGTCCACTGCCGCCGCAGCGCCGTCACCGTTCCGGACCGCCATCGCACCATGCCCGGCACGCTAGCGTCGCCGCCCCGGTCGGCCGCGCCCGGGGGCGGCCGGGCGATGCCGCCGGGCGGGGCGGCTGGAGCAGGGCGGCCCGGGGAGGGCAAGGGCGGGCGGCCGGGGAGGGCAGGGCGGGTCAGCCGGCGGGGTCGTCCGGCCGCCGGGCGCCGCCGCGTGGGGTGCCGGTGGGGTCGAGGAAGACGTACCGGATCTGCGGGTAGCGGGCGGTGAGGCGGCGCTCGGCCTCGTCGGCAACGGCCTCGATGGTCGCGCCGCTCGCCGCGTCGTCGAAGTCCAGCTTCGCGGCGACCAGGACGTCGTCCGGCCCGAGCTGCATGGTCAGCAGCGTGTCGAGTCGGCGCACGGTGGCCAGCCCGGCGAGTTCGCCGGCGATCTCGCGGTGCACCCGCTCGGGCACCGCCCGACCGACCAGCAGCGAGATGTTGCTGCGGGCCAGGACGGTGGCGACCACGAGCAGCAGCACCCCGATCAGGATGGAGGCCAGGCCGTCCCACACCTCCTCGCCGGTGAGCTGGGACAGGGCCACCCCGACGGCGGCCAGCACCAAGCCGATCAGGGCCGCGGCGTCCTCGAAGAACACCGCCTTGACGGCGGGGTCGGCGGTCAGCCGCAGGAACCGGCGTGGTGTGGTGTGCAACTGCAGGGACTCGGTGCGGATCTGGCGTACGGCGCGGGCCAGCGAGACCGACTCGATGGCGAACGACACGGCCAGCACGACGTAGGCGGCCAGGTAGTCGTTCCGGTGCTCGTGCACCAGGATGGTGGTGACGCCGTGGGTGATGGCGAAGCCGGCGCCGGCGACGAACGTGAACACCGCCGCCAGGAAGGCCCAGACGTAGCTCTCCTTTCCGTACCCGAACGGGTGGCGGGCGTCTGCCGGCCGCGCCCCGCGCCGCAGCGCGAGGTAGAGCAGCACCTCGGTGGTGGTGTCGGCGACGGAGTGCACGGCCTCGGAGAGCATCGCCGCCGACCCGGAGATCAGCCCGGCGACCAGCTTGGCGACGGCGATGGCGAGGTTGGCGGCCCCGGCGACCACGACGGTGCCGACGCTCTCCGTCTTGACCTCCGGCCGCGCCACCAGGTCACTGTATGACCGCCGGACGTGCCGTGCGGGCGGACCGGACGCGGGGCCGGTGCGACGCGACCCACGTGGTGCCCGCGTGGGTGCACGTGCCCGACGCGCGGGCTGCTAGCGTCTACCCGTGTCGCGGACCCGCACCGAACGCCTGGTCAACCTGGTGATCTGCCTGCTGTCCACGCGACGGTTCCTGACCGCCGCGCAGATCGCCGCGACCGTGCCCGGCTACGAGCACGATCCGGAGGACGCGCGCGACCACGAGGCGTTCCAGCGCAAGTTCGAGCGGGACAAGGCCGAGCTGCGTGAGCTGGGCGTACCGCTGGAGACCGGGACGGCGAGCGTCTTCGACGCGGAGCCCGGCTACCGGATCGCCCACCGCGAGTACGCGCTGCCGGACATCCCCCTCGAACCGGACGAGGCCGCCGCGGTGGGCATCGCCGCGCGGCTGTGGCAGCACGCCGGGCTGGCCGCCGCCGCCTCCTCCGGGCTGGCGAAGCTGCGCGCCGCCGGCGTCGACGTGGATCCGCAGGCCACGCTGGGCCTGGAGCCGATGGTGACGGTGGACCCGGCGTTCGCGCCGCTCACCGCCGCCGCCCGGGACCGGCGGGAGGTCACCTTCGACTACCGGGTGCCCGACCGCGACGAGCCGAACCGCCGCCGGTTGCAGCCGTGGGGTGTGGTCTGCTGGCGGGGCCGGTGGTACGTGGTCGGCCACGACCTCGACCGCGAGGCGACCCGCTGCTTCCGGCTGTCGCGGGTGGTCGGCGCGGTCCGGGTGACGGGCGCGCCGGGCGGCTACGAGCCGCCGGCCGGGGTCGACCTGATCAGCCACGTGGCCCGCTGGTCGGGGCCGGTGGAGCGCACCGGGCGGGCCACCGTGCTGGCCGCCCCGGGCCGCGCCGCCGGGCTGCGCCGCTGGGCGGTCGGCGTCACCGCCGGGCCCGACGGCGACCGGCTCGTCCTGCCGTACGCCGACGTGGACGTCCTCGCCGGCCAGCTCGTCGGCTACGGTCCGGACGTGCGGGTGCTCGACCCGCCCGAGGTGCGGGAGGCGGTCATCCAGCGGCTCAAGGAGATCGCGGCCCGGCACGACGACCTCGCCGTCGTCGGGGGTGCCCGGTGACCCGGCCGGCCGCCCGTGGCGGCTCCCGCGCGTCGGCCGACCGGCTGGCCCGGCTGCTGAACCTGGTGCCCTACCTGCTCGCCCGGCCCGGTATCGAGATCGCCGAGGCCGCCGGTGACCTGGGCGTCACCGAGCGGCAGCTGCGCGAGGATCTGGAACTGCTGTGGGTGTGCGGGCTGCCCGGCTACGGCCCGGGCGACCTGATCGACATGGCCTTCGACGGCGACCGGGTGACCATCACCTACGACGCCGGCATCGACCGGCCGCTGCGGCTCACCCCCGACGAGGCCCTCGCGCTGGTGGTGGCGCTGCGGATGCTCGCCGAGACGCCCGGGGTGGCCAACCGGGAGGCCGTCGAGCGGGCCCTCGCCAAGATCGAGAATGCGGCCGGGGACCTGGTGGCCGCGCCCGTCGAGGTCCGGCTGCCCGCCGACACCCGCCGGGTGCAGGAGCTGCGGGCCGCCGTCGAGAGCGGCCGGGCGCTGCGCATCACCTACTACACGGCGGCGCGGGACGAGACCACGGACCGCGTCGTCGATCCGCTGCGGATGCTGATGGTCGGTGGCCGCGCGTACGTGGAGGCGTGGTGCCGCCGGGCGGAGGCGGTGCGGCTGTTCCGGGTCGACCGGATCGACGCGGTCACCGAGTTGGACGAGCCGGCGATGGTGCCGCCGCAGGCCCGCCCGCACGACCTCACCGACGGCGTGTTCCGGCCCTCGCCGGACCTGCCGTTGATCACCCTGCGGGTCGGCCGGGGCGAGCGGTGGATCACCGAGTACTACCCGTGCGAGCGGGTCGAGGCCGGCGCCGGTGACCAGTGGCTGGTCTCGCTGCGGGTCACCGACCTGGGCTGGGCCCGTCGCTTCGTGCTGGGGCTGGGGCCGGACGTCGCCGTGGTCGCCCCGGCCGAGCTGGCCGAGCAGGTCCGGGCCGCGGCGACCGCCGCGCTCGACGCGTACGCGACGCCGACCCCGGCCGCGCCCCGACGCCCGGCGGACGGGTCGGACACGCCCTCGGCCGACCCGGCGGTGACCGCGGGCACCCAGTAGGCTGGCCGCCGTGGTGAAGTGGATCGTGCTCGCGGTGGTGCTGTTCGCGCTCGTCGTGTTGGCCCTGGCCGTCCGGCCGGTGCTGGCGCGGCTGCCCCGGCTGCGCCGCGCGGCCGTCGCCCTGCAACGACGGGCGACCGAGGCGGAGGCGCTGCGGGACACCGCGGAGGCCCTCCAGCAGCGGGCCGAGGCCCTCCAGCAGCAGCTCGACGTCACCCACCGGCGAGTCGAGCTGATCAAGGCCAAGCGCGGCGGTTGATCGATCGGTGTCGCGTCCCTGCGCGATCCGGTCCGGTACCGCGCAGGAACGGTCCGTCGGGGGAGTGTTGACGGGACATCCCGGGTTGGTCAAGACTTCACCGGCCGGGACGAACCCGGCGGGTGGCAACGGCCGTCGGCGCACGTACGATGGCTGCGGTACACCCCTCACGACGACACAGAGCGACTGGAGCTTCCCATGGGTGCCCTCAAGCCGTGGCACATCGCCGTACTCGTGGTCGTGCTGATCCTGCTCTTCGGCGCGAAGCGGCTCCCCGACGCGGCCCGTTCGCTGGGCCGGTCGCTGCGGATCATCAAGGCCGAGACCAAGAGCCTGCACGACGACGACCGCAACCTCGCCGAGAAGGCCGACGCGCAGGCCGGCTACCAGCCGCTCCCGCCGCACACCGGTCAGCAGGCTCCGCACCAGGCCCCGCCGCAGCAGCAGCCGGTCGTTGACCCGGTGCACCGCGTCCGCGACAACTGACCGAGGGCCCGAACACCGTGGCCTTCGCTCTCCGTAAGCGCGGTCCGAGCAACTTCAAGCGGGCCGCCGACGGCTCGATGACGCTGGTCGAGCACATCCGCGAGCTGCGCAACCGGCTGTTCAAGGCGTCCCTGGCGATCCTGGTCGGGTTCGGTTTCGGCATCTGGCTCGCCGGGCCGGTGCTGAACGTGCTCAAGCGGCCGTACTGTGACCTGCCGCAGGCGCAGACGACGAACGGCGCGTGCGACTTCGTCCAGCTCGGCCCGGCCGACCTGTTCCTGCTGAACCTGAAGATCGGTCTGTGGGTCGGGCTGATCATCGCCGCGCCCGTCTGGCTCTACCAGCTCTGGGCGTTCATCGCGCCGGGCCTGCACCGGCACGAGCGGCGCTACGCGTACGTCTTCACCGGGCTGGCGGCGCCGCTGTTCGCCGCCGGGGCGGTGCTGGCGTACTTCGTGACCGCGAAGGGCCTGGAGTTCCTGCTGGACATCTCCGGCAGCGACATCAACACGACGCTGGACATCACCAGGTACGTCTCGTTCGTGACGAACCTGATCCTGCTGTTCGGGGTGGCGTTCGAGTTCCCGCTGCTGGTGTTGATGCTGAACTTCGTCGGCATTGCCAGCGCGAAGCGGCTGCTGGGCTGGTGGCGGGTGGCGGTCTTCGTCTTCTTCGCCTTCTCCGCGGTGGTCACCCCGACGCCCGACCCGTTCGGGATGACGGCGCTGGCGATCTGCCTCTGCGCGCTCTACTTCGCCGCCGTCGGCGTCGCGTACCTCAACGACAAGCGCAAGGGCCGCGGCAAGGAGATCTACGCCGGCATCGACGACGACGAGGTGTCGCCGCTGGAGTTCGACGCGGACCCGGTCGAGGCCGGGCAGCGGGTCAACGCCAGCGAGCCGATCGCGGCCCCGGAGCCGGTCGCCGCGCCCGCCCCGATCGACCGCCGCTACGACGACATGACCTGATCGCGGCCGACCGCACCACCCGCGTACGACGCAAGCCCCCTTCGCCGGGGGCTTGCGTCGTTTCCGGCCGGGTGCCGCGCGCCTAGCGCACGCCACCCCCGTTGTGGGCGATCCAGTCGGCAATCCGTCACCAGGCGTTCACAAGCTGCGGTCGAGTGATCGCGTCTTTACGATGTGTCGACGTTCCCGACACGGGGAGGTCGCTGCCCAGTGCGTCGCCCGACTTTCCGTCCTTCGCCCGTCGCCGTGCCGGGGGCCGCCCCCTCGCCGGGGCGGCGCAGGCTGCCCGTCGCCCGCTCGACCGCCCTGATGGGGGCCGCCGGGCGGGGCGCGCCGCCGTTCGCCCGTGCCGCTCTCGGCCCGGCGTGGCCGTCTCCGCAGAGCCAGCGGTGGCATCCGGCGACCGGCTCCACGGTATGAGCGCACACCCCGGCTGAGTTCCGGCGGACCCGCCCGCGCGGTCGTCCGGCCCGTCCGGTCGCACCGTCCGGTGCGTGGTCACACGGTGCCCGTGAGCGTCGCCACGTCCGACGTCGCGGGCGGGACCCCCAATCCGTCCACGCGGCCGGCCCGCACAGTCCCGTTCAGGGGACTCGGTGGCCACCACGTACCCGAGATCGGAGCTACGCGTTGATCCGCGTTGTCGTTGCCGAGGAGATGGGGCTGCTGCGCACCGCGCTGTGCGCCGCGCTGTCGAGCCAGGAGGACATCGAGGTCGCTGCCGAGGTGGCCGGGCTGGCGGAGCTGTCCGCCGTGGTGCGTCGGCACCGGCCCGACGTGGTGGTGGTGGACCTGGCGTCGGACGCGCCGCAGCCGGTCGAGGTGGTTGCCGAGATCATCGGGGCGGCGCCCGAGACGGCCGTGCTGGGCATGGGGCGCCGGTGGAGCCAGGCCGCGGTCGGGGACCTGCTGGCCGCCGGGGTACGCGGCCTGGTCGGCAAGGACGCGTCGCTCGAGGCGCTGGTCGAGGCCGTCCGGGAACTCGCCGCCGGCGGGAAGGTCATCGACGCGGCGGTCGCCGTGACGGTGCTGCTACCCCCGTCCAGCCCGTTGACCCGTCGGGAGGTGGAGGTGCTGCGGGTGGCCGCCGAGGGCCTGCCGCTCAAGGAGATCGCCCGCCGGCTGTTCCTCGCGCACGGCACGGTGCGCAACCACCTGTCGGCGGTCATGCGCAAGACGGGGGCCCGCAACCGGATGGAGGCGGTGTGGCGCGCCCGGCGCGACGGGTGGATCTGACGTTCTCTCCGCCGCCCCGGAGGACAGCGATGCTGTTCCGCGCTGCGCGCGGAACAGCGTGCGGCGCCTGAGCCGAGCGGCGCCGCTCGGTACGTGTTTGAATGCGGACGGTCCGTGCTCGGTCTGACGACGCTCGGGAAGGTCAACGGTGATCCGTACCCTGCTGGCCCTCGACGGTGCCCTGGTCCGTGGCGCCCTTTCACTCGTCCTCGCCGCCGAGGATGACATCAGTGTGGTGGCGGAGCTGGACCGGGAGGACGCCCTCCCGTCGGCGGTCCGGGCGCAGCGCCCCGACGTGGCGGTCGTCGACCTTGATCTCGTCGGGGCGGGGGTGGCCGGGCAGTGCCCCCTGCTGGTGCTCGCCGACCACCGCCGCGCGCGCAGCCTGCACCGGGTCCTCACGCCGGGTCGGACCGTCGGCATCCTCGGCAACGACGTCGCTCCGCAGCGGGTGGTGGACGGGGTCCGGCGGCTGGCCCGGCGGGAGTCGGTGATCGACGCCGACCTGGTGATGGCGGCGCTGGTCAGGGACAGCCCGCTGACCGTGCGAGAGACCGAGATCCTCGACCTGACGGCGGCCGGGGCGCCGGTCGTGGAGATCGCCCGGACGCTCGGGCTCTCGCCGGGGACTGTGCGCAACCACCTCGGGCGGATCACCCGCAAGGCGGGCGCGCGCACCAGGGTGGAGGCGGTGCGGGTCGCCCGCGAGGCCGGCTGGATCTGACGGCGCCCCGGCCCGCCGCGCTCACCAGCGCGCAGACCGACGACGCCGACCGAGCGTGGAGCCGCAGCTCACCACGATCCGGCATCGCCGGTGGCGTCCCGGGCGTGACCGGTCACGCGGGCGGTCACCCCCGGCCGATAGGCACGCGGGTCGGCGGTGCGACGTCCTGCCAGTGGCCGACCAGTTCGCGGTAGGTGGGGGAGCGGACCAGCAGGTCGTCGTGGGTGCCGACGAGCGGCCGGTCGCCGTCGAACACCAGCACGCGGCGGGCGCGGGTCGCCGAGCTGATCCGGTGCGCGATCACCACCAGCGTGCCGGGGCGGCGGGCGAAGGCGCGCTCGACGGTCGCCTCCAGCGTCGGGTCCAGGTGGCACGTCGCCTCGTCGAGGATCACCAGCGGCGCCGGGGCCAGGTAGGCCCGCACCGCGGCGACGAGCTGCCGTTCCCCGGTGGACAGGGCGGCGGGGTCGATCTCGGCGTCGAGCCCCCCGAGGCGAGTTACCAGGGGGCGGGCCCCGAGGGCGTCCACGGCGGCCGCCACGGTCGCGTCGTCCACCTCGGGATGCAGGTAGCGCAGGTTGTCGGCGAGGGTGCCGCTGCGCACGTACGCCTCCTGCGGCACCAGCACCCGCAGTCGGGCCAGCGCCTCGGGCGGGGTGGTGGCGACGGGCGTGCCGGCCAGGTGCACCGTGCCGGATTCCGGCGGCACCAGCCCGGCGACCAGGGCGGCCAGCGTGGACTTGCCGGCGCCGCTGGGCCCCACCACCGCCAGGTGCTCGCCGTGGGCCACGGTCAGGGTGAGGTCCGCCAGGACGGGCCGGGCGTGTGGGCCGTACCGGAAGGTCAGCCCGCGCAGCCGGACCGCGGGCGGGGCGGCCGCCGGGCCGGGAACGGCGGGCGGGCGCGGCACCGGCCCGGGTACGACGGGCGGGCGCGGCACCGGCCCGGGGGGCGGGCAGGTGCGCAGGATCCGGTCGAGGGTGACGGCGTAGCGCAGGCCGCCGCCGCCCACGCCCTGCACGACCGCGTGCAGGGCGGGCTGCAGGCCGGTGGTGACGTAGACCAGCGCGCCCAGCACGGCGCCGGTGCTGAGCCCGTGCCGCACCAGCCACGGCGCGGCCAGCAGCAGCACCACCACCGGCAGCCAGCCGCCGAGCCCGAGGCTGAGGCTGCGCAGCGCCGCCATCCGCGCGAGGGTCCGCTCGGCGTCGGCCTGCGCCGACACCCGCCGGGCGACCCCGGCCACGACCCGGTCCTGCGCGCCGCAGGCGACCACGTCGCGGTGCCCGGCCAGCGCGGACGCCGCCGACCGGCCGAGTTCCTCCCCGGCGGCCACCTGGGCCCGCTGGTGCGCCACCATCGCCGGCAGTGCCGCGGCGAACACGGCCAGCCCGACCAGCAGCGGAGCGGCCACCGCGCCCGCCAGCGGTGGCGCCAGGGCGAGCAGGCCGAGCAGCGCCGCGCCGGCGGTGAACAGGAACCCGCGGACCACCAGCAGCAGCCCGCCGAAGGTGTCCCGGACGACTTCCACCTGGTGGGTCAGCCGGGTCACGGCGGCGCTGTCCGGTCGGCCGCCGGCCCGGGTGGCGTCGCGCAGCGCGGCGTGCACGACCCTGGCCGCCAGTTCGTCGCGGAACGGCTCCACCACGTCGCCGAGGCTGCGGTACACCTGCCCGGTGGCGGACGCGCCGACCAGCACGGCCACGGCGAGCCCGGCCAGCCAGGCCAGGCCGGTGCCGAACTGACCGGCCAGGAAGCCCCGGTCGACGGCGCGGGCCACGAGCAGCCCGCTGAGCAGCGCCGGCAGGGACTCGGCCACCGACCAGGCGGCGAGCCGGCCCAGCGCCCGGCGGCGGGCGCGCAGCGCCCCCCAGGTCGTGCCGCGTACGCCGCTCACGGGGCGGCACCGCCGGGTGCGAAGACCGCCCGGTAGTCCGGGTCGGCCCACAGTCGACGGTGCGGCGCCACGGCCCGCAGCCGTCCGCCGTCGAGCCAGGCGACCAGGTCGGCCGCTGCCGCCGTCGTCGCGCGGTGGGTCACCACGAGTCGCGTACGCCCCTGTGCGCCGTCGGCCACCGCCCGGGCGATCCGGTGTTCGGTGGCGGTGTCCAGGCTGGACGTCGCGTCGTCCAGGATCAGCAGCCGTTCGGCGGGGAATGCCCGGGCCAGCCCCAGCCGCTGCGCCTCGCCCCCGGACAGCGGCGCGTCCACCAGCCGGGTGCGGAACCCGTCGGGCAGCCGGGCGACGACGTCGGCGACCTGCGCCGCCCGCGCCGCGACGAGCACGGCCGGCGTGGCCGGGGCGCCGCCGGCGGGCGGGCGTGCCGACCCGTCGGGCAGGGCGAGCCCGATCGCGTCGTGCACCGTCTCGCCGACCAGGGCCGGCCGGTCGAAGGCGTGCCCGACGGCCCGCCGCAGCGCGGCGGGGCGCAACCGGCGCAGCGGCACCCCGTCGAGCAGCACCTCGCCGGAGTCCGGGTCGTGCAGCCGGCCGGCCACCGCGGCGAGGGTCGACTTGCCGGCGCCGGAGCGTCCGACGACGGCCACCGTGGCGCCGGCCGGCACGGTCAGGTCGACCCCGTCGAGGACCGCTCTGCCGTCCTCGGCGTGGACGCCGACGGCGCGCAGCCGCAGTTCGCCGCGGCCGGGCGGCAGCGGTTCGGTGCCGTCGCGGCGCACCGGGTGGGCAAGCGGCTCGGCGATCCGGCCGGCCGCCGCGCGGCTGCGGACGAGCCGGTTGAGGGTGGCCAGCACCGCGCCCAGCCCGGCGCCGAGGGCGGCGTACTGCACTGCGGCGACCAGTTGACCGGGGGTGAGCCAGCCGGCGGTGAGCGCGTACCCGCCGACGGCCACCACGGCCACCTGGAGCGCCGGACCCACGGCGGCGGTGCGGGCGCTCGCCCGGGCCAGCAGCCGCCAGCCGAGCAGACCGTACCCGCGCAGTTCCGGCAGAGCCGCCAGGACGCGGTCGCGTTCCCGGTCGACGGTCGCGGCGGCGGCGATGGTGCGGGCGCCGCCCAGCGCCTCCAGCAGGCGGCCCGCGATGGCGCCCAGCACCCGCTGGTACCCGCCGACTGCGGCGGAGGCGTCGGTGACGAACGCGCGCATGAGCACCGCCAGCAGGGCCAGCCCGCCGAGGAGGGTGACGCCGAGCAGCGGCTCGATCAGGGTGAGCGCCACGACGCTGCCGACCGGGGGGAGCAGCGCGACGACGCCCAGCACCACGGCGGTGCCGGCCTGTCCGGCGTCGGCGGCCTGGCCGACGAGCCGACCGACCAGGTCGCCCACCGGGTACCGGCGGACGGTGCGCACGTCGGAGGCGAACAGGTGACGCAGCAGGCGCCGGCGTAGCAGGGCGGTGGCGCGGGCCGCGCCGTACCCGCCGGCGAGGTCGCCGAGGACGTCGGTGACGACGAGGACGGCGACCAGCCCGCAGGCGGCGGCGGGCCACCAGGAGCCGTGACCGCCGACGGCGGCGTCGACGGCGAGCCCGAGCGTCGCGGGAAGCGCCAGTTCGGCGGCCGCGCCGGCGAGCGCGACCGCCCCGAGCAGGACCGTCCAGCCGCCGCCGTCGCGGACCACCCGGCGCAGCAGCCGGTCGGAGCCGGTCAGCGTCCGCATCGGACCTCCCGGAAAGACGTGCGGCCCTGGGCGGGTACGTCTACCCGCCCAGGGCCTCGCGTGGTGACCTGGTCAGTTGCAGGTCGTGATGGACAGCGAGCTGTCGCCGCAGAGCAGCAGGCTCGCGTTGCTGCCGCCGCCGGAGCGGTCGGCGGGGGCCATCTCCAGGCCCTGGAGGTCCAGAAGCGCCATGTCGTGTCACCTCCTTCCGTGCTGGTCGGTGGGGTCGGTCGCCCTCGCGTCGGCGAGGGAGTCGGGGGCGCCCGCCAGGGGCGCGAGGAACGGCAGGGCCACCGGCGCGTCGTGCCGCGCGGCGGCCAGCGCCAGCAGCACGCCGGCGGTGCCGGTGCCGAGGTCCATGGACAGCCGCAGCAGCTGCTCGCCGGGGAACGCGGTCCCGTCCGCGTACGGCAGGGCGTGCCACGCCAGCCGCCGCACCTGGGCGTCCCGCTCGCGGCGCCGTTCCGGGTCGTCCGGGTACGCCGCGAGGTAGGCGACGATGCCGGCGCGACCGGCGAACAGGCCCGACTGCGCGTAGAACGGGGACCGGGCGGCGCGGCGCACGCCGGCGCTGGCCTCGGCGAACCGCTCGTCGGCGCGGTGCCGCAGGTACTGGTCGAGCACGAGCCCGATGCCGACGCTGCCCTGCCCGAGGTAGGGCATGGTGCGCCAGCCCTCGTTGACCTCCAGCGCGCCGTCGGGGCGGACCACGCAGCGGCGCAGGTCCTGGCGCAGGGCGGTGGCGGCGTGCTCCAGCAGGGCGGGGTCGCCGGTCAGCTCGTGCAGCCGCACCAGCAGCAGCGCCGGGCCCGTCCGGCCGCGCAGCAGCCCGGCGTACGGGTGCCGCCCCCCGCTGACGTCCGGCCCCGGGTCGTCGGCGAGCCGGTCGACGACCCGCTCGGCGGCCCGCCAGGCCGCGTCGCGCAGGGCCGTCTCACCGGTGCGCCCGGCCAGCTCGGCGAGGTTGAGCGCGATCCCGGACAGGCCGCTGGCCAGGCTGTGGTCCAGCCCATCCGACGGCTGCCGCAGACAGATGTCGAGCACGTCGAGGGCGTCCTGCCGGCGGCCCAGCAGCTCCAGGGCGTACGCGACGCCGTGCAGGCCGTCGTAGAAGCCGCACCGGGTGCCGGAGGCGGGCACCGTGGCCCGGCGCACGAGCCACTGCTCGTGGTCGGGCCAGCGCCCGGCGCCGCTGGCGTGCAGGGCGTACAGGACCCCGGCGGCGCCGTGGGCGAGGTTGAGCCCGCCGCTGCGGAACTGCTCGATGTCGCCGGGGAAGAGCCGGTCGTCCCGGTCGGGTGTCGCGCTGGCGAGGATCGCCCGGGCGAGCCGGTCGCGGTGGGCCGGCCCGACGCCGACGGTGAGGTCGGCCTCCGCTCCGTCGGCCCGTTCGTCGGTCGTCGTGCCGGTCGTGCCGGCCGTCGCGGCGGCGGGGGCGCCGGTGATCTCTTCCACGGCGGCGTCGAGGAGCTTCCTCGGCACCGGGAAGTGGGCGGCGATCACGTCGGCGAGGTGCGCGGCCTTGGCCGGCGTCAGCCGGACCAGCTGGGTCAGCGGCAGGAACAGCGCCAGTCGCAGGCAGGCCAGGGCGTACCGGTCGACGGCGGGACCGGTGCGGTCCCGGGGCGCGGCGAAGCCCTGGTTGCGCAGGCCCGGCCGGCGGTGCCCGTCGATCGGGGCGGCGACCTCGAAGTCCACCAGCGCGATCCGGTCGTCGGGGCGGACCATGACGTTGAACAGGTGCAGGTCGCCGTAGACGAGGCCGCGCTCGTGGATGGCCAGCACGACCTCCTCGACCTGCCGGTGGACGTCCAGCGCCCACCGGGTGTAGTCGGCGCGGTCGGCGTCCGTGGCGTCGGCGTCGATCAGCGGGTACCGGTCGACCAGGACCTTGTTCAACGCGCGGCCCTCGACGAACTCCAGCGCGAGGAAGCGGTGCTCGCCGAGGGTGAACTCGTCGTGCACCCGGGGCACCTGCGGCAGGTCGGCGAGGCGGCGCAGCGCCTCGGCCTCCCGGCCCAGCCGGGCGACGGCGTCGGTGCCGTCGGCGTCCAGCCCGGCGTGCGGTCGGGCCTCCTTCAGCACCACCTGGGTGTCGCTGCGCAGGTCCCGGCCGACGTAGAGGCCGCCGCCGTTGGAGAAGTGGATGACCTTCTCGATCCGGTACGGCACCTCGTCGGTGCTGGTGGCGTTGCGGGCGGCCAGGTGCGGGCCGAGGAAGTCGGGCAGCGTCACCCAGGACGGCACGTGGAAGACGGGGTCGCGGCGGTCCGGCACGAGGGTGCCGGTGTCGTCCTCGATCGCCGGGACGACCTGGCCGTCGGGGGAGTGGCAGTAGCGGGCCGCGAAGCCGCCGTAGCGCACGTACACCGGCCCGGCGCCGTGGCGCAGGTCGCTGAGGATGTACGGGCCGGGTTCGCCGGCGAGCAGTTCGTCCAGCTCCTTGCAGACCAGCTCCAGCTCCGCGTCGTCACGGGGATAGACGGTGACGAACTTGCCGCTGGCCCCGCGGGAGGCGTACTTGGAGTTGCGCAGCAGCAGGGTGCGTGGGCCGCGGAGGAACTTGAACGACAGCTCCCGCGGGACGCAGTAGTCCCAGACGGTGTCCAGCACCCGCTCGGCGTTGGCCAGGGTCGCCGACACGTGGATCTTCCAGCCCTGCTGGGGCAGCGTACCGCCCTCCGGGGCGTAGATGAGCCAGTCGTCGAGCGGCTCCGAGCGCCAGCCGTCGGGCACGGGCCGCCGGGCCGCCGCGAAGGTGGGCTGTTCGACCGCGCTGCCGAGCGAGTCGTAGAACAGCCGGTCGGCGGCGCAGTAGCTGTCGTAGCGATCGTCCACCGTGACCACTCCCTCCGCTGTTCGGTCCAGCCCTCGGTCCTGCTGGCTGATCTGAGTCTGTCCGTTCGGGCCATGGCGGATCCAGTGCGATCAGTCATGACGGTGAATGCGTGCCGCACGGCCGGCCGTGACAAATGTCAGGCGCGCCCGGGGTGCTCGTCGGTCGCGGCGGCGGGTTGCGGGCGGTGTCGCCGTCGCCGGGGCGGGTGGTGCGGCCGCCCCGGTGGGTGGCGGTACGGTGCTCGCCGTGACCGCAGACGATCACCCCTCCGCCGCCGGCGGACCCGTCGCCGTGCTGGCCAACCCGACCGCCGGCCGGGGGCGGCACCAGGGGCTGCTGCCGCAGGTCCTGCACCGGCTCGCGGCCGCCGGCCGGCCGGTGCGCCTGCTGCACGCGCGCACCGCCGACGAAGCCGAGTCGGCCTGCCGCGCGGCGGTCGGCGACGGCGCGTCCGCTCTGGTCGCGGTGGGCGGCGACGGCACGGTGCACCGCGCGTTGCAGGCGGTCGCCGGCACGGCGGTGCCGTTCGGTCCGGTGCCGGCCGGCACCGGCAACGACTTCGCGGTCGACACCGGCTTTCCGGCCGACCCGCTCGCCGCCGTCGACGTGATCGCGGCGGCGCTGCGCGACGGCCGCACCCACCCGGTCGACCTGGCGCGGCTGACGGGAGCCGACGGCGTGCGCCGCTGGTACGGCGCGGTGCTCGCGGCCGGCTTCGACGCGATCGTCAACGAGCGCGCCAACCGGATGCGCCGGCCGCGCGGGCCGCGCCGCTACGACCTGGCGATCCTGGTGGAGTTGGCCCGGTTGCGCCCGCGCCGCTACACGCTGCGGCTCGACGGGGTGGCGCACGAGGTGGACGCCGTGCTGGTGGCGGTGGGCAACTGCGCCAGCTACGGCGGCGGCATGCGGATCTGCCCCGACGCGGACCCCGCCGACGGGCTGCTCGACGTGGTGGTGGGCGGCCGGTTCGACCGGCGCACCCTGATGCGGGTCAAGCCGCGCATCTACCGGGGCACCCACGTGGCGCATCCGTTGGTGCGCAGCTACCGCGCCCGCACGGTCGAGTTGAGCGCCGAGGGCATCACCACGTACGCCGACGGCGAGCGGGCACTGGACCTCCCGGTGACCGTGACCGCCGTCCCGGCCGCCGTCCACCTGCTCCGCTGACCCACCCCGTCACCCCGCCCGTTCCCGCCCCGCTCCCGCATCCGCACTGTCAGGGGGTGGGGGTGGTGCGGACGATGCGGTCCAGCCACTCCGCGAGCAGGGCGCGCTCGGCCGGGGAGAGGTCGGTGGTCAGCCCGTCGAGGGCGGCGCGCAGCGCCACCGCGTGCCGGACCGGGTTGCCGGCCCGGGAGGTCGCCCGGGCGGCGGGAGAGTCGGTGACCAGCGCGGCGAGCACCGCCTCCCGCGTCCGGGCCGACAGGGCGGGGTCGCGCCGCGGCGGCGGGGTGCGGATCAGGGCGAGGGTCACCCCGCAGGCGGCGGCGTGCAGCATCTCGGTGGCCTCGTCGACGCCCGCGCGCAGCCGGCCCGCCTCGGCCACCCGGTGCACGAGCTGGCGCAGGATGTCGGCCGCGACCCGGGCCGCGGTCGGGGTCTCGCCGGGACGCGGGTCGCCGTACATCAGGGCGTGGCAGGCCGGGTTGGCCAGGCCGAAGCCGACGTGCAGCTCCCAGCCCCGGCGCAGGTCGTCGACCGGGTCGCCGGCGAGGTCCCGGGACGCCTCGGCGTGCAGGTACGCGGCAAACCCGTAGCTGGCCGCCGCGTCCAGCAGGCCGCGCATGTCGCCGAACTGCCGGTAGATGGTCGGCGCCTGCACCCCGGCCGCCCGGCTCACCGCACGGGTCGAGACCGCCTCCCGGCCGCCCTCGGCGAGCAGGGCGGCGGCGGCCCGGACGATCCGGTCCCGGGGCGACGTCTCGGTGATCATGGCAACGACGATAACGCCCTCGCGTTAGCGGCGGTGGTTAACGCTGCTGTCGGCTTGTCGTTAGCGGTGCTGGTCGACGCCGGCGACGTCCAGCACGGTGCCCAGGCCGTTGGCGCGCCCCGCCTCGGCGGCCGGCAGCACCAGCACCCCGCACCCGGCCGCGACGGCTCCCGCATCGGCCGGCGTGTCGCCCACCATCAGCGCGCGCTCCGGGTCGACGCCGAGCATCCCGCAGGCGCGCAGGAAGATCCCCGGGTCCGGCTTGCAGCGCCCGACCTCGTACGACAGGGCGAAGGCGTCGACCAGGTCGGCCAGCCCCCACGCCGCGAACATCGGCCGGATGTCGAAGCCGATGTTGCTGACCACGGCCACCGGCACGCCGGCGGCGTGCAGGGCGGCCAGGGTCGGCGCGGTGTCCGGGTACGGCACCCAGCCGTCGGGGACCAGCACCCGCTCGTAGAGCGCCTCGGCGAAGCCCTCGATGCCCGCGTCGACCGTCTCCGCGAGCCCCGTGTAGGCGCCGCGGTGGGCGTGCGGGTAGAGATCCCGATCGGCCCACAGCTCGGCCAGCCGGGGCGGCACCCGGGCCGGCAGGGGGCCGCCCGCCCGGCCCGCCGTCAACAGCCGGTCGGCCAGCGCGGTGGCCCGCATCCGCTCCAGCGTCACGCCGCAGGAGGCCGCGGCGGCGAGCACCCACTCGCGGGGCTCCTCCACCTGGGCCAGCGTGCCGTGGAAGTCGAACAGAACCGCCTCCACGGGGCGGCGGGACGGGCCCGGGACGACGGCGTCGTCGGCCCCGGGTGAGGCGTGGGGCGGTTCGGCATGGTCCGGCACGCCGTGCACCCTACCGACCGCCCCCGACCCCGCTGTCGGTTGGCCTTGTCACGTGGCCGCCGCCGGCACGCATTAATCTTGAGGACATGTCGAGCCCCGCCGAGCGGTACGCCGCGGCGCGCCGCCGGGCCGCGCAGGCCTCCCAGTTCCCGGCGCTGGACGAGTTCGCCCTCGATCTGGGGTTCGATCTCGACGACTTCCAGCGGGAGGCGTGCCAGGCACTGGAACGGGGCAGCGGCGTGCTCGTCTGCGCCCCCACCGGCGCCGGCAAGACGGTGGTCGGCGAGTTCGCCGTACACCTGGCGCTGCGCGGCGCGCCGGGGCGCGAGGCCGGCGGTCCCGGCGGCGCGGGCGACGAGGTGGTGCCCGCGGCCGGCGGCGAGGCCGCCCCGGCCCCGGCCGCGCCCCGGCGGCGCAAGTGCTTCTACACCACCCCGATCAAGGCGCTGTCGAACCAGAAGTACCACGACCTGGTCGACCGCTACGGCGCCGAGCAGGTCGGGCTGCTCACCGGCGACAACGCCATCAACGGCGACGCCCCGGTGGTGGTGATGACCACCGAGGTGCTGCGCAACATGCTCTACGCCGGCTCGGCCACCCTCGAGGGCCTGGCGTACGTGGTGATGGACGAGGTGCACTACCTCGCCGACCGGTTCCGCGGCGGGGTCTGGGAAGAGGTGATCATCCACCTGCCCGCCTCCGTCACCCTGGTCTCCCTCTCGGCCACCGTGTCCAACGCCGAGGAGTTCGCCGACTGGCTGGTCACCGTGCGCGGCGAGACCGCCGTGGTGGTCAGCGAGCACCGCCCGGTGCCGCTGTGGCAGCACATGCTGGTCGGCAAGCGCATGTTCGACCTGTTCCACGACGCCGACGCCGCCCGCAAGCACGACGTGCACCCCGAGCTGCTGCGCTACACCCGCGACACCATGCGCCGGCTGGAGCTGGGCGAGGGTCGCAGCGCCGGCCCGGGCGGCGGGCGGCGCGGGCCCCGCTGGCGCGGCCCGATGCGCCCCGACATCGTCGACCGGCTGGACCGGGAGGGCCTGCTGCCGGCGATCCTGTTCATCTTCAGCCGCGCCGGCTGCGCCGCCGCCGTGCAGCAGTGCCTCGCCGCCGGGCTGCGGCTCACCTCGCCCGAGGAACGGGCGGAGATCCGCCGGGTCGTCGAGTCCCGGGTCACCGCGATCCCCGGCGAGGACCTGTCGGTGCTCGGCTACTGGGAGTGGCTCGACGGCCTCGAACGCGGCCTGGCCGCCCACCACGCCGGCATGCTGCCGGTGTTCAAGGAGGTCGTCGAGGAGCTGTTCGTCCGGGGCCTGGTGAAGGCGGTCTTCGCCACCGAGACCCTCGCCCTGGGCATCAACATGCCGGCCCGCTGCGTGGTGCTGGAGCGCCTGGTCAAGTACAACGGCGAGGCGCACGTCGACCTGACGCCGGGGGAGTACACCCAGCTCACCGGCCGCGCCGGCCGGCGCGGCATCGACGTCGAGGGGCACGCCGTCGTCGTCTGGTCCCCGGAGACCGACCCCCGGCACGTCGCCGGCCTCGCCTCCACCCGCACCTACCCGCTGCGGTCCAGCTTCCGGCCGTCGTACAACATGGCGGTCAACCTGGTCGGCACGGTGGGCGCCGAGCCGGCCCGGGCGCTGCTGGAGTCCTCCTTCGCGCAGTTCCAGGCGGACCGCTCGGTGGTCGGCCTGGCCCGCCAGGTGCAGCGCAACACCGAGACCATCGAGGCGTACGGCGTGGAGGCGGCCTGCCACCACGGCGACTTCGACGAGTACTTCGCGCTGCGGGTCGCCATCGCCGACCGGGAACGGGCCATCGCCCGGCAGGGGCAGAGCCAGCGTAAGGCCGCCGCGGTGGCCTCGCTGGAGCGGCTGCGCGTCGGCGACGTGATCCGGGTGCCGTCGGGCCGGCGGGCCGGCCTGGCGGTCGTGCTCGACCCGGCCACCGGCGGCTTCGGTGAGCCCCGGCCGCTGGTGCTCACCCAGGACCGCTGGGCCGGCCGCGTCAGCCCCGGCGACTTCACCACCCCCGCCGAGGTGTTGGCGCGGATCCGGGTGCCGAAGCACTTCAACCACCGGTCGCCGGCCGCCCGGCGAGACCTGGCCGCCGAGGTCAGCGGCACCGGGCTGGACCGGCACGGCGGGCGCCGGGGCGGCCGTTCCCGCCAGGCCGTCGGCGAGGACCACCGGCTCAGCCAGCTCCGCGGCGAGCTGCGTCGCCACCCCTGCCACGCCTGCCCCGACCGGGAGGAGCACGCCCGCTGGGCGGAGCGGCGCCGCCGCCTGGAGAAGGATACGGAGGAGCTGCGGCAACGGGTGGCCGGCCGGACCGGTTCGCTGGCCCGTACGTTCGACCGGATCGTCGCGCTGCTCACCGCCCGCGGCTACCTCGCGCCCGACGGCACGGTGACCGACGCCGGCCGGATGCTCGGCCGGATCTGGACGGAGGCGGATCTGCTGGTCGCCGAGTGCCTGCGCCGGGGGGTGTGGGACGGGCTCTCCCCGGCCGAACTCGCCGCCGCCGTGTCGGTGGTGGTCTTCGAGGCCCGCCGCGACGTCGACGAGCGGGCGTCGCTGCCGCGCGGCCCCGTGGCCGAGGCGGTCGACGAGACGCTCAAGCTGTGGAGCGAGATCGAGGCGGATGAGGCGGCCCGTGGCCTGGCGGTCACCCGCGAGCCGGATCTGGGCTTCGCCTGGCCGGTCTACCGTTGGGCCCGGGGCGAGGCCCTGGCGAAGGTGCTCGCGAGCGGCCACGAGATCGACGGCGAGATGCCGGCCGGCGACTTCGTCCGGTGGGCCCGGCAGGTGGTGGACCTGCTCGGTCAGCTCGCCGACTCCGGCGGCGCCTCGTCGGAGCTGAGGTCCACTGCCAGGCAGGCGATCGCCGCGGTCAACCGGGGCGTGCTGGCCTACCACGCCCCGGCCTGACCGGTCACTCTCCGTGGTGGCGCCTCGGAATCCTGCGCGGCGGCGCGGATCGGCAGCTCGGTGACGATCCTTGGCGGCAGCGGCCGAAGCGCCGCCCACTGAGCGCCGGTCGGGTCGTGCCGTCTCGTGGCTGGAACTGCGCCAGTTCCGGGCGCTGCACGAGGCGGCTGAGTATCTTCGAGGTCGCCAGGTAGCCGGGTCCGCACGGATCACACCGAAGCCAAAGCCGGAGCACTGCGCGCCGCGCCGAAACCTGTGGCAGGAGCGCCTTTGGCAAAGGCTCCTCAACGGACGCAAGGACTCGGTCGGCACGACGACCGCTCGTCGGCACGACCGGGCCGGCTCGCGTTCCGCTGCCTCATCCGCCGACCCGGGAGAGCTTGTCGGGGTTGGTGACGGAGAAGACCCGGCGCACCGCCTCCCGCTCGGGGTCGAGGTCGAGGACGAGGACCGCGAACGGGACGCCGCGCTCGAACAGGATCGCGGCGGGATCGCCGTTGACCGGCCGGTAGCGGATGTCGAGCCCGGCCGGGACACCGGCGGCGACCGCGACGAGCAGCCGGGCCACCTCGTCGCGCCCGTGCACGGGGTGCAGGCTGGTGGCGGGTCCCTTGCCGCCGCCGTCGGTCCACAGGGTGACGTCCGGGGCGAGAACGGCGAGCAGGCCGCGCAGGTCACCGCCGAGCGCGGCGGTCAAGAACCGCTCGGTCACCTGCTGCTGGAGTCGGGGATCGGGTTGGAACCGGGGGCGGCGGGCCTGCACATGCTCACGGGCCCGGTGGGCGAGTTGGCGCACCGCCGCCGGTGAGCGGCCGATGATGGTCGCGATCTCGGTGTGCGGGTAGCCGAACACCTCGTGCAGGACGAAGACGACCCGCTCCGCCGGGGTGAGGGTCTCCAGCACCACCAGCAGCGCCATCGACGAGGACTCGGCGCGCAGGACGGCGTCGCCCGCGTCGCCGTCCTTGGCGGGCAGGGTGGCGAGGGGCTCGGGCAGCCACTGGCCGACGTAGGACTCCCGGCGCCGCTCGAGGGCCGCGCGCTGGGCGAGGGCCTGGTTGACGGCGACCCGCGTCAGATAGGCGCGTGGGTTCTCGATCGACGCACCGTCGGTGTGGTTTCTCGCCGCCCAGGCCAGCCAGGTCTCCTGCAGCACATCGTCGGTGTCGGCGACGCTGCCCAGCATCGCGTAGACCACCGAGAACAGCAGCTCCCGGTGGGCGAGGAAAGTAGTCGTCGGGTCGGCGGTCGGCGCCGGCTGCACGTCGTCGGACACGGGTGTCACCTCCGGTCGGGTTCACCTCTGAGAGGACACCGGCGCCCGGGAGTGTGACATCCCCGGTGGGGAAATGTGATCCATTCCGCAGCCGAGCACCATCGCTGTCACAGTTGGCGACGCGAGCGCCCTCCTGGTTGCCGAGTCGGGACGATCCCGTCCCGGCCGAGCCACTCCCATCGCCTTGGAGGCCGCAATGCGTACCGTGATCCGTGACGTGCGGGTGTTCGACGGGCAGCACACCGTGGAACGAGCCGACGTGTTCATCGACGGCGACCGGATTGCCGAACCGGACGGCCGACCGGCCGACGTGCAGGTCGACGGCGCCGGCCGGACCCTGCTGCCCGGCCTCATCGACGCCCACACCCACACCTTCGACGGCAGCCTCGCCCAGGCCCTGGCCGCCGGCGTCACCACCGAACTGGACATGTTCTGTCTGCCGGACAACCTGGCCCGCCAGCGTCGGCTGGCGGCCGACTGCGATGACGTGGCCGACCTGCGCAGCTGCGGCCTGCTCGCCACGGCCCCGGGCGGCCACCCGAGCCAACTGATGACCGGTCTCGACCCGCAGACGATGGCGGCGCTCGGCGACGCCGCCGGCCCGTTCCCCACCGTCGCAAAGGTGGCGGACGCCGCGCCGTTCGTCGCCGCCCGGGTCGCCGAGGGCGCCGACTACATCAAGATCGTTGTCGACGACGGGGCGATGCACGGCGCGGACCTTCCCGTGCTGACC
This sequence comes from Micromonospora sp. NPDC047730, assembly GCF_043204765.1. Taxonomy (NCBI): domain Bacteria; kingdom Bacillati; phylum Actinomycetota; class Actinomycetes; order Micromonosporales; family Micromonosporaceae; genus Micromonospora; species Micromonospora sp. NPDC047730. Next base: position 204,192 of record NZ_JBIDCU010000004.1, on the reverse strand, counting down.
CCCGACGTCGTGTCCGCCCTGGTCGAGGCGGCACACGCCGCCGGCCTGACAGTGATCGCACACGCCATCACGACCCGGGAGGTGACCATCGCCCTCGACGGCGGTGTCGACGGGCTCGCGCACGTCTACGCCGACGCCGGGTCGGACGACCCGACCGGCTGGCGACTCGCGGAGCGGATCGCCGGTGACGGCGTCTTCGTGGTCACCACGCTCGCCTACTTCGAAGCGATCAGCCAGGGCGCCGCCCTGGACCACGTCGCTGCGGGCAGCGCCGCCAACGCGGTGCACGCCGCCGGCGTGCTGCACCGGGCCGGCGTCACGCTGCTGGCCGGCACGGATGCCACCCCGTTCGCCCCGCAGCACGGCACCGCCATGCACCGCGAGCTGGCGCTGCTCGTCAAGGCCGGACTGACCCGGACCGAAGCGTTGGCGGCGGCCACGAGCGTGCCGGCCCGGCACTTCGGGTTGACCGACCGGGGCCGCATCGCGCCCGGGCTCCGCGCCGACCTGCTGCTCGTCGACGGGGATCCGACCACCGACATCACCGCCGTCAGCGCCGTCGTCGACGTCTGGCGTCGCGGCGTACGCCAGAACCGGCAGCCGGCCGTCGCCGACGCCCAGATCTGAGGACGAGTGACGTGACGATCCTCGACCACCACGCACCCGACGCCACTCCGGGGGCCGCACGCTCCCGGTCGTGGCTGGTCTTCCGCGCGATCACCACCTGCGTGGCCGTGCTGATCCTCGGCCAGGCCGCCCTCGCCGGCGGGTTCCTCTCCGGGCACTACGACGCCCTCGCCGCCCACGGCCTCAACGGCGGGCTGCTGGCGCTGGCCCTGCTGGTGCAGTGCATCACCGCCATCGTCTGGTGGCGGGCCAGCAGGGGCCCGTCCTGGCCGGTGCGGGCCAGCCTGATCCAACTCCTGATCGCCGGCGCGCTGATCCCCCTCGGCGAGCAGCGGGTCCTGACCGTCCACGTTCCCGTCGCCGTCGGACTCACCGTGGGCGTGGCGCTGCTGCTCGTCAAGTCATGGGGCGCGGCACCAACCCGTCCCCGGCGGACGGCGACCGGCACGCCGACACCGGACCTGACCACGGGAGAGGCCGCATGAGTCCACGAATCACCCGCCGTCGACTGCTCGGCACGAGCGCGGCCGCCGTGGCGGCGGCCGCCGGCGGTGGCTGGCTCGCCCGCAGCGGGCTGCTCGGCCCCGGCGAACCGGGCCGGCTGCTGCCGAGCCAGGTGCCGCTGCCCCGGCCGTACCAGGTGCCGCTGCCCGTTCCTCCGGTGCTCGCGCCGGTACGCTCCGACGCCACGACGGATTACCACGAGATCACCCAACGGCCGGCCACGCTGAGCATCCTGCCGGGGTTGCCCACCGAGGCGTGGACCTACCACGGCAGCTTCCCCGGCCCCACGATCCGCTCCCGCGCCGGCCGGCGCACCGTCGTCCGGCACCGCAACACCCTGCCCCACCCGACCGTGGTCCACCTGCACGGCGGGCACACCCCCGCCGACAGCGACGGCTACCCCGCGGACCTCATCATGCCGGCCGGAGGAAGCACCCCGGCGCACGTCGGCCACCACGCCGGCCACCACGGCGGCCACGATCCGGGGCGGATCAGCGTCGGCGAGCGGGACTACACGTACCCGATGCGGCAGCGGGCGGCGACGCTCTGGTATCACGACCATCGGCACGGGCACACCGGCGTGGCGGTCTGGCGCGGGCTGGCCGGCTTCCACCTCGTGCACGACGACGAGGAGGACGCGCTGCGGTTACCCGCCGGTGACCGCGACATCCCGATCATGATCGCCGACCGGTCGTTCGCCGCGGACGGTTCGCTCAGCTATCCGCTGATCGATCCGGACCTGCGCAGCCCCGGCGTCACCGATCCGTACATGAACGGCGTGCTCGGCGACGTCATCCTGGTCAACGGCGCGCCCTGGCCGGTGCTGCGGACTGACCGGGCCCGGTACCGGCTGCGGCTGCTCAACGCCTCCAACGCCCGGCGATACCGGCTGGCACTCGACCCGCCGGCTCCCGGCGGCGGCCTGGTGCAGATCGGCGGCGACGGTGGTCTGCTGCATCGCCCGTTGACCCACCACACCATCGACATCGCACCCGCCGAACGCTTCGACGTGGTCATCGACTTCTCTCGCTACCGTCCCGGCACACGCGTACGGCTGGTGAACCGCCTCGGCACCGGCCGCACGGCCCACGTGATGGCCTTCGACATCACCGGCGCGACCCACGACGACCCAGGCCTGCCCGAGCGACTCAGCCACATCGAGCCCCTCGACCCGGCCCGCGCCGCAGTGACGCGGACGTTCCACTTCCAGCTGCGCCCCGACCACGGATGGACCATCAACGGCCAGCCCTACCGGCCCGGCCGCCCGCTGGCCCGGCCGCGCCTCGGCACCACCGAGGTCTGGCGACTGATCAGCGACTTCCACCACCCGGTACACGTGCACCTCGACCCGTTCCAGGTGATCAGCCGCAACAACCGGGCACCCGGCCCGTACGACGCCGGCTGGAAGGACACCGTCGACGTACGCCCGTCCGAAGCGGTCGAGATCGCCATCCGGTTCACCGACTACGCCGGGACCTTCATGCTGCACTGCCACAACCTCGAACACGAAGACATGGCCATGATGGCCGACTTCACCACCACCTGACCACGCCCGCTGCCGCCCCGTACACGGCTTCGAGTCAGGACCGCACAACCCCGGGCGGGCTTGTCAGGCCCGCGAGGACGCGTCCGCCGCGCACCTGCCGTACAGAACCACCCCGTGGTGAACGCACGGACCGACTCCCCTTGCTGATCCGACCCTGAAAGAGACCATGACCCTCACCGAAGAGACCGTCCAGGCAACACCGCACTCACGCGGCCGGCCGGGCGTGTTCGCGCGCGTCGCCAGCTTCTCCCACCGCCGCCGCTGGCTCGCCCTGCTGCTCTGGCTCGCCGTGATGATCGGCGTCTGGACCTCGGCCGTCATGGCCGGCAACGACTACCGCGAGGACTTCTCCCTACCCGGCACCGAGTCCCAGGCCGCCGCCGACCTGCTGGCGGCCAGCGGCGCGGCCCGCGCCGGGGACACCATGGAGATCGTCCTGCACGCCAAGGGCGGACTGCGCGACCCCGCCGTCCGGCAGCGCGTCGAGACGATGTTGGCCGATGTCGCCGAGCAGCCCCACGTCGCGCAGGTACGCAGCCTCTACGCGGATGCGGCCGCCATCGCGCCCGACGGCACCATCGGTTACGCCACGGTGATGCTCAACATGCCCGCCAAGGACATGGAGAAGGAGGACGCCAAGCGCGTCTACGACGTGACCCAGGAGGCGGCCGGCGACGGCCTCCAGGTCGAGCTGGGCGGCGGGCCGGCCCGGCTGCTCGGGCAGAGCTCGGGCGGCGCGGCCGAAGGCGCGGGACTGCTCGCGGCACTGGTGATCCTGGTCTTCATGTTCGGCACCGTCATCGCCGCCGGGCTGCCGATCATCACGGCCGTCTTCGCCGTGGGCTCCACTCTCGGCATCATCATCCTCGCCTCGCACCTGTTCACCATCGCCGCCTACACCCCGTACGTGATGATGCTGGTCGGCCTCGGCGTCGGCATCGACTACGCGTTGCTGATCTTCGCCCGCTACCGGGCCGAACTGGTCAAGGGCGCCTCCCCTGAGCGGGCCACGGTAGACGCCCTCGACGCCGCCGGCCGGTCGGTGTTCTTCGCCGGCTGCACCGTCATTCTCGCCCTGCTGGGCCTGGTTGCCCTCGGCCTCGGCTCGCTCAAGGGTATGGCCCTCTCCGTGGCGCTGACCGTGCTGGTCACCATGGCCGCCTCGCTGACCCTGTTGCCCGCGCTGCTGGGCATCTTCGGCGCGCGCTTCGCCCGCCAGTTCACCGCCCGCGCCGCCAAGCGCGAGGCGAAGGGCAGGGCGCCCGAGGGCACCCTCTGGCGCAAGCTCGCCGCCGCGGTCCAGCGCCGTCCGCTCACCGCCATGCTGGTGGCCGTGGTCGCGCTCGGCGCCCTGTGCCTGCCGGCGTTCACCATGCGGCTGGGCTTCGCCGACGCGGGCAGCGACAACCCCGACAGCACGAGCCGCCAGGCGTACGACCTGCTCTCCGATGGCTTCGGCCCCGGCTTCAACGGGCCGCTGATCGTGGTCGTCGATGACACGACGGGCGGCAACGCCGCCGAGGCCGCCGAGGCGGCGAGCAGCGTCCTGGCCGGCACCCCCGGCGTCCAGGCCGTCTCCCCGGCCATGCCGACCAAGAACCCCGGCGTCGCCACGATGATCACGTTCCCGGAGTCGTCGCCGCAGGACCAGGACACCTCCGCGCTCGTCGCGCACCTGCGCGACGACGTACTGCCCGGCGTCTCCGAGCTCACCGGCGCCAGCTACCTGGTCGGCGGTTCGACCGCGGCCGCCGAGGACTACTCCGCCAAGGTCTCCGACCGGATGCCGCTGTTCATGGCGATCGTCGTCGGACTGTCCATCATCCTGCTGATGGCCGTGTTCCGGTCGGTCCTGATCCCACTCAAGGCGGCGCTGCTCAACCTGCTCAGCATCGGCGCGGCGCTCGGCGCGATCACCCTGGTCTTCCAGGAGGGCTGGTTCGGCATCGAGCCCGGCCCGATCGAGGCGTACCTGCCGGTGATGATCTTCGCGGTCGTCTTCGGTCTCTCCATGGACTACGAGATCTTCCTGGTCTCCCGGATCCACGAGGAGTGGGTGCACACCAAGGACCACGCACTCGCCGTCCGTCAGGGCCTCGGCCACACCGGCTCGGTCATCAGCGCCGCCGGTGCCATCATGATCGTCGTCTTCGGCGCCTTCATGCTCAGCCCGGAGCGGCTGCTCCAGCAGACCGGCTTCGGCATGGCGGTGGCCATCTTCGTGGACGCGGTCATCATCCGCTGCCTGATCGTGCCGGCCGCGATGCAGCTGATGGGCCGGCGCGCCTGGTGGATGCCCGAGCCGCTGGCGAGGCTGCTGCCGAAGGTGGAGTTGGAGAAGCACTGACGTTCCGCGTGAACGGCGTCGGCCGGGTGGGGACACCGGCCGACGCCGTTCTCCGTATTCCTGTTGCCCGTTCAGACCGCCGGCGGCGCGTCGCCGTCCTCCGCACACGCGTGCTTCGGCAGGGCTACGCATCACCGGTGTCGTCATTCTTGTCTGCGCGCTCACGCAGCCTGAACTCGACCAGGTGCGAGTCGGCGCGGGCCCGGTCGGACAGGCTGTCAGACCCGCTCGGCGGCGGTGGCGATCCGCTCGACGCGGGCCCACAACGCCCGCTGGAGCAGGCTGCGCCTGCTGCATCCAGCCGGCGATCCAGGCCATCAGCGCGAAGTGCACGACCCAGGCGAACGCGAACCCGTAGCCGAAGAGGGTTCCGGTGGCCGCGCCGGCACCGATCACGGTCGCCGCCCCCAGCAGCAGGACCAGCGCCGCTCGACGGTTGCGGGGTTCCACCCCGGCGAGCCTGGTCCAGCACGCCCGTGCGAGCGCTCAGGCGGGGGAGAGACCTGGTCCGGCAGATGGTTGGCTCTTCACCGCGGAGGAACAGCGCTACTCAGGTTGAGACAGCTCAGTAGGTCGCGCCCCGCGCCACCTGCGCCGTCACCCGGTGGTGCAGCGCGGTGAGGGCCGGGCTGACGGTGGCGGTGAGCGGCGTCGGGTCCGCCAGCCGACGCGCCGTCTCCGGTAGCCAGGTGAGGTCCGCGTCGAATCGGCGACGCGCGGCGCGTACCTCACCGGCCGGGTCGGCAGCGTCGAGGCGACGACCGCCGCGCATGACCGGCACGAGCAGCGGCTCGCGGTTGCCCGGCGGCGATTCGTCGCGCAGCCCCACCACGTCGCCGCTGGCACCGGTGGGATCACGGAAGACCTGCTTGGGACCGGGCAGGGTGGCCTTGCCGGGCGACAGCTTGAGCACCGGCCGGTCGCCGACGGCCACCAGCTTGTAGGCGCTGTCCAGGGACGGCGCGTCGAAGGAGACGCCCATGCGGGTGCCGACGCCGTAGGCGTCGATGGGTGCGCCCTTGGCGACGAGCGCCGCGATGACGTCCTCGTCGAGGCTGCCGCTGGCCACGATCTGGGCCCGGGTCAGCCCCGCGTCGTCGAGGATCGCGCGGGCCTGCACGGCCAGTGCGGCGAGATCCCCGGAGTCGAGTCGCACGGCCACCGGGCCGGTCAGGCCCAACTCGGCGACGACCTCGACGGCGGCCCGCACTCCGGCGGGCGTGTCGTAGGTGTCGACGAGGAACACCGGGTTGGTGGGAAAGTCGGTGGCGAACGCGCGGAACGCGGCACGCTCGTCGGGGAACGCCTCGACGTACGAGTGGGCCATCGTCCCGGACGGCGGCAGCCCATAGCGTCGCGCGGCCTCGACGTCGCTGGTCGCGGCGAAGCCGGCGATCGCCGACGCCCGCGCCACGGCCGCCCCGGCCTCGATCCCGTGCGTCCGCCGGAACGCGAAGTCGACCAACTGCGCGCCGCCGGCCGCGAGGCGGCATCGGGCCGCCTTGCTGGCCACCGTGGTGTGGAAGGTGATCAGGTTCAGCACGCCGGTCTCCACCAGCTGCGCCTCCGCGATCGGCGCGGTGACCTCCAACAGCGGCTCGTCGGCGAACACCAGGCGACCCTCCGGTACGGCCCAGACGTCACCGGTGAACCGCAGCCCGGCCAGCGCCGCCAGGGTCGGTTGGTCGAGCCCGACGGTGTCGCGCAGATAGCCGATGTCGTCCTCGTCGAACGCGAAGCCTTCCAGGAAGGCCAGCGCCTCGGCCAGTCCGGCGGCCACCAGGAAGCCGCGCTGCGGCGGCAGGCGGCGGACGAACAGGCTGAACGTGGCGCGCTCCACCATGTCCCGGCGCAGGTAGCTGGCCGCCATCCGCAGCTCGTACAGGTCGGTACGCAACCCGGTCATGGGTTCCTCCGTCGGCACGTGGGTCGACGGGCCGGTGGCGCCGTGGTGATGCCGCCCCGGTCCGGTCAGGCGCGGGAGCGGCGCGCGGGGCGGCGGGACAGGGAACTCGGCGCGTTGACGCCGGCGCCGTCGCTGACACTGATGCCGAGCCGTTCGACCAGTTCGCCGCCGAGCCAGGCCGTCATCCCGGACAGGACGATGCCCGCGAAGCTGCAGATCAGGGCCAGGGCATTCGGCTCCCAGTTCGTCGCGGTGGCCCGCGCCAGCCAGCTCACCGCGAACAACAGCACGACGACGACGTTGCCGATGCCGTGGATCGCGCCGATCCGCTTGGCGCGGGTGCCGGACGGGATGGCCCGCCAGTCGGTGTATCCGAAGACCGCGGCGACGAGGCCGCCGATGATGCCGGCGCCGATGATGTACCCGGCGGAGATCTGGAATCCGGCCCGATCCGTGATCAGATACAGGATGTCGAAGATCACCGCCGTGGCGAGCAGCCCCAGCGGGAAAACGATCAGCATGGGGTGGATCCCGTGGCCCATCGCCTTGGCTCGACTTTCCAACACAGCCTCCCTCTCTGGCGGGATGTTGGGCGCGGGTACCCCTTCGGCTCGCTGGTACACCTACCGGGCTTGACTTCCTCCTCCGTCTGAAGGCGGAGGGTTCCCATCCTCGCGGGTTGGATCCTGGTTCACCGCAGACCGCACGGAAGGTTGCCCTTCGTGTCTGACGTCCGCACCGCAGGCGTTTTGCGTCTCGGCCAGCGGGCCCTCCGGTTCCCGCGGCCACCCGTTCGCTGGCCGGTCACGTGCCGGGCCGACAACTCCCCTGCCGGGTAGCGGCGACGGCCGGATCCAACCGGAGGGCCGTCGCCCGTGCCCGAGAACCGGGGCAGTCGATCGGGGGATCAGCAGCCGGCGGTACGCGTGTAGTTCCGCGTCCCGAAGTAGAGAGCCAGGTTGCCGCTGAAGCGCACCTTGATGTCGTTGCCGTTCAGGCGCTGTTCGTAGTGCAGGTGCGATCCGGAGGAGCCGCCGCTGTTGCCCACGTACCCGATGGTGGTGCTGTAGCCGACGGACTGGCCGACCGCGACGTTGAACCCGCTGAGGTGGGCGTAGTAGGTGGTATATCCGTTGCCGTGGTTGATCCGCACGTACCGGCCGTAGCTGGTGTCACCGAGGTTGGCGACCACGTCCACCGTGCCCGGGGCGCTGGCCTTGACCGGATCGCCGTGGTCGTTGGTCCGGTTGAAGTCGATTGCGTACTGCGGGCTGTGCGTGGTGCGGGTCTGACCGGACCACGTCTGGTTGCACGGGAAAGGCGTTCGGAACGAGGGCGCGGCGGCGGCGGGTGACGCCGGAACCAGGAACGCGGCGGTCGCCAGCAGGGCGACGCTGAGGGAACTCGTCAGGCGGGAGCGCATCCGAACCTCCACGGTCATAATCTTCGATCCCTCTGCCGGATGATGTCAGAAAGTTCCGATGGCTGAAAGACCTGCGGAGCGTCGGGTCGATCCACGCACGGACGCGATCCGGATGCTGTCGCGCGACGGCCGGATCACCCAGGGCATCGAGGACCAGATCGCCGCGCTCGGCCTGGTCCTCACCGCGATCGTGCTTGTGCGACCGGTATTGGCATGGGTTCGGGGGTGAAGCCGGGCGGGCCGGGTGGCCCGCCGCGGCTACATCCCCGCTAAGCCCCAGCCATCACGGTAAAGGTGAATCCGGCGCTCGTCGGACGGCGCCGGGGAATGTCGCACTTGATCCGGCGCAGTACCTCGTTCCTGCTGAGGCCGAGCCCTTGCGCGATGAGCCGTTCCGGGCGCACCGGTACCGAATCCTCGAAGACGACCTCCACCTGGACCGGCCACGCCTCGTCGAGCCATGTCGACGGGGTGTCCAGCCGCCAGGCCCCCGTCCAGTCCAGGGTGAAGCGGTTGCGCCGGGCGAGCAGCGGATCCAACAGCCTGGACGCCACCAGGTCCGGATCGTTGACACGGTAGCCGTGGAGTTCGGCCGGGTCGAAGGATCTGACTGGCACTCGCTCGTGCACGGTGAGTTTGCTCGTCCGATCGCAGGATGCGCAGCGGACCAGCAGCCACACGTCCAGCAGTTTGCCGTTGGCGTTGACGCGGAACCTGCCCGCGCCGGTGGTGGCCGACTCCGACCGGCAGTCCACGCACCGCAACGACAGCAGAGGCAGCCTGGTCCGACGAACGACCCAGGACAGCACGGTATGAGGTTGTGAAGACATGATCTCTCTAGACCTGATCTCTCTAGACCTGACACGAGGCCGATTACGCGCGGCCTCAACGCTGCAATTACCGGGCGCACAAGGGCAGCCCGGCAGAACCGACGGGAGCGTCGGCTACAGGTGAGCGGAAGAAGGTGTCAGGTCTAAAGAGCAGGCGGGGTCACGCGTTTTGTCCTCTGTCCTCACAGCGACGGGCCGCAGGCAACCTAAGGGAACGCGGAAGGAAGCCTCAAACGGTTTTCTGACGTCGAGCAGCGTCGGCTGCCAACCCCTCGGCCGCGGTGGTGCTACTCGTACTCCTGCCCGCACCGGGCCAGTTCTGCGAGATCGGCCCAGCCGAGGAAGCCGATGGTGTGCTCGCCCGGCTCCGGTTCGTTCACCAACGGCACGACGGGGCCAGGAACTTGTTTCCGTAGGCCGTCGTCTTCGCTCCAGCCGCCCAGTGCCCCGGCCATCCCGCATTCCAGGTACGCCTGCGGATCGAAGTTGTACCAGCGGATGCCCGTGGCTCGCACACATCCCGTCGTGCGGGGGGCGTCAATGCCGAACCGGGCGTACTCGTCCAGGGGTCCCTGATCGGCGAAGTCGGCCAGGTCCGCGATCTGAGACAGCACGATGGCTTCCCAGTCGGCATACGATGTCGGCTCGTCCGTGTAGCGAAACGAGGCGGAACGCCAGGAGGCCTGCGGTGGCGCCGGCTCGACCATGCCCGCCGCCACGACCATCGCGGCAACCGTGTCCAGGTCCAGCGAGACCCGACCCGACAGCGGCCGGGCTACCCGCCACCACGAACGCAGGAACACGTCCAAACCAAGCGCGGCCGCGTTCATGCGTTCGCCTTCCCGGACAAGGCGCCGGTACAGGTCGCGGTCTGTGCGGCAGACCGGCCCGGGTGGCCCGTCGACCCAGTAGGTCTGCTTGTGCGCCACACCCGACTCCAGCGCCAGGACCTTGGCCAGCGCCTCGATTCGGTCAGCGAAGGTGCCCATCCGGACCCGGTTGCCGTTGTCGTCCTGCCGCCAGAGCTCCCACACCGCCACAGCATCACCGTAGTCGTGGCCTCTCTCCGGCGGACAGCCGCATTCGCCCGTGCCGCCGGCCGGGCGCGCTGTGTCTCAGCGCACCGGTCACCGAGTAGACGTCAACCTCGGTGCTTCTCCTCGGAGACGTGCCGCAGCGAAGTGCCCGAGGCGCCGGGCGACGCCGCTGTCGCGCCGTGGATCGGGGAGCACGTGGGGAGCAGTCGGGTGCGCTGAACGGCGTCGAACCGCAACCAACAGCACGTGACGGCGCTCAACTGCGCCCGCCCTCCTGCGGCTTCTCATCTATGCAGGTCACAGTTGGGTCATGGCCGCCCCGCGTGGTGATGGCCCGCACTGGCCATCACCACGCGGTTGTTCGCGACCCGGACGGCTCAGACCGGTGGCCCGCCGTACGTCACCGTCGTCCTGGCTGAGCAGGTCGAACTGTCCGCCCGGCACACCTGGTACGTAGCGGTGCCGCGGCCTTGGACGTCGAGGGGATCGGTGTGGGCGCCATCGTTCGGCACCGTGCCGACCAGCGTGTCGTCGCGGTAGATGTCGACGTCGACGGAGGTTGCCCCCTGCCAGGTCAGATCCACCGCGAGTTGGCCCCTGTCCCGGCGTACCGAGGTGCCGACGGTGATGATGTCGCGGTCGAGGTTGGTCGCGTAGCTTCCCTTCGCGGTCGCCAGCAGCAGGCGGGACGGGCCGGCGAAGGTCAGCGTCCGAGGTTGCCGTACCGATTCGATGCCACTGTCGAACGGGGAGAACGTGGTGCCGGCGTCCGCGGAGCGGACGACCCGGGGGTCGGTGTTCAGCGACATGTACAGAGTCCGCCCGTCGGCCGGGTCACAGGCCAGGTCGGCAACGGTGGCGTTGCTCGTCCAGCCGGTGGATTCCCACGTGACGCCGCCGTCCAGGCTGCGGTACACGCCGGTGGAACTGGAGGTCAACCAGGCCGCCAGGTAGACGACGCGCGGGTCGTGGGACGACGCGCACAGGTATGGATTCATGTACCTTCCGGACAGGCCGATCATCGACGTGAACCACGACGTGCCGCCGTCTTCCGAGCGCAGGACGCTGCTGGCGTAGGCACCGCTCCGGTCGTTGATCGACGCGATCATTTCCTGGTCGGTGCCGTTCTCTACGATCTCGATGTCGAGTGCCGCCTGGCCGGACGTTCCCTCGTGGACCTTGGCCCAGGTCCTGCCGCGGTCCAGCGTGCGCCAGATCGTGGCTTCGGTGCCGGCGTACCCGAAGTCGGCGCCGGTGAGGAGGATCAGGTCCGGGTTGGTGCGGCTGAACCGGATCGTCGTGAGGTCGGACTCGTAGTAGGCCCCCTGGTCGGGGCCGAGTACGGTCCAGTTCCCGTCACCTCCGCGCCGGTAGAGCCCCTCCTGGGCCACTGTCGAGGGGCCGTTGGAGAGGGCGTGGAGCGTGCCGTCCGGGGCGAATCGGACGGTGCCGTACCGGGTCGGCGGCAGCGGCTCCCGCTTCCAGTTGGCACCACCGTCGACGGTGGAGTAGACACCGCCGGTGTTCTGGCCCTGGAAGGCGATCGCGATCTCGTCCGGGTCACGCGGGTTGACGTGGATGGAGCGGAGGTCGATCTCGGCGATGCCGTTCGACGACTGGGCGAACGACGTGCCGCCGTCGGTGGAGCGGAAGACAGCCACCGCGTCGGTTCCGAGGATGACCTGCCGCGAGTTGCCGGGCGCGAAGCGGATCGACCGCCCGGTCAGGGTGTTGGTGCCGCCGACACTGATCTCCCAGGTCGCGCCGCCGTCGGTGGTGCGGTGGACACCGGTACCGGCCGTGGTCACCAGGATCGTGTCCCGGTCGTGCGGATCCACGGCGATGCCGTGGACCACCGGAGTCGGCCAGCTGCTGTTGTGCAGTGGGGTCCAGGTCACACCGAGGTCGGTCGACTGGTAGAGACCGAGGTGCTGGTTCGAGAAGAGCTGGCCGCCACCGACAAGCAGCCGCGTTCCGTCGTACCCGATGTCGAACAACGGGCTGGTGGGAAGGCCGGCGGAGCGTTTCGTCCAGGTGACCCCGCTGTCCCGGGTGACCCACACCTGGCCGGCGTCGAACGCGACGATCACCGTGTTCGGGTCGTTCGGGTCAATCGCGATCGCCCTGCCGGACAGCGCGGCACCCATCGCCGGGGTCCGGTTGGTCCAGGTCACACCGCCGTCGGCCGACCGCATGAGGTTGACCTTCTGGGAGCCCAGGGCATTGGCGATCCCGGCCCACAGCACCGACGGGTTGACCGGGTCGACCGCGACGCTCAGGACCTGGTCGTTGAGGCCGATGTTGAGGTTGCCGGCGACCCAGGTCAGGCCACCGTCGTTGCTGCGCCACACGCCGTCCTGGGTGCCGACGTAGGCCGTTCCGCCAGCGGTGAACTCGATGGCGAAGACGCTCCTGCCATGCAGCGCCGGCACCTCGGACCAGGTGGCGCCGCCATCGCCGGAGCGGTACAGACCTCCGTTGTATCCACCGCCCGGTGCGTAACCGGCCAGCACGATTTTCGAATCCGCAGTGGACACTGCGGTGTCGTAGATGTCGCCACCGGGCGGCCCGAGCAGCGACCAGGCCGCCGCCGTGGACGTCACCGCGGACGCGGTCTCGCCCGCCGTGGGCGTCACGGCAACGCCGTCCGGGTGGTGTCCGTACGCGTCCGCGGTCAGACCCGAACTGTCCGTCCACTGGCTGTCGCTGGCTGCCGTATCGGCGGCGGCCGTGCTGGCTGCCAGCACCGTGCCGCCGGTGAGACCGAGCGCCAGCAGGGCACCCAGAGCACGTCGCAGTCGACTCGTACTCATGACTCGTTGTCTCCTTCGTTGGGGGTGGGCGCCGACGTGACCGGTCATCCCTGCTGGCCTGCGAACCGCACGGTGCTCTTGTTCGAGCACTTCAACGTGCCGGCGTGGCACACCCGGTAGGTGTACGTGACGGCGCCTGAGCCGTCGACGGCGTCGGCGTACGTGCCGTTGTTGGGCACCGTGGCGACGAGCGTGCCGTCGCGGAAGACGTCAGCGTCGGTCGAGGTAGCTCCGTCCCAGGCCAGATTCACGAAGGCGTTCCCTCGCACCCGGTGTGCCGCGGCGCTGAGCTGGATCGCCGTGTCGACCTTCACCTTCACCACCCGACCCGGCGAGCCCACCGTGCCGAGATAGACGAAGCCACCCTGCGGGTCGATCACCGCGGACAGCAGCGAGTTCTCGCCCTCTGCCAGCGTGGCCGCGCCGACCCGCTGGAAGCCGGCGAGCTCGATCTTCACGACGCCGCCGGGTGCGGTGCCGGTGCCGAAGTAGGCGTACCGACCGGCCGGGTCGATCGCCGCCGTCAGCAGCGAGTTCTCGCCGGTCGCGAGTTCGATCGCCTCGACCCGCTGGAAGCCGGCCAGGTCGATCTTCACGATGCGTCCCGGTGACGTGCCGGTGCCGAAGTAGGCGTACCTGCCCATCGGGTCGATCACCGCCGAGTAGAAGAGGCTCTCGCTCACCATCGCGATCACCCCGACCTCCGCCATCGTCGTCAGGTCGAGCTTCACCACGAGCCCGGGCGCGGTGCCGGTGCCGAAGTAGGCGTACCCACCCGCCGGGTCGATCACGGCGGAGCGCAGGTTGTCCACGCCGCTGCTCAGCGTGGCCGCGTCCACCCGCTGGAAGGTGTTCAGGTCGATCTTGACCACCCGTCCCGGCGCGGTGCCGGTGCCGAAGTAGGCGTATGCCCCCGCCGGGTCGATCACCGCCGACCGCAGGTAGTTCTCGCCGCTGTCGAGCGTGATCGTGCCGACCCGCTGGAAGGTGGCCAGGTCGATCTTCACGATGCGCCCGGGTGCGGTGCCCGTGCCGAGGTAGGCGTACCTGCCGGCCGGGTCGATCACCGCCGAGTTGAGGTAGTTCTCACCCTCGGCCAGCGTGATCGCACCCACCCGCTGGAAGGTGCCCAGGTCGACCTTCACCACCCGGCCCGGCGACGTCTGCGTACCGAAGTACGCGTACCGGCCGGCGGGATCGACCAACCCGGAGAAGAGCACGTTCTCACCGGCCGCCAACGTCGCGGCGTCGACCCGCAGCGGGACCCGGATGGCGGTGCCCTCCAGAGTGATCGCGTGCGGACCGTCGACCGCGTCGCTGGTCACGGTCACCGTCGCCGTCGCCGGCTCTTCAACGGTGGGCGTGAACGTGTACGCCACGGTGCAGCTCCGCAGGTGCGAGAGCGTGACCGGTAGCGCGCCACACGTGCCGCCGGACTGCGCGAACCCGCCGCCCGGCTCGGTGATCGCGCTGACCGTCACCGGTTCGGCGCCGGTGCCGGTCAGCGTCGCCGTCAACGGCCCGGCCGTGTCGCCGATCTTCGTCACGCCGAAGTCCAGCGAGCGGGGTGCCACGCTCAGTTGTCGTCCGTCCGGTGGTACCAGGGCGAAGTCCCGGGCGGCGGTGCCGCCCTCGACGACGGTCGCCGGGCCGCTCGCCGCCTGGTATCCGAACGCCGAGGCGGTCACGGTGTAGCTGCCGGCGGGCAGGGTGATCGCGTATCGGCCGTCCGGCCCCGTGGTACGGGTCCGGTTCACCGACCCGGCGATGGTGATGGTGGCACCGGCGATCGGCGTGTTGGTGGGGGCGGCGAGCACCGTGCCGGTCAGCTGTCCCTTCGCCGGACGCGGCGCCTGGGTGACGGCGGCGAGGGCGTCCAGCTTGCCCTGGCCCCACACGTTGTTGTTGCCGCTGGTACCGCCACAGGTGAGATCCGCGGTGTCCACGGCGGAGCCGTCCAGGATGGACCGGGTGGCGGCGATGTCGCGCTCCAGCGCGGGCGCGGCGGACCAGAGCAGCGCGACCACGCCCGCCACGTGCGGGGAGGCCATCGACGTGCCGGTGAGCGCGCCGTAGCCGCCGTTGGCGAAGGACGAGCGTACCGCGACACCCGGGGCGGAAATGTTCGGTTTCACCTGGTCAGCGCCCCAGGCCGAGGGGCCGCGGCCGGAGTTGACGTACAGGGCGCCGGTGACGTCGAACGCACCGGCCGAGTACGCCTCGGGAAGGTTGCCGGGGTTGCCCGCCTGCCCACACGCTGACCCCGGATTACCGCTGGAGAACTGGGGGAAGATCCCGGCCGCCACCCAGGCCTGGACGGTGGGCTGGTACCAGGGGGAGGTGGTGGCGCCGCCACCCCAGGAGTTGTTGATGATGTGCGGGCGGAGCGCGGGGTTCGGGTTCTTTCCACGCAGGTCGGTGGGGGCGAGCATGAACTGCCCGCTGGACAGCAGCGCGGAGGACGTGCAGGAGTTGGACTCGCAGCCCTTCGCGGCCATCCACTTCGCCCCGGGCGCCACCCCGATCTGGTTGGCCCCGCCATCGTTGCCGACCGTGGTGCCCACGGTGTGGGTGCCGTGGTTGTTGTTGTCGCACGGCACCAACGACGGGGCACCGCACACGTTCGACGGGTCCCACCAGTTGTAGTTGTGGTCGAATGTGCCGTTGCCCAGGTTGCCCCGGTACTGCTTCACCAGCGCCGGGTGGTCGTACCGCACCCCCGTGTCGATGCTGCCGATCACGATGTCCTCACCGGTCACCGCGTACTGCTGCCACACCTGCGGGGCGTTGACCCGGCTGATGTTCCACTCGACGGCCGTGACCTGCGATTCCTCGCCGGCTGCTTCCGGCGTGGGAAGCTGGTAGACCTGGTCGGCGGTGATCTGGGTGACCTCCGGGCGGGCGGCGATCCGCTTCAGCAGCGCCGCGTCGCCGGTCACCCGGACCGTGTTGGCGATCCAGTACGGCTGGTGGCTCGCTCCCGCGGCCTTCAGCATCGCCACCAGACCAGCCTGGCTGGCCCTGGCGGTGCCGGTCAGCCTCTCGTACACGAATCGGCCCTGCGCGGCCCGATCAGTGATCCTGGCCGCTCCGGAAAGGTCGGCCCGGTCCCGCAGGTACACCCAGAAGGTGGCGGTACCGTCCGCGGCAAGTGTGGTGTGCAGCGCCGGCTCGACCGATGCCGTCCGGGTGGGTGCGGCCACCGCCGTTCCTGGCATCCCCAGGACGAGCAGCATGGCCGTGACCAGGACGGCACCCAGTCGGAGCCTTCGCCGCCGAGGGGCGCTCACGAGCGTCGGGAAACCCGTCGCCAATCCTTTCAAGGAACTCTCCTCTGTCCTCGCGCGGTGCGGTCTCGCCCGCTGTCCCTTGTCGGGCCTGAGTCCGTAGCGGCGGAAGGGCTCATACCGACCGCCATCCGCCCTCGTGCCGGGTCCCCTCCGCCGTCTCGCCCGCCGGTGCGTTCTCGTCCTCGGCCGGGCTCGACGGTGCGCCCGCAGCCGGCCGTACCGCACCGGCAGGTGACGCTGGTTCGCTGGGAGACCCGGACGGTCCAGGGGTCTCGTCGGGCTCAGGATGATGCATGGCAGCAGCCTGGCCGCGAGGCAGCACGGGAACAATCCCGGAAACCCGGCAACTAACGGCTTGCCACTCAGCTCAACCGGCTCGCGATGGCCGCTCGGGAACGGATGTGCAGCTTCCGCAATACGGACGTGATGTGCTGCTCGACCGTGTACACGGAGAGGAACAGCTCCGCGGCGATCTCCTTGTTCGTGCGGCCCGCGGCGGCCAGCTCGGCCACCTCCCGCTCCCGCGGTGACAGCTCGTTGCCGTAGCTGGGCCGCCCGGTCCGGCGGCGACCGGGCAGCGACAGGCCGCGTTGCCGAGCCGCGCCGATCGCGCGGCCATAGTCCCAGGTGGCGCCCAGGCGCTGATACGTGGCCAGGGCCGCCGACAGCTCGGCGGCACCGGCCTCGTGGTCACCCGCACCGAGCAGCGCCAACGCCGCCAGCTCCCGTGCCTGGGCCGCCTGGTAGGGATAGGGCAGCCGGTCGTAGCGGTGAGCCGCCTCGACGAGGTGGCGGGCCGCTCGCGGCGGGTGGCCGGCAGCCGTCTCCAGCAGGCCCCTGGCGTGTTGGAGAACGGCCGGGGCGATGGAGACGTCCAGGTCACCCAGCCGGTGTTCGTAGTCGGTCAGCAGGACGTCGGCGTCGGTCAGCTGGCCCGCGGCGACCAGTGCCTCGGTGGCGGCCGGCAGCACCGGTGCCGCAGCCGCCCACGCCTCCTTGCCGGTCAACATGGTGAGACATCGTTGCGTCGCGGTCAACGCGGCGTCGACGTCCCCCCGGGCGAGCGCGATGCGGGCCAGACCGCTCGCCGGGAACGCCAGCGACTCCACCAGACCCAGATCCTCGGCCAGTTGCCGGGCACTGGCGAGTCGGTGTTGGGCGTCGTCGAGCTGGCCGCGACCGAGAGCCAGGCCACCCAGCGCCAGCTCGGCTTCGATCCGGCCGAGCGGGTAGTCGGACAGGGCGTCGAGCAGGGCGTCGGTGCCGTCGCTCAGCGCGTCCCAGGTGCCCCGGAGATAGTGCAGCAGGACCAGCGCGGAGCGGGTGAGCAGCTCCAGCCGGCGGCTGCCGCACCTGACCGCTCCCGTCAGGGCATTCGTCAGCAGCCGCTGCCCGACCTCGTGGTGCCCGAAGTAGCAACACTGGGTGCCGACCGAAAAGTACGCGTTGACCTCGGCCAGCGACCGGGGTGAGCTTCCGGTGGCAGCTTCGATGCGGTCGAGCACCTGCCGCCAGCGGGGGTCGCCGAGGGTCACCAGCCCCATCCCTACCTTGCCCAGCACGAACACGCCGACCATCGGGTCGTGGACCTCCGCGAGGAGCTCCAGCGCGCGGTAGAGCCAGTCTCGACCCCGGGTGACCGTGCCGATGGACGCGGTCAGCAACCCGACCGCGACTGTCGCTCGCACTCGCAGGTCCGGCCGGCTCGGCAGCTGCTCGATGGCGGTGGCGAACAACGTGCGCTGCACCGATGGATCCTCGCCAGCCACGTTGAGCGCCGAGGCCAGCAGGAACCGCAGCTCCCCCTGCGTCGCTGGCGCCCCGTTCTCGTTGAGCACCGCCCAGAGCAGGTCGACGACCTCGTGCGTACGCACCATTTCAAGGGCGGCCCAGCCCAGCTTCACCGCCAGCCGCGCGCGCTCCTGTGAGGACAACGGCCCATGGCGTACGACGTCTTCGAGCAGCCGGACCGCCTCCGCGTCGTGCCGCAGCGCCGCCGCCTGGTCCGCCGCCTGCTCGGCCGCGCGTACCCACTCCTCCAGCAGGCGAGCGTGGCGAAGGTGGTGTGCCCGCTGCCCCAGCGGTATCGGATCGAGCGCGCCGAGCGCGGCCGCCGCCCGGCCGTGCAGCTGCTGCCGGCGCGGGCCGGGCAACGCCTCCTCCACCGCCTGCGCGGCCAGCACGTGCCGGAACCCCACCAACTCGCCATGCTCGACGAGCAGGCCCGACTCCAGCGCCTCCTCCAGACCCGGCAACGCCCGGGCCGCCGGTATCCGGCAGGTCGCCACCACCACCGACATCGGTGCGGACGTGTGCAACACGGCAGCCGCCTCGACAACCGCCCTGGCCTCGTCGGACAGGTGCGCCACGCGTTCGAGCACCTGGTCACGGACTCCGGTGGGCACGTTGAGTTCACCCAGCTCCCGGCGTGCCCAGCCGCCGTTCCGGCGGACCAGTTGGCCGTTCGCCTGCAGCAACGCGAGCAGCTCCTCGATCGCGAACGGCAGCCCGGAGGCCCACTCGCACAGGTAGTCGGCGAACTCCTCGGAGACCCGGGCCAGCCCGAGGATGGCCGCAGCCAGCGCACCGGTCTGCCCCGCGTCCAGCGGGGCGAGCACGACCTGCGCGTGCCTCGTCGACGCCGGCAACCGTGCGGTCAACGCCCGTACGCCCGGGGCCGCCTCCTCGCTGCGGAACGTCAGCAGCACCGACAGCTGTGCTGGCAGATCGCCCAGCAGGTAGCTCGTGAAGTCGAGGGTCTGCTCGTCGGCCCAGTGCAGATCCTCCAGGACCAGCACCACCGGACCCACCGACCCCAGCACCTCCGCCAGCGCACGGAACACCCGATGGCGCTCGGCGGCCGGGTCGGCCAGTGGCTCGGGCGCCGGTGGCAGTGCCTCGGCGAGCTCGGGCAGCAACGGCCGGAGCGCGCCGGCCAGCGGGGACAGCCGGGTTTCCGCCAGCTCCGTGTCGAGGCCGCGGACCGCGTCGATGATGGGGCCTAACGGGAACGGCTCGCGAATCCGCCGGCTCGCCCCGAGCACGAACCTCAGTCCCGCAAGCTCAGGCCGGGCTCGTACCTCGGTGATCAGCCGGGTCTTGCCGGCTCCCGCCTCTCCCTCCAGCACCACCGCGGCGGGCGGCGTCGCCAGGGTCGACACCAGCAGATCGAGCTCCCGGATGCGCCCGATGAGCCTGGGGGAGGAGATCCGCCGCTGGCCAGGGGCCGGCCCAGGCCGCGCGACCGGGTTCCCCGTCACCGGATCACCGCCAGGATGCCCCGTCCTTCAGGGCGGGGAGGAATGGCGGACGCGTCGTCAACCATGACTGTCCTTTGTGGTAGGACTGGTCGTGTGCGGACGGCGTACAGGTGTCGGGCGTATCCGACGCCGGAGCAGGTGGCGGTGCTGAACCGCACGTTCGGGTGTGTACGTGTCGTCTGGAACCGCACTCTCGCCGCCCGTCATGCTCGTTACCACGCTGAGGGCAGAGCGACCTCGTACGCCCAGACGGATCGGGCGCTGACCGAGATGAAGAGGCAGCCCGACCTGGCGTTTCTGGGTGAGGTGTCGTCGGTGCCGTTGCAGCAGACCCTGCGGCACCAGCACACCGCCATGACTGCCTTCTTCCAGAAACGAGCCCGGTACCCGCGGTACAAGTCGCGGCACGGCCGCCAGTCGGCCTCCTACACCCGGTCGGCGTTCCGGCTGCGCGGCGGGAACCTGTCGCTGGGAAAGACTCCGGGTGTGCTGCGGTTCGTGTGGTCCTGGCCAGGCGTGGACGTGGCGGGGTTGGATCCGACGATGGTGACGGTGTCGCGTGACCCGGACGGCCGCTGGTTCGTGACGTTCGCCGTCGACGTCGAGGCACCCGTCGCACCCGAACCGGCGGGCGGGGTGGTGGGTGTGGACCTCGGCCTGACCGATTTTGCGGTGTTGTCCACCGGCGAGCGTATTCCGCGTCCGAGGCACATGGAGCGGCGCGAGCGCCGACTCAAGCGGTACCAGCGGATGATGGCCCGCCGGCAGAAGGGCTCCGCCAACCGCGCCAAAGCCAGGCAAAGGGTGGCGCGGGCGCATTCGCGGGTACGAGATGCCCGTCGGGACTTCCTCCATCAGCAGTCGACCGCCCTGGTGCGCCGGTTCGCCGCCATCGCGGTGGAGGATCTGGCGGTGGCGAACATGGTCCGCAACCGCTGCCTGGCCAAAGCGATCTCGCGTACCGGCTGGGCCGAGTTCCGTACCCTGCTGACCTACAAGGCGCACCGCGACGGCCGTACCCTCGCCGTCGTGGATCGCTGGTACCCGTCGTCGAAGACGTGTTCGGCGTGCGGGCACCTGCTCGCCCAGCTTTCCCTCGGCACACGGCATTGGTCGTGTCCGGGTTGCGGCACCCGGCATGACCGGGACGTCAACGCCGCCCAGAACATCGCTGTCGCGGCCGGGCTGGTCGAGACACAAAACGCCTGCGGAGCGGACGTCAGACACGAGGGGCAACCTTCCGTGCGGTCTGCGGTGAACCAGGAACCCCAACCCGCGAGGGTGGGAATCCCTCGCCTTTAGGCGGGGGAGGATGTCAACCGTCAGCGCCTGGCGTACCGGAGCTAGGCGCGCGGCCGTCGGGCCGCCCGACACGGGGAACCCGCGCTCCCGGCGACCTGCCGGCGGGCGGAGTGGCGATGGTGCGGCATGGTCGTCCTCCCCGAGGGATCGGGCGGCTGAGGGCGGCCGGAGCTGCCCGCCCGGCCTGCGCCGCCGGGGCCGCCTGCCTGGCATTCTGCCGCAGCGGGCCGGCGATCGGTACGGCCTGTTCAGCGGACGAGGCGGGCACGCGTCGCGTCGGGCTGCCGTGCGGTGTCCTGGTCGAGGCAGGGCGAGCGGCCCGGGCCGACGCATGGGGAGATGCTGGGGTCCACTGAGGCCTTTCGTGATAGCCCCGCCAGGGTAGGTGCGGGGAGCCGTGTCGACACTGGACGAAGCTCCGGGTGGGGCGGCAGTCGGCCAGGATCCGATGCCCCGACCGGGAGCCTCGCTGTGCGGCTGGCGGTCTTCGGTGAGCTTGTCGACCGTCGGGGTGAGTTCGGGTTCTTCGCGCCGTCGCCCCTGCCCGGTCCGCCGCTCGGCGGCGATGCCGCGGATCTGCCACCGCTGCTTCCTGGGGGCAAGCGGTGTGATCCGCCCTGCCGACGGTGGTCGGGATCACCCGATCCAGGGGTGGTGTGAAAAGGGCGTTAAGAAACGCCGGATCGCCGTGATGGTCGCGTTATAGCCCCTGTCGGTGAGGGGCGGGTGGCGTTGTGATTGCTCGGCGCGGCCGGATGGCGGCCGTGTCGAGCTGGTCCGGAATGAGGAGTCAGACGTGTCTGACGTGGTGTTCGTGGTGTTGACGATGGGGCTGTTCGCGGCTCTCGCCCTGGTGGTGAGGGGAGTGGAGAAGCTGTGAGCGCCGTCAACGTCATCGGTCTGGTGCTGGCGATCGGCCTGGCCGTGTTCCTGGTGGTCGCCCTGTTGTTCCCGGAGCGCTTCTGATGGCCGTGACGACAGCCGGCGTGCTGTTCATCGTCTCGCTCGTGGTGGCGCTGGTCGCCGTCCACAAGCCGTTCGGCGACCACATGTTCCGCGTGGTGTCCGGCCGGCGGCACTTCCGCGTCGAGCGGGGTATCTACCGCCTGGTCGGGGTCGACGCGGGCGCCGAGCAGTCCTGGGGTGTGTACGCCCGCAGCGTGCTTGCCTTCTCCGCCATCTCGATCCTGTTCCTCTACGCGTTCATGCGGCTGCAGGACCACCTGTGGCTCTCGCTGGGCTTCGACCCGGTGCTGACCCACGGCGCGTGGAACACGGCCGTGTCGTTCGTGACCAACACCAACTGGCAGTGGTACTCGGGTGAGTCGGCCATGGGGCACCTGGTCCAGATGGCCGGGCTGGCGGTGCAGAACTTCGTCTCCGCTGCCGTCGGTATCGCGGTCGCCGTCGCGCTGGTGCGCGGGTTCGCCCGCCGCCGCACGGGTGACCTGGGCAACTTCTGGGTCGACCTGACCCGGGTCACGCTGCGGATCCTGCTGCCGATCTCGGTGCTCGGCGCCCTCGCCCTGATGATCGGCGGGGCGGTGCAGAACCTCTCCGCCGGCACCGAGGTCACCACCCTGACCGGTGGCAGCCAGACCATCACCGGCGGGCCGGTGGCCAGCCAGGAGGTCATCAAGGAGTTGGGCACCAACGGTGGCGGCTTCTACAACGTCAACAGCGCCCATCCGTTCGAGAACCCGACCACCTGGACGAACTGGTTGGAGATCTTCCTGATCCTGGTGATTCCGTTCAGCCTGCCCCGGGTCTTCGGCCGGATGGTCGGGCAGAACCGGCAGGGGTACGCGATCGCCGCCGTGATGGCGGTCCTGGCGGTCGCGAGCATCGCCTTGACCAACGTCTTCGAGTTGGCCGGCGACGGCACGGTGCCGCAGGCGGCCGGGGCGGCGCTGGAGGGCAAGGAGATCCGGTTCGACGTGTCGAACTCGGCCACCTTCGCCGCCGCGACCACGCTCACCTCGACCGGCGCGGTGAACTCCTTCCACGACTCCTACACCGCGCTCGGCGGCATGATGCCGCTGGTCAACATGATGCTCGGCGAGGTCGCCCCCGGCGGCGTCGGTGCCGGCCTCTACGGGATGCTGATCCTCGCCGTGATCACCGTGTTCGTCGCCGGCCTGATGGTCGGCCGGACACCGGAGTACGTCGGCAAGAAGATCGGCGCCCGCGAGATCAAGTTGGCGTCGCTGTACTTCCTGGTCACCCCCGCGCTGGTCCTGACCGGCACGGCGGCGGCGTTCGCCACCGGCAACAACTCCACCGCGCTCAACACCGGCCCGCACGCTCTGTCCGAGGTGCTCTACGCGTTCACCTCGGCGAGCAACAACAACGGCTCCGCGTTCGCCGGCCTGACCGTGAGCACGCCGTGGTGGAACACCGCACTGGGGCTGTGCATGCTGCTCGGCCGGTTCCTGCCGATCATCCTCGTGCTCGCCCTGGCCGGCTCGCTGGCCCGCCAGCAGCCGACGCCCGCCGCCGAGGGCACCCTGCCGACCCACCGGCCGCTGTTCGTCGGCATGGTCGTCGGCGTCACGGTGATCCTCGTGGCGTTGACCTTCCTGCCCGCGCTCGCGCTCGGTCCCCTCGCTGAGGGGCTGTGACACCGATGAGAGAGAAGGACATGACGACCTCCACGCCGGCACCGCACGGTACGGCGGACGCCCCCACCTCCGGCACACCCGCCACCCAGGGCGACCGGGGCGGGGGACTGCTCGACCCGAGGCAGCTCGTCCAATCACTGCCCGACGCGCTGCGTAAGCTCGAACCGCGCACCCTGTGGCACAACCCCGTGATGCTGATCGTCGAGATCGGCGCGGCGTTCACCACCGTCCTCGCCGTCGCGGACCCGTCGGTGTTCGCCCTCGCGATCACCGGGTGGCTGTGGCTGACCGTGATCTTCGCCAACCTCGCCGAAGCGGTCGCCGAGGGGCGCGGCAAGGCGCAGGCCGCCGCCCTGCGCAAGGCGAAGGCGGACACCGTCGCTACCCGCGCCCTCGGCTGGACCCCGGGCGCCGCCCCCGGCACCTGTCGCACCGAGAGCGTCCCGGCACCCCAACTGAAGCAGGGCGACGTCGTCGTGGTCGGGGCCGGGGAGATCATCCCCGGAGACGGGGACGTCGTCGAGGGGATCGCCAGTGTCGACGAGTCGGCCATCACCGGCGAGTCGGCCCCGGTGATCCGGGAGTCCGGGGGCGACCGCAGCGCGGTCACCGGCGGCACCAGGGTCCTCTCCGACCGGATCGTCGTGATGATCACACAGAAGCCGGGCGAGAGCTTCCTCGACCGGATGATCAACCTGGTCGAGGGGGCGAACCGGCAGAAGACTCCGAACGAGATCGCGCTGAACATCCTGCTCGCCGCGCTCACGGTCATCTTCCTGCTGGCCGTCGTCACCCTCCAGCCTCTCGCGATCTTCTCGATGGGCCACCAGGCCGCCGCACCGGACACGCGGGCGATCACCGACGCCGGCGTCAGCGGGATCGTGCTGGTGTCGCTGCTGGTCTGCCTGATCCCCACCACCATCGGGGCGCTGCTCTCGGCGATCGGCATCGCCGGCATGGACCGCCTCGTGCAGCGCAACGTCCTCGCGATGAGCGGTCGGGCCGTCGAGGCGGCCGGTGACGTCAACACCCTGCTGCTGGACAAGACCGGCACCATCACGCTCGGCAACCGGCAGGCGGACGAGTTCGTCCCCGTCGAAGGGGTGGACGTCGCCACGGTGGCCGACGCGGCGCAACTGTCCAGCCTCGCCGACGAGACACCCGAGGGCCGATCGATCGTGGTGCTGGCCAAGAACGGGTTCGGCCTACGGCAACGCGAAACCGGGCTCATTCCGCACGCCACCTTCGTGCCGTTCACCGCACAGACCCGGATGAGCGGCGTCGACCTGACTCCCGACGCGACCGCCGACGGCGGTGTCGCCGGGCCGGCGCGCCGGATCCGCAAGGGCGCCGCCGCCGCCGTCATGAAGTGGGTCCGCGACAACGGCGGCCACCCCACCGAGCAGGTCGGCCAGATCGTCGACGAGATCAGCGGCATCGGCGGCACCCCGCTGGTGGTCGCCGAACACCTCGACGGCCAGCCGGCCCGCGCCCTCGGCGTCATCCACCTCAAGGACGTGGTCAAGGCCGGGATGCGGGAGCGCTTCGACGAGATGCGCCGGATGGGCATCCGCACGGTCATGATCACCGGCGACAACCCGCGCACCGCGAAGGCCATCGCCGACGAGGCCGGGGTGGACGACTTCCTCGCCGAGGCGACGCCGGAGGACAAGCTCGCCTTGATCAGGAAGGAGCAGGAGGGCGGCCGGCTGGTCGCGATGACCGGTGACGGCACCAACGACGCACCCGCGCTCGCCCAGGCAAACGTCGGGGTGGCGATGAACACCGGCACGTCGGCCGCGAAGGAGGCCGGCAACATGGTCGACCTCGACTCCGACCCGACCAAGCTCATCGAGATCGTGGAGATCGGCAAGCAGTTGCTGATCACGCGCGGCGCGCTGACGACCTTCTCGATCGCCAACGACATCGCGAAGTACTTCGCGATCATCCCGGCCATGTTCGCCGGCATCTACCCGAGCCTGGACGCGCTGAACATCATGCGGCTCTCCAGCCCCGAGTCGGCGATCCTGTCCGCGGTCATCTTCAACGCGGTCGTCATCATCGCGCTGATCCCGCTGGCGCTGCGCGGCGTCCGCTACCGGCCCGCCGCCGCGTCGCAGTTGCTCAGCCGCAACCTGCTGCTCTACGGCCTCGGCGGCATCGTGGTGCCGTTCATCGGCATCAAGCTCATCGACCTGCTCGTCCAGTTCATCCCGGGGATCTTGTGATGCGCCTACCGTCCTGGCTCGCCCAGCACCTGGCCGCGCTGCGCGCGGTGCTCGTCTTCACCGTCCTGCTCGGCCTGGCCTATCCGCTGGCCCTGGTCGCGGTCGGTCGGATCCCGGTCCTCGCCCACAAGGCCGACGGATCGCTCATCGAGGTGGACGGCCGGCCTGTCGGTAGCACGCTCATCGGGCAGTCGTTCACCGACGCCGACGGCAACCCCGTCCCGCGCTACTTCCAGTCCCGCCCCTCGGCAGCCGGCGACGGCTACGACCCCACCGCCACCTCGGCCAGCAACCTCGGCCCGGAGGACATCGTCGACACCATCGCCACCAACCCCGACGACAGCACGCGGAGCCTGCTCACCCAGGTCTGCGCACGCAGCAGGGCCGTCGGGGAGCTGAACGGCGTCGACGGAAGCCGCCCGTACTGCACGACCGACGGGGTCGGGGCCGTGCTGGCGGTGTTCCGCCGCGACGGGCTGACCGGCCCGGTCACCCGGGTGGTCAGCGTCAACCAGACCGCACCCGCCACCCCGTTCCTCGCCCGCTACGAAGGTGTGCCGGTCGAGCCGGCCACGCCGGGCGAGGACCACCGGGCCGCCGGGGCGACCATCGTCCCCATCCGGGGCGACGCCCCCGCCGAGCCCGCGGTGCCCGCCGACGCGGTCACCGCCAGCGGCAGCGGCCTCGACCCGCACATCTCTCCGGCGTACGCGCAGCTCCAGGTGGCGCGCGTGGCGGGGGAGCGCGGCGCGGACCCGGCCGCGGTCCGGCGCCTGGTCCAGGAGCACACCACCGGCCGGTCGCTCGGCTTCCTGGGCTCGCCCGGGGTGAACGTGCTGGAGCTGAACCTCGCGTTGGACGAACAATTCCCGGCACGCTGAACACGAGGGCGCCGGGCTGGGACGCTGGCACGGTCCCGGCCCGGCACCCCGTCACCCGACCCGCCGGTCACGCTGTGGAGAGGAATCCTGCTGTGCCACGAGGGGAACTGCGCATCTACCTCGGTGCCGCACCCGGCGTCGGCAAGACCTACGCCATGCTCGAGGAGGCGCAGCGCCGCGCCGAGCGCGGCACGGACGTGGTGATCGGGTTCGTCGAGACCCACGGCCGCAAGCACACCGCCGCCATGATCGGCGAACTGGAAATCGTCCCCCGCCGCGCGATCACCTACCGCGGCGCCGAGTTCACCGAGATGGACCTCGACGCGGTTCTGGCCCGCCGCCCCGAGGTCGCCCTGGTCGACGAACTCGCTCACACCAACGTGCCCGGCTCCCGCAACTCCAAGCGCTGGCATGACATCCAGGAACTCCTCGACGCCGGGATCACCGTCCTCACCACGGTAAACATCCAGCACCTGGAATCGCTGAACGACGTGGTCGCCCAGATCACCGGGACCACCCAACGCGAAACCGTCCCCGACCAGATCGTGCGCGCCGCCGAACAGGTCGAACTGGTCGACATGACCCCCGAGGCGCTGCGCCGGCGGATGGCCCACGGCAACATCTACCGCCCGGACAAGATCGACGCCGCGCTCGGCAACTACTTCCGCGTCGGCAACCTCACCGCCCTGCGCGAGCTGGCCCTGCTCTGGCTCGCCGACAAGGTCGACGAGCAACTCGACGCGTACCGGGCCCAGCAGGGCATCTCCGCCACCTGGGAAGCCCGCGAGCGGGTCGTCGTCGCGCTCACCGGCGGACCCGAGGGGGGGACCCTGATCCGGCGCGCGGCCCGGATCGCCGCCCGCAGCAAGGGTGCCGACCTCCTCGCGGTGCACGTCGCCCGCAGCGACGGGCTCGCCGGAGCCGACCCGGCGCAGCTCGCCCGGCAACGGGTGCTGGTGGAGAGCCTCGGCGGCACCTACCACCAGGTCCTCGGCACCGACATCCCCGCTGCGCTGCTCGACTTCGCCCGGGGCGTCAACGCCACCCAGCTCGTGCTCGGTGCCAGCCGCCGCGGCCGCTTCGCGCAACTGTTCTCCCGCGGGGTCGGCGTGACCACGACCGCACTGTCCGGGCCCATCGACGTGCACCTGGTCACCCACGCCGAGGTCCGTCGCGGACGGCCCGGACCGACGGTGCCGGCCGCGCTGTCCCGGCGACGCCGGCTGTACGGCTTCGCGCTCACCGTCGCGGGCATGCCCGCCCTGACCGCACTGCTCAGGGCGCTGCCCGACCTCACCCTCACCAACGACATCCTGATCTTCCTCGCCGCCGTCGTCGGCGTCGCGCTCGTCGGCGGGCTCTGGCCGGCGCTGCTCGCCGCGCTGGGCGGATCCCTGCTGCTGAACTGGTTCTTCACCCCGCCCTTCTACACGCTGACCATCGCCGAGGCGGACAACCTGCTCGCCCTCGGCGTCTTCGTCGGCGTCGCCGTGGCGGTCAGCTGGGTGGTCGACCTCGCCGCCCGGCGCACCCGCGAGGCGGCCCGCGCGTCCGCCGACGCGCAGACCCTCGCCACCGTCGCCGGCAACGTCCTGCGCGGGCAACGCCCGCTGCCGGCGCTGCTGGAACGGCTCCGGGAAACCTTCGCGCTGCGCGCGGTCAGCGTCCTGGAACTGGTCGCCGAGGCCGCCGGGCGCCCCGGCCGGGACCGGGAGGAAGACGCCTGGCGAGTCGTGGCCAGTGTCGGCGAGGCGCCGGCCGGCAGCCCGAGCGCAGGCGAAACGACGGTACCCGTCGACGACCGGCTCACCGTCGTGCTCTCCGGCCGACGGCTGGAGGCCGCCGACCGGCGCATCATCGAGGCGTTCGCCGCGCAGGCCGCCGTCGCGCTCCGGCAGGAACGCCTCGCCGAGGAGGCCGCCGCCGCCCGGCCCCTGGCCGAGGCCGACCGAATGCGCACCGCCCTGCTCGCCGCGGTCAGCCACGACCTACGCACCCCCCTCGCATCGGCAAAGGCCGCCGTGTCCAGCCTGCGCAGCCGCGACGTCGACTTCGACGCCGAGGACCGGGACGAACTGCTGGCCACCGCCGACGAGTCACTCGACCGGCTCGGCCGGCTGGTGGCCAATCTGCTCGACATGAGCCGCCTGCAGGCCGGGGCCCTCGGCATCACCGCCGCGGCGATCGGCCTGGAAGACGTCGTGCCCCGGGCCCTGGACGAACTCGGCCCGCAGGCGGCCGATGTCACCGCCGACATCCCCGCCGACCTGCCGGCCGCCACCGCCGACCCGGGCCTGCTGGAGCGGGTCCTGGTCAATCTCGTCGCGAACGCCCTGCGCCACAGCCCGCCCGGGCGGCCACCCACCATCACCGCCAGCGCCCACTCCGGCCAGGTCGAACTACGCGTCATCGACACCGGCCCCGGCATCGCCGAGGACCAGTGGGAACAGGTTTTCCTGCCGTTCCAGCGCCTCGGCGACCGCGACAACACCACCGGCGTCGGCCTCGGCCTCGCCCTGTCCCGCGGCCTCGCCGAGGCCATGGGTGGCAGCATCACCCCGGAGACCACACCCGGCGGAGGACTCACCATGGTGCTGCGGCTGCCCGCCGCCACACCGGCCGAACCCACGGAGGGCCCGCAGGAATGAACCGGATCCTCGTCGTCGACGACGAACCGCAGATCTTGCGCGCCCTGCGCATCAACCTGCGCGCCCGCGGCTACGACGTTGACGTCGCGGCCACCGGCGCCGCCGCGCTCAGGGCCGCCGCCAGCCACCCACCCGACCTCGTCGTACTCGACCTCGGTCTTCCCGACCTCGACGGCGTCGACGTCATCCGCGGGATCCGGGGCTGGACCACCGTCCCGATCATCGTGCTCTCCGGCCGTGCCGGCAGCGACGACAAGGTCACCGCCCTCGACGCCGGTGCCGACGACTACGTCACCAAACCCTTCGGCGTCGACGAACTCCTCGCCCGCATCCGTGCCGTCACCCGTCGGCACGGACCCGGTGCGGACGCGGCCAGCCCCACCGCGCGGGTCGGCCGGCACACCGTCGACCTCGGCGCCCACACCGTAACCCGCGACGACGGCACCGAGATCAGACTGACCCCCACCCAGTGGGGAGTGCTCGAAGCACTGCTCCGCAACCCCGGGAAGCTGATCAGTCAGCGCCAACTCCTCCACGACGTGTGGGGCCCGGGATACGAGACCGAGACCAGCTACCTGCGCCAGTACATGGCGCAGCTACGCCGCAAGCTCGAACCCGACCCCACCCGGCCCCGCCACCTCATCACCGAACCCGGCATGGGCTACCGCTACCAGCCTTGAACCGGCAGGACGCGACGCCGCGACCGTCCCACGTCGCTGGCAACCGCGCCGTGAGAGCATGCGGTTCATGACCCTGACCCGTCCGAGGGCAACGCCGAGGGCACGTACCGCGGATGGCCGTCGTACCTGCGCGGCGGGCGCATGCTGAACCGACGACCGACATGGCAGCGGCGTAGCAGCGGGCTGCGGCATCCGGCGCAGGTGATCGCTGTCGGTTTCGGCGTCGCGGTGGCCGTCGGCACCGGCCTGCTGTCACTACCCGTGGCCACCCGATCCGGCGAACAGGCCGACCTGGTGGACGCGCTGTTCACCGCGACCTCCGCCGTCTGCGTCACCGGCCTGGCCACCGTCGACACCGGCAGCTACTGGTCCGGCTTCGGCCAAGCGACGATCCTCCTGCTCATCCAGGCGGGCGGGCTGGGGATCATGACCCTCGCGACGCTGTTCACCGTGCTGCTGTCCCGCCGGCTCGGCCTGCGGGCCCGGTTCCTGGCCCAAGCCGAGACGAAGAGCCTCACCCTCACCGACATCCGTGCGGTGGTCCGCCGGATCGTGCTGTTCAGCCTCGTCAGCGAAGCCGTCGTCGCGGTGGTGCTGACCCTGCGCTTCGCCACCGCCTACCACATGCCGTTCGGCGAGGCGCTGTACGACGGGGTGTTCCACGCGGTGTCGGCGTTCAACAACGCCGGGTTCTCCACCAACGCCGACAACCTCGTCGGCTACGTCACCGACCCCTGGATCTCGTTGACCATCGCCGCCGCGGTCATCCTGGGCGGGCTGGGATTCCCCGTCGTGTTCGAACTCCTCAAGTGCTGGCGCCGCCCGGCGTTGTGGTCGGTGCTGACCCGCATCACCGTCGGCCTGACCGCCGTGCTGCTCGTTCTCGGCACCGCCGTTCTCACCCTCACCGAGTTCTCCAATCCGCGCACCCTCGGCCCGCTCGCCGGCCCGGAGAAGCTGCTGGCCGGATTCTTCGCCTCGGCCATGACCCGCACCGCCGGGTTCAACAGCGTCGACATCGGCGGGATGCGACCGGAGAGCCTGCTCGCCAGCGACGTGCTGATGTTCATCGGTGGCGGCAGCGCCGGCACCGCCGGCGGCATCAAGGTGACCACCTTCGGGCTGCTGGCGTTCGTGCTCTGGTCGGAGATGCGCGGCGAGATCCACGTCAACGTCGGTCGGCGGCGCATCTCCGCCAGCAACCAGCGCCAAGCCCTCGCGATCGCCCTGCTCGGCGTCGGCGCCGTGGTCACCGCCACGTTCCTGCTGCTGGCCATCACCCCGTACCGGCTGGACATCGTGCTGTTCGAGGTGGTGTCCGCGTTCGCCACCGTCGGCCTGTCCACCGGCATCACCGCTAACCTGCCACCAGAGGCCGACGTACTGCTGATCGTGCTGATGTTCGCCGGCCGCGTCGGTCCGCTCACCCTGGCATCGGCGCTGGCGCTGCGCGACCGTAACCGCCGCTTCGAGCTACCCGAGGAGAGGACGATCGTTGGCTGAGGCACCCACCGAACCGGTCGTTGTGATCGGGCTGGGGCGGTTCGGCACCGCCCTGGCTCTGGAGCTGGTCAATCGGGGCACCGAGGTGCTCGGCATCGACCACCGCCCGAAAGTCGTGCAGGCTCTCTCCGGGCAGCTTCCGCACGTGATCACCGCCGACTCCACCGACATCGAAGCCCTGCGGCAACTCGGCGTCGCCGAGTTCCACCGCGCCGTGGTGGCCATCGGCACCGACATCCAGGCCAGCATCCTCACCACCAGCCTGTTGTCCGAACTCGGTATCCCTGACATCTGGGCCAAGGCCATCAGCGCCCAGCACAGCAACATCCTCACGCGCGTCGGCGCCCACCACGTCGTCGCACCCGAACACGACATGGGCGAACGGGTCGCCCACCTGCTCTCCGGACGGATCCTCGACTACGTCGAAGTCGACGCCGACTTCGCCGTCGTCAAGACCACCCCACCCCGCGACATCGTCGGCGTACCACTGCGCGAGTCCCGGGTCCGTAGCAAGTGGGGCGTGACTGTCGTGGCCGTCAAGCCAGAGGCGGCCGTACCAGGCGGCAGACCACGCGTCTTCACCTACGCCACGCCCGACACGGTCCTCGCCTACGGCGACCTCATCCTCGTCGTCGGCACCGTTGACAACGTCGAACGCTTCGCCACCAGTGACTAGAAGCCGGTCAGGAATGGGCGTCGGCCCACATGATCGCGCTGCCCGTGGAAGGTCGCCGTTCGTCGCCAGGTGGATGAGCAGACAGTTGGTGCTGCGTCCGGCAACGTTCACGGGGTTTCCGGTGGGTTGTGGATCCCCGCCGAGTTGCCTTTCCCCTCCTGGTTGCCGAGTGTCGGCAATTGTCCTGCCCGATGTCGGCCGAATGCGGCCCTGGATGCCGGACGGGCGTGAGCGCCACGATGTGGAGCATGACCAACGACCTCGCCCTGCTCGCCGAGGACTTGACGAAGTTCTACGGCCAACGCCGCGGCATCGAAAGTCTCACCCTTGAGGTCCGCGTCGGGGAGGTGATGGGCTTCCTCGGGCCCAACGGCGCCGGAAAGACCACCACCATCCGGCTGCTGCTGGACTTCCTGCGGCCGACCTCCGGCCGCGCGACCGTGCTCGGGCTCGACCCGCGCCGGGACAAGGCCGCCCTGCACCGGCAGATCGGCTACCTACCTGGCGAACTGGCGTTTCCCGGCAGGGAGAAGGCAGAAGACCTGCTGCGGTTCTTCGGTGACGCCCGGGGCGGCGTGGCCTGGTCGCGGGTGACCGATCTGGCCGAGCGGCTCGACCTGGACCTGTCCCGCCCGGTACGCACCATGAGCAAGGGCAACAAGCAGAAGGTCGGCCTGGTGCAGGCGTTCATGCACCAACCGGCGCTGCTGATCCTGGACGAGCCCACCAGCGGCCTGGACCCGCTCATGCAGCAGGAGTTCCTGGCCATGGTCCGCGACGCCCGCGACGCCGGCCAGACCGTCTTCATGTCCTCCCACGTCCTCGCCGAGGTGCAGCAGACCGCCGACCGGGTGGCCATCATCCGCGACGGCAGGCTGGCCGCGGTCGAACGCGTCGAGTCGCTCGGCAAGCGGGCCGTCCGATCGGTGGAGATCCACTTCGACGATCCCGTGGATCCGGCGGAGTTCAGGGTCCTCCCCGGGGTCAGTGACGTGGCGGTGTCCGGGCCGGTGCTCCGGTGCACGGTGGATGGCCGCCTCGACCCCGTGATCAAGGCGGCGGCACGACACGAGGTCGTGGACATGCTGTCGGCCGAGCCCGACCTGGAGGAGACGTTCCTGTCGTTCTACTACCACTCGGAAGGAGCCGGCGATGCTTCCCGCGCTGGTGCGTAAGACCTGGCGCGACGACCGCCGGGCGCTGATCGGTTGGGCCGCCGGCGTCGCCCTCTTCACCGTCATCTACACCTCCTTCTACAGCCAGTTCCAGGGAGCCGCGGAACTGAAACAGGACGCCCTGCCCCAGGGAATGCTGGACTTCCTCGGCATCGCCGACATGCTCTCGCCGGCCGGCTACCTGCAGGCGACGATCTTCAGCCTGATCGGGCCGCTGCTGGTCCTCATGTGCGCGATCACGTTGACCGCCCGCACGATCGCCCGGCCCGAGGAGGACGGGGGCATGGAACTGCTGCTGGCCAACCCGCTGTCCCGTGCCGCCTTCGCCGGACAGCGCCTCGCGGCCACGGGCAGCGCCATCACGCTGGTCGCGGCCATCCCGGTGATCCTCCTGATGATCATCGTTCCCCAGGTGGGCATGGACATTCCCCTGTCCAACGTCGCGGCTGCCGGCGTCGGCCTGATCGCCCTGGTGTGGTGCTTCACCGGTGTCGCCTTCCTCGCCGGCGCGGCCACCGGAAAGCGGGGTACGGTTCTGGCGGTCACCGGTGTGCTCGCCGTCACCACGTACATGGCCAACGCCATCGGCGGCATGTCCGATGGCTGGCAATGGGTGCGCTGGCTGTCCCCGTTTCACTACTTCATCGGCACCGATCCGCTGCACACCGGCTGGCACCCGGTGCAACTGCTCGCCCTCGTGGCTTTCGGCGCTGTGACCACGATCGTCGGGGTATTCATGTTCGATCGCCGCGACGTCGGTGTCTGAAGCGGACCGTGGTGGCCGCCAGCAGTATCGGGGCGGCCACCACAACGCCCAGAAGGAACAGCCCAGGGGCGCTCACACCTGGCTGGCCCAAGGCTTCGAGGACCTCTTGCGCGCCCCAGCCGGCGACCAGCGGGGCGAGGCTGCCGCCCGGCTGGGCGCCCGTGCCGCAGATGAGGACCTGCAACCGCACGACCTCGTCGACCGCGTATTCGCCGCTGCCGGCGTCTGCTGGAACACGTCGCCCCTCGACCCCGCCGACAGCCCCACCGCCGTGTACAGCCGCGTCGCGACACTCTTGGACACCGCACATTCGGTGCTGTCGGCCGCCCTCGACGGCTACCTCGACCAGGCCCGCGCTGAGCTGGTTCGCCACGACACCGAACGTGCCGCGTTCGTCAATGACCTGCTCACCGGCCGAGCCGAACCCGGCAGCCTGGCCGAACGCGCTCACCGCTACGGCATCCGCCTGTCGGCCACCCACACCGTTCTGGTCGCCCGTACGCCCCGCCTCACCGCCGACCTCATCCACCGCGTCGACGCGGCGCTCGCCGCCCGGTTCGGCGCAGGTAACACCCTCACCACGCTGCGCGAAGGCGACCTGGTGTGCATCAGCGCCGGGGGCCTACGGGGCATCGACGCCGAACTGGCACACCTGCTCCTCGCCGAACTCGGCGCTGAAGGCTGGCAGGTGGCCGTCGGTCGCCCCCACCCCGGCGTGCGCGGCCTGGCCACCTCGCTGGACGAGGCCCGCAACGCCCTCGACCACGCCGCCAAACTCGGTTTCACCGCACCCGTCCTCAACGCCGCCGACCTGCTGGTCTTCCCCGTCCTGCTGCGCGACCGCGACGCGATCACCGACCTGGTCACCACCGTCCTGGGTCCCCTCACCACCGCCCGCGGCGGCGTGCAGCCCTACCTGGACACCCTGTCCGTGCTCTTCGACAACCAGGGCAACCACACCGCCACCGCCCGTCAGATGCACCTCTCCGTACGCGCGGTCACCTACCGCCTCGACCGCATCCACCACCTGACCGGTTACCACCCCAACGAACCCACCCAACGCTTCACACTCCACGCCGCCGTGCTCGGCGCCCGACTCCTCGGCTGGCCCGAGGGGGTGTCAGCAAGGTAGGTCGGCGTGCCGGCACTCCATGACTGCTGCGCCGTGTCAGCGGTGTGAGCCTGTCGAGCGCCCGTGGCAAGATCTGCCAGGTGCAGATCGGGATGCTTGGACCGTTCGAGGTCCGCACGGACGACGGCGTCCTGGCCGACGTGCCGGGCGCGCGGTTGCGCGGGCTGTTGGTCGCCCTCGCGCTCAGGCCAGGTCACGTAGTTCCGAAGGCGACACTCGTCGACTGGATCTGGGGTGGACACCCGCCCTCTGACGCGGCGAACGCCCTGCAACGCCTGGTTTCCCGGCTGCGAAAGGTGCTTCCGGAAGGGTTGGTCGAGGGGCAGACGGACGGCTACCGGTTGACGGTGGAGCCCGACGCCGTCGACGCCGTACGGTTCGAACGTCTCGTCGGCCGGGCCCGCGACGGCGAGGACCCGCAGCGGGTACGGCGGCTGCGCGAGGCCCTCGCGTTGTGGCGCGGTGCGGCCATGCAGGACGTCGGTCTGCCCGACAGCGCGGCGCTCGACGCGGCGGCCACCCGGCTCGAGAGGCTACGCGTGACCGCCATGGAGGATCGGTTCGACGCGGAGATCAGCCTCGGTCACGGTGCGGAGCTGGTCACGGAACTGACCGACCTGGTGGCCGTGCACCCGGTGCGAGAACGACTCGTCGCTGCGCTGATGCGTGCCCTCGCCGCGACCGGTCGCGATACCGAGGCGTTGCTCGTGTACCAGCGCACGAGCGAAGCCCTGGCCGACGCGCTGGGCGTCGACCCCTCACCGGAGCTGTCGGCACTGCACGTCGCGCTGCTGCGGGGCGAGCTGGGACGGCGGGAGGAAAGCCGGAGGACCAACCTGCGTGCCGAGCTGACCAGCTTCATCGGCAAGGACGACGCGGTCGCCGCGGTTGGCGCACTCGTCGCCGAACACCGGCTCACCACCCTGATCGGGCCGGGCGGCTCGGGGAAGACCAGGCTGGCCACGGAAACCGCGCGTAGGCTGCTCGACGACCTGTCGGACGGCGTCTGGCTGGTGGAGCTCGCCGCCGTCGGCGCCGACGGCGACGTGGTGCAGGCGACGCTCACCGGGCTCGGCCTCCGGGACGCTCTGCTCGGCGAGGCGCCGAACGTGGAGCTGATCGACCGGCTCATCGCCGCGATCCGGGAGCGGGAGGCGCTGCTGATCCTGGACAACTGCGAGCACGTGATCGAGGCGGCGGCGGCGTTCGCCCATCGGCTGCTCGGGGAGTGCCGGCGGCTGCGGATCCTGGCGACGAGCAGGGAACCGCTCGGCATCACCGGCGAGGCGTTGTGGCCGGTCGCGCCGCTGGCCTTGCCGGACGGGGACGCCAGCCCCGGCGAGATCGCGTCCTCTCCCGCCGTCCGGTTGCTGCGGGACCGGGCGAGCGCGGTGCGCAGGGATCTCGGCGTCGACGCCCACACGCTGTCGACGATGGCGCGCGTCTGCCGGGCGCTGGACGGGATGCCGCTGGCGATCGAACTGGCCGCGGCCAGGTTGCGCACCATGTCCGTCGACCAGCTCGCCAACCGGCTCGACGACCGGTTCCGCCTGCTGACCGGCGGCAGCCGTACCGCGTTGCCCCGGCACCGGACGCTGCGCGCGATGGTCGACTGGAGCTGGGAGCTGCTGACCGACGCCGAGCGAGCGGTCCTGCGCAGGCTCTCGGTGTTCTCAGGCGGGGCGAGCCTGGAGGCGGCCGAGCGGGTCTGCGCCGGCGACGCGGTCGAGCAGGAGGAGGTGCTCGATCTGCTCACCGCGCTGACCGAGAAGTCGCTGCTGGTCGCCGAGGGCGAGGGCGCTCCGCGCTACCGCATGCTCGTCACGATCAAGGAGTACGCCGCGCACCGGCTCGCCGAGGCGGGGGAGTCGGATCTGGCGCGCCACGCGCATCTCGTCCACTTCACCGAACTCACCGAGGAGGCGGAGCCGCAGCTTCGCCGCGCCGACCAGGTGACATGGCTTGCCCTCCTCGAGGCCGAGCACGACAACATCGCTTCGGCGATGCGCGGTGCGCTCGCGGCCGGCGAGGCGCATGCGGCGATGCGGCTGGCCGCAGGCGCCGGCTGGTACTGGTGGCTCGGCGGCCACCGGACCGAGGGCATGGAGCTGATCACCGCGGCCACCGAGACGCCCGGTGAGGTGCCCGACGAGATCCGGGCCACGGTGTACGCGCTCGTGGTGCTGTTCCTGAACTCCGGGCCGGGCGACGCACACCATGCGGCGGAGTGGATCCACAAGGCGTACGAGTTCAGCCGGCGCAGTCGAGGCAGCCACCCGGGGATGGCGCTCGTCGTCCCGCTGGAACGCATGTTGCGGGAGCCGGACGCGCTCCTGCCCGCCTGGGAAACACTGCTGGACCACGAGGACGCCTGGGTACGCGCACTGGCCCGGCTGCACCTCGGCAAGATGCGGATCATCCTCGGCCAGGACGGGCGGGATGTGGACGCGCATTTCGAGCGTGCGCTCACCGAGTTCCGGGCCCTCGGCGAACGGTTCGGGATCTCGTTCGCCCTGACCGAGCTGGCGGAGCTGATCGCCGTACGCGGTGAGTTCGCCGCTGCGTGCGAGCACTACGAAGAGGCGATCGCGGTCGTCACCGAAGTCGGCGCCATCGAGGACGTCATCCGGATGCGATCGCGACAGGCGCGGCTGTACTGGTTGCTGGGCGATGAGGATGCCAGCGCGGCCGCCACAGCCGAGGCGCAACGGTTCGCGGAACGGGTCACGTGGCCGGGCGCGCTGGCCGAGCTGGCGCTGTCGAAGGCGGAGTTCGCGCGCTGGAGCGGTGACGCCGAGGAGGCGTACAAGCAGCTCGGAGTCCTGACAGCTCTGCTGGGCAACGACGCGGAGCTGGCCGGCATCCGCGCGGGGACCCACGACCTGCTGGGCTACCTGACCGACGATGTCGACCAGGCCCGTACGCATCGCGTGGCGGCGTGTCAGGCGGCGATCGAGGCCGGCTACGCACCGTTGATCGCGCAGGTGCTCGTCGGCGTCGCGGACCTGGCGCTGCGTCGCGACGAGCCCGAGCAGGCCGCGCGGCTGCTCGCCGCGAGCGCTGGTGTGCGTGGACTGCCGGATCGCTCCCACCCGGATGTGGCCCGGATCGAGCAGACAGTGCGGCGCCGCCTCGGCGACGCGCGGTTCGCCGAGGCGGCTCGGGAGGGCACCGAGACGAGCTGGAGTCAGCTGGTCGAGGTCACGCTCGCTTCGTGAACGTGGAACGCGCCCACAGGTACCCGACGAGAGCGATGCCGACGCACCAGGCGAGGGCCGGGATCACGTCACCGGAGGACGGTGCACCGTTGAGGAACCCGCGCAGGGTTTCGATGATCGGCGTGAAGGGCTGATACTCCGCGAACTCCCGGAGCCCGGGCCCCATCTTGTCCGCCGGCACGATCGCGCTGCTGAAGAACGGCAGCATGACCAGCGGCACGGAGGCCAGACCCGCCGTTTCCGGAGACTTCGCCGACAATCCCAGGGCCACCGTGAGCCAGCCGGCCGCAAAACCGAGCAGCACGACCATGCCGATCGCGCCGAGCCAGTCGAAGAAACTCGCCGACGGGCTGAAC
Source organism: Micromonospora sp. NPDC047730 (assembly GCF_043204765.1). Classification (NCBI taxonomy): domain Bacteria; kingdom Bacillati; phylum Actinomycetota; class Actinomycetes; order Micromonosporales; family Micromonosporaceae; genus Micromonospora; species Micromonospora sp. NPDC047730. The sequence goes on along the minus strand of NZ_JBIDCU010000004.1, from coordinate 165,423 downwards.
CCCAGCAGGAAGGCCACCCCGATGAGGGCCGCAATGGCGACCAGGTTGGTCAGCACAGTGGCGATGACGTGACCGGTCAACACCGCACCGCGGGAGACGTGCATGACTTTGAACCGGTTGATGATGCCCTTCGTCATGTCGGAGTTCACCGCCGTCGCGGTGGACCCGAGCCCGTAACAGACCGCCAACAGCATCAGCCCCGGCGTCGCGTAGTCGATGTAGTCGACACCGACGTTGAAGGCGTCTCCGAACATGTACACGAACATCAACATGATCACGACCGGCATCAGGACCGCGTTGAACACCGAGGTCGGATTCCGGGCGATGTGCTTGAAGTTGCGACGCAACATGACCATCGAGTGGGACTTGGTGCTCATTTTGCGGCCACCTCCGTGGTACGGCCCGTCAGGGCGAGGAAAACGTCATCGAGATCCGGCGTCTGCACGGAGAGTCCCTCGGCACTGATCGCGTACTCGTCGAGCCGGTCCAGCAGAGCCCGCAGCGACCTCGTCCCGCCGTCGCTGGGAACCCGCAGGGCCAGTACCTCGTCGTCCCGGGTGGAGTCGCTGAGGACCCGCGCAGCCGCGTCGAGTTCGGCGACGGTGGTGAACCGGAGCCGGACATGAGTCCCGGGGATCTGGCGCTTGAGGTCGTCGGGGGTGCCCTGAGCGACCAGCCGGCCCTGATCGAGTACCGCGATCCGGTCGGCGAGCTGATCGGCTTCCTCGAGGTACTGGGTGGTGAGGAAGATGGTCACACCGTCGGCCACCAGGTCACGGATGATCGACCACATCGTGCGTCGGCTGCGCGGATCGAGTCCGGTCGTCGGCTCGTCGAGGAAGATGATCCGCGGGTTGCCGACGAGCGTCATCGCCAGATCCAGCTTCCGGCGCATACCCCCGGAGTAGGTCGAGACCGGCTTCTGCGCCGACTCGACCAGGTCGAACCGTTCCAGAAGCTCCGTCACGAGCCGCTTCCCGCCCTTGGCGGGCACCTGGCTCAGGTCCACCATCAGCTGCAGGTTCTCCCGCCCGGTCAGCAGTTCGTCCACCGCCGCGAACTGGCCGGTCACCCCGATCGCCGCGCGCACCGCCTTGGCCTCGGTCACGACGTCGTGTCCGGCGATGCGTACCGTCCCACCGTCGGCTTTCACCAGCGTGGTCAGCACGTTCACCGTGGTCGTCTTACCCGCCCCGTTGGGACCTAGTAGGGAGAAGATCGTCCCCGCGCGGACATCCAGATCGATGCCGTCGAGCACGACCTTGTCCTTGTATGCCTTGCGCAATCCTGAGACCGCGATCGCTGAACTTGTCATGCGACCACCATGGGCGCCCGGCCTGTCAGCCGCCTGACACGACCCTGACACGGCCACTGACACGGGGTTCTACCTCGTCACAGCGAATAGCCGTCAGCCTCGCTTCGCGGAACCTCAGCTCGTTGGCATGAGGGTGCGTCGCTACGCTCGCGACGGCTGCCAACCGGTTCAGCCGGCGGCGTGGGGCGGCCGGGCATCACCTCGGTGAGCTCGTCCACCACCTTTCTCCGCCTTGCGGTGCTCGATCATCTCGAACAGGTTGGCGTAGCGGTACAGGTGGTCGAAGTCCTCCAGCACCCCGAACTCGTACGCCTGCTTCAGGTAGGGGTCGGGCTCCATCCGCGCCACCCGCGCGGTCAGGTCCACCGCCACCTGCTCGTACGCGATCGTCGTCTCCAGCGCGCGCTCGGGATCGCCGGCAGCCAGTTCACCACCCGCTGTTGCTGCGCCTCGACGTAACGCAGGTACGCCAGCTTCCCTCGGCCCTGGCTCATCACCACCTGGGTTCCGGGCACGCCCGCCGACCGGACCCCCGTCACGCGAGCCTCCGACGCGGCCAGATCCATGGCCACTTTCCTGACGGCTCTCCACCAACCCGCCCCCAACGGCGCGCCCGCAGGCCGGGACCGCGGCGGGCCGCTGACCGACCACGCCGGGGGATTCGCCAAGGCGCTCACCTCCGCCACCGCGCGAGGGCTGATCGACGACCCGGACGCCGTCCGCGCCGTCTGGCACGACGCGGTCACCGCGCCTCAATGGACGGGCCCGGCGCTATGGCTCCACGCCGACCTGCACCCGGCCAACGTCCTCACCACCGACGGCACCTTCTGCGGCGTGATCGACTTCGGCGACCTCTGCGCGGGCGACCCGGCATATGACCTCGCCGCCGGGTGGCTCCTGCTCCCGGACGACACGACCGAACACTTCTACGCGGCCTACCAGCCGACCCCGGACACCGCCACCACGCGCCGCGCCCGCGGCTGGGCGATCGTACGCGCCCTCAGCGGCATCCTCATCGGCGACGACGGTGTCCACGGCCGTCCCGGCGGCAAGCCCAACTGGGGCCCACCCGCCCACGCCGCCCTGCAACGCCTCACCGCCACAATCCGCTGACCCGGCGATCGCCACGGCGTCCGACAAACGGCGTGATCAGCCATCCGCGCATCGGCACGATCGTACGTCGAGCGCCCGCACGTCTGTCACGTAACGCGACTCCACGTCGAGGACGTGGCCGGCGCGGCGGGTCTACGCCTCCCTAGGGTCCCCCCGCACCCGGAACGGGGTTGAAGTCGTCATCGACCAGGCCGAGCCGGTGCGCCAGCACCGCCGCCTGCACCCGGTTGCGCAGCACCAGCTTCTCCATCGCCGCGGACACGTGCGTCTTGACGGTGGTCACCCCCAGATGCAGCCGCGCGCCGATCTCCGCGTTCGACAGCCCAGCGCCGACCAGGGCCAGGACCTCCCGCTCCCGGACACTGAGCAGCCGCAGCGCCGCCGCCGACCGGACGGGCTCGCGTTCCCGGTCGTGGGCGGCGAGCGCCCGGCGCAGGACCCGGGCCAGCACCGGCGGCGCCAGCAGCGCCTCCCCCCGCGCCGCCCGGCGTACCGCGTCCACCAGTTCCTCCGGGGCGCCGTCCTTCACCAGGTAGCCGATCGCGCCCGCACCGAGCACGCCGTACACGTTGACGTCGTCGGCGAACGTGGTCAGCACCACCACCCGAGCGGACGGCTGCCGGTCCAGGATCCGCCGGGTCGCCTCGATACCGTCCATCCGGGGCATCCGCAGGTCCATGAGGATCACGTCCGGCCGCAGCCGCTCGGCGAGGCGGACCGCCTCGTGGCCGTCCCCCGCCTCACCCACCACCTCGAAGCCACCGGCCGTCCGCAGCAGCAGACCGACCCCCGCCCGGACGAGCGTCTGGTCGTCCACCACGAGCACCCTGATCATGTGTTCTCCCTGATCGGTAGCCGGGCCCGCACCCGCCAGCCACCGCCGTCCGTGGCCGTCGCGGCGAGCGTGCCACCGAGCAGGCCGACGCGCTCCCGCATCCCGTTCAACCCGTACCCGGACGCGGGCAGCACGGGATGCCGCTTCACCGGCCCGCTGTCCAGCACCTCCAGCAGCAGCCCACCGTCGACCACCCGGACGTCCACCGAGGCGATCGCCCCGGGCCCGGCATGTTTGAGGGTGTTGGTCAGCGCCTCCCGCACCACCCGCGCGGCCGTCGTCCCCACCACCAGAGGCACCCGGTCCAGCGCGGCCGGGTCGCTCATCTGGACCGCGACGCCCGCCTCCCGTACCCGTCGGGCGGCGTCCCGGATCACCTGCGCCGGCTCCACCTGGGGGTCGGCGGGCTCGACCGCCTCCGGGTCCCGGAGCACCTCCAGCAGCTCCCGCAGCTCGTCCAGCACCTGCCCGGCCGTGTCGCGCAGCTCGCCGAGGGCGGAGACCGCCTCCTCGGTCCGGCCCGTGTGCTGCACGGCGTACCGCGCCGCGCCGGCGCGCAGGGCGATCGCCGCGATGTGGTGGGCCACGATGTCATGCAGGTCCCGGGCGATGGCCGCCCGCTCGGCGAGCCGGGCCGCCCGCGTCTCCGCCGCCCGGCGCTCCTCCACCTCCCGGGCACGCTCCTCGGCCGCCACCGCGGCGTGCCGCACCCCGCGCAGGTACCGACCGAACGCCACCGGCGCAGCAACGACCCCGGCCAGCATGATCAGGCGGATCATCCCCGTGCCGCCGGAGAGGACCCCGGCGTCGCCGTGCCGCAGGACGTCAACCAGCGTCACCCCGAGGAAGAGGACGTAGGCCGCCGCCGTCGAGGCCCGGCCGCACCAGTACGCGACGTAGCCCAGCGCGACCGCCGCGGCGAGCTGCGCGGTGCCCGCTCCGGCCGGCGTCACCGCGTCGGCGACGAGCAGCAGCGCCGACTCCGCGAACAGCACCGGCCAGGGCCACCGCCGTACGGCCACCAGGGCGAGCCCGGCGAGAACCGCGAAGACCCCCGCCCACTCCTCGCGGGCCACCCCGGGCCGGGCGAGCCAGGTGCTGGCCAGCCCGAGGCCAGCCGTGACCAGCCCGAGCAGCAGCTCCCGCCACCAGCCGCGTCGCCCACCTATCACCTGGCCAACCATACGGAGGGACGGCGTCCCCGCCGGCCCTCCCATCGGCCGCCATGCCTCCTCCAGGTGGCCGATACGCCGACCGCCGGCACGAGCCCCGCCCCGCCGTCCCGTACCTAGCGTCAACCGGCGTGACCAGTGACGCGCCGACCTTCCTCGCCCAGTTCATCCGACACCCGCTCACCACCGGCGCGGTGTTGCCCAGCGGGACCACGCTCGCCCGGGACATCACCGCCGCGGTACCGCGGGTGGGGCATCCCCTGGTGGTCGAGCTCGGGCCGGGGACCGGGGCATTCACCCGGACCATCCAGGAACGGCTGGCCGGCCGCGGCCACCACCTGGCGGTCGAGCTCAATCCGACGTTCGCCACCGGCCTGGCCCGTCGGCACCCCACCATCGAGGTGGTACGCGCCGACGCCGCCACCCTCGGGGAGTTGCTGGCGGAACGCCGGCTGGTGTCCGCCGACGTGGTGATCAGCGGGCTGCCCTGGGCCGCCTTTCCCGCCGGGCGGCAGCGGGCGATCCTCGACGCCGTGGTCGGATCGCTCGGCGCTGGCGGAGTGTTCACCACCTTCGCGTACCGGCACGCGCTGCCGACCCGCCCGGCGCGGCGCTTCCACTCGCTGCTGACCAGGGCCTTCGACGAGGTGACCGTGGGCCGGACCGTCTGGACCAACCTGCCGCCGGCCCTGGTCTACCACTGCCGCCGCCCGCTCCACCTCGACCGCCGGCACGCGGGCCGCCCGCCAGCGAGGTAGCCGCACAGCGGCAGCTGGCCGGTTCTACGACTTCCCGGCCGAGCACTGGTACACCTACGCACCTCGAACCCGATCGAGTCCACCTTCGCCACCGTCCGGCACCGCACCCGCGTCACTAGGGGGCCAGGCAGCCGCGCCGCCGGCCTCGCGATAGCGTTCAAGCTCATCGAGGCCGCCGAGGACCGGTGGCGGGCGGTCGACGCACCCCACCTCGTCGCTCTCGTCCGCGCTGGCGCGCGGTCTACCAACGGACTCCCTGGTCGAACGTGAGGAGCCGCGCTGCCTGATGGACGCCCCCCAGCCGATGACCGACGAGGAACTCGCCGAGATCGAGGAGCTTGCCGACGCAGCGACTCCGGGTCCATGGTACGTGCGTCAACTCGACGATGACTTCGCCATGAGCCTGGTCGCCATCAGCACAATCCCGGACACCGGGCTCGCTGAACGCTGGCCGGACTTCGACCATCACGAGATGGTGGCCGCCACCCTCGTCCAGCACCCCCGCTACGTCGATATCGCGGACGAACGCTGGGACGAGAACGCCCAGTTCATCGCCAGCGCCCGCCGCGACATCTCACGCCTGATCGGTGAGATCCGAAGGCTCCGCCGCCTCCTCGCGGCGAACGGGGGAAAGACCACCGGGGACTGACCGGCCTTACGTCGACCACCCAGGTAGCCGATGAGAGCGCGTCGCTTGACCAGACACCCGCGCGATCAAAGCAGTTCGCCGGCGCAGCGTTCATGATCGCCGCAGCCATAGCAGGTGTATCGCATGCAGCCGGTGCAGATCCCGAGGTTTTCCAGCCGGTACCGGTCATGGCAGGTGGAACAGATCTCGCGGCTGGTGAGCATGGCGTTCCAGCCGACGGACCCGCCATTGAGTTCGTACGAGGCGGCGACGAACTCGGCCAGCTCGGCATCGTACGCCGGAGCCGTCGGGTCGCCGATCTTGCAGTTCAAGCTCCAGCAGTACACCGCGAAGAACGCCGTGCCGGTGACCAGGAAAGCGCGACCGCGTCCGTCCCGGACCCAGGCGTCACGGAGGTGCCGGACGCGTTCCTGGAAGGGTCGCGAGTCGTCCAACATCACGCGGTCGCCAGTCATCCTGGCATTATGCGGGCGGGGTCAAGTGGTGATCGGCACCAGATCACCTCGTTCAGCTCAGCCTGCATCTGCGCCGCGCATGGTTGGGGGCGGCCCCTGCCGCTCTGTGACCCAAGCCACATGCAGTTCCTGTCAGCAATCGGGGCGCCGTTCCGCTCAACTCGCGGAAGCAAGCGAACCGACGGGAGCAAAACATGAAGCACCGCATCGTCGTCCTCGGCGCCGGCTATGCCGGGGCCCACGTGGCTGGGAACCTGGCCCGCCGGTTGTCCCCGGCGGACACCGAGATCACCGTGGTCAACGCCGAGCCGGACTTCGTCCAGCGGCTGCGGCTGCACGAGCTTGCGGCCGGCCACGAGATCAAGGCTCCGAAACTCGCCGACGTCTTCGCGGGCACGGGGATACGGCTACGCCTGGCCCGTGTCACCGCCGTCGACCCCGAGCGCCAGGTCGTCGCCGTGGCCGACGCCGACGGCGGCGGCGAGCTCGGCTACGACACGCTTCTCTACGCGCTTGGCAGCCACGGCGACGACCACGGCGTCCCCGGCGTGGTCGAGCACGCCTTCGACATCGCCGCCCGGCCCTCGGCCCTGCGCCTGCGCGAGCGCCTGGGCAGGCGGGGCGAAGGCGGGCGTGTGCTGGTCGTCGGCGACGGGTTGACCGGCATCGAGACCGCCACCGAGATCGCCGAAGCCCGGCCCGGCCTGTCGGTGACGCTGGTCGCCCGCGGCGAGTTGGGCGCCCGGCTCTCCGCCGGAGCCCGCAGACACCTGCGCCAGGCCTGCGCCCGGCTGGGCATCACCGTCCTGGAGCACACCAAGGTCGAAGCCGTCGAAGCGACGCGGGTGCTGTGCGCCGACGGCACCGCCCTGGCGTCCGACGCAACCGTGTGGACGGCCGGGTTCGCGGTCAACCCCATCGCCGCCGCCAGCGGGCTGGAGGTCACCGAAAACGGTCGGATCGTCGTCGATCGCACCATGCGGTCGGTCTCGCACCCGAACGTCTACGCCGCCGGCGACAGCGCCTACGCCATCGGCGACAATGGCCGGCCGCTGCCGATGTCCTGCGCTTCGGCCGGCTTCACCGGCCAGCAGGCCATCGAGGCGATCGTGGGACGCCTCACCGGCCGTAAGATCGCGAACACCAAGCTGGTCTACCCGGGCAACCACATCAGCCTCGGGCGGCGGGACGGGATCCTGCAGCTGGTCGACGACGAAGCGCAAGCAAAGCCGAAGTACGTGGGCGGCCGGAAGGCCGCGCGGATCAAGTCGGGCATCCTCAAGGTCTCGCTGTGGGCCACCTCGCACCCGACCTTCGGCCTGCCCAAGCGTAAGCACCGCCTGGCCGCCGCGCCGGATGCGTCCGCCACGAAGGCGGTCGGCGTAGCCGCCTAGGGTGATCCGCGTGGACAGCACCACCACCGATCGCTTCGATGCCAGTCGGTTCGAGGCCAGCCGGAACCGGCTGGCCTCACTGGCGTACCGGCTGCTGGGCTCCGCCGCCGACGCCGAAGACGCCGTGCAGGATGCGTTCCTGCACTGGCAGGCCGCCGACCGGCAGCGGATCAAGGTGCCGGAAGCATGGCTGACCAAGGTCGTCACCAACCTGTGCCTCGACCGGGTCCGCTCGGCACAAGCACGCCGTGAACGCACCATCGGCGCCTGGCTACCCGAACCGCTCCTCGCCGGCGACCCGATGCTCGGCCCGGCCGACACGTTCGAGCAGCGCGAATCGGTCTCCCTGGCCGTGCTGACTCTCATGGAGCGCCTGTCACCCCTCGAGCGGGCCGTCTACGTTCTGCGCGAGGCGTTCTCCTGCAGCCACGCCGAGATCGCCGAGATCCTCGACATCACCGAGTCCGCGAGCCAGCAGCACCTCCATCGGGCGCGGCGCCACATCGCCGCCGCGCGCCGACGCGGCGGCGGCGAAGTCGACCCGGCGTCCGCCCGCAGGATCGTCGAGGAATTCCTCGCCGCTGCCTCCTCGGGCCGCACCGAACGGTTGGTAGCGCTGCTCACCGACGACGCGACCGCGATCTCCGACGGCGCCGGCCTGACCGAGACGCTGCAGCGGTACGACACTCCGCAGCGCGTCGCCGCCGTCGTACGGGCCGGCTTCAAACCCACACCCGCGAAACGGCGACTTGCCGGCGGCACGCCCGCCATCCACTACGCGCTCGTCAACGGCAGCCCCGCCATCCTCTTCGTGCTCGGCGACCAGGTCCTCGGGGCCGTGGCGTTCGACATCACCAACGGCAAGATCGCAACCGTGCGCGGCATCGCCGCCCCCACCCGCCTCGCCCGCCTCGCCGAAGCCTGGCGGCAGCACGAACCGGACACGCCGCTCATCGCCCAGTGGTGACCCGATGCCGGCCGCGGCCAGGCGCAGCATCCGCGCTGCGATGAACCGCTCGCGTAGCGCGACGACGTGACCGTGACCCCGATCAACCCGCGCCTGGTCTTCGTGCCGCGCCTGCGCCTCCACCAGCTGATGGTGCACGCCGAGCCGCCGAGGTCCGTGGCGCCCCAGCTGGTCGGCCCTGCTTGTCGCCCCGTGTCCAGAGCACGGCCCGCCGGCATAATGCCTACGTGTCGCACGCCGATCTCACGTTGTCTGCTTGGTTGGACCTGTCCGACGAGGCCGCCGGCCGCACCGCCGCTGCCATCGCGCGTAGCACCGAGGTCCGTCTCGCTGGCATGGGTCCGCATGCGTACGTTGGCCGGACCGGGCGGGTCGCATTTTTCGATCGCGACGGCATCCGCTACGCCCTGGTGCCAGGCGGCACCGTACAGCTCGGCCATGACGCCGACCGCTTCGTTCCCAGCGCCCGGCAGCTCACCGACTTCACCACGGCCACCGCACAGTACGACCTGACCAGGCCGCTCGGCCGTTTCGTAGCCGAGGCCACCTCGCCGCCGCGCCACGTGTTTCTACCGGCCCGGCTCGTCGCGGTTCGCGCCGAGGAAGCCGACGCGCTGCTGGCAGCCGACGACGAGGCCGATGATCTCGACGACAGCGACGAGGAGTACGACCACGCCTGGCTGATGGCCGGACTCGATCGCCGCGGCCTGCGACCGCCGACTCCCGACGAATGGGAGTACGCCTGCGCCGCCGGGGCCACCCACCTGTTCCGCTGGGGCGACGAGTATCCCGAGGGCGAACCCTACGGCGACGTGCCCCTCATCCAAGAACCGAACCTGTTCGGCCTGGTCATCGGAGACGACCCGTACCGGGCCGAGTTCACCACCGACCCAGCGGTCCTGTGCGGCGGAGACGGCGGCGCGGCACTGTGCGGTGGCTATGGCAGGTTTCTGACCTGGCTCACCCTCGCCACCGCCTACCGCGACCCGGACCTGGCGGAGGCCGTCTACGACGGCGGCCTCACCGGAGAGACTCCGGTGCGTCCCGTCCTGGAGATACCTTGATCAGTGGTTCAATCCCGCGTCAGGCGCTCAGCGTGCTCAGTTTCCTTCGTTGAGACGTCGCTGTGTCGACTGCGGTGCAGCCGCCACCGAGTGGTTGTGTCGTCCGGGCCCCGCAGCTCGCCGCTGGACAGCGCCAGGTCGATGCGTTGACGGACGACAGGTTCCATGTCGGGCTCGACAGCGAACAAGATCCTCAAATGCAACTCGCCATCGACCCAGTCCGCGTGACTGTGGTGCGGCGCCAGGGGGCACGGCGGCTCATGATCCCAGCGTCCGCACAACGCCGCCGTGATCGCTGCCCCCGGGGCCCGCAGATCTGCCCCCGCCTCCATGACGAGGACTGCCTCATGAGCGAACGCCTGTCGCACGCGCTCAGTGTCTCAGGAGGCTTCGCGCCGCAGGCCAAGAACCCCCGGAACGTGCCTGAGCCGCAAGCCTGCCAGTGAGCTGTTTCAACCCTGACGTGGAGCTGGCGTGACGGTTCACCACTGGCCCCACCCGCGGGGCCGATCTCGCCAAGAGTCAAGTAACGGTGCGTGAGGCCAAGACTGCTGGTGCGGCTGCGCGGCAGTGCGCGGATCTGCCGATGAGCGGATGCCATTCGCTCATCGGCATAGCGCACCGGCCGTCCACCGGCGACGTGCCGGTTCGGACGCGAGTGCGGCGGTTCACGCTGTCAGACACGTTGGTAGGCACCGACGCCGATATGACCTTCAGCGCCGACCCCCGCCCACCAGTTGCATCAAGCGTCCGGATGGTAGGCGAGGTTGACGGTGAGTGCGGCCAGAGCGAGTCCGAAGAAAAGTGCCCAGGCGCCGAGTCGGAAATTACCCGCCCGAATATGTGCGCCCAGCGCGCCAAGGAAGTACAAGACCAGACCGGCTGCCGCGAGCGTACTCACGACCGGCACGACCAACCCGGCCAGCAAGCCGAGCGCGCCCGCGCCCAGGAGCATTCCCAATGGTCGTACCCACGATCGGGGTATCCGATTACGGTCCGCCTCCGTCTTTGGGTATTCGTGGCCGATCACGTTTGCGATGGCGGCCGAACCGTTGAGGGCTGAGGCGAGCAGGGTCACCGTGAGATAGATGGCGAACATCGGCGTCTCCGTATGTGTAAAAGTGGCGGTTGACCAGTCGCTCACAGACGAGGTGACGACCCCGATGTGTGACACGGTGTTGAGTGTTCTAACTCACAGCGCTATGGCTGTCAGCTTCTGTGGGTTGCTGACGACGTGGATGGTCTGAACCAGACCCTCCACCGTGTGCAGGGTCATCGCGAGCACCGGCGTTCCGTCACAGCGGACGACGACACCGGGGCCACCGTTGAGGTGGAGCACCCCGGCCGTCGAGCCCACCGGCTGTTGCCGGGAGAGAACGACGATGGCCCGGGCCACGAGGTCCGAACCGTGGATGAGCTTGCGTGGCGCACCGGTGAGGCCGCCGCCGTCGCTGACCATCGTCACGTTCGGTGCCAGAACCTCGACGACCACGCGTCGCTGCAGCTCGACGTGGGCATCCTGGCCGCGCCGGGCGTCGAGCGCGTGGAGTGGCTCGACCGAGAGGAGTTCATGGTCGGCGCGCCGACGCTGTGCGTTGACGGGATGACGGCCGCGGTCGCCAACGTGCTGGCCGACCCCCGCGTGCGGGTGTGAGAAGCCTGCATCGGCACGAGACATCTCCGCTACGCCGGCGACCGGCCTGGGAGCATCGCGGCGGCGCGCGGACATCGAGTTGTCCGGCGTGGAGGAGGGCAAGCCAGTTCGCACCCCGCGCAGTTCCTCGACGGTCAGTTCGAGGAAGCCGACTGGACCGAGCCCGGTGACGTCTTAGTCGGCGAGCACTGGCGCATCCTCATCTGCCGCGATCCGCGCGCTACGCAGGGTTACGTGACCGCTCGCGGCTCGCGGTGCGGATCTGCCGATGAGAGGGCGTCGCGGTCGCTGTTGTACCGATGTGAGTTCGCCGAGAAGTGGCCGTGAGCGCCGGCCTGGCCGCACAGGTCTTGCATGGCGACCGTACTTCTCGGCGATGTGCGGGTCCGCTGGCAGACGCTGATTGTCGGCGGGCTACAGGTTGTTGATTCGGGCCAGTAGGTCTGCCTCGGTCAGGTTTTCCAGGACCGCGTCCTGCTTGCGGGCCAGGACCGCCAGCAGCTTCTCCTTCTCCAGCTTCTTGGTCGCCGCCGCCTTCGCCGCCTGGTCCTCCGTGAGGCGGACGGCGATGACGTGCTTGACGACCTCCAGCTTGGTCTCCAAGGTTGCCTTGGCTGGATTGGCCTCGGTGGCCACGAACGACTCGGTGTCGACGGCCTTGAGCTCGGCGTTGACCGCCTTGGCCACATCATCGAGGCTGAAGCCGGACTTGGCGGTCAGCGGAAGCTCCCACAGCTGTTCAGTGGTCAGCAGTCCCTTGGCCGACGGATAGCGGAACTTCTCCCGTGTGGCCTTCTCGAAAATGGTCACGGTAGCCTCTCTGGAATATCTGGGTAGGGAATCAGAACTGGATGCTGATGAGGCGGCGCCGGCCGCCGGTCATGGTCACCTTGGCGACCACAGAGCTGCGGACCGTGGAGCTGAAGCCGAGGCCGGACAGCTGATCCGGAGACGGCTCGCACTTGGTGCGGTCGCCGAGAACCTCGAACACCTTGCGGTGCGGTTGCAGGTCGCTGCGGAGGAACTCGTTGTAGATCCCCCGCGTCGGCTGGTCATTCACGCACCCCTTCAGGATGAAGAAGTAGTGCCGGTTCCCGACCTCGTTGTCGTCGAAGTAGTTCGGCGAGTACATGATGGTGGACACCGGTACGAACTGTTCGGTGGTGATGCCCCACAACTCCTTGCCCGCACTGCCCGGCTGCACGTCCTTACCCGGCCGGAAAGCGGTGATCACCCCGCCGGCAACCGTCATCCGGCCCACCTCGACGGTCTCCTTGTGGCTGACCGCGCGCTCGTGGCTGTAATGCTCGATCTTCCCGTTGCTCTCGGTCTCGATGACGAAGCCGACCTGGGTGCTGTCCCGCTTGCGGTACTGGTTCACCTCGAGCCGGTACTCACCGTCGGGGACACGGTCGGTCCAGGTGACGTTCTCCACCGGCTCGCGGGAGAGCGTCCCGCCGGCGTTCATGTCGACGTCCAGCTTGTTGCGCTTCTCCTGGTACCAGATGTGGTCGCCGTTGGGTTCGTACACGTGCAGGTCTAGGTCGTCGTGGTTGAACCAGGACAGGCTCACCCGCAGCTTGCCGGTGACGTTGCCGCCGGCCCGCTTCACCTTCTCCCTGATCGAGTCGGTGACGTTGCCGCCGTACGACCAGCCGAAATCGTTGTCCCACTTGAACAACCGCGGAGCAGCCGGGCACCGGCCGGTGGTGAGGCTGACGAGGTGCGGCTCGTAGGTGTTGGCGACCCACAGGTCGATGGTGGCGGCGCCGGGCAGGATGTCCTTCATGAAGGAGACCACGGGGATCTCCTCCGGCTTGGCGTCGCGAAGGAGCGCACCTGACGACCGGGTGGTGGCCGCCTGCATGAGCAGCCCTTCGATGCCGTCCTTCATCCGTGCCTGGGTGTCGTTGTCGACCCACAGCACGTTGGTGACCGACACGTCGGACAGCCGGGCGAACCGTCGCTGCAACGACTCCTCGATACCCAGCTCGGCAATGGTCCTCATGGCGGCCTTGACCATGCCCGGGGTGATCAACGCCCTGGGGCGCTGGTAATTCTGCGGCGCCACCTTCGCCTCGAACGACCGGACCGCCTGCTCCAGGTCGACGCCCGCGGAGAGATCCTGGACGAGGGTGCCGATCACCGTGTTGCGGAACCGGGCCGCCGGGTTCATGGCGTTGGCGAAGACGAAGGCACGTCGGTCGGTCGCCTGGGTCCACCGGTTCTGCAGCGAGCGGAACTCGGTCACCGTCCGGCGATGCTCCGCGCCGCGGTAGAGGGCGTTGTCGTCGACGAGGTCGACGACGGTGTCCAGAGCGTGCCGGGTCAGCTCGGCCAAGCCACGCTGGAAGACCTGCACCGCGGCGTCAAAGTTGCCCTGTGCCGCGCCGACGTCCTCGATGCGATGCCGCTTCTCCACCCGGCCGTGCAGGTGGTGCCACACCTCGACCCGGCCGTCGCGCAGCGTTCGGGTCGTCTTCGTCCCGTACTGCGCCTGAGTGGACCGGAAGATGGTGGACAACGGCAGCGAAAGAACGAACTCGTCCAGAGCGGCGGCGACGACGGAGAAGACCGGGTCGGATGCCGACACCCCGGACCAGACGGTACGGACCCGCCCGTCGTGGATCTCGACGACGTTGCCGAAGTGCTTGATGAAACTGCGGCAGGTCGAGCAGTCGTACTCGGATCGCTCACGGAACCGCAGATTGGTGCCGGCGGGGAAGGAATCGAGAAAGGTGAGCCAGAGTGAGTCCCGGTCGAGACCGTCGCCGACGGCGTACAACTCACCCCTGGACATCGTGGACAGACGCGAAGTCACATCCGTCACGAACTGCTGGAAATCGCCCACCGTTTCATCCCCCTTGATCGCCGGAGATCCTACGCAGCGAACGCCAATCGGAGAAACGCGTTTCCGGCTGTCCGCGCGGTCACAGACGGGCGCCGGTGGCCGGCGGTCAGTCGACCGGAGCCCGTACGGCGGTGGGGTGCCGGGCCGGCGGTCAGCAGTTTCCGCCAGTTGGCCGGTGGCGCCGTTGAGTACATCCCGGCTCACGCTGTGGTTGCCTTCCCGGGCACCGACAGGCCTGGGTGGTCGAACAACTTCTCAGGCACGCCAGGCTCGCACCGAGGGACCGTGCGAGCGCGCGCTCGATCAGGTGCTCGTTCATGCCGCTTCAGGTGGGCTGGTGTTCATCGCAGGTGGTGACGCACGGTGATGTATGGCTATCTCTCCTGCTTCCGCTTCCCCTGTCGTGCTGGCCGATCAACTCGTTGTGCGCGCCGCGGTGTCGGCCTTCCTCGGCCGTTACCGTGGCCAGACTCGCGTCCACACCGAGTCCGACCTGCGGGTCTTCCTGCGCTGGTGCGCCGAGCGCGGCCTTGACCCGCTGGCTGCGGCGCGGGTGGATATCGAGCGGTACGTGCGTTGGCTGCAGGGCGTCCGCCGGTACCAGCCCTCGACGGTGTCCCGTCGACTGTCGGTCGTGGTCGGCTTCTATCGGGTCTGCGTCATCGACGCGATCCTGGAGCACTCGCCAGCCGACTACGTCCGTCGCCCCATGGTGCCGGCCGAGTCGCCGACCCTCGGACTGGGGCACCTACAGTTCGAGGCTTTGATCACGACCGCCCGACAGTCCTCGAACCCGAACGACTTCGCCCTCGTCGCACTCCTGGGCCTGCTCGGGCTGCGGATCTTCGAAGCCTGCGGGTCGAACATCGCCGACCTGGGTGAGGAGCACGGGCACCGGGTCCTACGCGTACGCGGCAAGGGAGGCAAGGTCGTGCTCGTCCCGCTGCCACCCGCGGTGGCCCGAGCCATCGACCGGGCCGTCGACGAGCGCACCAGCGGGCCGATCCTGCGCAATACCCTCGGTGTTCGGATGGACCGGCATGCCGCCACCCGCCGGCTCAAGCACCTGGCCCACACGGCGGGGATCCGGATGCCGAGGATGCACCCGCACATGCTGCGCCACACCTTCGTGACCACCATGCTCGACGCCGGCGTCAGCCTGCGTGACGTGCAGATCGCCGCCCGCCATGCCGATCCGCGAACCACCATGCGCTACGACCGCGCCCGTAAGAACCTCGACCGGCACCCCAACTACATCCTCGCTGCCTACATGGCCTCTGGAACATGATCAGCCGCTCACGGCTCTGCCGATGACCGGAAGTTGGGTGGCTGCATGCGCAGCGTCCTCCTAGGCTCCGCGATGTGGATGAATCAGAAGATCCCGTGACCCTGCGCCCCTTGGAACTGCAGGACGCCGATGTGATCGCAGAGTGGGCAGCAGACCCCGAGTTCTGTCGAACTGCTGACTGGACTGCCGACCTGCCCTTCACCGAGCGCCAGCGCTTTCACCAGACTCTCATCGAGTCACCTCCCCCCGGCCTGATCAGACTGGGGGCGATCCACGGAGGCCTCCTCGTCGGCTATGTCGATCTCCACGGCGACGAGCCCCACCGACGTGAACTGGGGTTCGTAATCGGCGAGCGAGGTCGCTGGGGTCAGGGGCTTGGGCGCCTCGCCGGGGCTGCAGCTCTCGACTACGCGTTCGACCACCTAGGGCTGCAGCTGGTCTGGGCTGAGGCCATGGATGCCAACCAGCGTTCCGTCCGCATCCTTCAGCGCCTCGGTCTGGTCGAAACCGGCAGAGGCGACGAGGGTACTTTCCTCGGCCAGCCGACCCACTACCGACGGTTCGCGATCAGCGCCAGGGACTGGTGCGGTGGAACGCACTGAAATGCCGCAGATAGTGAAAGCTGTGACGTGCCCGTGCCCGTGCCCGTGCGCGGTGCTGAGGTGAGGTTGAATGGCCCCCGTGCCAAGCATGAGTCGGTCCCGGTACGCCGGCGTTCTCGCACATCACGACGACAAAGTCGTTCTCGTGTACGAGGAGTACCCACGGTGGGGCGGCCCCTACTGGAACATCCCGAGCGGGCGGATCGAGGACCACGAGACGCCGTTTGAGGGCGCCTGTCGAGAGTTGGCCGAGGAGACAGGTCTGGTCGTCGCAACCGCGGACCTCGTTCTTCATGGCACGGCGGCGGTGACCGGAGCAGTCACCGTCAGCCGGGTGTGGAACTTCACCGTCGACGTGGTGGATCCGACCCTGCACGTCCGCGACCCAGATGGTCTGGTTCAGGAGGCCCGCTGGTTCCCCGTCGAAGAAGCAAGCCGCTTGCTTCATGAGTTGCCCTACCGGCCGCTGTCGGAGCCGTCAGTTGCGGTCCTCACCCGTCAGGCTCAGCCGGGCGCCCATTGGGCGTATTCCGATCCGGAAGCGGAGCCGGTTGTCACCTACCCCAACGGGTGAAGGATATCTGCCACGTCCCTGTCCTGCTGATGACCAAGATGCCCCGAGACCTTGCTGGACCGCGGCGACGAGCCCCGCGGACGGACTACAGCGTGTTCGCCTCCCGAACCGTTCTCGATCTCTGTCGTTTACCGGATCTGCCGCAGACAACGCGCGGGTCGGCGCCAATCGCCGCTCGGTAAGCACCAGCGCCGACTACGTTCGTTAACCGGGAACAGCGACAGTCAGCCCGTGGGTGGGGCCAGTTATGGCCGTCCCGGTGGAGACCATCTCGTCCGTCATAGCCAGCCATCCCTGTCGCAGCAACCCGAATGATCCCAGCGAGAGACAGGGCAGCGGCCAAACGAGCAGCCAGTCGGCGAGCATGTGCGACAGGTCGCGGACCGGGACACCGTGCCGGCAACGCGGACCAGGCCAATGACCAGTGCCGGGGGAGCGACTCGTAACGGCGCAGGTCATGGCACAGGGTCTACGCCCGGCGCTGCCGGAAAATCCCTCTAGGATCTGCGCTGCGCAGATCCGCCACACTCGGCCTGCTGGCGGCCTTCGGCTGGCATTGGCCGGCACGGCGGACCTGGGTCGATGTCGATCCTAATCACCGAGGAAGCGGAGGCACAGGGCCTCGCTGTCCCGACATGTTTCGGCCACGCGTCGTACCTCACTCAGGATCTGCTCCTCGCCCGCACCTTCTGCCTGCTCGGCAAGGAAATCCAACTCGCTGAGGAACTGAGGCATGTCGACCGACGTGAGTTCCAGCAGACCGTACGGGTCGATCCGGTCCAGCATCGGCGTCCTCCCGCGATGCTGGACCCGCTCCAGCGCCGATGCGAGGCGAAACTGAACATCGCCGATCAGTGCTACCCGCGACTCGCGACGTCTTCACGGGCTCGTGCCCTGCTGTTCGACTCGGATCAGTTCAACATCGACACCCACCTGCGGAGTCTAATATGACAGCCCGGGTTCGTTATGTAGATGCCGGTTGATGGACGAGCTGTCCGCGCGGCGGTGGCGGCTGGCCCGCCGCGCATGACGCGGGCGTTGTCCCGCGCCTCCCGTCGGATGGGTGTGCCGGCCACGTCGATCCACCACGAGGAGTTCGACTTCCGCTGATCCCAGCCGCGAGCATCCGTGCGATAGCGTGCGGCCACATGGGATCCGTGGACCTGGTCTTGGCCGTCGTGGCCGCCGTGGCCAACCTGGCCGTCGCCGCCGTGCTGCTCGCCAGGAGCCGTGGCGGCACGGCGGTGCCCCGGATCTTCGGCCGCCCGCAGCCCTTCCCGCGCCTGCGGGCCACGATGCACGCCTGCCTGGGGCTGGGGGTGGGCGTCGGCTGGCTCGTCAAGGACATCTTCCCGCCCCACTCCACGGCCGACGCGGTGCTGTTCAACGTGGTGAGGATTCTGCTGGTGGCTGGCCTCGTCACCGCCCTGCTGGGTGCCTTTCAGCACGCGCGATCCATCCGTGACAAGGCCGCCCGCTAGTGCGGTGGCCGCTATGTCGGGGAACGCCTGATGTTTCCGACGTGACCGAGGATCTTTGCGGCCATGATGACACCCGATGCGAGGTGGTTCGGCCACGGCATGGTGCTGATCATCGCGCTCGGCAGGTCACTGATTTGTTGCCGGAGCTGGAGGAGGTGATGTCGGACCACCTCGACCACCCGGCGCCGCCACACTGGCTGCCGATCCGCAGGCCCTCGCCGTCGCAGCGCGGGTCCCGCTCAGTCGAGCGCCGACTCACCGCCAGGGTAGGCGAAGGACGAGCGTGGTGAATAGAAGCCCCAGACGATTTCGAGCGGCTCAGCGGGGCGCAGGGCGTAGACCGAGTGGCCGGGTGCCAGGAACTCCACCGACTCGATCTCGAAGGGGTCGACCGGCTCCGCCACGAAGGGGTAGTTCCCGCTCACCAGCCTGCCGCCGAGTTGAGTGAGGTAGCGGAGCTGTCCCCGGTTCACGGCATCACCGGTGCGGCCGACCCGGGCCGTCGTGCGGATCACCGGTACGCCGTCCGCCTCCGTGGTGGCGACCATCCGGTGCCCCCTCACCTCGATCGTGGTGGTACCCGCGCTCGCCGGCGCGCCCCGGGCGGCGGCGTAGTCGCGTACCACCGGGCTGGAGTTGAAGTAGTGCGTCCACCAGCGGCCGGGGGTCACCCCGTCCGGGGCGTCGACTCCAGACAGGTCCGGACCGAGATACGTCAGCGAGTATGCGCCGAAGCCGGACGTCTGCGTGGCGTCGTCAACGACGTACTGGTTCATGAAGACCTGCCGGTTCGGGGCGGGCTTGAGGCCCTCCGGCACCAACGCGGCAACCGCGTCGGGGTCGGCCGGAACCCAACCGAAATAGATCATCCGGCTGTTCACCACGAGCTGCGGTGCGGTGAGCTCAGTCACGAGAACCCCTTCCACGCATCCGATCGGTTGCCACGACGCTACGTGCCGCACGCCGCATAGACACCGACGGATTGGCGACACCGGGGGCGCCGGCAACGGTCGCACCGACCGCCGTTTCCGATCGGCCTTGGCGGTGGTCCTGATCGGCTCGGTGACGCGTGAGCGCATCGAGGTGGTGGCCGATCCGTAGGCCCCCCTCTCTCGGCAAGCGCCGCCGCGGCTGTCGCCACCCTCGCGAACGAACTGAGGACATCCGGGTGAACCCCGTCAACCCGGGGATGGTCAACACCGAGATGGCGATGAACGAACGCCTGCTGAGGCGTACATCCCCGGCGTGGAGACCCCGACCCTCGCGGATGTGGTCAGGCGCGCTGGGCGAGGGCGTCGACCAGACGGCGTGCCGAGCCGGCCAGGTTCCACTCGCCGGCCAGCTCCAGCAGCCGGTCCGGGTTGGCCGGGGCGCTGGGCAGCGCGGTGGCCAGCTCGGGCAGCGGCACGTCGAGGGCGACCCGGACCACCTTCGGCGCCACGGCCAGGTAGTCCCGCGCGGCGGCGAGCTTGGTGCGCAGCCCGGGGGCGAAGCCGGAACCCGGCTCGTCCAGGGCGGCCAGGATGCCCGCGATGTCGCCGTAGCGTTCCACGAGCCGGGCGGCCGTCTTCTCGCCCACGCCAGGCACCCCGGGCAGCCCGTCGCTCGGGTCCCCGCGCAGGGCGGCGAAGTCGGCATACCGGGCGGCCGGAACCCCGTAGCGGGATCGCACGGCGGCGTCGTCGCAGTCCTCCAGCTTGGCCACGCCCCGCCCGACGTAGAGCAGTCGCACCGGGCGGGCGTCGTCGACGAGCTGGAACAGGTCCCGGTCGCCGGAGACCACCTCGACCGGCGCCGGCTGGGTCACCGACAGGGTGCCGAGCACGTCGTCGGCCTCGTAGCCGGCCGCGCCGACGTGGGTGATGCCGACGGCGTCGAGCACCTCCAGGATCAGCGGCACCTGTGGGCTGAGCGTGTCGGGCACCACCTCGCCGCCCTCGGGAGCCAGCCGGTGCGCCTTGTACGACGGCAGCAGCGCGACGCGCCACTCGGGTCGCCAGTCGTGGTCCATGGCGCAGACCATCCGGTCGGGCCGGCGGGTGCGGATCAGGGCCGCCAGCATGTCGAGGAAGCCGCGCACCGCGTTGACCGGGCTGCCGTCGGCGGCGCGGGCCGCGGACTCGGGGATGCCGAAGAAGGCCCGGAAGTAGAGGCTGGGCGCGTCGATGAGCATGATCGGGGGTCGCTGTGCCACGCCCGACAGCCTGGCACACCGCACCGACGTTCGGGGGGTACGGCACGGCGGGGACAGCCCGGCGGTCAGGGGCGCTCGTCGCCGGAGTAGAGCGTCTCGCGGCGGGCCAGGTACTGCACCGCGTAGCTCGTGACCAGCAGGGCGACCGCGAGCGCCACCTCGATCCAGGCCGCCGTACCGTCGGCGATCGTCAGGCCGACGATCAGCAGCACCAGGCCGGCGACCGCGAGGATCCCGGACCAGAGCAGGCGGCGGCGGCGCGCCGCGGCGCGGGCCGGGTCGTTCGGTGCCACGGCTGTAGCTCCTCTCCGCCGGCGATGCGCTCGCGGCTCCAGGCTATCGGCGCGACCGGCCGGTCGCGCCGGAACCGTGCTGCGAGCGCCCCGACGAGGGGCGCAGACTGGCCGGTGTGACGTTCGTTCCCGGCCTGACGCTCGGCCGACGGTTCCACGACGAGGTGCTCGCGCCGATCCTGCGCCGGCGCTTTCCCGGCCTGCGCTACGCGGCCGGCCTGCTCGACGGCGGCTCGGAGCTGCTCGGGCTGGACACCGCGCGTTCCACGGACCACGACTGGGGGCCGCGGGCGCAGCTCTTCGTGGCGGCCGCCGACGCGTGGCGGATCCCGCGGCTGCACGCCGCGCTGGACGCCGACCTGCCGGCCGACTTCCTCGGCTGGCCGACCCGGTTCGCCGGCCACGGCCGCCTCGGCGTGGTCGACCCGGCGGGCGTCCGGCACGGGGTGAAGATCGACGAGCTGGTCGGCTGGTGGCGCGACCGGCTCGGCTTCGACCCGGCCGCCGGGGTCACCACAGCCGACTGGCTGGCCATCCCGACCCAGCGGCTGGCCGAGGTGACCGGCGGCGAGGTCTTCCACGACGGCCTCGACGGGGCGCTCACCGGGGCGCGGGCGGCGCTGCGGTGGTACCCGGACGACGTGTGGCGGTACGTGCTCGCCGCCGGGTGGACCCGCGTCGCCCAGGCGGAACACCTGCCCGGCCGCTGTGCCGAGGTCGGCGACGACGTCGGCAGCCGGATGGTCACCGCCGGGCTGGCCCGGGACGTGATGCGGCTCGGCCTGCTGCTGCGCCGCCGCTGGCCGCCGTACGACAAGTGGCTGGGCACGGTGTTCGGCCGGCTGCCCGGCGCGGGGCCCGTGGTCGCGGCCCTGGCCGACGCGCTGGGCCCGGGCGACTGGCCGCGCCGGGAGGACGGGCTGGTCCGGGCGCTGGAGGCCGTCGCGGCCTGGACCGACGACACCGGGCTGGCGGCGCCGGTGGGCGCCCGGCCGCGCCCCTTCCACCGCCGGCCCTTCCTGGTCCTGGACGCCGGCCGGGTCGCCGCCGCGCTGCACGCCGCCGTCACCGACCCGGCCCTGCGCGAGCGGCCGCCGGTCGGTGCGGTCGACCAGTTCGTCGACAGCGTGGACCTGCTGACCCACGCCGACCGGGCCCGCCGGCTGGCCGGCGCGCTGCCCGTCGTGCCGGACGGGCCGGGCTGAGCGCGGGGTCGGGCCGTCAGCGGCCCGTCGGTACGGGGCTCGCCC
Source organism: Micromonospora sp. NPDC047730 (assembly GCF_043204765.1). NCBI lineage: Bacteria > Bacillati > Actinomycetota > Actinomycetes > Micromonosporales > Micromonosporaceae > Micromonospora > Micromonospora sp. NPDC047730. The sequence goes on along the minus strand of NZ_JBIDCU010000004.1, from coordinate 143,514 downwards.
GGCGGTCGTCGGCCGCCCGGTCGTGGTCGGTGAGGTCGCGCAGGCGCCGGACGGGGGACAGCAGCAGCGCCAGGGGCGTGCAGACCGCCGCGAACGCGAAGACCAGCAGGGTGGCGCGGGTCCCCGCGACGCCGGCGAGGGCGCCCGCGAGCAGGCCGCCAACCGGGATGGCTCCCCAGGAGACGAACCGGACGGTCGCCATCACCCGGGAGAGCAGTTCGGGCGGGCTGGCGATCTGCCGGTAGGTCCGGGTGGTCACGCTGAGCACCACGACGCCGGCCGCGAAGACGACGTTGCCGACCGCGAAGGCGACGTACGCCGGCCAGCCGGTGCCCCAGGGGACGACGAACGCCCCGCCGACCGACACGAAGCCGGCGACGACCAGGGCCCGGGCGGTCCCGATCCGGGCGGTGATCCGGGACGTCAGCGCGGCCCCCACGAGCGATCCGATGCCCTCGACGGCGAGCAGCAGGCCGACCAGGCCCGCCGGGGCGTGCAGCTCGCGCACCAGGTGCAGCGGGTAGAGCGCGAGCTGCGCCCCGCAGACGAAGTTCACCGCCGTCGCGGCCCACATGCCGGGGCCCATCACCGGGTGGTACGCCACGAAGCGCCAGCCCTCGCGGATCATCTCCCCGACCGGCGGCCAGCGGTCCGGCGCGTCGACGCGGCGGGCGGGCAGGGAACGGAGCAGGGCCGCCGAGACGAGATAGCCGGCGGCGTCGACGAGCAGGGTCGGCACCGCGCCGAGCGCCTGCACCGCGAGGCCGCCGAGCGGCGGCCCGCCGAGCTGGGTGGTGGCGTGCGTGGCGGAGGTCAGGCTGTTGCGGGACTGCAGTTGGTCCCGGTCGACGATGCTCGGCAGGAAGGTCGAGTTGGCCACGTCGAAGAGCACCGTGGCGAAGCTGACCACCAGCGCGGTGACCACCAGGTGGGCGACGGTCAACCGGTCGGACCACCACGCGACCGGCACCGACGCGACGGCCAGCGCGCGGGCCAGGTCGGCGCCCACCTGCGTCCCGCGCAGCGGCAGCCGCTGCGTGACGACGCCGGCCGGCAGCCCGATCACGAGCCAGGCGACGTAGCTGGCCGCCGCGATGAGGCCCATCTCGAACGCGGTGGCGTCGAGCACCGTCAGCGCGGTCAACGGCAGCGCCACGGCGCCGACCGCCGACCCGACCGCGCTGGTCGTGCCGGCGGCCCACCACCGCCAGAACACCCCGGCTGCATGCCCGACGCCCATGTCGTCCGCCCCCGTCCGCGAGCCAGTGAGTTCCAATTTGAAACGGACTATAGTCGAGGGCGACGGAGCGGGCGGGGGTGGGATGTGCGGCGGGCCGACCTGGCGGACGCGGACTGCGGCATCGCGCAGGCGCTGGGCGTCCTCGGCGACTGGTGGACGTTCCTCATCGTGCGCGAGGTCGCCGGCGGGACGACCCGCTTCGACGCGCTCCACCGCGAGCTGGGCGTCAGTCGCCGGGCGCTGACCGAACGCCTGGCCGGGCTCGTCACGCACGGCGTGCTGGAGCGACGGCCCTACTCCGCGCACCCGCCCCGCTTCGACTACCTGCTCACCGCCAAGGGCGAGGGCCTGCTGCCGGTGCTCATCGCCCTGCAGGACTGGGGCACCCGGTACGTGATGGGCGACGGCGACCTCACCGCGACCGCCGACGCCGCCTCCGCCGAGGCGCGCCGCGTGCACGACCTGGTCGGCCGGCGGCTGCCCGACGTCGTCCTGCCCGGGCACGACGGCCAGCCGGTCGCGCCGGCCGACGCGCGGGGCTGGAACGTGCTCTACTTCTTCCCCGGGGCGTTCGCGCCCGGGGCACGGGCCCTTCCGCCGGGCTGGGGGGAGATCCCCGGCGCGGCCGGCTGCACGTTGGAGTCCACCAGCTACGCCGCCCGGCACGCGGACTTCCGGGCCGCCGGCGCGCGGGTCCTCGGAGTGAGCACCCAGCGGCCCGACCAGCTCGCCGACTTCGTGGCGCACGCCGAGCTGCCCTTCCCGCTGCTGTCCGACCAGGACGGCCGGCTCGCGGCGGGCCTGTCGCTGCCCACCTTCCGCGCCGGCGGCGTCGAGCGGTTCAAGCGCCTGACCCTGCTGGTCGGCTCCGACGCCGTCGTCCGCGCGGTGCAGTTCCCGGTGACCGACCCCGCCGGCTCCGTCGACGAGATGCTCGCCCTCGTCCGCCGCCGGGCCGCCCTCTGAGCGTCCGGCCGGGCAGCGCCCGTCGGCGCGCCGGGCCGCCGCCCGCGCCTCGTCCGGGAGCGCCCGCCGGAGCGTCGGGTGGGCTGGGTCGGCGCCCGAACGACCGTTAAGCTGACCGGTGTGGGATCCGAGAAGCTGTACCCGCCGCAGCGGCTGGCCGCCGCGCAGCGCGCCACCGCCGCCGCCGGGCTGGATGCGCTGCTGCTCACCCCCGGCTCAGACCTGCGCTACCTGACCGGCTACGACGCGCACGCCGGCGAGCGCCTGACCTGCCTGGTGCTGCCCGCCGAGGGCGAGCCGACGCTGGTCGTGCCCGCCCTGGAGCGGCCGGCCGCCGAGGCGTCCCCGGCCCCGGCCACCGGCGTGCGGATCGTCGACCACGCCGACGGCACGGACCCGTACCCTCTCGTCACCGCCGCCCTCGGCGGGCCGGTGGCGGCGGTCGGGCTGGCCGACCGGATGTGGGCCGAGCAGGTCCTCGCCCTGCGCGCCACGCTGCCCGGCGCCACCCAGCGGCTGGCCTCCGAGGTGCTGCGCGAGCTGCGCATCCGCAAGTCCCCGGCGGAGGTGGCGGCGCTGGCCGAGGCGGGCGCGGCGATCGACGCGGTGCACGACCGGATGGGGGAGTGGCTGCGGCCGGGGCGCACCGAGACGGAGGTCGCCGCAGACATCGCCGCGGCGATCCGGGCCGCCGGCCACGTCACCGTCGACTTCGTGATCGTCGCCGCCGGCCCGAACGGCGCCAGCCCGCACCACGGCACCTCCGACCGGCCGATCGGCGCCGGCGAGCCGGTGGTGGTGGACATCGGCGGCACCATGCCCTCGGGCTACCGCTCCGACTGCACCCGCACCTACGTCGCCGGCGGTCCGCCGCCGGCCGAGTTCGCCGACTACTACGAGGTGCTGCGTGCCGCCCAGGCGGCGGCGGTGGCCGCGGTCCGCCCCGGAGTGACCGCCGAGGCCGTCGACGCCGCCGCGCGGGAGCCGATCGCCGCCGCCGGCCACAGCGCGGCGTTCCTGCACCGCACCGGCCACGGCATCGGTCTGGACGGCCACGAGGAGCCGTACGTGGTGGCCGGCAACGCCCGCCCGCTGGAGGCGGGGATGGCGTTCTCCGTCGAACCGGGCATCTACCTGGCGGGCCGGCACGGCGCCCGCATCGAGGACATCGTCGTCTGCACCACGGACGGCGTGCAACGGCTCAACACCACCCCCACGGAGCTCATCGCGCTATGACTGTCGACCGGATCCTCCCCACCGACGAGGCCCACGACCTGCTCGACCTCGCCACCGAACTCGCCGACCGGGAGCTCGCCCCGAAGGCGGCCGGGTTCGAGGAGCGCGCCGAGTTCCCCCGCGAGGTGCTGCGCACCCTCGGCCGGGCGGGCCTGCTCGGCCTGCCGTACGCCGAGGAGCACGGCGGCGCCGCCCAGCCGTACGAGGTCTACCTGCAGGTGCTGGAGATCCTGGCCAGCCGCTGGCTCGCGGTCGCCGAGGCGGTCAGCGTGCACACCCTGTCCTGCTACCCGCTCGCCCAGTTCGGCACCGACGAGCAGCGCAAGCTGCTGCCGGACATGGTTGGCGGGGAACTGCTCGGGGCGTACTGCCTCTCGGAGCCGCAGGGTGGGTCGGACGCGGCCAGCCTGACCACGAAGGCCGTGCGGGACGGCGACTCCTACGTGGTCACCGGCACCAAGGCGTGGATCACCCACGCCCGGGTGGCGGACTTCTACAACATCTTCTGCCGCACCGGCGGGCCCGGCCCGAAAGGCATCTCCTGCCTGCTGGCCGACCGGGGCACGCCGGGCATCGCTCCGCAGGCCGCCGAGCGGACGATGGGCCTGCACGCCTCGCCGGTGGCACAGGTCGCCTTCGACGACGCCCGGGTGCCGACCGAGCGGCTCATCGGCGGGGAGGGGATGGGCTTCACCATCGCCATGTCCGCCCTGGACTCGGGGCGTCTCGGCATCGCCGCCTGCGCGGTGGGGCTGGCCCAGGCGGCGCTGGACTACGCGGTGGGCTACGCGAAGGAACGGCAGCAGTTCGGTCGGGCGATCATCGACTTCCAGGGGCTGGGCTTCACCCTCGCCGACCTGGCCACCCAGATCTCCGCCGCCCGGGCGCTGATGCTCTCCGCGGCCCGGCTGCGCGACGCCGGCCGGCCGTACTCGATCGAGGCGGCGAAGGCGAAGCTGTTCGCCACCGACGTGGCGATGCGGGTCACCACCGACGCGGTGCAGGTGCTCGGCGGCGCCGGCTACGTGACCGACCACCCGGTGGAGCGCTACATGCGTGAGGCCAAGGTGCTGCAGATCGTCGAGGGCACCAACCAGATCCAACGGCTGGTCATCTCCCGGGCGCTCGCGAAGGGCTGACGGTGCCCCGACGGGCCGGCACGACGCCTACGCCGTGTCGTGCCGGCGGGGGCGCGTCGTCGCAGCCGGGCGGTTTTCCCGGTAGGTTGCACGCCGTGGAGGAGATCGACCGCGCCATCGTCGCCGCACTGACCGCTGACGGTCGGCTGTCGTACACGGATCTGGCGGAGAAGGTGGGCCTGTCGGTGTCCGCGGTGCACCAGCGGGTGCGCCGGCTGGAGCAGCGCGGCGTGATCAAGGGGTATGCCGCCCGGGTCTCCTTCGAGGCCCTGGACCTGCCGCTGACCGCGTTCGTGGCGATCCGGCCGTTCGACCCGTCCCAGCCGGACGACGCCCCGGAGCGGCTGGCCCACCTGCCGGAGATCGACTCGTGCTACTCCGTGGCGGGGGAGGACTTCTACCTGCTGCTGGTGCGGGTGGCCAGCCCGACCGACCTGGAGCGGGTGCTCCAGGAGATCCGGACGGCGGCGAACGTGACCACCCGCACGACGGTGGTGCTGTCGACCCCGTACGAGAACCGGCCGCCGAAGATCAGTGCCGAGCTCCAGGCTCGGGCGCGTTCCCGCTCGGCGGGGGAACCGGCTGGTTCCACCACTGGATGACCCGCCGGCCGTGCTCATGACCGAGCACGCTGACGGTGGCGGTGTCCAGCCGTAGCAGCCCGCCGGCCGACGGCGGCAGGCCGACCCAGCGGGCGCCGAGCACCCGCAGGCTGTGGCCGTGCCCGACGAGGGCCACGGTGCCCCGGTCGAGCAGCGGGTGGACCCGGGCGAGCACCCGGTCGACGCGCTCGCCGACCTCGCTGGGGGACTCCCCGCCGGGGCAGCCGTCCGCCCAGAGGTTCCAGCTCGGGTGGTCGTCGTGGATGTCGGCGGTGGTGCGGCCCTCGTAGTCGCCGTAGTGCCACTCGGCGAGGTCGTCGTCGGTGCCGGTGACGGGGAGGCCGGCGAGCTGGGCGGTGCGCAGCGCCCGGGCCCGGGGGCTGGTGAGGACGGCGGCGACGTGCCGGCCGGCGAGGAACCCGCCGAGGGCGCGGGCCTGCCGCTCGCCGTCGGCGGTGAGCGGCAGGTCGGTGTACGAGGTGTGCCGGCGGCTGGCGCTCCAGGTGGTCTCGCCGTGCCGGATCAGCAGGATCTCTCCCATTCGTCCAGTCAACCAGAAGCCCGTCACTCCCGTTCACCTAGCTTCCTAGGACGCCATAGAGGGTGTGCAACCCACCACACGACACAGCCGAGGTTTCCGGCAGCCGGGTACGGGCACGCAGTCGGACGAGGGCACGGAGGGGCCGGCCCGGCGCAGAGGCAGGGGAGGCGACATGAGCTTCACCGACAAGGCGAAGAACAAGGTCGAGCAGTTGACCGGCGCGGCCAAGGAGCGGATCGGCGACGTCACCGACAACGAGCGGATGCGGGGCGAGGGCGCCACGCAGCAGAGCGACGCGCGTGCCCGGCAGGCCGGCGAGCGCATGAAGGAAGCCGGCCGCGACGCGAAGGACGCCTTCACCCGGTGACCCGTGCGCGATGACGGACCCTGGCGCGCATGCCGGGGTCCGTCATCGCGCACGGGGAACGGGCCCGGTCGCAGCTTCCAGCCCAGAACGCGGCCTGAGGACTGCGGCCTGGATCTGGGTGGTGTCCGGCCCGTAGCGTGCCATCCGTTTGCTGACGGTCGATGGCGCCACCGGCGTCAGGTTGATCAGCAGCAGCCCTGCGCGTCGGAATCCGGGCAGGCGGCCGGGTCTACGGTCAGCACGAGACCGAGCAGGTCCGCGAGGGCGTGCGCCAGCCGGGCGTCGGCCAGCTCGTACCGGGTGCGGCGGCCCTGCGGCGCCGCGACGACCAGGCCGCAGCCGCGCAGACACGACAGGTGGTTCGACAGGTTCTGCCGGGTCGTGCCCAGCAGTTCGGCCAGTTCCGCTGGGTATCCCGGCCCGTCGCGCAGCGCCAGCAGCAGCCGCGCCCGGGTCGGGTCCGACAGGGCATGACCGAAGCGGGCCAACACCTGCCCGTGCGTCAACGTCTCCACGCTGCGGATAGTACACCCAGTGATGTACTGATCGAGGTGACCGCCGCCTACGGCAAACCGGGTGAACCGTCGTGCGGACGTGTCGTCGTGGGTCGGAGACGTGCCACCCCCGGAGCCGGTGGTCGGCGCCGGGGGTGGTGGGGTGCGGGTGGGTCAGTCGTCGACGCGGTGGTCGGCCCACCACTTCTGCCCGGTCTCGGGCAGGGTGTCGATCGGGTCGTAGTAGGCGTAGCGCTTGTTGAGCGCCTCGGTGTCGGCGGACTCGATCGAGGTGCGGTAGTTCTTTGTCCAGTAGGAGATGCCGCGCTCGCGGTCGTACTCGGTGAGCATGTGCACCCAGCGCTTGCCGACGAAGGGGACGTCGCAGACGATGCGCGGGGTGGCGTAGCCGGGCAGGTAGCCCATGATGTCGTGCTGGAGCTGCTGGGCGTGCCAGACCGGGACGCGCCAGTGTTCGGCGTTGGGGATCATGTCGCACATGTAGAAGTAGTACGGCAGGATGCCCGCCTCGCCCTGGAGGGCGAAGCAGAGGTCGAGCAGGTCGGGGGCGGTGGCGTTGACGCCGCGCATGAGCACGCCCTGGTTGCGGACGTCGCGGACGCCGACGTCGAGGGCGGTCTGGGCGGCCCTGGCGACCAGCGGGGTGAGCGACTGGGCGTGGTTGACGTGGGTGTGGATGGCCAGGTTGACGCCGCGGCGGGCGGCGGTGCGGGCGACGCGTTCGAGGCCCTCGACGACGTCGGGCTGGAGCCAGTGCTGGGGCAGGCCCATGAGCGCCTTGGTGGCGAGCCGGATGTCGCGGATGGTCTCGATCTCGAGCAGCCGCATCAGGTAGGACTCGAGGTTCTTCCAGGGGACGTTGGCCACGTCGCCGCCGGAGACGACGACGTCGCGGACGCCGGGGTGGGCCTTGAGGTAGCTGATGTGGGCGTCGTAGCGGTCGACGGGCTTGAGGGTGAGCTTGAGCTTGTCGACGGTGGGGGTGGAGTTGCCGACGAGGTCCATGCGGGTGCAGTGGCCGCAGTACTGCGGGCAGGTGGAGAGCAGTTCGGCGAGGACCTTGGTGGGGTAGCGGTGGGTGAGGCCCTCGGCGACCCACATGTCGTGTTCGTGCAGGGAGTCGCGGCTGGCGTACGGGTGGGAGGGCCAGTCGGTGCGCCGGTCGGAGGCGACGGGGATCATGTAGCGCCGGATGGGGTCGGCGAGGAGCGCCTCGGTGGTCATCGGGGCGAACGGGACCATGGTGTTGAGCATCTGCGGCGGCACCAGCATGGACATGGTGGCCAGGGCCTTCTGGTCGGCCTCGAGGTCGGCGTAGAAGGTCTCGTCGACGAGGTCACCGAGCACGGTGCGTAGCTGCTTGATGTTCTTGACGCAGTTGACGCGCTGCCACTGCGCGTTCTCCCACTGGTCGCGGGTGACGTGGCGCCAGCCGGGGAAGCGGGTCCAGTCGGGTTCGACGAGGGGTGCGCGGCGGTATTCGTAGGGCTGTCCGGCGGTGGGGACCGCGACCGGCGCGGGGCGGGACGCTGGGATGGTCTCCACCGGTTGTGTCTGGGTCACGGCCCCTCCTCGGGTGGTGCGGTTGATCAGCGATTCCGAAGGCTACTGGAAAATATCCGGTGAAGAAATTAGTCTGCCGGAAGTTTTCCCGCTACGCGAGCCCTGGCCGGGGCTTCGGGCGGCTTGACAGGGGGTGGTCGGCGTGACGTCACCGGTGGGTCTGCACCGCGTTGTCGAACCGGCGGGGGTGCTGCCGCAGGCGGCGTGGCGGCTCGACGCGAGCCCGGAGATCGCGGCGAACGAGGTCCGCATCCGGGTGGAGCGGTTGAACCTGGACGCGGCGAGCTTCCGGCAGCTGTGGGAGAAGCACGGCGGTGACGGCGACGCGGTCCGCGCCGAGGTGCTGGAGATCGTGTCGACCCGGGGGAAGATGCAGAACCCGGTGACCGGTTCCGGCGGGATGCTGATCGGCACGGTGGAGGAGGCGGGGCGGCGTTCCCCGCTGGGGTTGAAGGCGGGGGAGCGGGTGGCGACGCTGGTGTCGCTGACGCTGACGCCGCTGACGATCCTCGACGGGCTGGCGCGGTGGGACGGGCGCAGCGAGCAGGTGCCGTGCGACGGGTACGCGATCCTGTTCGCCCGGTCGATCGCGGCGGTGCTGCCGGCGGACCTGGATCCGCAGTTGTCCCTGGCGGTGCTGGACGTGTGCGGGGCGCCGGCGTTGACCGCGCGGGTGGTGGCGCGGCACGTGGCGGACCGGGAGCGGGCGGGGGACGCGTCGCCGGTGCGGGTGGCGGTGATCGGTGGCGCGGGCAAGAGCGGGTCGTTGTCCCTCGCGGCGGCGCGGCGGGCGGGCGCCGGCCGTACGGTCGGGGTGGTGCCGGTGGCGGCGGAGCGGGACGCGCTGACGGCGGCGGGTCTGGCGGACGTGGTGGCGTTGGCGGACGCGCGGGATCCGGTGGCGTTGTCGTCGGCGGTGACCGCGGCGCTGGGTGCGCCGGCCGACGTGACGGTGGTCTGCGTGGACGTGCCGGGTTGTGAGCACGGGGCGGTGCTGGCGACCGCGGACGGCGGCACGGTGGTCTTCTTCTCGATGGCGACGAGTTTCGCGGCGGCGGCGTTGGGCGCGGAGGGTCTGGCGGCGGACGTGACGATGCTGGTGGGCAACGGCTACGTGCCGGGGCACGGGGAGCTGGCGTTGGGGTTGTTGCGGTCGGAGCCGGGGGTCCGGGCGCTGTTCGAGTCGCGGTTGGCGGCAGACTGATTGTCATGACGAACCCCTCGACTCTGTACCGCGGCGGCGTGCTGCACTGTCCGGCCGATCCGAGCGCGACGGCCCTGTTGGTGACCGACGGCAGGATCTCGTGGTTGGGGGCGGACGCGGACGCGCCGGCGGCCGACCGGGTGGTGGACCTGGACGGGGCGTTGGTGACGCCGGCGTTCGTGGATTCGCACGTGCACGCGACCGACACGGGGTTGGCGTTGTCGGGGCTGGACCTGTCGGCGGTGCGGTCGGCGGGGGAGTTGCTGGACGCGGTGGCGGCGTTCGTGGCGGGGTTGCCGTCGGACGCGGTGGTGCTGGGGCACGGGTGGGACGAGTCGAGTTGGCCGGTGCCGGATCTGCCGGATGCGGCGACGCTGGATCGTGCGGCCGGGGGGCGGCGGGTGTATCTGTCGCAGGCGTCGATCCATTCGGCGTTGGTGTCGGCGGCGCTGCTGGCGGCGTGTCCGCAGGCGGCGTCGGCGGCGGGGTTCGACCCGTCGGGTTGGTTGCGGCGTGACGCGCACCACGTGGTGCGGGCGGCGGCGTTCGGGTCGGTGACGCGGGCGCAGCGGGTGGCGGCGCAGCGGGCGGCGTTGGCGCACGCGGCGTCGTTGGGCATCGCGGCGGTGCACGAGTGCGGTGGTCCGGAGATCTCCGACGAGGAGGACTTCACGGGTCTGCTGGCGTTGTCGGGCGACGGCGTGGCGGAGGTGTACGGGTACTGGGGTGAGCTGCTGGGTGCGGCGCGGGCCCGGGAGTTGGGCGCGGTCGGGGCGGGGGGTGACCTGTTCGCCGACGGGGCGTTGGGGTCGCGTACGGCGCATGTGTCGCGGGACTACCTGGACGGCGACGGGGGCTGCGGGCACGGGTACGTCTCGGCGGAGCAGGTGCGGGACCATCTGTTGGACTGCGCGGCGCACGGCATGCAGGGCGGGTTCCACGCGATCGGTGACGCGGCGATCTCGACGGTGCTGGAGGGTTTCGCGGGCGCGGCGGAGAAGCTGGGCACGGATCGGGTGCGGGCGGCGCGGCACCGGGTGGAGCACGCGGAGATCATGAACAAGCGGCTGATCGCCGGGTTCGTGGAGTACGGGATCGTGGCGAGCATGCAGCCGGCGTTCGACCGGTTGTGGGGCGGTGCGGGCCGGATGTACGAGTCGCGGTTGGGCCTGGACCGGTCGTTGGAGTCGAACCCGATGGGGGCGATGCACGGGGTCGGGGTGGCGTTGGCGTTCGGGTCGGATTCGCCGGTGACGCCGTTGGATCCGTGGGGTTCGGTGCGGGCGGCGGTGTGGCACCACAATCCGACGCAGCGGATGAGTGTGCGGGCGGCGTTCGCGGCGCACACGCGTGGCGGGTGGCGGGCGGTGCACCTGGACAACGAGGGTGTGCTGGCGTTGGGGGCGCCGGCGACGTTCGCGGTGTGGTCGACGCCGGCGGGGGTGGAGCGGGGTCTGCCGGTGTTGTTGGCCGAGGACCTGGAGGCGCGGGGTCCGGAGGATCCGACGCCGTTGCCGGTGTGTCGGCGCACGGTGCTGCGTGGTGACGTGATCTACGAGGAAGGGTCGGCGTGAGCGAGCGTGGCGGGTGGTTCGGTGGGGGCGCGGGTCGCGTCGTCGCGGGCCGGAGTGAGGTGACGGTGTGACGGGCAAGCTTGACCTGGATCCGCGGTTGGTGGTGCGGGCGCGGGAGTTGGCGCGCCGTGCCGGGCAGCCGGTGGTGGATCTGGCGCGTAGCCACACGACGGTGTCGGTGGAGCGGGCGGTGCTGCGGTTGGCGGGGGTGACCGGCGCCGACCCGGATGGCATTCCGTGGGTGAACCGGCTCGTCGACGCGGTGGTCGCGGACGTGGGGTTGGGGCACGGGGTGGCGGTGCCGGTGTTCGACGCCATGGCGCGGGAGCAGATCGCCGATGTGACGTTGCTGGCGCAGAAGGCGGCGGCGGGGTCGGTGCGGTTCGAGGTGCCGTCGGGGAAGGCGGCCACGGTGGCGCGGAAGGCGGCGCGGAAGGCCGTGGCGGCCGGTATCCGGCTGGTCGACCGGCGCCGTGTCGAGCGGGAGCGTCTGGTCAAGCGGTACGGGGATCCGAAGCAGCGGCCGTGGATCTACCTGATCGTGGCGACGGGGGACATCTACGAGGACATTCCGCAGGCGCAGGCGGCGGCGCGGGCGGGTGCGGACATCATCGCGGTGATCCGGTCGACGGGGCAGTCGCTGCTGGACTATGTGCCGGAGGGCGCGACCCGGGAGGGGTTCGCCGGCACGTACGCGACGCAGGAGAACTTCCGGCTGATGCGGGCGGCGTTGGACGAGTCGTCGAAGGAGTTGGGCCGGTACGTGCGGCTGACGAACTACGCGTCGGGGCTGTGCATGCCGGAGATGGCGACCCTCGCCGGCCTGGAACGGCTCGACATGATGTTGAACGACTCGATGTACGGGATCCTGTTCCGCGACATCAACCCGATCCGTACGTTCGTGGACCAGCGGTTCTCGCGGCAGGTGCACGCGCGGGCGGGGATCATCATCAACACCGGTGAGGACAACTACCTGACCACCGCGGACGCGGTGGACGAGGCGCACACGGTGACGGTGTCGCAGTTGCTGAACGAGTTCTTCGCGCACGAGGCGGGGCTGCAGGACTGGCAGTTGGGCCTGGGGCACGCGTTCGAGATCAACCCGGATGTGCCGGGGTCGTTCCGGTTGGAGTTGGCGCACGCGCTGCTGGCGCGGGAGTTGTTCCCGGACGCGCCGCTGAAGTGGATGCCGCCGACGAAGCACATGACGGGGGACGTGTTCCGGGGGAACCTGCTGGACGGGTTCTTCAACCTGGTGGGCACGATGACGGGTCAGGGGATCCTGCTGGTGGGGATGATGACCGAGGCGGTGGTGACGCCGTGGTTGTCGGACCGGGACATCGCGCTGCAGAACGTGCGGTACGTGCTGGGTGCGGCCGGTGGGTTGCACGAGGATTTCGTGCCGGCGCCGGGCGGGTTCATCCAGCAGCGGGCCAACCGGGTGCTCGGTGAGGCGGTGGATCTGCTGGAGCGCATCGGGGAGCAGTCGCTGTTGACGGCGATCGCCGAGGGCACGTTCGGGATCATGAAGCGGCCGGCGGACCGGGGCAAGGGTCTGGCGGGGGTGGCCGCGCACGAGGCCGACTACTTCAACCCGGCCACGGAGATCCTGGAAGGGGATGCGGCGTGAGCGCCGTCGAGGTCGGCGCGGTGGCGCCGGGCGGCGGGGCCGCCGAGAAGAAGATCGTGCGGCCGTACGGGGACACCACGGGCGACGGCATGGTGCAGGTGTCGTTCACGTTGCCGGTGCCGCACGACAAGCGGGCCGAGGGCGCGGCGGTGCAGTTGGCGAACAAGATGGGCATCGACCCGGCGATGCTGGTGCACGCCAAGCCGATGAGTGACGGTTTCACCTTCTTCGTGGTGTACGGGCGGGTGAACCACCTGGTGGACCTGTCGGCGGTGCAGGTGGTGGAGCGTGACTTCCCGCTGCTGTCGGCCAAGGAGGTCAACGCGGTGGTGAAGCAGCGGTTGCGGCGCAAGTTGTCGGTGGTGGGGGCGTGTATCGGCACGGACGCGCACACCGTGGGCATCGACGCGATCCTCAACGTGAAGGGCATCGCGGGGGAGAAGGGCCTGGAGTACTACCGGGAGTTGAAGGTCACGAACCTGGGTGCGCAGGTGAGCGTGCCGGAGTTGGTGGAGGCGGCCCGGGTGGAGAAGGCCGACGCGGTGCTGGTGTCGCAGGTGGTGACGCAGCGCGACGCGCACCTGCACAACACGCGGGAGATGTCGGCGGCGTTCCGGGAGGCGATGCCGGCGGGACGCCGGCCGCTGCTGATCGTGGGTGGGCCGCGGTTCGACGAGACGATGGCCGGCGAGTTGGGCGTGGACCGGATCTTCGGCCGGGGCACCACGCCGGGCGAGGTGGCGAGCTATCTGGTGCACGCGTTGATCACGGAGAAGAAGGCGAAGGCATGAGTGATTCCCGGGTCGGTCTGACCGTCACCCACCGGCGGTACGTGCCCTACTCGCACGCGCACTACGCGGGCAACCTGGTCGACGGGGCGTACGCGTTGGGGTTGTTCGGGGACGTGGCGACGGAGGTGTGCATCCGCACCGACGGCGACGAGGGGTTGTTCGCGTCGTACTCGGACGTGCAGTTCCGCGGTGCCATGCGGGCCGGGGACGTGTTGGAGGTGACGGCGACGGTGACCCGGGTGGGCACCCGCAGCCGCACGATCGACTTCGTGGCGCGGGTGGTGTGCCGGGGTCGCCCGGACCGGGGCGAGTCGGCGGCGGAGGTCCTCGACGAACCGATCGTGGCGGTCACCGCGACCGGCACGGTGGTCGTCCCGCCGGCGGCGTGAGGCACGCGGTCTGCGCCGACGTCGGGTCCACGTACACGAAGGTGGCGGTGGTGGACCTCGACGGCGGCGCGCTGGTCGCGGCGGCGGCGGCCCCCACGACGGTGGGCACGGACGTGCTGCACGGCCTGGACGCCGCGGTCGGGGCGGCCACGGCGGGCCTGCCGGTGGGTGACGTGCCGTGGTACGTGTGCTCGTCGGCCGGTGGTGGGTTGCGGCTGGCCGTGGTGGGCTACGAGCATCTGGTGACCGCGCAGGCGGGCCGGCGGGTGGGTCTGTCGGCGGGCGCGAACGTGGTGCACGTGGCGGCGGGGCGGCTCGGCGCGGCGGAGCTGGCGGGGCTGCGGGCGGCCCGCCCGGACGTGGTGCTGCTGGTGGGCGGCACCGACGGCGGTGACGCCGAGACGTTGACGCACAACGCGACCCGGCTGGCTAAGGCCCGCTGGCGGGTGCCGGTGGTCCTCGCGGGCAACGTCGACGTCCGCGACGACCTGTATGCCCTGCTGGCCGGCGCGGGGGTGCCGGTGACGGTGGCCGACAACGTGCTGCCCCGTATCGGGGTCCTCGCGCCGGCGTCGGCGCGGGCGGCGATCCGGGAGGTGTTCCTGCGGCACGTCATCGGCGGGAAGCGGCTGTCGCGGGGGCCCCGGTTCGCGCGGCTGGTGCGGGCTGCCACGCCCGACGCGGTGCTGACCGGTGTGGAGGTGCTCGCCGACGCCCTCGGCGGTGACCTGGTGGTGGTGGATGTCGGTGGCGCCACCACCGACGTGTACTCGGTGCTGACGCCCGACGAGCGGGCCACGGGGCCGGGCCGGGAGGTGGCGGGTTCGCTGTGGCGGGCCCGGACCGTGGAGGGGGACCTGGGCATGCGGTGGAGCGCGCCGGGGGTGGTGCGGGCCGCCGTCGAGGAGCGGCTGCTGAGCGACGTCGAGGGCGACGATCTGGCGGCTGCGGCGGTGGTGCGTGCCGACGACCCGGGGTTCCTGCCCGCGGGGGACGTCGACCGGGCTGTGGACGCCCGGATCGCGGCCCTGGCGGCGACGGTGGCGTTGCGGCGGCACGCCCGGGGCGCGGCGACGGGTGAGCGGGCCGGCCGGGACCTGCGGGACGTGCGGCTGCTCGTCGGCTCCGGTGGGGTGCTGCGGCACGCCGCGCCGGCCGACGCGGCGGGTGTGCTCTCCGCGGTGTTGACCGACCACGCGGGCGGGTGGCCGCTGCCGCGTGCCGCCCGGCCGGTCGTGGACACCGACTACGTGCTGGCGGCCGGTGGGTTGCTCGCCGCCGAGCATCCGGCGGCGGCGGGGGCGCTGCTGCGCCGCCACCTGGCCACGGATTGAGACTCGCCGACGCGACACGCCGTGTTGCAACACACGACAGGCCCGGGTGGGTTGACAGCGGCGGGGGTCCACGCCGTACCGTCTTTGAGTCCTACTACGGGAAGCGGCTGTTGTTCGCTTCGTCCCTTCGTCCGCTGGCCGAGCGACATGTGCAGTGCGTCGCGGCGGCCAGGTCCAGCGGGCGGGGGTCGGCGGGGCGGCGCGAACCGGCCGCGGTTACCGGTGTACGGGCAGGGTGAGGTGCACGGCCAGTAGACAACGGCCAGGCGGGGGCAGCCAGTCCGCGTCGGGTCGGTCCGAAGGTCGGCGTAGCTCGTTCTCGCCCCACCGGCCGGGAAGGGCCTGGGAGCATCGGGGCGCGGCGCAAGCCGCGCCCCGATTTTCGTCTCTGCGGCCAGGCTCCGTTCAGCGGGCGGAGCGTGTTCCACCGGCGCGGTGTCGCCTGCCGGCCGGGACGGGCTTCCCGTGGGCGATGAACAAACGGCGAACGGCTCGATCTGACCACCGCGTCTCAGCGGTCGGCGGGTGGGGCCGGGGTGTGGTAGGCGTCGAGTTGGTCGGCGAGGCGTCGCGGCTGGCTCAGCGCGATCAGGTGCCCGCCGGGCAGCACGTCGACGTCGACGCCGAGGCGTTCGCGGGCCAGGCGGCGCTGGAAGTCGGCGGGGAAGAACCGGTCGTCGCGGCCGGTGACCACGCGGGTGGGCACGTCGGGCCAGCGGCGCAGCGGGTTGGGGCGGGTGAACACCGCCGGCGACTCGTCGGGCGCGTCGGCGGCGGTGAGGCGCGCCACCACCGGCTCGGGGACGTCGTGGAAGAAGTCCACCGCCAGGTCGACGTGGTCGCCGGGGGTGCGGCCCTGCGCGACGGCGTGGTCGGCGCGGGCCTGCGCGTGGCCGGTGGCCGTCCACCACTGCCCGGCCGTCTCACCGGGGGCGGGGATCATCGGGTTGACCAGGACGACCATCGTCACCCGCGGGTCGTCGGCGACCAGTGGGGCGGTGAACGCGCCGAGGGACTGTGCGACCAGCACCACCCGGTTCCGGTCGCCGATCGCGGCGCGGACGGTGGCGGCGTACTCGGGCAGGGCGGCGGTGTCGTCGGCGGCGGGCAGGTCCACGGCGATCGCCTCGCGGCCGCGGCGGCGCAGCTCGTCGACGAGCAGGTGCCAGTAGTCGGCGCTGCCGCCCGCGCCGGGGATCAGCACGTAGGTCACGACCGGCCCCGGGCGGCGAAGTCCTCGGCGGTGCCGTCGCCCAGGCGCCGGGCCACCGGATGGTCGAGCAGTCGTACGTCGCCCTGCGGCAGGGCGGTGGTCGCGGTCATGGGGGCCTCCCTCGAACCGTTTGCTCCTACATTAGGAGTGCTCGCTTCGTTCGGGCAAGCGCCACGGCTACGCTGGGCGGGTGCGTTCCTACGACGATCTGTGCGGGCTGGCCCGCGCGCTGGCCGTGGTCGGCGAACGCTGGGCGCTGCTGGTCGTCCGGGAGCTGCTGCTCGGCCCGAAACGCTTCTCCGACCTCAGCCGTGGCCTGCCCACCATGAGTCAGAACGTGCTGTCCGCGCGGCTGCGCGAGCTGGAACGGGCCGGCGTGGTGACCCGCCGCACCCTGGGCCCCCCGGCCAGCGCCCGCGTGTACGAGCTCACCCCGCGCGGCCGGGAGTTGGAGGAGAGCCTGCTGGCGCTGGGCCGGTGGGGCAGCCGGCAGCCGCTGCCCGCCACCGGTCGGTTGAGCGTCGACGCCCTGATGCTCGCCCTGCGCACCACGTACGACCCGGGCCCCGCCGGCGTGCCGGCGGCGCCGGTGGCGCTGCGGTTGGGCGCCGACCGGTTCGTCGCCGAGGCCGACCGGGCCGGGCTGCGGATCAGCCGGGGCGGCGGCGAGCGCTGCGCCGCCGTCGTCGACACCGACCCGCGCACCCTGCTGGAGGTCGTGTTCGGCTACCGGCCCCGCGACGAGGCGGAACACCACGGCGCGCTGCGCGTCACCGGTGAGCGGCGGGTCGCCGAACGATTCCTCGGCTGCTTCACCCGCCCGGTGACCGCCGGCGACGCCGGTGCCGCGCCGGCCGCCGGGTAGCCTTCCGCTCTGTGATCGAGGTGGAGATGCCCGTGACGACCGTGGACAGCAGCCAGCCGCGCGCCGACGCCCCGCGCGTGCCCGACGTCGCGCCGCGGGCGCTGCCGCTGCGGGTGGCCGCGCCGATGGCGGTGGCCGCCGGGCTGGCGCTGCTGGCGGCGTTCCCCCCGTACGGGGTGTGGCCGCTCGCGCCGGTCGGTGTGGCGCTGCTGGCCGCGGCGACGCACCGCCGCCGTGTCCGGGCCGGCGCCGGGCTGGGCTTCCTGACCGGGGTGGCGCTGTTCGCGCCGCTGCTGAGCTGGACGAACCTGCACACCGGTTACCTGCCGTGGACGCTGCTGTCGCTGTTGCAGGCCGCCTACCTGGCGCTGCTGGGCGCGGCGAGCGCGTACGCCTCCCCGCTGGCCGACCGCCTCCGGTGGGCCTGGCCGGCGCTGACCGGCGTGCTGTGGGTGGGGCAGGAGGCGCTGCGCGACCGTACCCCGTTCGGCGGGTTCCCGTGGGGGCGGCTGGCGTTCAGTCAGGACGACTCGCCGCTGCTGCGGCTGGCCGCGCTGGGCGGCGCGCCGCTGGTGACGTTCGCGGTGGCGCTGACCGGGGGGCTGCTCGTCGCGGCGCTGTGGCGGCCGTGGGACGGGCGGCGGCGGTGGGCGCCGATCGCCGGGTTGACCGCCGGCGCGGTCGCGGTGCCCGTCGCCGGGCTGCTGGTGCCGGTGGCCGCCGCCGGGGGCGGCGACACCGTCACCGTGGCGATCGTGCAGGGCAACGTGCCCCGGCTGGGGCTGGAATTCAACGCCCAACGCAAGGCGGTGCTCGGCAACCACGTCGACGCCACCGTCGAGCTGGCCGAGCAGGTCGCCGACGGCGCCCAGCGCCGCCCCGACCTGGTGGTGTGGCCGGAGAACGCCAGCGACATCGACCCGCTGCGCGACGCTGACGCCGGCGCCCTGATCTCCCGGGCCGCCGACGCGATCGGCGCGCCGATCCTGGTCGGCGCGGTGCTGCGCGGCCCCGGCGACGGCGAGGTCCGCAACGCCGGCATCCTCTGGCGGCCCGGCACCGGCCCTGACCTGGAGCAGGTGTACGTCAAGCGGCACCCGGTGCCGTTCGCCGAGTACGTGCCGATGCGCGACCTCGCCCGGATGGTCAGCAAGCAGGTGGACCGGGTGCGGGCCGACTTCGTGCCCGGCACCGAGCCGGGCGTGCTGCGTGCCGGCGCGGCCGTGCTCGGCGACGTGATCTGCTTCGAGGTCGCCTACGACGAGGTGGTCCGCGACACCGTCACCGGCGGGGCGCAGTTGCTGGTGGTGCAGACCAACAACGCCACCTTCGACGTGGCGGAGGCGCGGCAGCAGCTGGCCATGGTGCGGCTGCGGGCGATCGAGCACGGCCGGCCGGCGTTGATGGCCTCCACGGTCGGAGTGTCCGGGTTCGTTGCCCCCGACGGGCGGGTAAGCGACGCCACCGGGTTCAACACCCGCGCGGTCGTGGTGCGGCAGCTGCGCCTGGACGACGGGCGCACCCTGGCCACCCGGGTCGGCCTGTGGCCGGAGGCGGCGCTGGCCACCCTGGCGGTGGCGGCCCTGGTCGGCGCGGCCGTGCTGCGCCGCCGGCACCGCGCCGGATGACACCAGCCGGCAATCCGGCGGAGGGGAAGCGACGGTGGGCGAGACGACCGACACCCGAGGGCCACGCGCCGGCCACCCCGGGCTGGGTCGGGTGCTCGTAGTGATCCCGACCTACGACGAGGCCGACAACGTGGCGTCGATCGTGGCGCGCGTGCGCCGCGCCGCCCCGGCCGTGGAGATCCTCGTCGCCGACGACAACAGCCCCGACGGCACCGGGGCGGTCGCCGACGCCCTGGCCGCCGCCGACCCGCACGTGCACGTGCTGCACCGCGAGGGCAAGCAGGGCCTCGGCGCGGCGTACCTGGCGGGGTTCGCGTGGGCCCGCGAGCGTGGTTTCGACGCCGTGGTGGAGATGGACGCCGACGGTTCGCACGCCCCCGAGGACCTGCCCACGCTGCTGACGGCCGCCCGCGACGCCGACGTGGTGATCGGCTCCCGGTGGACCACCGGCGCGCGGGTGGTGAACTGGCCGCTGCGGCGGCTGCTGCTGTCGCGCTGCGGCAACCTGTACGCGCGGCTGGCGCTGGGTATGCCGGTGTCCGACGCCACCGGCGGCTACCGGGTGTACCGGCTGTCCGCCCTGGACGAGATCGACCTGGGGTCGGTGTGCTCGCAGGGCTACTCGTTCCAGGTGGAGCTGTCGCGGCTGGCGCACCGGGCCGGGGCGCGCATCGTCGAGGTGCCGATCACGTTCGCCGAGCGGGAACGCGGCAGCAGCAAGATGAGCCCGCTGATCGTGGCGGAGGCGCTGTGGCGGATCACCGCGTGGGGTCTGCAGGACCGGCGGCTGGCGGTGCGGCGGGGCCTGCACGGCACCCCCGACGGTCAGGTTCGGTGGCCCTGAGCGTCGGCGTGTCATGCTGGACGCAGTGCCTGCGCGGACCGACCGCGCCGCGGATGGCGGATGAGGTGAGATGCGCCGAGGACTGAGGTACGTGCCGCTGGGCCTGTTGCTGGCGGTGCTGCTGGAGCTGGCGGTGTTCGTCGTGGTGGGCCGGGCGATCGGGTTCGGCTCGGCGCTGCTGGCGGTGTTCGCGGTGTCGCTGCTCGGGCTGGTGCTGCTGCGCCGGGAGGGGATGCGCGCCTGGCGTGGCTTCCGGGCCGCCGCGGAGGCCGGCCAGCCGCCGGGACGGCAGGTCACCGACGGTCTCGTCGGGCTGGTCGGCGCGCTGCTGCTGGCGACCCCCGGCCTGGTCAGTGGCCTGGTGGGGCTGTTGCTGCTGGTGCCGCCGCTGCGTCGGCTGGCCCGCGGCGGGGTGCAGCGTGCCGCGGAACGCCGGGTGTCGTCGATGGTCGCCGGTGACCTGTTCGGGCCCCGCCGGGTGCGGGTGCGCCGGGGTGCCCCGCAGCCCGCGCCGCGCCCGACGGCCGAGCCGCCGACCGTGGTCGACGGGGGCCGGGCCATCGAGGGCGAGATCGTCGAGCCCGGCCGGAACTGATCCGGGCAGCGGACTTGTCCCGGACACGACGGCCGGAACGGGCCTGAGGACGGCCGGCGGCATCGTCGCCGGGACGCCCGGCCCGCAACGGGCCGGAGGCGGACACGGCGGCCGTAACGGGCCCAGACACGACGGCGCCCCGGGAGCGTGGCTCCCGGGGCGCCGTGGCGTGTGCGGTGCGGGTCAGGCGCGGCCGCGGCGGGTGCGAACCTCCTGCAACCGCTCGGCGAGGATGTCCTCCAGCTCGGCGATGGAGCGCCGCTCCAGCAGCATGTCCCAGTGGGTGCGCGGCGGCTTGGCCTTCTTCTGCTCCGGCTCGCTGCCGTCGACCAGCCGGGCGACGCTGCCGTCGAACTTGCACTCCCAGGTCGTGGGGACCTCGGCGTCGACGGCGAACGGCACCTCGAACTGGTGACCCTTGGCGCAGAGGTACTCGCGGGTCTGACGCGGCGCGAGCTCCGTGTTGCGGTCGGATTCGTAGCTCACCGCGCCCAGACGGCTTCCGCGCAGCATACGCTCGCCCATGATCGACTTCCCCTCGTTGGTGGTGCTGGTCTTCTTGGTGTAACGGTCCGTTCCCGCCGGGCCATTCCCGCCCCGGGCGCTGCCGCGCCGCCGGGCGAGCCTGAACAAGGGTAGCCGGCCATGCCAGCCGCCCGGCGGGGTCGTCCCCGGCCGGGTCGGTTGGGTGGAGTGTTTCCGTTGCCAACGGGGATGTTAACCGCCCGAGGGGAGCGGAGGTTGCGATGGTGGGTGACGCGCCGGTGCAGTCCCGTCCGCCCTCCGGGCGGACGTTCTTCGGGCACCCGCGGGCGCTGTCCACCCTCTTCCTCACCGAGATGTGGGAACGGTTCAGCTTCTACGGCATGCGGGCGATCCTGGTGCTGTACCTAACCGCGTCCGTGGCCGACGACGGGCAGGCGATGGGCGAGGCCAGCGCCAGTGCCGTCTACGGCACCTACAACGCGATGGTCTACCTGATGGC
This sequence comes from Micromonospora sp. NPDC047730, assembly GCF_043204765.1. Taxonomy (NCBI): domain Bacteria; kingdom Bacillati; phylum Actinomycetota; class Actinomycetes; order Micromonosporales; family Micromonosporaceae; genus Micromonospora; species Micromonospora sp. NPDC047730. The sequence continues at coordinate 122,293 of NZ_JBIDCU010000004.1, read as the reverse complement.
GCTGCCGGGCGGCTGGGTCGCCGACCGGCTCATCGGCGCCCGCCGCAGCGTCCTGTGGGGCGGGGTGGTCATCGCCGCCGGGCACTACGTGATGGCGATCCCGACGCGGTGGAGCGTCTTCGCGGGCATGGCGCTGATCGTCGTCGGCACGGGGCTGCTCAAGCCCAACATCTCGACGATGGTCGGCGACCTCTACGACCGGGACTCCCCACGCCGCGACGCCGGCTTCTCGATCTTCTACATGGGAATCAACATCGGGGGGTTCGCCGCCCCACTGGTCACCGGCTTCCTCGGCGAGAAGGTCAACTGGCATCTGGGCTTCGGGGCCGCCGCGGTCGGCATGACCTTCGGCGTGCTGCAGTACGTGCTGGGCCGGCGCAACCTCGGCGACGCGGGCGCGCGGCCCGCCGACCCGCTGCTGGGCGCCGACCGCCGCCGCGCGCTGACCCGCGTCGGCGCGGTCACCGCCCTGGTCGTGCTCGCGGTCGTCGTCCTCGCCGTGGCCGGGGCGTTCACCGTCGACACCGTGGTCAACCTGCTCGCCGCCGCCACCGTACTGATCACCATCGGGTACTTCGTGCGGATCATGGTGGACCGGGAGTTGAGCGCCACCGAACGCAGCCGGATGAAGGCGTACGTGTGGCTGTTCGTCTTCGCCGCCGCGTTCTGGCTGATCTACGACCAGGCCGGGTCGGTGCTGAACATCTTCGCCGCCGACAACACCGACCGCGACGTCGCCGGGTTCACCTTCCCCGCGTCGTGGCTCCAGTCGGTCAACCCGATCCTGATCATCATCGGGGCGCCGCTGTTCGCGCTGCTCTGGCTGCGGCTGGGCCACCGGGTCTCCACACCGGTGAAGTTCGCCGTGGGCCTGGTGCTCAACGGCCTGTCGTTCGTGCTGATGGCCGCCGCCGCCCAGGCCGCCGTCGGCGGCGACCTGGTCTCGCCGTGGTGGCTCGTGGCCGTGTACGCCATCCAGGTCGCCGGCGAGCTGTCGCTGAGCCCCGTCGGCCTGTCCGCCACCACCAAGCTGGCGCCGGTCAAGTACGCCAGCCAGATGATGGGGCTGTGGTTCCTCGCCACCGCCGTCGGCGACGCGATCGGCGGGCAGGTGGCCCGGCTCGCCGACACCTGGCCCGAGCCGACGTACTTCCTCACCTTCGGCCTGGCCTCGGCGGCCCTCGGGCTCGGCGCGGTGATGTTCGCCCGGCACATCCGGGGCCTGATGGCCGGCATCCACTGACCCGGGCGGCGGGCCATGCCCGGCCGCCGCGGCAGGCCGGCTGGCGCCGCCGGACGGCCAGGCCACACGCCGGGGCCCGGCGCGGCCGGGACCGGGCGTGCGGCGGCCGGGTCAGGCGGCCGGGGTCGGGGGCAGCGGCAGCGGCAGGCCGGGCAGCCCGTCGATGCTGCGGGCGATGTGCTCCTTGCCGGCGAAGTAGTCGCTCAGTGAGGCGTCATCCTCGCGGGCGAACCGCTTGCCGTGCAGGTCGCGGTCGGCGTCGTAGGTCATGAACGGCACCGCGTAGCCGCAGGTGTCGCGGATCAGCTCGGCACGCACCACGATGATCGCCCGCAGGCCGTGCACGCTGGTGTCGACGTCCGGGAAGTGGCCCGTCAGCTCGGCCCAGCGGGGGTCGTCGCGGAACACCGGCTCACCGCGCCCGTGCACCCGGACGATGTTCGGCGGCCCCTGGAACGCGCACCACATCAGCGTGATCCGGCCGTTCTCCCGCAGGTGCGCGATCGTCTCGGCGTTGCTGCCGGCGAAGTCCAGGTACGCCACGGTGTGCGCGTCGAGCACCGCCCAGGAGCCACGCAGGCCCTTGGGGGACAGGTTGATGGTGCCGTCGCCGGAGAGCGGCGCGGTGGCGGTGAAGAACAGCGGCTGCTCCTCGATGAACGTGCGCAGCCGGCCCTCGATGCGTTCGTGTGTCTTTCCCACCCGGCCATCATCGTCCCGCCGCGACTGTCGCCGCCGTCCCGCCCTCGGTGGCGTCCCACACCCCGGACGCCGTCCCCGACCCGGACGACGGGGGCGCACTTCACCCGGGCAGGGCGTGCCGGCCCGCCGGCCCCGCCGGAGTCGGGCCAGCCCAGACCGTCGGCGGGCCGGGCCGGCCCACACCGTCGGCCCGTCGGGACGGTTCAGGTGGTCGGCGGGCCCGCGTCGCGGGGGCCGAGGTGGGCCAGGGCGGCGGCGAGGTGGCCCACCTGCTCGGCGAGCTGGGCCACCCGCCGGTGCGCCTCGTCGCGGTCGGTCTCGGCGGCGCGCAGCCGTACCGCCAGCTCGTCGAGCCGGCCCTGCGCGGCGGTGGCGGCGTCCCGCGCGGCGGCCAGCTCCGCGCCCAGCGTGTCGTGGCGGCCGGCGAGCGCGGCCAGTTCCGCGCGGGCGCGGTCGGCCTCCGCCCCGGCCTGCGCGCGGGCCGCCTCGGCCTCCTGCCGGGCCCGCGCCGCCTCGGCGGCCGCCGTCCGGGCCGCCTCGGCCTCGGCCCGCGCCTGGTCGGCCTGCTCACGCGCCCGGTCGGCCCGGTCCCGGGCGGCGTCGGCGTCGGCGTGCAGGCGCTGCGCCCGGTCGAGCGCCTCGGTGGCGGCGCGGGCCGCCCGGTCGGCGTCGCCGCGGGCGGCGTCCCGCTCGCCCGTCAGGTCGGCGGCCCGGCGGCGTTCCGCGTCCAGGTCGGCGCGCAGGGCACGCAGCTCGTGGCGGGCCGCGTCGCGGTCGCGTTCGGCCTGCGTCCGCAGCGCCTCCGCGGCGCTGGCCTGCCGGCGGGCCTCGTCGCGGGCCGCCTCGGCCCGGTCGGCGCGCTCGGCCGCCGTCGTGGCCTGCTCGGCGGCGCGTCGGGCCTCCACGCGGGCGGCGTCCCGCTCGGCGGCGGCCGAGCGGGCCTCCTCGCGGGCCCGGACGGCCGCCGCGGCGGCGTCCTCGGCGTCGCGACGGGCCTCGTCCCGCTCGGTCTGCGCCGCCGCCACCTGGGTCGCCGCGTCGGCGCGGGCCTGCGCCAGCTGTCGTTCCACGCCGACCGGGGACAGCTCGGCGTGCAGCGCCTCGGCGAGGGTCTCCGCGACCTGCTCCAGCCGGTCCACGGCCTCCCAGGTGCGGGCCACCTGGCCGGGCAGGCCGGGGGCGTTGCGGTGCCGCATCCGGCTGTTGCGTGAGGCCCGCTGACAGGCGCCGTCGTTGTCGCGGCAGTAGCGGAACGGCCGGCCGGCGCCGACGCGCTGCGGCACCTCCCGACCACAGTGGGCGCAGGGGCGGGTGTCGGCGGCGGTGGGCTGGGCGTCCATCGAGGGCGGAGTCTACTGCGCTGCCCGGCCCCCGCCGGCGCGGCGGCCGAGCCCGGTGAGGGATGGTCCGCCGGCACCGCGCCGACGCCGACTAGCGTGTCCGGTGTGGCCGTCTCCCTGTACGTCGCGAAGCTGCGCGCCCACGTCGGCACGGACCTGCTCCTGCTGCCCGGGGTCAGCGCCGTCGTGCGCGACGACGCCGGCCGGGTGCTGCTGGCCCGGCGCGCCGACAACGGCCGCTGGTCCCTGCCCGCCGGCCTCATCGACCCCGGCGAGCAGCCGGCCGACGCCCTCCTGCGGGAGGTGTACGAGGAGACCGGCGTGCACGTACGCATCGACCGGGTGGGTGGCGTCGCCACCCACCCGGTCGTCTACCCCAACGGCGACGCCTGCGAGTACCTGAACGTGTGGTTCCGGTGCCACGCGGTGGGCGGCGAACCACGGGTCAACGACGACGAGTCCCTCGAGGTGGGCTGGTTCGACCCGGCCGACCTGCCCGAGCTCGACGACTGGGCGCGGCTGCGCATCGACACCACCCTGCGCGAGGACGCCCCCACCTGGCACGCCCCGCCCGGCGAGCGGCACCCGGCGCTCGACCAGCCCGACGCGCTCTGAACGGACCGTCAGCGCCCCGGCTACCTGCCCACCGCGTCGGCGGTGGGCACGGCGATGTCGGGCGGCGGCGTCAGGGCATGGCGACGGCGGCGCGGGACCGGTCGGCGGCGATCCGCACCGCCAACGCCGCCAGGACCGTTCCCGTCAGCAGCCGCTGCACCCTCAGCCAGAGCGGCCGGCGGGCGAAGAACCCGGCGAGCGCGCCGGCGGTGAGCACGATCAGCGCGTTCACCGTCAGCGCCACCGCGATCTGGGTCAGCCCCAGCACCAGGCTCTGCGCCGCGACGTGGCCCCGGGCCGGGTCGATGAACTGCGGCAGCAGCGACACGTACAGGATCGCGATCTTCGGGTTGAGCAGGTTGGTGACCAGGCCCATGGCGAACAGCCGCCGAGCCGGGTCGGGCGGCAGCGGCGCCGGCGTGAACGGCGACTGCCCGCCGGGGCGCAGCGCCTGCCAGGCCAGCCACAGCAGGTACGCCGCCCCGGCCAGCTTGACCGCCGTGTAGAGGGCGGGCACCAGCACGAACACCGTGGCGATGCCGGCGACCGCGGCGACCAGGTAGACGCCGAAGCCGGCGGCGACACCGAGCAGCGAGACCAGCCCGGCCCGTCGGCCCTGGGTCACCGACCGGGAGACCAGGTAGACCATGTTCGGGCCGGGGGTCAGCACCAGCCCCAACGCCACCAGCACGATGCCCACGAGCGCACCCGTACCGACCATGTCGACCCCCGTCCCGTCCCACTCGGCTGCCGCCGACCCTACGCCCGGACCTCCGCCGGCCGGCGTCCGGCATCGGGTACCCGGCGGGCCGCGACGGCCGCGCGGGTCTCCTCGGCGACCAGGTCGGCGTTGATCGCCGCGCCGGCCGCCGAACCGGCGGACGCGGAGGTGACCACCTGGGCGCGCGGGTCCGTGACGTTGCCGGCCACCCACACGCCGGGGACCGCGGTCGCCCCCGTCGGGTCGGACGGCACGACGCTGCCGATCACCTGGCCGCCCATCTCCTGCTCCACCGCCGCGAGGCCGAGCGACGTCAGCACGTCGGCGCGGGCGTGGAAGCGGGGAGCCACCACCACCGCCCCGCACGGCAGCACCTCGCCGCCGGCCAGCCGCACACCGGTGAGTGCGTCACCGGCGACCTCCAGCGCGGCGACCGGGCCGTCGACCACCCGCACGCCGCGGGCCGCGAGCTGCTCGTCCTCCTCGGCGGTGAACGTGCACCCGCCGTGCCGCACGACCGTCACGTCGGCGCTCCAGTGCCGCCACAGCAGCGCCTGGTGCGCGGCCAGCGGACCGGTGGCCAACACCACCAGCGGCTCGTCGCGCGCCTCCCACCCGTGGCAGTACGGGCAGTGCAGCACGTCGCGGCCCCACCGTTCGGCCAGCCCCGGCACGTCGGGCAGTTCGTCGACCAGGCCGGTGGTCACCAGCAGCCGCCGGGCGTCGACCGTGCGGCCGTCGGCGAGGGCCACACGGAACCCGCCGCCGTCGCGCGGCGCCGCCGAGCGGACGGCGCCGTGGACGAACTCCCCGCCGTAGCGGGCCACCTCGGCCCGGCCGGCCGTCAGCAGCTCACCCGGTGGCGTGCCCTCCCGGCCCAGGTAGTTGTGCACGTGCCCGGCCGGCGCGTTGCGCGGCTCGCCCGCGTCCACGACCAGCACCGAGCGGCGGGCCCGGGTCAGGGCCAGCGCCCCGCTCAGCCCGGCCGCGCCGCCGCCCACCACCACCACGTCGTACGTCTCACGCACGGAACTCTCCCTCCGTCGTCGGCGGGTCCCCACGCCCGCCGCCGACCCGACTGTCCACCGGGAGCGTCAAAGGTGGCAAACATCGTTGCCGGAACGGCAAAACCGGGGGTACGGCCGGGCCGAGCCCGCCGCCCGACGACGGCGGCGACCGGGCCGGCAGCGCGTGGGGGTGCCCGACCCGCGCCCCACGGCGGCGGCCGCAGCGGGGAGACTGGGCCGATGTTGCGCGCACCGGCCACCCCGACCCTGCCGGAACTGTCGTTGCGTCCCTGGCGCGACGACGACGCCGACGCCCTGGTGGCGGCGTACCGGGACCCGGTGCTGCTCCGCTGGACCCGGGCGCCGGTGACCACGACCACCGAGGCGCGCCGCTTCGTGGCCGCGGCCCGACGCGACTGGGACGACGGGTGCCGGTTCAGCTTCGCCGTGGTCGAGCCGCACCCCGCCGGCGAGACGCTGGTCGCCCAGGTGGTGCTCAAGTACGTCGCCGCGGGGCGCGGGGACGCCGAGGTCGGCTACTGGACGGCCGCGCCCGCCCGGGGCCGGGGCATCGCCCCGCACGCCCTGGACGCGGTCACCGGCTGGGCGTTCGCCCGGTTCGCCGGCCTGCGGCGGCTGGACCTGATGCACCAGGTCGACAACCCGGCGTCCTGCCGCGTCGCCGAGAAGGCCGGCTACCGCTTCCAGGAGGTGCTGGCGGCCCGCCCGCCGTTTCCCCGCGACGGCCACCGGCACGCCCGCTGGGCCTGACCGCCGGGAATGCCCGGCACCGCCACCACGCTGTCCCTTCCGGCGGCCCCGCGGGCGGGGGCCGCGTTACCGTGGGCCGGGGAGGTGTCGGCGGGTGGACAGCTGGGAAGCGACGGTCGAGGCGCGGATCCGCGCGGCCCAGGAGCAGGGCGAGTTCGACAACCTGCCCGGCGCGGGCAAGCCGATTCCCGGCCGTGGCGAGCCGTACGACGAGTCGTGGTGGATCAAGAGCTTCCTGGAACGGGAGAAGCTCCCGACGGACCTGCTGCTGCCGACCCCGCTGCAACTGCGCCGCCGCGTCGAGCAGGTGCCCGACGAGGTGCGCGACCTGCCCACCGAGGAGTCGGTGCGCGCCTTCGTCGCCGACCTGAACGCCCAGATCATCTCCTGGCTGCGCATGCCCACCGGCCCGCGGGTCACTGTGCGGCCGGTCAACGCCGACGACGTCGTACGCCGCTGGCGAGCCGAGCGGCACCTCGCCGCCGCGACGGCACCGGCGCCCGCGCCACCCGCCCCGCCGCGCGCCAGGCCCCGGCGGGCCTGGCGCCTGCCCTGGCGCCGCCGGGCGGCGTAGCCCGCGTCACACCACCGCGGCCCGCCACGACCATGAGGTGCGGCGCGGCCGGCCGGGCAGCTCACCGCGGCCGGTCAGCCACCGCAGCACCTGCGGCGCCGGCCCGGCGGGGGCGTCCGGGAAGAGCCGACGCACGACGCCGGCGCTGAGCCGCTCCGGCGGCTGCCACGGCACGCCGAGACCACGGGCGATGTCGTCGGTGTGCAGCAGCGTCTCCGCCACCCCCATCGCGGCGAAGCCCGCCGGGTCGCACGGGCCGAAGTGCCAGGCGCGCGTCTGCGGCGCTGCGGCGTCGACCGCCACCCGCAGCAGCCCACCGCAGGCCGCGACGACCCGCAGCACCTCGGCCGGCCCGGCGGCGGGGGAGACGACCAGGTCGAACGGCAGGTATGCCGCCTCGGGTCGCCCGGCGACCTGACCGGCGTACGCCAGCAGGTCGTGCGCCACGTGCGCGGCGGTGGTCCAGCAACTCCACTCCAACCCGCCGGCGGGCACGCTCCAGTCCCGTCCGGTGTGCGGGCCGAGGACGGCGGTCATCTCGGCCACCGCGCGGTCCACGTCGGCGCCGGTCAGTTCGATCATTCCCCGACCGTGCCAGCGTCCCACGCACGGCGCAACCGAACATCGTTGCCCTCGGCCGCCGCGGGCCGCTAGGGTCGGACCCGTGACTGCCGGGTCGGCCATAGGCCACGAGCGGACAGGGCACCCGGCCATCCGGTGAGCCGGGGGCGGGCCCGCGGCCCGCCGATGCGCCACATCTTCCGGTGTCGACGTCGCGTCCACCGCCTCGCGCGCCCTTCCCACCGTCCACGCCGGTCGTACGCCGGCGCGACTCCACCTTCGCCGCCACCGGTCGCCGGACGGGCGATCCACTGTGGCCGCACTCCTCCTGCCCAACAGAAAGCAGAGCATGCCCAACGACTTCAACCAGCAGATCATCGACGAGTTCCGCGCCAACGCCGGCCGCGTCGGCGGCCCCTTCGAGGGCGCCCGGCTCATCCTGCTCACCACCACCGGGGCCCGATCCGGAGCCCCGCACACCACCCCGGTCGGCTACCTGCCCGACTCGGACCGCATCCTGGTCATCGCCTCCGCCGGAGGCGGCCCGAAACACCCGGACTGGTACCACAACCTGCGTGCCGACCCGCTCGCCACCGTGGAGGACGGCGTCTTCACCTACCAGGCGCGCGCGGAGGTGCTGACCGGGGACGAACGCGACGCGGTCTTCGCCAGGGCCGTGGAGGCCGACCCGGGCTGGGCCGCGTACCAGGCGAAGACGTCGCGGGTGATCCCGGTGCTGGCGCTGCACCAGGTGGCGGGCGGGCCGCCGAACGCGCCGTCCTGGGGCGCGGCGCTCAAACTGGTCCACGACGCGTTCCGGCGGGAACTCGCGCTGATCCGCGACGAGGTCGACCGCTCCGGTGCGGGCCTGGGCGCGCAGCTGCGGGTGAACTGCCTGACCGTCTGCCAGGGCCTGCACCACCACCACACCAACGAGGACGACGGCATGTTCGCCGCCCTCGACGGGCAACGCCCCGACCTCGCCCCGACCCTGGCGCGGCTGCGCGAGGAACACCAACGGATCGCGGCGCTCGTCGCACGCCTCCAGCAGGTCGTCGGCGCTCCCGACGCCGACCCGGCCGAGGTCCGCCGGGAGGTCGCGCGGCTCACCACCGAGCTGGAGGCCCATCTGGCGTACGAGGAGGAGCAGCTCATCCCCGTCCTCGACGCGACCGGCTAGCGGCCGCCCGTGGTGTGCGCGCCCCCGGCGGCCTCGCCCGCCGCCGGGGGCGCGCGGTCGCTGCGGCGCCCGGCCGGGTTACGCCGCGAGTTGAGGGTTAGCGCCACTGAACCTAGACAAATGGTACGCAGGCCTCAATAAGCATTTCAATGAAAAACTTGAGGCATGGACGTCGACGAAATGAAGCACCACATCTGCCGGACCTTCGCCGGGGTGACCGCACCCGAGGCGAACGGGGACACCTTCTTCCTCTACGACCCGCAACGGGACCTGCCGGCCGAGCGGCAGTTGCCGTTCGCGACGATCGTGACCGGCGACCACTACGACACCGCCTCCGCGTTGAGCCGGCCGGGCTTCTGGCGGCTCAACATCGGGTTGACCCGGTCCGGGTACGCGGCCCTGTTCGGGGCCCCGTCGACGCGGGGTGAGCACGGCGAGACGGACGCGCGCGTCGACCACGCGGCGACGGACGTCGTGCTGCCGCATCCGGTCTACGCGGCGCAGCACTGGGTGTGCGTGGTGAACCCCGGCGAGGCGACCCTGGACACGGTGCGCACGCTGCTGGCCGACGCGTACGACTTCGCGGTCCGCAAGCACGCCAACCACCGGGCCCGCCGCACCCCGTCCTGACCGGACGGTCTCCGGGCCGGCCGGCGCGTTCCGCCTCGGGTGTCGCACCGCGGGGCCAGCTTCGGCGGGTCTGCCGTAGGGGCAGGCCCGCCGAGGACGAGGATGTCGCGCAACACGCAGACCATCGAGACCTAGCTGGACGGCTTCCGGAAGAACCTGCCGACGCTCACGCCACCGGCCACCACGTTTGCCCCGCAGGGGCGTCCTTGACGAACACGATCCCGTCATTGCTTGCCAGGTGGGCCGGGTCGAACGGGGCGTAGCCGAACCAGGGGGACACGCGGGGCGCGGGCGTCACGTCGTCGAGGGCGACGACCAGCCGGCGGGCGTCGACGACGTATCGGTCCTCCGGGAGCGCGTACAGGAGCCCTTCGACGGTGTCCGGGGGTGGGGTGTCCACACCGCGGTGGCGGATCGTGCCGAGGGCCGTGGCCAGGAAGGCGTACCCCTCGCCCAGTCGGGCGCTGACGATCGCGCCGGCGCTCCACCATTGCACCGGCAGGCCGCCCATTTGCATCCTGCTCTTGTCCCGCTGGAGATGCCCGTTGTGGGCGTGCGCCAGCGCCGGGCCCCGTTCGGCGATGGCGAGCAGGTTGGCGGCCATCATCGAAGCCCGCCCGCCCAGCAGCCGCGCCATGCGGCTCGGTGACGTGTCGGCCATCCAGAAGTGGTACCGCAGCAGCCCGGTGGCGGTACGACCGTAGATGCGTGCCCGGTCCCAGTCGTCGGGCGAGGACGCCGCGATCAGGTGTGGCGTCTGCGCGTCGAGCAGGGCTACCAGATCGTCGGCGAGCAGCCGCAGCTGTCTGGCCTCGGGCGTCTGCCCCACGGACTGGGACGGGTCCAGCATCGCGGCGGGATTGGTCCACCGGTCGTCGGCGCCGATCAGGCGGTCGAGCGTTTCCGGGGTGCAGGGAAGCAGGTCGGCGTCAACCCAGGCGGTGAGGTAGGCGTGGAGTGCGGTGAGGGCCTGCCGGGGGCTCGCGGCGCCGGTGATCTCCAGCGGGCCGTCGAAACCGGCGAAGCGCAGCCGCTCGGACGCGGACCGTCCGTCGTTGTACGCGCGCATCCAGCTCACCAGCTCGCGGTTGGCCGCGGACGCGCCGAACCCGTGGCTGAAGCCGCGCTCCATGACCTCGTCGAGGGTGCCCGTGCCCGAGGCGACGTAGTCGTCCACGACCAGGCCCATCAGGCAGTCGCTCTCGACAGCGATCGTCTGGTAACCCTCCCGCTCGACGAGTTGCCGGAAGAGCTCGTTTCGCACGTCGAGCAGGGCGTCCTCGCCGTGGGTGGGCTCGCCCAAGGCGAGCAGTCGGGGCCGAGCCGGAAGCAGCCCCATGACAGCGGCAGCGTCAACGACATGAGCGGTGTCTGTGATACCGGTGATCATGCCTTAAACGGTATCGTTGAACCGACGGTTGAAAGTTATGCGCGACATCGGCGGGACAGTGCGGCAGAACCCTCAAAACGGCACACAGCTCAGGCCGGTTGACCTGGCGCGCCGGCACGGTCTGTCCACGCAGGCGATCAGGAACTACGAGGCGGCCGGCATCCTTCCGGGCGCCGAACGCACCCCGCACGGCTACCGCACCTACACGTCACTGCACGCGCACGCCCTGCGCGCGTTCCTCGCCCTCGTGGCCGGGCACGGCCACCAGACCGCCACGGCGATCATGCAGGCGATCAACCGGGACGCGACCGAGGACGCGCTGCGGCTCGTCGACGAAAGTCACGCCCAGCTTCTCGACGACCGCCGCACCCTCCAGGCCGTCGAAGCCGCGCTTCGTGACCTCAGTCCCGTACCGCAGGAACGCGGCGACACGTTCGTCGGGCCCCTGGCGGGGAGGCTGGGCATCCGCCCAGCCACCCTGCGTAAATGGGAACGCGCCGGCTTGGTGCAACCGCGCCGCGACCCGCAGACGGGCTACCGGGTCTACAGCGCGGCCGACGTGCGTGACGCCCTACTCGTCCACCAGCTCAGACGAGGCGGCTACCTGCTGGAGCAGATCGCCCCGCTGATCGTTCAAGTCCGCTCCGCCGGAGGCGTCGCGCCCCTTGAATCGATGCTGCGCGACTGGCATGCCCGCCTCTCGGCCCGCAGCCGCGCCATGCTCACCGGTGCCGCAGCACTGGACGCCTACCTCGGCTGCCGACCGGACCCCGCCCGGAGCCAGGCCGACTTGCCACCAGTTCCGGATCGTTGACGCGGTAGCCGTGGCGCTCGGCCGGATCGAAGGACCCGACCGGTGCTCGCTCGTGACACGACCTCTCCCTACCTGCACGAGGCCGATTACGCGCGGCCTCGAACGCGGTATGACCGAACGCACGTCGGCAGCCCAGCAGAGCCGACGGGAGCGTCGGCTTCATTTCGGTTGCGCAGGCGTAATCAGTTGGCGGGCTTACCGAACCAGCGGGAGAGGTGGTCGTCCAGGTCCTGCTGATCGTCGCCGATCCAGGCGACGTGGCCGTCGGGGCGTAGCAGGACGCACGGAACATCCAGTCCCGCAGTGGGATCGCCGAGGTAATCGACCCGGTCCGACCAGCCGCCGACGGTCAGGCGTTCGGTGCGGTCCAGCAGCAGGCCGCGGCCGCGATGCAGCAGACCGTAGAGGTGGCCCTGTTTCACGTCGATGTCGCGCAGGCGGCGGCCGAGCAGGTCGGGGCCTTCGCCGAAGTCGTAGCGGATGCCGATCGCGGTGATTTTCTCGATCAGATAGCGGTTCACCTCGTCGAAGTCCATCAGTTCGGTGAGCAGCCTGCGCACGGCCTGCGGGCCCGGTTCGGTGGACGACAGTTCCATCTGGGCGCGGGTGTTGTCCAGCACGTCCTCGGCGACCGGATGACGTTCGGCCTGGTAGGTGTCCAGCAGTGTCTCCGGCGCCCAGCCGCGGATCTGTGCGGCCAGTTTCCAGCCGAGGTTGAATGCGTCCTGAACGCCCAGGTTGAGGCCCTGTCCGCCGGTGGGTGGATGGACGTGTGCCGCATCGCCGGCCAGCAACACCCGCCCGACCCGATAACGTTCGGCTAGCCGGGTGGCATCCCCGAAGCGGGACAACCAGCGTGGGGAGTGAACGCCGAAATCGGTTCCGGCGATGGCGCGCAGCTGTTGTCTGAAATCCTCGAGGGTGGGCGGTTCCGCACGATCGCTGACTCCCGCGGCAGGGACCACGACGCGATAGACCCCAACACCTGCAGACCTGAGGCTGAATCGCTTGTCGGTCTCGCCGATTTCGGTCACCTTGGCGGCGATCTCCTCCTGCGGCACCCCCACTTCCATCTCGCCCATCAGCGTCTCGGTCCGCGAGGGCTCGCCGGGGAAGCCGACGCCGAGCAGTTTGCGCACCGTACTGCGCCCGCCGTCGCAGCCGACGAGATAGCGCGAACGCAGCTGTTCCCCGTCGGCCAGCTCGACGGTCACACCGTCGTCGTCCTGCTCGAAGTCGGCCACCGCGCAACCGTGCCGGACCTGCGCACCCAGTTCGATCGCATGCTCCTCGAGCAGGTGAACGATGACCGGCTGCGGGATGCCCAGCAGATAGGCGTGCGCGGAATCCAGGCCCTCGGGCGCGGGTTTGTTGATGGCGGCGAAGAAGCCGCCGGCCGGACGCTGTCTTCCGCGTGCGAGAATGCGCTCCAGCAGTCCGCGCATTGCCATCAGCTCGACACTGCGAACATGCAGACCGACTATGCGGACGAACGACACGGGCTCGGTTTCCTTCTCCAGGACGAGTACCCGCACGTCGTGCAGCCGCAGTTCGGCGGCCAGCACCGCACCAGTCGGCCCGCACCCGGCAATGATCACGTCGAACATGAGGGGCGCGCGATCGGCGCCGGCGCCCGGCGATGGGAGTCCGGGGACGTCGCCCACGGTGGAGTCGCGCTCGACCGTATCGGTCGACGACGGCTCGGCGGTGAACTGCGAAGAGTGCATCGGTGTTGCCCTTCGGGAGTGCCTTGTTGGCAAGGCGCTCCCGGCGGCACCTACGTCAATCGCCCGACCGTGACGGGAAGGGGGAGCACCCACATCGATACAGCGTTCATGGGGTCTCACCTCCTCGGGCGGCGTCACGGGCAACTGCAAGCTACAAGCCGAGCATCATCCCGTCCAGTCCTTTCCGGGGTTGGGGAAGACCGGTACAGCGGTTAGCGCTGAGAATGATCTTGCGAGGAGGTCTCACTCAAACGTTCGTTTCCGATAGACCCTCGCCTGGCGAGTCGCCGACAGGCATCGTCCCAGCACGGCTTTCTATCAAAATGCATATCGAAAACAAGGCACCACAACTTCGCCCCGATCGCGAGTTTCGATAGGGTCGGTAGGTGGGACACAAGATCGGATACGCCCGAGTCAGCACTGCCGACCAAGATCCGCAACTGCAGCTCGATGCCCTCGCCGGCGAGGGCTGCCTCAAGATCTACAAAGACGTCGCCACCGGAACCAAGGCTGAGCGCCCTCAATGGCAGGCATGCCTGAACGACCTTCGCCCCGGCGACACCCTGATCATCTGGAAGATCGACCGGCTCGGCCGCAACCTACGCGATCTGGTCGACATCGTCGCCACCCTCGAAGAACGCGGCGTCGGCGTCAAGTCGCTGACCAACGGCATCGTCGACACCACCACCGCCCACGGCAAACTCGTTTTCGGCATGTTCGCCCTCATGGCCGAATACGAGGCGGCCCTCATCAAGGAGCGCACCCTCGCCGGCCTGACTGCGGCCCGAGCGCGGGGCCGCACCGGCGGCCGCAAACCCAAGATGACTCCCGCCCTGATCAACAAGGCGCAGCGCATGTACGACAGCCGCCAGTTCACCATGGCTGAGATCGCCTCATCGTGCGGCGTCACCCCCATGACTATCTACCGCAACATCCACACCGACGCCGCCACCGGACGCACCACGGCGCCCACAGCCGTCACCGCGAAAGGCGCAGCTCAGTGAACCGGCCGGTCTGGCTGCTCGATGTCGACGGCGTACTCAACGCCACCCGACCCGGTTGGAGCGCCGCACCTCGCAACGGCACCGCCTACGGCGGCGGCCATCCGTACCGGCTTCGCTGGGCGCCGGCCCTGATCACCCGCATCCGAGCCCTACACAATGCGGGAAGCGTCACCCTGCGCTGGTGCTCCACCTGGTGCGCCGACGCCGACCAGGTCGAGCGCCTGTTCGCCCTGCCGCGGCTGGAACGCGCCTGGACCGACCCGATCAGTCACAGCGCGGCACCCGCTGCCAAACTCGCCGCCGCGCGCGCCGTCCTGGACGAGGGCTACCGGCTGATCTGGACCGACGACGACGCCGTGCCTACCAGCGGACCGGTATACGACGAACTCGTCGCGACCGGCCGCGCTCTGCTGATCGCACCTCTAGCTAACCGTGGTTTACAGCCCGAGCACCTCGACACGATCGAGGCCTTCCTGTCGGACACCGACGTGCCGGACACCGGTCACGCTGGCGCTGACGCTTTGGAGACGGCCCGTCGTCTGCTCGGCGACACCGCATGAGTCGCCAGCGCAGCTGACGATCACCAGTCTCGCCAGGAGTCAGTCAGCTCTGCCCGGCTGAGGCCGCGCCGGGCGGTAAGGGCAGCGACATCTACGCCAGCATTCGTCAGAACGGCGTCGATGTACTCGGCAAGCTCTTCCCGTTCCCCGGTCTCGATGGCGCCATGACTCTCATCGGCAGCGTTCAACCCCAGTACAACTCGCTCAACGGCTGCCCAGACCGCTTCATCCGCTGTCGGGTCCAAGGCCGCGGCGTCGTGCTCGTACGCGTCCAAGACGGCGTCGACCGCCGTCGTGAAGTCCGCCGGCCACAGCTCGGCGGCATACGCCTCAACCGGATCCAAGCCTCCGGCGGCAACGGCTGCTTCCTGGGTCGCCACCTCACGTCGCCAGCCCCGCGTAGGCCTCTCGATCATGGTCGTTAGCGTAAACGTCGTCTACTTCCCGTGACGCCCACGCCGGCGTCAGGCGGTAGCGGGACGGTAGTCCAAGCCTTCGGGAGACGGCAGGAGGACGGCGGCATACCGCCGGTCGGCGGCTATGTCGGCATCCTCGTCTACTTCGAAGCCGATCAGAGCACGCTGCAGAGGCACATCGTGCACGACGGCTGCCACGTCGGCGAGCCAACGGTCGAGCGGGGCGCGCCATGAGAGCGACTCCACGCCGCTGTGCTCGTCGAAGGGGTAGCCGCCGATTCTGCGGTCAACTCGGGCCAGAGCGCCGAGTGGCAGGTAGAGGTCCAGCCTGTCGACGAGAATCAGGTACAGATCGTAGAAGCCGCCGGTCCAGTTCTCGCCGTCGTTCATGTCGTCTGCCTTCACGCCATCAAGATCTACGACCTGGCGGTCAGCGTCACGTCTATTTCGGGCTTCCCGCGGTCGCGGTGAAGCGGACCACGGTTCCGCTGAGGCGCATAGGGAAGGTCAGGACTGGTGGGCCGGTGAACCACGCCGGCGAGACATTTGTAGGGTCCTCGCATGGCCATACCGGACTTCGTCGTCAAGTTACGTGCCAGCATCGGTCATGCTCCGCTACCGCTGAATGGCGTGATCGCGGTGGTCCTGGACGAGCACAGCCGGGTGCTCATGGTTCGTCGGTCGGACACGGACGATTGGGCTTTGGTCACCGGTTGCCTGGAACCGGGTGAGCAGCCGGCTGCCGGGGCTGTACGTGAAGTGTTCGAGGAGACCGGTGTCGAGGTGGCGGTGGAGCGGCTGCTTTCCGTCGAGGCGCTGGACTTGTCCGTGGCGCCTAATGGTGACCAGGTGTATTGGCTGGCCATCGGATTGCGGTGCCGGGTCGTCGGTGGCGACGCCCGCGTCAACGATGACGAGTCCGTCGACGTCGGCTGGTTCGACCCCAAGGCGGTGCCGGCTCTTGCCCCGCATCAGGCTCGCTGCCTGCAGCTCGCGCTGGCTGATGACGCCGATGCTTGGATCGCTGGCCGTTCCGCCCTCGCCCAGTCGGCGTAGTTCGAGGCGCGGGCAAGATCCAGCGGCATGCTGGCATCAGCCCACGTCGGTGTCCGGATCGCGTAGCGGCCTCAGTCGCTGTGCGCTCGACGGGGCGGGGAAGGTGTAACGCCCGAGCATGTTGATGTGCGCGTAGCCGAGCGGTGACAAGCGGGCGGCGTCCTCGTCGCGGACTGGGTAGTCCTGGGCACGCAGCGCGGTGACGGCCAGGTCGATGTAGCGGGTGTTGAAGAGCACGACCGCGTTGAGCACGAGTCCGAGCGCGCCGAGTTGGTCTTCCTGCCCGGCGCGGTAGGGCTGCATGATGTCGCCGCGGTGTCCGTGCAGGATCTTGCGGGCCAGGGAGTGGCGGGACTCGCCGATGTTCAGCTGCCTGGTGACGGTGCGCCGGTACGTTTCGTCGACCGGGTCGACCATCGCGAGGAGGTGCAGGGTCTTGGCGATGCGGCCGTACTCGGCCAGGGCTTGGCCGAGTGGGGTGGGATGGCCGTCGCGGGTCAGCATCCGCAGCAAGTCGTAGGCGCGGACCTGGTTGGTGATCAGCGAGCCGGCCACCCGCAGCATGTCCGGCCAGTGCGTGACGATCCGGTCGAGGTTGACCTTGTTGCGGGCGATCGCGTTCAGCGGCCCGTAGTCGCCGGCCGGTCGGCCGGGCATGTCGGCGCGCCAGAACCCGGTGCCGCCCACATCGGCGATGCGCGGGGAGAACCGGTACCCCAGCAGCCGAAATAGGCCAAAGACAATGTCCGAGTAGCTGGCGGTGTCGGTTGCCACCATCTCCGGCTTCGGGCCTGCGTCGAGGTTGAGCAGCGTGTCGAGGATGTAGAGGCTGTCGCGGACAGTGCCGGTAATGATGATCGCGCCGAGACCGGCGAACCGGTCGTTGACCGCGTTGAGCCAGGTGATGCCACGTTTGTAGCCGAAGAAGCGCGGGCTGGGCGCAGCGTGGATGGACTGCACCGGTACCCGGAACCGCAGCCCGTCGACCGAGGCGACCAGGCCACCGCCCCACAGCTCGGTGATCCCGATGCACTGCTGGTAGTCGACCAGGCGGGCGTGGGTGTCGGCTCGGATGTAGTTCTGGTCAACATGGGAGAGCCGGTCCCGCGTCAGCGCCGAAATTCCCGGGTGGATCACGGGGGTCAGGCCGACGTTGCAGGCGTCGGCGACCAACAGCGCCGCGACGGTCACCGGCAGCTGGTCCATGCGGGTGGCCAGCCCACCGACGTGGGTGTAGGCGTCGAGCATGCCGGTCCAGGAGTGCACGTCCATCAGCAGCTCAGGCAGGTCGACAATCGGCATCATCGCGGCGACCCGCTTACGCAGGTCGATCAGCGAGGGCGGGTCGCCCAGCTTCTCCAGCCTCTGCACCGACAGCCGCATCCGGCCTGTTTCTCCGTCGGGCACCACCCGCACGCTGGCGTCCGGGCCGGCCTCGGCGATGCGCTGGGTAAGCTGCCGCCAGCCGGCGTCCAGCGTCGCGGTGTACTCGGCCAGGTGCTGCTCGACCGGAGCGGTCAAGCCGAGGCCGGCCAGTACCTCGCCGCGCACCGCGTTCCAGTCCACGCCGTCGAGCAGTTTCGCGCGCGGGTCGGCCCAGCGCAGCGACGGATCAGCGAATAAGTCGCGGCGACGCAACGCCGCGTGCAGTCCGGTGAGCAGGCACATCACATACGCGTCGCGGTCCGCAGCACCGTCGAGCGTCGGATTGTTCAGCACCGCGCGCCGCCACATCGGCGGCACCAGCGCCATGTTCAGATCCGCCTCGGTCAGCGGCTTTTGATCCACCCGGCGGCGCAGCAGCCCCGGCAGCCGGCCCTTCACCTCGATCAGCAGATCCGTGCCGGCCGGCGCCGCACCCAGCGGCAGCTGCTCGGCCAGCAACCGCACGAACGGGCGGACCACCCGGTACCGGGCAGCGATCGCCTGCCGGTTGTCTGCCTCCCACGCATCCGGATCCGGCACCAGCTCCGCCACCGTGGCCACCGCCCCGGCTACCGCCGTACGAGGCCCGGCGGCCCGCTCCACCGCCGCCCACACCTGCCCGAGGTCCTCGGCTCCGTCCAGCAGCTCAAGCACCGTGCGAGCCACCGCCATCAGCGTGGCCGACGCCTTCTCCAACCGCGGCATTGCCTCCAGGCGAGCCCGGTCAGTCGCCCGCCGCGCCGGCCCGATCAGCCGGGTCGCCATCAGTGAGTCGAACAGATCCAACGCATCGTCGACCGCCGCGGCCTCCAGCCGGCGGGCCGTGGCCAGCAACGTGGCGGTCTTACGCGGCTCGGCCAGGCCCCTGAGCAGCGGCGCCTTCCCCGCCCACCCGTACCGGGCCAACGCGGCGACCCGGTTGACCGGCACCGCCTGCACCTGCGCCGCGCCCGCGCCGATCGCCAGCACCTCACTCACCCTGGCCAGCGCCCTCGACATGGCCAGCCCGGAGTCGCTACGTGACGCCGTACGCAGCCGCTCCAACTCGGAGACCTTCTTACCCTCGCGAACCTCCAGCAGGTCCCGCAATCGCAGTGGCAACTCGACATCCGCACCGGCCGCCGCCTGCGCCAAACTCCGGTAAGCACGCTGGGCGGCTTCCTCACGCACGCTCGACACCAGCCGAGCCAGCACGCTGACCCCGGGCAGCAGCACCCGCTCGCGCCGCAGCCACGCCCTGGTCTGCTCGAACAACGCCACCGCGCCCTCGGCATGGATCCACGCCCGCGCACCCATGAACTCCTCCAGCGACTCGCGCACCCCCGCGTCGCCGAAGTCGCGGTACCCGTACGCCGCCCGGATCTCCCACGAATGCTCGTACGCCGTCTGCTGCCGCTCGGTGTACCGCTTCACCACCGACGGATCCGCGATCTCCAACTGGCTGGCCACGTACTCCACCGCCGACCACGGCACATCGAGGGGGTCCTCGGTCAGGAAATGTCCCAGGAATCGCACCGTTCCGACCTGCAGACCGAGGCCGAGCTTGTGGTGATCGGCGCGCTTGTGCGCGATCAGATCCAACGCGGTGCCGTCGAGCAGGAAGAACCCTTCCAGCTCAGAACGGCTCAGCTCACCGACGAACCGCTCGTACGCGGCCACCTGATCATCAGACAAGAACTCAACGGGCACAGCGCAACAACGTACGTCGATTCACTACGCCGCGGCACGCCTCACACCAAGATCATTCCTACCGCTAACCGCTGTACCGATCTTCCTCACCCCCGCTTTCCCCGCCACGTGATCACGACTCCGAACGGACCAGGGCGGTTGCAGGGCGAATCCGGCGTGGCGGTCCGGCTGGTTCCGGTCACGGTCGACGGTCTGATCCTGGCTGCTCCCGAGGCGGACCGGGACCGCGACCATCCGCGCCTGGCTCGCCCGGCACCCATGCTTCCACCTGCACTTCACACCGACCGGATCCTCATGGATCAACCAGGTCGAACGCTGGTTCGGCTACCCTACGCAACAGAAGATCCGGCGCCCACAAGAGCGTCCGGAGCCTCGAGGCCGACATTCGGGCGTGGACCACCGACTGGAACAGCGATCCACGCCCGTTCGTCTGGACCAAGACCGCCGACGAGATCCTCGAATCACTTGCCCGATTTTGTAGGCGAATTTCCGGCGCGGAACGCTAGAAGGGTTCGTACGGCAGCGCGAATCGGCCTTCCGGGAGATTCGGGAACACCGGTGGTCAGGGCAGTAAATGCAATGCCCAGCACGCTCATCTCGAGCAGTAGGGCGTCATCCTGGCTGATCTTGATCCCAGCGGCGTGACATTGACTCATGATGAGATCGCGTCGACTCTGCAGAGCGTCGGTCAGCATGTGCCGCAAGCGGGGATTGCGGGTGCTCTCCAAGTGCAGCTCGAACAGGGCCAGCGGATCGTGCCGGCCGTCGGTCAGCATCGTGGTCATGACGGTGACCAGGGCTTCTTCCAGGTCGGCAGGCGAGAGCGGTCGGACGGTGAAGGCGTCTACGCGTTCGCCGAGCCGGCGGGTGATCCGCTCGATGACGCCGTCGAGCAGCGCGTCGCGGGTACGGAACTTCGCTGGGGAAGTGGCCACTCCTGCGGCCAAGTTGACTGAGAAGCGGCCACCTCGAATGAGAACTGACAGGGCTGGTTGAGCGCCTGCGCTCGACGCAAGCCGCCCACGTCGGATTACCGGATTATCGGTAATGGCAATCCGATAATCCATGCGGACAAGGCCGGCAAACCGGGCGCACATCATAATGACTGTTCTTGTGTAACAGAGGCCCAGGACTACCGGTGCGCCATCTGCGGCAAACACGGGAGCGAACTGAGGGTCAGGTCCCGAGGCCGGCCAAGACTTGACGGGACGCCGAACTCAGAGCCGTGCCGCCTCGTCGTGGACCATTGCCCCGACTCCCGGCGGGTGCGCCGCCTGCTCTGCACCGAGTGCAACGTTGGCCTCGGCGCGTTCCAGGACTCGCCCGAGGCACTCATGGCGGCTGCCCGCTACCTCCTCGCACGGGACGCGTCGCTCATGCCGGAATCGAGCCCAGCGATGGAAGCGTGATCTGGCGGGGCGGTACGCACTGGGGGGGACGGCGGCCGAGATCGCCGCCGCCCTCGGCCCCGACATCACCCCCGGCCGCATCCGCGGCTGGACCCGCGCAGCGACAGGCGCAGCACCAGACCGCCGAATCGGCGCCCGAGGACCGCCAGATGCAGGTGCCACGCAAGACGGCCATTGCAGTGCAGCAGCCCGCTCATGGCTCGAAACCCAGCCGACCGCCAGTCTGCGGCGGGGTTCAGGCTACGAGCAGGCGAAGGCCGAGCTCTGCTGCGTCGAGAGCGACGAGGTCGCGGTTGCGTTCGGCCCACCGGCCTGAGACAAGTTCCGCACGGAGGCTGCGCACGGCCCGCTGCTCGGCCTCAGTGCCGACTCTGGCCCATACCGATACTCCGCGGCGTACGTGATCATCCAGGTATGCCTCGGGCCGACGCCAGTAGGCCTCGAAGAGGCCGTCGGCGCAGTCCCACGGAATGAGCACCGGCTCCACGCGGGCTCCGATCGCGCGGGCCTGCTCGGTCAGCGAAGGTCGGCCGGCGAGAAGGTCTGCGACCTCGGGTAGGTAGTCGCGGGTGAGCCAGAACCGGCGGCGCCATCCGCTGTCACTGGCGTCATGCGTGAACACCACCACGCGGCGGGCCACGCGCCGCATCTCGCGCAGCCCGGCGATCGGGTCCGGCCAGTGGTGAACGGTGGAAACAGCCATCGCGGCGTCGAAGGACTGGTCCTCGAACGGGAGGCTATCCGCCGCGGCGGCCACACACGGCGCTGCGCCGGCGGGGCGCTGCGCCCGCATGAGCGCCGACGGTTCCACCGCGGTGACGTCACGGTCAGGGGGCTCGTAGGAGCCGGTGCCGGCCCCGACATTCAGTACCGTCCGGGCATCGCCGAGCGCGGCCCAGATCCTTGCGGCGATCCGCGGCTCGGTGCGCCGCGTCACGGTGTAAGTGGCTCCGATGGTGTCGTACAACTGCCCGCTGGACATGTCGCTGCCTCCCTGACTGTCACCATCCCACGCCGCGCGTGGTCTGGCCTCGCCGCCCTGGATCGAGAGCGGTAGACGCCGGGCAGCACGCCGTCACCTGAGCGTCCTGCGTGTCGGACAGCGCGTCGAGTGAGCCCGACGTAGCGGGTGTCGACCAGCGCCACGGGCGTTGTCGTCGGCGGCGGCCCGGCGGGCGCCCTGCCGCGGGTCAGGGTCAATTCGGGTGGGCGCGTCCGAGGGCACCGGCTCTGCCCCACCGTCCGGGGATGTGGAGCAGTTCGATCCGGCCCATGCTCGGGGGCACGGCCGGCCTGGTCACCAGGTGCTCGCCGCGTGGCTCCATGCCGAGCATGGTGCGCAGCAGCAACAGGGGGGCGCCGGTGGACCACGCCTGTGGGCTGCACGCCGTGGGGTACAGCACGGGATATCTGGTCAACGTCCGCTCGTAGCCGCCGAACGCCTCGGGCAGCCGCCCGTCGAAGTGTTCCGCGGCGTCGATGATTCCCTCGGCGATGTGCCCGGCCTCCCGGTGGAAGCCGTAACGGCGTAGCCCCCAGGCGATGAAGGAGTTGTCGAACGGCCAGACGGTGCCGACGTGGTAGCCGATCGGGTTGTAGCGTCCCTGCCCCTGCGCGAGGGTGCGTACGCCCCAGCCGGAGAACAGTTGGGGGCCGAGCAGGTGTTCGGCGATCTTTCCAGCTCGGGATTCGTCGACGATGCCGCTCCACAGGAGGTGGCCGATGTTGGAGGAGAGGGCGTCGACCTGGCGGCCGTCGCCGTCGAGGGCGAGGGCGTAGTACTCGCCGTCGGAGACCCAGAAGTCGCGGTTGAAGCGTTCCTTGAGTTCGGCCGCCTGTCGTTCGAGGCGGTCGGCGTACGCGGGGTCGTGCCAGAACTGGCGGGCCAGGCGGGCGCCGCGGATCTTGGCGTCGTAGGCGTAGCCCTGTAGTTCACACGTCGCCCGGGGCAGGCCGGCCAGCCGGCCGTCCCGGAACGAGATCGAGTCCCAGGAGTCCTTCCAGCACTGGTTCTCCAGCCCGTTGAGCTCGTTGCGGCGCTGGTACCAGACGTAGCCGTCGCCCATGATGTCGCCGTACTCGTCGATCCAGTTCAGGGCGGCTCTCGCGGAACGTTCGAGACGCCGAACCGTGGCGGAGTCGCCGGTCCACCGTTCGTACTCGTCGAGCAGGATGACGTAGAGAGGCGTCGCGTCCGCGCTGCCGTAGTACGGCGAATGGGGCTGCTCCTCGAACGCGGTCGTCTCCCCGTACCGGAACTCGTGGAGGATCTTCCCCGGTTCCTCCTCCCGGAAATCGTGCAGGACGACACCCTGCCTCAGGGCAAGCATGCGTAGCGTCGTGGCGGCGAGGTCGGGCGCGAACGGCAGCGCCTGGATGCTGGTGAGGATGCTGTCCCGGCCGAAGATCGCCATGAACCACGGCAGGCCGGCGGCGGGGATGGCATGTGCGCCGGCGGTCAGCGGCGCGAAACGCAGCGCGGAGAGGTCGGCCAGGCTGCGCCGGTAGGTCATCGCCAACGTGGGGGAGTCGCAGGTGAGGCGGGGTGCCTCCGCGAGCCAGTCGGCCAGGTCCTGCCGGATCTCCGCTCGGGCCCGACCGGGTCTGCCCTCCAGGCTCTCCCGAAGGTCGCGCCCGCCCAGGCCCAGCGCCTGCACGTGCAGCTCGGTGGTCCACTGACCGTGGGGTCCGAGCCGAACGTGGTACGTCAGCCCCTGCTCGTCGAGTCGGGCCGGCACAGTGGACGAGACCAGGGTCTCCCGGCAGAACCCCTCCCGCTGATAGCCGAGACGTAGGCACCCGGCATCAACCCGGGTGTAGTACGTCCCGGACTTGTTCCGCACGTCCTTGATCTCGAAAAGGTCGGCGAAGTCGCTCTCGACGTCGATCCGGATCCGTAGGTCGACGGGCTCGGGTTCGTGGTTGATCACCGTCAGCCGCTCGGTGAAGCTTCCACCGATGGAGCGGTCGCGAACGGCCGAAACACCGACGTCGACGAGCGGATTGGGGAGGGCCGGGACGACGACCATTCGACTCTCGAAGAATTCGACCTCCTCGACGGTGAGCGCCTTGACTCGCTCGTCGTTGATGGACAGGATCCATTTCGACAGGAAACGCGTGTCGAACGAGAAGAAACCGGTCGGGAAGGTGGGGGACGCGTCGATGTCGCCCGTCTCCTCGCTGACCACGAACGTGTTGCCGTCCAGCAGCCGGACGAGACCGTCGCTCATGCCGCACGTCTCCGCTCACGGCCGAAATCCCGAGGGTGACGGGCTCCGGGCGGTGCCGGTAGGAGCCGATTGAAGATGCGGAACAGCCGGACATCGCCCTCCGTTCTGACCTCGTTGCGCAACCACGCAGGGTATATCTGTAACTGGCCATCGATGATCCGGTCGAAGGTGGCCCGGCTGCCGTAGAAGACACAGTCGGCCTCGCCCCCATCCCGCGAAACGTGGACATCGCCCTGTTCGATCGCCACGAACCAGCGGTCGACGCCGTGCTCGTGCGTGAGGTCGAACCGCATGGTCGCGGTGGCTTCCTCGACGAGGGTTTCGTGGCCGCGACGGGCGAGCGCTTGAAAGAAGCTCGTGGTGGGATCCGCCACGTCCGCCTCCCTCCGGTGGTGCCGAGCCAGGATGAGCCGCGTACCCACCCTGACCGGGAGCGAGGCATGGCCGCATCACCCGGATCGGGTGATTTCCCCGCGCCGCTCGCGGTCGCGGTTCCAGGAGCGGTGGGCCGCCGCGGGAAGCGGTCAGGGGCGCGCGCCCCCGAAGCCCAGCAGGACGGCGAGGCCCAGGGCGCTGCGCGGGGCGTACGGCACCCGCCACAGGCCGCCGTGCGCCGCGGCGTACGCCTCGTCCTGCCACGGGTGCGGCAGCGACGGCCCGCCGGTGCGCAGGGCGTGCACCAGCAGCGCGGCCATCAGCGTGTTGCTGGTGGCCGGCTCGAACACCTCGATGCCGAACCGGTGCGCGCCCGCGTACGCGGCGGCCAGCGCCCGATTGCGCAGCACCGAGCGGGTGCGGGTGGGCGGCGCCACCGCGAACGACACGCTCGACCCGGCGTCGCGGGCCACCGTCGCCCGCCACCGTTGCAGCCGCTTCGCCAGCGCGTAGTTGGGCCCCTGCTGGGGGACGAGGCTGTCGTTGACGCCAGGGTCGACGCCCGGCGGGTAGTTGCGGTGCAGGAGCCTGCCCCCGGAGGCGACCCGCAGCGACCGGCGGACGATCCCGCGCGCCGCGTAGCCCCGTTCGGCGTGGCGTACCGCGTCGCCGGGGACGGCGAAGACGTCGGTGGGGGTGGCCAGGAAGGCGAGCGCCACGTCGTCGCGACGGTCCTGCAGCCGCAGCGTGAGCGCGTCGACGGCCGTGGCGACCCGGACGTTGGTCGCGCCGTCGGCGTAGACGTAGTTGCCGAGCACGAGCCGGCCGTCGACGCCGAGCAGCCAGTCGGCCACCTGCGGGAGGTTGTGCAGCAGGTCGGCGCCGGCGCGGGCGGCCAGCGCCTCGTCGTCGGGGCCGGTCCCGGCGGGCACGGGCAGGTGGAGCCGGCCGCCGCAGCGGCGCGTCGTGTGCAGCAGCCGCCGCCAGATCTCCGGCCGCGGCAGGTCGACGGCGATCACGTCGCCGCCCCAGCGCAGCACGGACGGCAGCGGGCCCATCTCGGCGCCCGCGCCGAGCACCACGATGCGCTGGTCGCGCAGGTCGAGCCAGTCGGGGTTCGCCATGACGGCGCGTACGGCCTCGGCGCAGGACGGCTCGACGACGCCGGCGGTGACCCAGGCGTCGAGCCGGCGGCGCAGGTCGTCGCCGCGCAGCCGCTGGCCCCGGTACGGCAGGGACAGCTCGCGCTCGACCTCACCGGTGCCGGCGACCGTCGCGGTGTGCAGCGGCGCGACGTCGGTGGCGGTGGTGAACACCTCGCCGAGGCCGATCTCGGTGCCGTCGGCGCGGACCACGGTCATCCGGCGGTGCAGCGCGGCGAGCCCGTCCCGGGCGATGGTGACCGCGGCGTCGCGGGAGAGTAGTCCGGCCTCGACGAGCCGCCGGAAGTGCCCGAGGTATCCGTGCCGCCAGTTCGTCTCGTGTTCGGCCGAGCGCGCGCCGACCGCGTCGACGGCACGCAGCGCGTCGGCGACGACGGCCCGCCCGAGCGCGGAGGTGCTGCGCCCCGCGTCGGTCTTGGGGAACACCACCCCGGTCGGACCCTCCACGGCCACCATCCTTCCGCCCGGCCCGTCGGGCCGTCCTCGGTCGTCGGGTGCCACTCTGCCCTACCCGGTTGCGCGGCGCAGAGCGGGCCCGACGCGGGCGTACGGGCCGTGAGTCGCCGGAGCGGGCCCCGGTCGCCGGTCAGCCGCGGTGGCGTACCTCGGTGTCCCAGATCGCGGCCCAGGGACGCCGCAGGCCGCGGCAGACCCAGATCGGCCCGCCGTTCTCGTCGTTGTCGACCTCGACCCGCTGGTCCACCCGGCCGGCGAGGGTGACCTCGGAGAACCAGCTGCGCAGCCGGTCCGGCCGCGTGAACCCGACCGCGAGCACCACGTCCGCGGTCTCCGGCGGGCGGCCGAAGGCGGCCATGCTGTTGTGGCCGGAGTAGGCGGGCGGCAGGTCGCGCGCCGGGCCGTACCGGGCCACGGCGCCGGCCTCGCCGTAGTTGGCGGTGAGGATGACGGCCCGCTGCCGCTGGTCGGCGGGGAGGCCACGGTGGACGGTGGCAAGCGAGTCGGCGAAGGCGGGCCAGCCGATGGTCTCGCCGGCGTCGTAGTTGGCCGCGACGACGAAGCCGGGCAGCCGGTCGGCGGGCAGGACCGGCAGCAGCAGCACCGCGCTGCTGACAGCGGTCAGCACGGCGCCCACGGTCAGCAGGGCCCGGCGCGGCAGCACGCGACCCCGGGCGGCCCAGCCGGCGGTGACGATCGCCCCGGCGGCGGTGAGCACCAGCAGCAGCGGGGCGTCGTAGTAGCCCTTGCCACCGGCGAGCAGCACGATGGCGACCACCACCAGCCAGGCCCACCCGACGGCCCGGTAAGCCCGCCAGGCCGGCCGGCGCAGCAGCGTCACCAGCCCGGCGACCCAGATCGGCACCGTGAAGGGGCTGATGATGACGACCTGGAGGACGAGCGCGTCGAGCCGGCCACTGTAGGAGCTGT
Organism: Micromonospora sp. NPDC047730; assembly: GCF_043204765.1. Classification (NCBI taxonomy): domain Bacteria; kingdom Bacillati; phylum Actinomycetota; class Actinomycetes; order Micromonosporales; family Micromonosporaceae; genus Micromonospora; species Micromonospora sp. NPDC047730. The sequence goes on along the minus strand of NZ_JBIDCU010000004.1, from coordinate 95,305 downwards.
CGCCGCCGGCGATCGAGGCGGCCACCGACAGCTGCGGGAAGCCGTGTGCCGCCTGCCATGCCACGGTCGGCGCGGCGAGCAGCAGGAAGACGGCCGCGGCAGCGAGCACCCACCGGTCGCGCAGCAGCGGCCGCGGCCCGGCGATCAGGAGCCCGGCCAGCAGGCCCACGGCGAGCAGGGCCGGCAGCAGCTTGTTGAGCATGCCGACGCCGAGCGCGAGCCCGACGCCAAGAGCCCAACGGCTGTCCCCGGTGCGCAGCATCCGCACCGTGCCCAGCGCGGCCGCCAACCAGACCAGCAGGTCGACGCTGGTGGTGCTGAGCAGGTGACCGCCGGCGAGGACGATGCCGGCGGTCGCGGCGAGAAACGCGGCGTAGGTCTGCGCGCCTCGCCCGGCGCCGAACTCGCGGGCGATCGCGGCGACCAGCAGGACCGCCGCGCCGCCGATCAGCGCCGACGGGGTGCGCAGCGCCACCAGGCTGCCCGGGGCGATCGTGTCCGTCAGCCGGGCCAGCGCCGGGACCAGGGGGCCCTGGTCGACGTAGCCCCAGTCGAGGTGCTGGCCGCAGAGCAGGAAGTACAGCTCGTCGCGGTGGTAGCCGTAGCGGCCGGAGAGCAGAAGGAGCACTGCCGTCGTGGCCGCCGCGACCGCCCAGGGGCCGGTGGCCTGGGGACCACGTGGGCGGGGACGGTCGTCCGCGGGCGTCGCGCGGCGGGGTGTCCGGGCGGCGACATCGGCGACGGGATCGGCCATCCGCACATCATCGCCCCGCACGGCCGGCCCGCGCTGCCCCGTTGGGGGTGGATCCCGCGGGCGTCCGCCGGCCTCCCGCGGTGGGTCAGGTCCGCGTCGGGACGCGCAGTCGGCCGTCGACCATCTCGGCGATTTTGTCGACGCGGTCGAGGTGCCCCCGGTCGTGGGTGACCAGGACGGTGGCGGTGCCGCGCTGCCGGGTGAGCTCGGTGAGCAGGTCGATGATCGCCGCGCCGCGTTCGTGGTCCAGCGCGCTGGTGGGCTCGTCGACGAGCAGCACCGCCGGGTCGTTCATCAGGGCGCGGGCGATGTTGACCCGCTGGCGTTGCCCGCCGGAGAGCTGGTGCGGGCGGCGGTCGGCCTGCCCGGTCAGCCCTACCGCGGCCAGCAACCGGGCGGCGCGGTCGCGTCCGGCGCGGCGGGAACCGCCGCTGAGGTGGGCGATCACCTGCAACTGTTCGGCGGCGGTCAGCGAGGCGATGAGGTTGGGCTGCTGGAAGACGATTCCGACCTTCGCGCGTCGCAGGGCGGTCGTCTGGCGCCGGCTGAGGCCGGTGGTGTCGGTGCCGGCGATGACGACCCGGCCCGAGTCGGGGGTGATCAGGGTGGCGGCCACCGCCAGCAGGCTGGACTTGCCGGATCCGGACGGGCCGATGACGGCGGTGGTGGTGCCGGCCGGCACGCTCAGGCTGACGTGGTCGAGCGCGGTCAGCCGGGTGTCCCCGTCGGGGTAGGTCAGCGTGACGTCGGACAGGTCGAGGCTCATCGGGCGCTCCCCAGGGCGGTCAGCGGGTCGACGGAGGTGATGCGGCGGACGGAGAGGGCGGCGCCGGCCGCGCCGAGCGTGATCGTCACGGCGGCCGGCAGCAGGACGGATCCGGCGGTGAGCGCGAACGGCACGGCGCCGGCCGCCGCGGCGCCGATCGCGACGGCGAGCCCGGTGCCGACGGCCGTGCCGGCGAGCAACAGCGCCAGGGCCTGCCCGAGGGCGTCGCGCAGCAGGTGGCCGGTGGTGGCGCCGAGCGCCTTCAGCACGGCGATGTCGGGGCCGCGCTGGATGGTCCACACGGTGAAGAACGCGCCGATGACCAGGGCGGAGATCGCGAACAGCATGCCGCGCATGAGCTGGAGCGAGCCGTTCTCGGCGGTGTGCGAGCCGATCGCGGACAGCGCCGCCGTACGGGTCACGGTGCGGGTGTCCAGCTGCCGGTCGGCGTCGGCCAGGTCGGCGTCGGGGGCGGTGGTCAGCGCGATGACGGTGGCGGAGTCGTCGGCGGCGCCGGGGGCCAGGTGCTGCCAGTCGGCCAGGTCGGTCCAGATGACCGGGGTGTGGCTGTGGGAGGCGTCGCCGGCCACCGCGGCGACGGTCAGTCGCCGACCGCCGACGACCACGTCCTGGCCCGGCCGGGCGGCCAGGGCCTCGGCCGCCCCCTCGGACAGCACGGCCTGCCCGGCGGCGACGGCGCCGGGGGCCAGGTGCGAGTCGGGCGCGACGCCGAACGCGGACAGCGCGGCGGTGCGGTCGCCAGCGCTGACCCTGGTGGTGGTGATGCCGAGTGGGTTGGCGCTGCGCACCCCCGGGACGGCCCGCCAGCGCAGCCACTGCTCCCGGGTGACGGTCGACTCGGTGAAGGAGAGCTTCTGCCCGTCGGCCGGAGCGGAGAACACCAGGTGGTCGGCGGGCAGGTCGGTGATGGCCGAGGTGCTGTCCCGGCCCAACCCGGCGGTCAGGCCGGACAGCAGGACGACCAGCAGCGTCATCAGCGTCACGACCGTTCCCATCAGGGCGAACCGGCCCTTGGCGAACCGCAGATCTCTCCACGCGACGAACACGAGCGCAGCAACCTTCCGTTGGTGGGCGGGGCCGCGGTGGCGGCCCGGCACCAACCCTCGCCCGATCCACGCCGGTCGGCATCGCGCTGCGGATCGTGCCGGTGGCGTCGAAGTGCGCACGTCAGGATCAACCCTTTGGTTGATGGCGGCGGCCGTGCACGCCCTAGCCTGGAGTCATCGTGAACCCGGAATCGCTCACCCGGCCGCTGCGCGTGCTGCGCGTCTGCCTGCACCTGCTGGTCGGGGGTCTGCTCGTGGTGGTCGCCGGACGTGCCCTGGCGGGGCAGGCCCCGCACCGCGCCGCCGTGCTCGCCGCGTCGGCGGCGCTGGCCGTCGGCTACGCCGTCGGTGCCGCGTTGCCGCCGGTCCGCCGGTCCCGTCGCGCGGCGGCGGCGTGGCTGGCGGCGCTGACCGTCGGGTGGCTGGTGCTGCTCGGCCTGACCCCGGACGGGGTGTGGCTCGCGTTCCCCCTGTTCCTGCTGCACCTGCACCTGCTGCCGGTCCGGTGGGGGCTCGTCGCGGTGGCGGCGACGACGGCGGCGGCGGTGGGTGGTGTGGTCGCCCACCAGGGGGCCGTCACACCGGGCGTGGTGCTCGGGCCGGTCCTCGGCGCCGCCGTCTCCGTCGGCACGGTGCTGGGCTACCAGGCGTTGTACCGGGAGAGCGAACACCGCCGGCGGTTGATCGAGCAGCTGACCGCCACCCGCGGCGAGCTGGCCGCCGCCGAGCACGCCGCCGGCGTCCTGGCCGAACGCGAACGCCTGGCCCGCGAGATCCACGACACCCTCGCGCAGGGGCTGTCCAGCATCCAACTGCTGCTGCGCGCCGCCCAGCGGGCCCTGCCGGAGCGGGTGGACGTCGCCGGCGACCACGTCGAGCAGGCCCGCCGGACGGCGCAGGACAACCTGGTGGAGGCCCGACGGTTCGTGCGTGCCCTGGCGCCGCCCGGTCTCGACGGCGGCTCGCTGTCGGCGGCGCTGCGGCGGCTGTGCGCCACGACCGCCGCCCGCTCTGGGCTGGCGGTGGACTGTGACCTCGACGGGACGGCGGTGCGTCTGCCCACCCCGCATGAGGTGGCGCTGCTGCGCATCGCCCAGTCCGCGTTGGCCAACGCCGTGCGCCACGCCGGGGCCACCCGCGTCGAGGTGACGCTGCGATACCAAAAGGACGGCGTCGTCCTGGCCGTGGTCGACGACGGCAGTGGCTTCGACCCCGGCGCCGTCGCCGGTCGCGGTGACGGCGGGTTCGGGCTGGCGGCGATGCGGGCGCGGGCCGAGGAGCTGGGTGGCACGCTGACCGTGGAGTCGACGCCCGGCCGGGGCACCGCGCTGACCGTCGCCTTCGCCCACCCGCGCGACGGGGCACCGGCGGGCGCATGAGCGATCCGATCCGGCTGCTGCTGGCCGACGACCACCCGGTCGTCCGGGCCGGCCTGCGCGCCGTCCTCGCCACCGAACCCGACCTCGAGGTGGTCGCCGAGGCCGCCACCGCCGAGCAGGCCGTCGCGCTCGCCGAACCGGACCGGGTGGACGTGGTGCTGATGGACCTGCAGTTCGGTGCGGGCATGCACGGCGCCGAGGCCACCGCCGCCATCACCGCGCGGGCGGGCGGCCCGGTCGTGCTGGTGCTGACCACGTACGACACGGACGCCGACATCCTCGCCGCGGTCGAGGCCGGCGCGTCGGGGTATCTACTCAAGGACGCCCCGCCCGAGGAACTCGCCGCGGCGGTGCGCGCCGCCGCCGCCGGCAGGTCGGCTCTCGCCCCGGCGGTCGCCCACCGGCTGATGGACCGGATGCGCGCTCCGGGCACCGCGTTGAGCCGTCGCGAGACCGAGGTCCTCCAGCTCGTCGCCGACGGGCTGTCCAACCAGCAGATCAGCAGGCGGCTGCACGTCAGCCACGCCACCGTCAAGACGCACCTGGTCCACGTCTACGGCAAGCTCGGGGTCGATTCCCGTACCGCCGCCGTCGCCGCCGCCCGGGCCCGCGGGTTGATCCGCCGCTGACCGGCGGGCGACGTCGGGGGATGACAGGAGTCGCCGCCGCCGCGAGGATGACCGGGTGAGAAACGAGCCGATCGGGCTGGCGAGCGCGCTCGCCAGCTTCACCGAGCTGTGGAGCCCGCGCGTCGTCACCCGGGTCAACGACTACGACGTGCGGATCGCGAAGGTCGCCGGCGAGCACGTCTGGCACGCGCACGACGACACCGACGAGTTCTTCCTGGTGCTGGAGGGAGAGCTGCGCATCGCCCTGCGCGACGGCGACGGCGGCGCCGAGCGGGAGGTGGTGCTGCCCCGGGGCGCGGTGCACGTGGTGCCGCGCGGGGTGGAGCACCGCCCGTCGTCGCCGGGTGGCGCGTCGATCCTGATGTTCGAGCCGTCGGGCACCTCCAGCGTCGGGGACCGGCACGACCCGGTCCCCGACCACGTGGACGCCACGACGGGTCACCCGCTGTGACCGTTCACCGCGCGGCGGTCGCGAGGGCGCCGTCGCGTGGCGCCGTGGTGAGTCGTCGTACGCCGGGCACGACGGCGGTGCCGGCGCAGGCGACGAGGACCAGCACGCCCGCCGTGAGCAGCGGCATGCCCTCGCCCCAGGCCCGCGCCGCGATCGGCGCGAGGGCGTAACCCAGCGGCATCGCGCCGAGGGAGACCAGCCAGTCGTACGAGGTGACGCGGGCGAGGACGTGGGGCGGGAACTGCCCCTGCACGACGGTCTCCCACACGGGGTTGAGGTAGCCGAGGGCGGTCAGCGCGACGCCGTAGGCGACGACGACCAGCGGGGCGGGGGCGGCGACGGCGAGCAGGGCCAGCGGCGCGGCGTAGCTGGCGAGGCCGAGGTTGGCCACCAGCACCGGGCGGCGGGGGCGGATCCGGGCGGCGAGCAGCGAGCCGACGAGCATGCCCACCGCGCCGGCCTGGAGCATCAGCACCCAGACGCCCTCGCCGCCGAGGCGTCCCACGGCGACCGCCGGGCCGAGGGTCGTCAGGACGGCGGCGGCGCCGTTCCAGACGCCGTGGCCGAGCAGGCTGGTCCAGAACCAGTCGCGGCTGCGGACCTCCCGCCAACCGTGGGTCAGGTCGGCGAGGATGCTTCGTTTCGGCATCGGGACGTGGCGGACCCGGACGACCGCGAGCAGCAGCGCGCTGAGCGCGAACGTCGCGGCGTCGAGGACGAACGCCCAGCCGGGGCCGGCGGCCCAGATCAGCGCGCCCGCGAGGGCGGGCCCGGCGAGGCGGCTGGCGTTGGCGGTGACGCCCATCAGCGCGTTGGCCTGTTGCCGTTGCGTCGCGTCGACGGTGCCGGCGACCAGGGGCGAGGCGGTGGGCAGGGCGAACGCGCCGGCGGCGCCGCCGACGGCGGCGGCCACCGCGATCACGCCGAGCGACGCCTGGCCGAGGAGTTCGAGGCCGACGACGAGTTGCGCGAGGCAGCGTACGAGGTCGGCGAGGATCGCGACGCGGCGGGCGTCGAGTCGGTCGGCGAGCACGCCGCCGAGGGGCAGCAGGAGCAGGCGGGGCACCATCGCGCAGGCCAGCACGAGGGCGAGGGCACCGGTCGAGCCGGTCGCGCGGAGCACGGCCAGGGCCAGGGCGGCGGGCACGACGGCGTCGCCGACGGCGGAGACGGTGCGGCCGAGGAAGAGCAGCCGGAACGGGCGTACGCGGAGCGGATGAGTCACCGCACCATCATACTTCGACGTCGAATCTTTCGACAACGAATATTTTGGCGGCGACATAGGGTGGGTCCATGACCGACCACGACCGCGTCGACCGCCACGTCGAGCGCTGGCTGCCGATCCTGCCGACCCTCGACCCCGACGTCGAAGGCGCGGTGACGCGGATGCAGTTCCTCACCCGGCACCTGCGCGAGGTCAAGGAGCGGACCCTCGTCGACCTGGACCTGCAGGGCCACGAGTACGACACCCTGCACGCCCTGGCCGGCCGAGGGGGCCGGGCCGCCCCGTCGGACCTGGCGCGTGACATGGCGATGGCTCCCGCCTCCGTCACCGCCCGCGTCGACGCGCTGGTCCGGCGCGGCTTCGTGCACCGGATCCCGTCCACCACCGACCGGCGGCGGGTCGACGTGGAGCTGACCGAGGCGGGCCGGGCCGCCTGGCGGGGGGCCATGGACGTCGGCGGCGCCGAGGAGCACCGGCTGCTGGCCGCCCTCGCCCCGGACGAGCGGCGACTGCTGTCCGACCTGCTGCGCCGGGTCGTGCTGCGCGCCGAGGCCCCGGGCGACTGACCAGCGGGCGGAAATGCCGTGGCGGCGGGCGTACGCCGGCTGGCAGGGTGACCGGCATGACAGCGCAGGCTCTGGCGGGAGCGCTCGCCGACGACGTACGACGGCGGGTCTTCGCGGCGATCGTGTTGGGCGACGCCGACGCCCCGGCGGTGGCCGAGCGCACCGGGTTGCCCGCCCGGCAGGTGGTCACCGCGGTCCGGCGGCTCGTCGACGCGTGCCTGGTGGCCGACGACGACGGCGAGCTGCGGGTGGACGCCGACCGGCTGCGGGAGGCCGCCCGCACGCCGGCGGAGCCCCGACCGGCGGGGGAGCCCGCGGACCGGGTGCTGCGCACGTTCCTGCGCGACGGCGCCCTGGTCGGGCTGCCGGCGCAGCGCGGCCGGCGGCGGGTGCTGCTGGCGCACGTCGCGACGTCCTTCGAGCCGGGGGTGCGCTATCCGGAGCGGGCGGTGGACGAGGTGCTGCGGCGGTGGTGCGAGGGCGGGGGTTCCGACCACGTGACGCTGCGGCGGTACCTGGTCGACGAGCAGTTGCTGGCCCGGGAGCAGGGCGTCTACTGGCGCATCGGCGGCTGATCGTCCGCGCCGCGAACCGTCTGCCCCCGGACCACCCGCCGTGGCGGCGGATATTCCCTTGCCCGGCCCGTGATGATCGACGGGTGACGACGACAGACTGGACCGTGGCCCCGACCCATCCCGACCACCCGGACGCGGCGGTCCTGCTCGAGGCGTACTACGAGGAGATGGTCCGCCGCTACCACGGCCGGCCGGTCCGCCCGGGCGAGGTCGCGGCGGCGATGGCCGACGACCCGAGCCACGACCTGACCGCCCCCACCGGGTTCCTCCTCGTCGCCCACCGCGACGGACGCCCGGCCGCCTGCGCCGGGCTGCGGTTCCGGCCGGACTGGGCGGAGCTGACCCGGGTGTACGTGCGTCCCGCGCACCGCGGTCGCGGCGGTGGCGCGTTCCTGCTCGCCGCCGTCGAGGAACGGGCCCGCGCCGCCGGCGTCGCCCGGATCCGGCTGGACACCCGCAGCGACCTCGTCGAGGCCCGCGCCCTGTACGCCCGGCACGGCTACCGGGAGATCTCGGCGTACAACGACGGCGTCTACGCCGAGCACTGGTTCGAGAAGGTCCTCCAGTTGACGACGGCAGCGCCACGCGCTAAATAGAGAAGTGGCAAGTTGAGTCACTAGGACTCAACTTAGGACCTTCGGCCAGGAGAACCGAGGAGGCAGGACCATGTTGATGCGCACCGACCCGTTCCGTGAGATCGACCGGCTCACCGAGCACTTCTTCGGCACCGCCGCGCGCCCCGCGGTCATGCCGTTGGACGCCTACCGCGACGGTGACTGGTTCTACGCGGCGTTCGACCTGCCCGGCGTCGACCCGGACAGCATCGACTGCACGGTGGAGCGCAACGTGCTGACCGTCCGGGCGGAGCGGCGCCGGCCCACCGGCGACAGCGTCGAGCTCGTCGCCGCCGAACGCCCGATGGGCACCTTCACCCGGCGGCTGTTCCTCGGCGACACCCTCGACACCGACAGGCTCGAGGCCGGCTACGACAACGGCGTGCTGACCCTGCGGATCCCGGTGGCGGAGCGGGCCAAGCCCCGCCGCGTCACCATCACCGCCACCGCTGACGGCAACGGCCGCAAGCAGATCAACGCCTGAGCATCCGCCGGGGGCGGGGCGGCCGGCGCCGGCCGCCCCGCCCCCGGGTCACGACCCGGGACAGGCCGGGTGGCGCGCCGCGGGCGGATAGAGCGCGGCCAGGGCGTGCGCGGTGGCGGTGAGCCGGTCGCGCAGCTCGGCCGGCGCGAGCACCTCCACCTGCGCGCCGAGCTTGAGCAGTTCCACGTGGCCGTGCTTCACCGACTCGATCGGCACCGTCGTGTGCACCCAGCCGGCCGGGTCCGGCTCGGAGGCCGCCGCCCGCGCCGCCCGGCTCATCGCCGGCGGCAGGACGTGCGCCGCCAGCTCCAGCGCGGCCATCGTTATCCGCACCCGGGCCTCGTCCCGGTACACGCCGCGCTCGTACCGGTCGGCGTGCTCCTGCCAGCAGCGGGCCAGGTCGAAGCCGTCCGGGCGGTCGAACCGTTCGTCGAGGACGGTCAGCGCCAGGACCGCCGCGACCCGGTAGGTGCGCACCTGCCCGTCCGCGTCGGCCACCAGGTACCAGCGGCCGGCCTTGAGCACCACGCCCAGCGGAGCCAGCGTCCGGGTCACCTCCCGCGGGGCCTTCCACCGTCGGTAGCGCACCTCGACGCGCCGGTCCTCCCACACCGCCCGGGCCAGCTCGGCCAGGTGCGGCGTGGGTTCGGGCTCCCGGAACCAGGTGGGGGCGTCGAGGTGGAACCGCTGCCGGATCCGGCCGCCCCGGTCGGCCAGCTCCGCCGGCAGGGCGGCGCGCAGCTTCAGCTCGGCGGCGGCGAGCACCGACCCGAGGCCCAGCTCGGCGGCGGGGCCGGGCATGCCGGCCAGGGACAGCGCCTCCGCCTCGCCGGCGGTCAACCCGGTGAGGCGGGTGCGGTAGCCGTCCACCAGCCGGTAACCGCCGGCGGGGCCGCGATCGGCGTAGACCGGCACCCCGGCGGCGCCGAGCGACTCCACGTCCCGGTAGACGGTGCGCACCGACACCTCCAGGGCCTCGGCCAGCTCCGGGGCTGTCATCCGACCCCGGGTCTGCAGGAGCAGCAGCAGGGAGACCAGCCGACTCGCGCGCACCGCCCGACCGTACCGCCCCCGGGCGGCGGCAGACCGGTCGCCGGGGGCGGTCGAGCCGTGCCGGGGCACCCTCGTGATGGCCACGCAACGGCGCCTGGTTCGCCGAGGCGGTCGGCTTCCGCCGGCGCTGGCGGATGGTCGACGAGCCGGCGGCGGTGCCGATCACGTATGGCGCGCCTCCTCCCGTTTGCCAGCCGGAGCTGGGAACCTTTTTCACATGCTGTCCCCGAACGTCCCGGCGCGGTCCCGCCAGTCGCCCCCGCCAGCCCTGCCCGTCGGGCCCACCGACTTCACCGAGGCGTGGCTGCGCAACCGGCGGCTGTCCGAGCACACCCGCGACGCGTACCGGCGGGACGTCGCCGGGTGGCTCGCCTGGTGCGCCGCCCGTGAGCTGGACCCGCTGCACGCGAACTTTTTGCACGTCAACGAGTACGCCCGGGGGCTGGAGGCGACGCTGGCCGCGCGCAGCGGCAAGCCGCTCACCCCGGCCACGGTCGCCCGCCGGCTCTCGGCCCTGTCGAGCTGGTACGACTTCCTGGTCAAGCTGCGGGCCGTGGACGCCAACCCGGTCGCCGGCGCCGACCGGCCCCGCATCGACCGGGACCACTCCGCCACCGTGGGGCTCAGCCCGGAGGAGGTGGACGCGCTGCTCGCCGCCGCCGAGGCCGACACGGGGCCGACCGCCGCCCGCAACCGTGCCGCGATCGCGCTGCTGGCCGACCTCGGGCTGCGCGTCGGGGAGCTGGTCTCGCTCGACCTGACCGACCTCGGCGCCGAGCGGGGCCACCGCAGCGTCCGGTTCGTCGGCAAGGGCGGCAAGTCCCGCCGCCGCGCCCTGACCCCCGGCACCGCGTACGCGGTCGACGCGTACCTGGCCCAGCGGGCTGCCGCCCAGGGCGTGGCGGTGCACGAGCTGACCGGCCCGCTGCTGGTCACCGCGACCGGGGCCCGGCTGGACCGGCACGCCGTGTTCCGGCTGGTGCGCCGGCTGGCCCGGGCGGCCGGCATCGCGGCCTGGGCGAAGCTGTCGCCGCACTCGCTGCGGCACGCCTTCGCCACCACCGCCCGGGCCGAGGGGGTCCCGCTGGAGGACGTGCAGGACGCGATGGGCCACGCCGACCCGCGCACCACCCGCCGCTACGACCGGGACCGGCACAACCTCGACCGCGACCCCGCGTACGCCATCTGGGCGGCCCGGGCCCGCCGCCGCGGCTGACACCGACGTCCGCGCGCCCGGTGGTGCCGCGCGGCGTTTTCTTCGCGCGCGGCACCACCGGGCGCCTGCCGTGGGCCGCAGTCGGACGAGGGCACGGAAGGCCCGGCCGCCCTGCGGGTGGCCGCCGCCTGGACTGGGTCAGCCCTGCGGGCGGGGGCAGATGCAGAACGGCTGCCCGGCCGGGTCGGTCAGTACCACCCACCGGTCGCCGCCGGGCTGGAAGTCCGGCTTCGTGGCACCGGCGGCGACGAACTCCTTCTCGGCCTGCGCGAGGTCGTCGACGTACAGGTCGAGGTGGTAGCGCTTGCCGGCGTCCTCGTCCGGCCAGGACGGCGGCCGGTACCCCTCGACCAGGCCGAAGCCCACGGCCACGCCCCCGGCGGTGACCATCGCGTACTCCGGCTGGCTGTGGGTGATCTCCCCACCGAGGACGCGCTGCCAGAACGCGGCGTGGGCGACGGGGTCGGGGCTGTCGAGGTTGACCATGGCGAGGTCGGCGGTGACTGTCATGCCCGACAGTCTGCCGCGCGTACCTGACATCCACTGTCAGGTACGCGCCCACCTCGCGGCGGTCTACGGGTCCGCGAGGGCGAGCAGGCGGCTCAGCGCGCCGATGCCCTCCTGGGTTCCGGCCGCGACCAGCACGTCGCCGTGGGCGAGGACGTGCCGGTCCCCGGGTGCCGTGATCGTCCGGCCCGCGCGGAGCACGGCGATGACGGTCACACCGCCGGTACGCGCGACGGCCTCGGCCAGGGGCCGGCCGTCGTAGGGCGACGCGGCCGTGACCGGCAGCTCGGCGACGCTGATCGCCTCGGGGTGCCGCTCCAGGTGCGTGACGTGGTCGACGGTGGCGACCGGGTGCAGCAGCTCGGCCACCTCCTGCGCCTCCGCGGGGCTGAGCGACAGCGACCGCTCGACGGTGTCCGGATCGCCGGGCGCGTACAGGACGAGGTCGCGTCGCCCGCCGCGGTGGCAGATGACCCCGAGCAACTGCCCCTCGCGGGTGTGCACGGTGTAGCCGACGCCGATGCCGGGCAGCGGGACACGTTCGATCTGCATCATTGCCTCCTGTCCTGGGGCGGTGCGGTGTGCGCCTGGCCGGTCTCGCCGAACCAGGTGGCCAGCCGCCCGGCGCGCGCGACGGCCCGCAGGCGCCGTTCGGTGGCGTCGCGTACGGGTGGGGTGGTGAGCACGACGATCTGGTCCCCGACGCGTAGCCGGGTGTGGTGGTCGGGCACGAAGGTGTCGTCGCCGCGGACGACGAGGGTGGTCGCGGCGGGCGGCGGCAGCCGCAGCTCGGGCAGGTAGACGCCGTGCAGGCGGGAGCCGGCCTCGACGGTGACGTGGATGAGGTCGGCGTCCATGGCGTCCAGCGGCGCCAGTTCGATCTGCAGGTCGGGCCCGACGTCGCGCGACGCGAGGCGGAGCCGGCGCGCCAGCCAGGGCAGCGTGGGCGCCTGGATGACCGTGAACACCACGACGAGCACGAAGACGATGTTGAAGACCTGCTCGCTGCCCGGAGTTCCCGCGACGACCGGAATGGTGGCCAGCACGATCGGCACGGCGCCGCGGAGCCCGGCCCACGACAGGAAGGCCTGTTCGCGCAGGGGGATGCGAAACGCGGCCAGCGAGACCAGCACGGACGCGGGCCGGGCGAGCAGCAGCAGGGCCGTGCCGACCACGATCGCGGGGACGATCGCGGCGGGCAGCTCGCTGGGCGTGGCCAGCAGGCCGAGCATCACGAACAGGCCGATCTGGGCGATCCAGCCCAGCCCCTCGGCGACCGAGTGGGTGGCTCGCCGGTGTGCCAGTCCGGCGTTGCCGAGCACCAGCCCCGCCAGGTAGGCGGCGAGGAACCCGCTGGTCTGGGTCAGGCCGGCGACCGCGAACGCCAGCACTCCGCAGGCGACCGTCGCGATGGGGTTCAGGCCGGAGGTCGGCAGGGTCAGCCGCCGCAGCAGCCACACGCCGGCCGCCCCGGTCACCACGCCGATCGCGCCGCCGGCGACCAGCTGGTAGGCCATCGTGCCGATCAGCGGCAGGGGGGCGACGGTGTCGAGGGTGGCGGCGCTGAAGGTGAGCACCAGGATCAGCGTCGGGGCGTCGTTGAGCCCCGATTCGGCCTCCACCAGGCTTGTCAGTCGTCGGGGCAGCGGCACCGACCGCAGGACGGAGAACACCGCCGCCGCGTCGGTGGACGACACGATCGCCCCCAGCAGCAGCGCCATCCGCCAGTCGACGTCCAGCAGCAGGTACGCCGCCCCCGCGGTGACCGCGACGCTGACGAACACGCCGACGGTGGCCAGCACCGACGCGGGCGCCAGCACGCCGCGTACGTCGCTGAACCTGGTGGTCAGGCCGCCCTCCACCAGGATGACCGCCAGCGCCGCCAGGCCCAGGGCCTGCGCCAGGGCCGCGTCGTCGAAGGGGAAGCCGGCGACGTCCTGGCCCAGCAGCAGGCCGACGCCGAGGTACGCCAGCAGGACCGGCATGCCCAGCCGGGTGGCCAGCCGGGCCGCGCCGACGCTGGCCAGGACCACGCCGGTGCCGACGGCCAGCGTCACGTACAGCTCGCCGAGGTTCACGTCGACCCCCTCGCGCCCGCCCCGGGCGCGTCGTCGCGCCCGCCCCGGGGGCCGGCTACGCGGCGAAGTAGCGCAGCCACACGTAACCCCAGGCGATCACCGTGGTCAGCACCGTGGTGACGATGCCGTACCGGGTGAACTGCCAGAAGCTGATCGGCTCGCCGGCGCGGGCCGCGATGCCCAGCACGACGATGTTGGCGCTGGCCGCCACGGCCGTGCCGTTGCCGCCCAGGTCGGCGCCGAGGGCGAAGGACCACCACAGCGCCTCGCCGGTGACGGGATCCGGGGCGCCGGCGACGAGGTTCTCCACGATCGGCGCCATGGTCGCCGTGTAGGGGATGTTGTCGAAGAACGCGCCGAGCACCGCCGAGCCGAAGATCAGGCCGGTGGCCGCCGTGAGGTAGTTGTCGCCGACGGCGTCGCTGGCCCATTCCCCGATCAGCCCGATCACCCCGGTCTCGGTGAGGCCGGCGACCATCACGAACAGCCCGGTGAAGAAGACCAGCGTCGGCCACTCGACCTCGGCGAGGTAGGCCGACGTGTCCGCCCGGGTCACCAGGACCATCAGCCCGGCGCCGAGCAGCGCGACGACGGCCACGTCGACGTGGATCACCGTGTGCAGCATGAACCCGGCCATCACCAGGCCGAGCACGACCAGGCAGCGGACCAGCATCCTCGGGTCGGTGATGGCGGCGCGGGCGTCCATTTTACGTACGGCCTCGAACCGTTCGGGGTGGTGCACGAACGAGCGGCGGAACATGACCCGCGCCAGCACCAGGAACGCGAGGAACATCAGCAGCGTGACCGGCGCCATGTGCACCAGGAAGTCGTTGAAGCTCAGCCCGGCCCGGCTACCGATGATGATGTTGGGCGGGTCGCCGATCAGGGTCGCGGCGCCGGCGATGTTGGAGGCGAGCACCTCGGCGATCAGGTACGGCGCGGCGGGGACGCCCAGCCGGCGGCACACCGAGATGGTGATCGGGGCGACCAGCATGACGGTGGTGACGTTGTCCAGGAACGGCGACAGGGCGGCGGTGATCGCCATGAGCAGCACCATCAGCCGGTACGGGCGCCCCCGTGAGCGCTGTGCCGCCCAGATCGCCAGGAACTCGAACACCCCGGTTTGTTTGATCACCCCGACGATGATCATCATGCCGAGGAGCAGGAAGATGACGTCCCAGTCGATGCCGGCGTGCTGCTCGTAGAACACGTGCGACCCGGGCACGAGCCCGAGCAGGGCCATCAGGCCGGCGGCGCCCAGCACCACCGCGACCCGGTTGATCTTCTCTGTGGCGATGAACACGAACGCGACCACGAAGATGGCGGTCGCGGCCAGGGCGGGCCAGACGCTCACGGTCGCCCGCCCGGCGGGCCGTTCTCCGTGCTGGTGGGCCGGTGCCCACAGGCGAGGATCGCGGCTTCCGGTGGCACGGGTGCTGACAGCACCAGGTGACGGTTCACGGGGTCCTCCCAGGAGGGGTTCGGCGCAACGGGGCAGCGCACCGGCAGGCGGTGCGTCCGGGTGCGCAGGAGTGGGGCCCGGGCGTCCGGGCCTGTCTTCATGGTCATTCGCCCGGTGCGGGCCGACATCGGGGCTGACACCCATTTGCCGCCGTCGCCCCGCCGGCGGCCCCGCCCGGCGCACGTCGCGGCAGCTCGCGGCGGCTAAATGGGTGCGGGCACGCATTTACACCACGCGCGCCGCCGGGCAGGCTGGATCATGAAGAGGGGACCGCTGCGGAGCGTGACCGCCCGCCGGCCTGCGGACAATTTGCCGATGTCGGCGCGGGCCGGCGGGGCACCAGGGCCGGGGAGGGGAGGCGTCGTCGTGTCGCTGTTCTGGCGGATCTTCCTGCTCAACGCGGCGGTGCTCGTGACCGCCACGTTGCTGCTGCTCGGCCCGGTCACGGTCTCCACCCCGGTGCTGCTCACCGAGGCCGTCGTCCTGGCCGTGGGCCTCGCCGCGATGCTGGTCGCCAACGCCGCGCTGCTGCGGGTCGGCCTGGCGCCGCTGCGCCGCCTGACCCGGGCCATGACCACCATCGACCTGCTCCAGCCCGAGCCGCGCCCGGTCCCGGCCGGGCAGGCCGGCATCGCGGAGCTGATCCGCGCCTTCAACGCCATGATCGACCGTCTGGAGGCGGAACGGGCGACCAGCGCGGCCGCCGCCCTGTCCGCCCAGGAGGCCGAGCGCCGCCGTATCGCCCAGGAGCTGCACGACGAGGTCGGCCAGACGCTGACCGCGGTCCTGCTCGAACTGAAACAGGTCGCCCGCCACGCGCCCGCCCCGGTTCGCGCGCAGCTCGCCCAGGTGCAGGAGACCACCCGCGACAGCCTCGACGAGATCCGCCGCATCGCCCGCCGGCTACGCCCCGGGGTGCTGGAGGAACTCGGCCTGATCAGCGCCCTGAAGGCGCTCGTGACGGAGGTCACCGGGCACACCGAGCTGGCCGTGCGCCTGCACCTCGGCGCGGACCTGCCGGCCCTCGACGGCGAGGCCGAACTGGTGATCTACCGGGTCGCCCAGGAGGCCCTCACCAACACCGTCCGGCACGCCAGGGCCACCACCGTCGAGGTGTCCCTGGCCGCTCAGCCGGGCCACGTGCAGCTGCGTATCCGCGACGACGGCCGGGGCATCGGCGACGCGGCCGAGGGCGCCGGCATCCGCGGTATGCGCGAGCGGGCCCTGCTCATCGGCGCCCCGCTCGCCGTGACCCCCGGCCCGGCCGGCGGCACCGAGGTGCGGCTGCGGGTGCCGCTGACCGACCGGGACGGCCGGCCGTGACGACCCGCATCCTGCTCGCCGACGACCACGCCCTGGTGCGCCGCGGGGTCCGGCTCATCCTCGACAGCGAACCGGACCTGACGGTCGTGGCCGAGGCCGGCGACGGCGCGGAGGCCGTCGCCCTGGCCCAGGCCGAGCGCCCCGACCTGGCCATCCTCGACATCGCCATGCCCCGGATGACCGGCCTGCAGGCGGCCCGGGAGCTGTCCCGGCAGCAGCCGGACCTGCGCATCCTCATCCTGACGATGTACGACAACGAGCAGTACTTCTTCGAGGCCCTCAAGGTCGGTGCCAACGGCTACGTGCTCAAGTCCGTCGCCGACCGTGACCTGGTGGAGGCCTGCCGCGCCGCCGTACGCGACGAGCCGTTCCTCTATCCCGGCGCGATCAACGCCCTCATCCGCACCTATCTGGAACGCACCGCCCGGGGCGAGAGCCTGCCGGCGCGGGCCATCACCGAACGGGAGGAGGAGATCCTCAAGCTCGTCGCCGAGGGCCACTCGTCGAAGGAGATCGCCCGCCTGCTGTTCATCAGCGTCAAGACCGTCGAACGGCACCGGGCCAACCTGCTGCAGAAGCTCGGCCTCCGGGACCGGCTCGAGTTGACCCGCTACGCCATCCGGGCCGGCCTCATCGAGCCGTGAGGCGGCCCGGCGGAGCGGGCCCTTCCGGGTGGGCGCGTCGGCGAGCTCGCGCCGACGGTGGGCGCGTCGGCGGGCTCGCGGGGCACGCGCCGACGGAGGGACGACGGGGCGCCCGTCCGGGCCGGGCCGGCTTTTCCTGCGGGCGGCCCCACCGGTTCTCTACGGTCGACGGGTGGGCGCTGAGCAGCCGTGGAGCCGGCCGGCCCGGCGGCGCCGCCCGATGCGCACCGGGCTGGTGTTCGCGGGCGTCGCCGTGCTGCTGTGCTGCGTCGGGGTGGCCGGGCTGGGCGCCTGGAACGTGCAGGTGGTCACGCAGGCCAGTGGTCCGGTGCGGGAGACCGCCGACGGGTTCCTGCGCTCCGTCGCCGCGGGCGACACCGACGGCGCGTACGACCGGCTCTGCGCCGACGCGCGCTCCCGGTGGAGCCCGATCGGGTTCACCAGTTGGCTGCGCACGCCGCCGGTGGTCAGCGGCTACGAGATCCTCGACGTGTCGGTGGCGACGCGCGGCGGCCGCCCGCAGGGCACGGTGACGGTGCGGCTGACCCGCGACAGCGGGCTGACCGAGGAGCGGAAGCTGTCGGTGGTGCGGGAGGGCGGCGACTGGCGGGTGTGCGGCGACCCGTACTGACGGGTCAGCGGCGCGGGCCGAGCTCGCCGGCCCGGTAGTGCCGCCGGCACAGCACCTGGTAGCGCACCTCGGCGCTGTCCACCGTGTCGCCGATGACGACCTGTTCGCCCTCGCGGACGACCCGCCCGCCGACCACCCGGGCGTTGAGCAGCCCTTCCCGGCCGCACCAGCAGAGCACCTCGACCTGGATGCGGGCCACCTCGTCGGCGAGTTCGAACAGCCGTTGCGCGGCCGGGAACAGGCAGGACCGGAAGTCGGTGGCCAGCCCGAACGCGTACACGTCGACGTCGTAGCTGTCGACCAGCTCGGCCATCTGCTCGATGTGCTCGAGGTTGTAGAAGGAGGCCTCGTCGCAGATGAGGTAGTCGACGCGGACCCCCTCGGCCCACGTGTCGCGCACCAGCGTGCGCAGGTCGAGGTCGTCGGTGACCTCGACGGCCTCGTGGGCCAGCCCGATGCGGGTGGTGACCTGCGGGCCCAACGAGCGGTCGATGCGGGTGGTGACCAGGCCACGGCGGCCCTGCCGGGCGTGGTTGTGGTTCATCTGCAACGCCATCGTGGACTTGCCGCAGTCCATCGGCCCCCAGAAGAACTTCAACGCCGCGGCGTGCAGCGGACGCCCGTCCACGCCCCGCGCCGCGGCGCACCCGGCGGGGGAGTCGTCGGGGCCCAGCGGCGGGCGCGCCAGACAGGTCGGGGCGGCGGCGTGGTCGGTCACGGTCGGGCAGCCTAGCTGATCGACGTCCCCCGATCAGGTTGGTGCGGTCCGCGCTGCCTCACAGCACCCGGGGCGGGGTGTTGCCGGCGGCGACGATCGCGCGGCGGATCGGCACGGCCAGCAGCAGCAGGAACCCGACGACGAAGAAGATGAGCAGGGAGACCAGGCCCACCCGGTACGAGGACGTCAGCTGGAACACCAGGCCGAAGGCCAGCGGGCCGAGCCAACTGGTGCCCTTGTCGCTGATCTCGTAGAAGCCGTAGTACTCGCCCTCCTTGCCGGCGGGGATGAGCTGGCTGAACAGCGACCGGCTCAGCGCCTGGCTGCCGCCGAGCACCAGGCCGATGGCCGCGCCGAGAACCATGAACGGCAGCGGCGCCTCGGCGGGCAGCCGGAACGCGCCGAGGATCACTCCGGTCCACAGCACCAGGCTGATCAGGACGGTCTTCCAGGCGCCGATGCGCTTGGCGAGCGCGCCGAGCAGCAGCGCGCCGCCGAAGGCGAGGAACTGCACCAGCAGGATGGTCACGATCAGGGTGCTCTGGCCGAGCTTCAGCTCCTCGGTGCCGTACTGGCTGGCCAGGGCGATGACGGTCTGGATGCCGTCGTTGTAGATCAGGAACGCGAGCAGGAAGAACAGCGTCAGCGGGTACGCCTTGATCTCCCGCAGGGTGCGGCCGAGCTGCCGGAACCCGTCGGTGACCGGGTTGCCGCCGGCCAGCGCGGCGGCGGTGGGGTGTTCGCGCAGCCAGCGCAGCGGAACCAGGGTGAACGCCGCCCACCACAGCCCGGCGGACACGATCGACCAGCGGGCCAGGTCGAGGGTGCGCTGGTGGTTGCCCTCCTCGCCGAGCATGCTGACCGCGACCAGGTTGAGTGCCAGCAGCAGGCCGCCGCCGAGGTAGCCGAGGGCCCAGCCGCGGCTGGAGATGCCGTCGCGGTCGTCGGGGCCGCCGAGCTGCGGCAGGAACGAGTTGTAGACCACGACGCCGGCGCCGAAGGCGATGTTGGCGACGAGGAACAGCAGCCCGCCGAGCAGGTACCGGTCGCCGGTGACGAAGAGCATGCCGACGGTGGCGCCGGCGCCGGTGAAGGCCGCCGCGGCGAGCAACCGCTTCTTGTGCGCCGACCGGTCGGCGACCGCCCCGATGACGGGCAGCACGAACACGGTGAGGAACACCGACAACGACACCAGGTACGGGAAGTACGAGCCGGCGGCGACCTTGATGCCCAGCGGGTACACGTACCCGGTGCAGGTGTCGGCGCCGAGTTCGCAGCCGGCGGCCAGTTCGGTGACGGTGGTCAGGAACGGGCCGAGGAACACGGTGATCACCGTGGTGGAGAAGGCGGACATCGCCCAGTCGTAGAAGTACCAGCCGGTGCGTTCGCGGCGGGTGCTCGCCGGGGCGGGGGTGTCGCCGACCGTGGGGGTGGCGGTCTCGGCCATCGGGGGTCCTTCGGCGCTCAGGCGGCCCAGTGGCCGCGGCTGCGGTAGACGTCGCGCAGCACGCCGACGTGATCGGTCATGATGCCATCCACACCAAGATCAAGTAACTCGTGCATCTCGGCAGGTTCGTCGATCGTCCAAACGTGCACCTGCAGGCCGAGTCGGTGGGCGTAGCGCAGGAACCGGCGGTCCACCACACGCACCCTCCCGTAGCGCACCGGCACCTGGGCGGCGACGACCGACGGGGGCAGCCGCAGCGCCCGGCCGGTCAGCGAGGCCATCCGCAGCCGGGCCACCCCGCGCATGCCGAGGCTGGTGGCGATCCGGCCCCCGGTGCTGGCGCGCAGCCGGGCCAGCCGGGCGTCGCTGAACGAGGCGAGCAGCACCCGGTCGCCGGCGTTGGCGCGCCCGACCGTGGCCACGGTCGGGTCGACGCCGCCGTCGGCCTTGACGTCGATGTTGAACCGGACCCCGGGCCAGGCGTCGAGGACCTCGTCGAGGCGGGGCACCACGGCGGCGCCGCCGACGCGTACCGAGGCCAGGTCCGCCCAGCGCAGGTCGGCGATGCGCCCCGGCTCGCCGGTGACCCGCGTCAGGGTGGCGTCGTGGAAGACCACCGCCACGCCGTCGGCGGTGCCGTGCACGTCGGTCTCCACGTACCGGTAGCCGAGCCCGATCGCGCGGGCGAACGCCGCGGCGGTGTTCTCGTCGCCCTCGGCGGCGCCGCCGCGGTGGGCGAAGGCCAGCGGCGCGGGGGCGTCGAGGTAGGGGTGACGGGTCAGCACGCGACGCAGTATGCCGGTCTCCGGTTGCCGCGCGGCGACCAGCCCGTGACCGTTGATCGCCGGTGCGGACCGCTTTCCGGGGCGGCCGCCGCGCAAGCCCACGGGCGTGCGCCGAACCCACGGTCGCGCCGGTCGTTCGCTCACAGGCTGTCACGCCGCATGGATTACTCAGCGTGCGGGGGCGTCAGGTCCGGGCGGGTGCCGGTTCTGCCCCTTTGCTCTGCAGCCCTATGCGCACCACCCCGTTGGCCTGCGGGTTCTCCCCGGGGCTTGGCGCTGGCCGCTGTCCACGGGTCTCACTCTCGGTGGCCGGTGCGTCGATGGGTGCAGAGCAAAGGGGCCGACAGGGGTCCTCCAGTGGGAGTGACCGCCTGTGCGCTGAGTGACGATTCAGGTGGCAGGACAGGTTCGCACGACAAGGCGGCCGCCGCGTGGGGTGGCGGGCGGCGCGCGGCGCGCGCTCCGGCTGCGGCCGGGACGAGACTCGGGTTCAGGACGTCGGGCGGCGGCGGTGCGAGCGGCTGGTGTCGGCGGGGCGGCCGGGGTCGACGTGGCGGGGCCGGTCGGGCTCGTCGGGCCGCAGCGGGACGAGGCCGTCGGTGATGGCGTCGATGATCCGGTCGGTGGCGTGCCGGGCCGCGCCGGGCGTGACGGGCGTGACGTCGCCCAGGTTGACCGGGTCACCGAAGTGCACCCGGACCACGGGGCGCCGCCACATCGCGCGGGCGACGCCGCGCAGCAGACCCTTCGGGGCGCGGTAGGGCACCACCTCGTGCGACCCCCACTGGGCGACCGGGATCACCGGCGCGGCGCAGGCCAGGGCGAGGCGGGCCGTGCCGGTCTTGCCGCGTTCGGGCCACATGCCGGGGTCCACGCCGATGCGGCCCTCGGGGTAGACCAGGATCACCGAGCCGCCGGCGACGGCCGCGGCGGCGTCGTCGAGGGCCCGGTGTACGGCGCTGGTGCCCCGGTCGACGCGGATGTGCCCGGCGCGGCGCATCGCGGTGCCGATGACGGGGGTGCGGAACAGCCCGCCGGTGGCCATGATCCGGGGGGCGACGCCCCGGGCCCGGCAGGCGGCGGCGAGAACGACCGGGTCGAACGGGCTGATGTGGTTGGCGGCCAGGATCAGCGGGCCCCGGCGCAGCGTCTCGGGTATGTCCCCGCTGATCTCGAGGCGGGCCACGAGCGCGACGACGGCGCGGGCGAGCAGTTGCGCGGCGCGCCAGATCAGCGGGGGCTGCCACGTCGGGTGGGCGGTGTCCATCAGCCGGCAATGGTCGCACGCGCGGGCCGGGTGGTGGGGGCGGGGGAGTCGGTTCGGCCCCGACGGCGCGGCGACCGTCGGGGCCGTTCGGCAGAGGTGATCAGGGTCATTGGTCCCGGGTCGGTTAGGGACCCCCGCCCCTGCCCATTCGTCTACGACGAGAAGTAGTATTTACTACGTCTCGTAGTATGCACAGCTGGGGGTTTCTGGTGGACGCGTTGGACGTCGCCCGCTGGCAGTTCGGTGTCACCACCGTCTACCACTTTCTCTTCGTACCGCTGACCATCGGCCTGTCCGTGCTGGTGGCGATCCTGCAGACGATGTGGCACCGCACCGGCGACGAGAAGTACCTGAAGCTCACCAAGTTCTACGGCAAGCTCTTCCTGATCAACTTCGCCATGGGCGTGGTCACCGGCATCGTGCAGGAGTTCCAGTTCGGCATGAACTGGAGCGACTACTCCCGCTTCGTCGGCGACATCTTCGGCGCGCCGCTCGCCATCGAGGCGCTGGTCGCGTTCTTCCTGGAGTCGACCTTCATCGGCCTGTGGATCTTCGGCTGGGACCGGCTGCCCAAGCGGCTGCACCTGGCCGCCATCTGGGCCGCCGCGATCGGCAGCAACCTCAGCGCGTACTTCATCCTCGCGGCGAACTCGTTCATGCAGAACCCGGTCGGCTACCGGATCAACCCCGACACCGGCCGCGCCGAACTGACCGACTTCATGGCGGTGCTGACCAACAAGGTCGCCCTGGTCACCTTCCCGCACACCATCGCCGGCGCGTTCCTGGTCGCCGGCTCACTGCTGGTCGCGGTCGCGCTGTGGCACCTGATCCGCAACCGCGACTCGGCCGACACCCCGGCCTACCGGTTCGCCGCCAAGTTCGGCTCCTGGGTCACCCTGGTCGCCACCGCCGGCGTGATCATCACCGGCGACATCCAGGGCAAGATCATGACCGAGGTGCAGCCGATGAAGATGGCCGCCGCCGAAGGGCTCTACACCACCGAGTCGCCCGCCTCGTTCTCCGTGCTCACCGTCGGCAGCCTCGACGGCAGCCGCGAGCTGTTCGCCCTCAAGATCCCGTACCTGCTGTCGTTCCTCGGCACCGGCGACCCCAACGGCACCGTCCAGGGCATCAACGACCTGCAGGCCCAGTACGCCACCCAGTACGGCGCCGGCAACTACGCCCCGATCATCCCGGTCACCTACTGGAGCTTCCGCTTCATGATCGCCTTCGGGTTGGCCGCCGCCGCCATCGCGCTGCTGGTGCTCTGGAGCCAGCGCAAGGGCCGCACCCCGACCAGCAAGTGGCTGCTGCGCGCCGGCCTGGCCATGCCGCTGCTGCCCCTCGCGGCGAACTCCTTCGGCTGGATCTTCACCGAGATGGGCCGCCAGCCGTGGATCGTGTTCGGCGAGATGCTCACCCGCGACGGCGTGTCCCGCAGCGTGTCGATGACCGAGGTGCTCACCTCGTTCACCGCCTTCACCCTGATCTACGCCGCCCTCGCCGTGATCGAGGTCAAGCTGCTGCTGCGCTACGCCAGGGCCGGCGTGCCCGACCTCACCCCGGATCCCCAGATCGACGACAGCCACGACGACGCCGAGCGCCCGCTCGCCTTCGCCTACTGATCACCGGAGCCCACCGTGGAACTCACCACCATCTGGTTTCTGCTCGTCGCGGTCCTGTTCACCGGGTACTTCATCCTGGAGGGCTTCGACTTCGGCGTCGGCATGCTGCTGCCCGTGCTCGGCCGCAACGACCGGGAACGCCGCGTCCTGATCAACACCATCGGCCCGGTCTGGGACGGCAACGAGGTGTGGCTGATCACCGCCGGCGGCGCGATGTTCGCCGCCTTCCCCGAGTGGTACGCCACCCTGTTCTCCGGCTTCTACCTGCCGCTGCTGCTGATCCTGCTGGCCCTGATCGCCCGCGGCGTCGCCTTCGAGTACCGCCACAAGCGCTCCGAGGCGTCCTGGAAGCGGCGCTGGGACACGGCGATCTTCGTCGGCTCGCTCGTGCCGGCGGTGCTGTGGGGCGTGGCGTTCGCCAACATCCTGCGCGGCGTGCCGCTGGACGCCGACCACGAGTACGTCGGCGGCCTGCTCGACCTGCTCAACCCGTACGCCCTGCTCGGCGGCGTGACCACCGCGGCGCTGTTCCTCACCCACGGCGCGGTGTTCCTCGCGCTGAAGACCGTGGGCGACATCCGCGAGCGTGCCGGCGCGCTCGCGGTGCGCCTGGGCGTGGCCACCGCCGTGCTCGCCGTGGCGTTCCTGGCCTGGACGCTGACCATCCGCTCCAGCACGGCCGCCGTCGTGTTCGCCGTCGGCGCGGCGCTGGCCCTGCTCGGCGGTCTCGCCGCCGCCCGGGCACGCCGGGAGGGCTGGGCGTTCACCGGCACCGCCGTGGCGATCGGCCTGGCCGTGGCGACGCTGTTCGCGGCGCTGTTCCCGAACGTGCTGCCGTCCACCCTGGACGCGGCGGGGACGCTGACCGCCACCAACGCCGCCTCCACCCCCTACACCCTGAAGATCATGACCTGGGTGGCGGTGGTGTTCACCCCGATCGTGCTGGCCTACCAGGGCTGGACGTACTGGGTGTTCCGCAAGCGCATCGGAGTGGCCCACATCCCGCAGCACTGACCCGGCCCGGGACTAGGGTGAGGCGATGACCGGCGACGCGTGGACCAACCTGTTCGGCAGCGCGACGCCGGTCGTCGCCGCCCCGCTCGCCGGGGGCGCCACCACCTGCGCCCTGGTCCGCGCCGTCGCCGCGGCCGGCGGCTTCGCCTTCCTCGCCGCCGGCTACAAGACCCCCGAGGCGGTCACCGCCGAGCTGGCCGAGCTGCGCGCCACCGGGACGCCGCACGGGGTGAACCTGTTCGTGCCCGGTGCCCGCGACATCGACGAGACCACCTTCCGCCGGTACGCCCACCAGATCGCCGCCGAGGGCGCACCGTACGGGCTCGACCTGGCCGGCGCGCCGCTGGTGCACGACGACGACCACTGGCCGGACAAGATCGACCTGCTGCTGGCTGCCCCGGTGCCGGTGGTCAGCTTCACCTTCGGTCTGCCCGACCCGGCGGCGGTGACCGCGCTGCGCCGCGCCGGCACCCGGGTGCTGGTCACGGTGACCTCGGTGGACGAGGCGCTCGCCGCACGCGAGCTGGGCGTCGACGGCCTGGTGGCCCAGGGCACCGAGGCCGGCGGGCACAGCGGCACCCACACCCCGCACCGGCCGGCCCCGCCGACCTCGACCCGCCCCCTGGTCCACGACGTGCTCCGGGCCACCGGGCTGCCGGTGGTGGCCGCCGGCGGCGTCGCCGGCCCCGACGACGTCCGTGACCTGGTCGCCGCCGGCGCCACCGCGGTGGCCGTCGGAACGTTGCTGCTACGCACCGACGAGAGCGGGGCCAGCCGCACCCATCGCGACGCCCTGGCCGACCCGGCCCGCACCGGCACCGTGCTCACCCGCGCCTTCACCGGCCGGCCGGCGCGCGGGCTGCGCAACGCCTTCATCGACCGGTACGAGCCCGTCGCGCCGCTCGGCTATCCGGAGCTGCACCACCTGACCCGGGGCATGCGCGCGGCGGCGGCCGCGGCCGGGCACGCGGACCGGGTGCACCTGTGGGCCGGCACCGGCTACCGGCACGCCACCACCGGCCCCGCCGCCGCCGTGGTCGAGCGGCTGACCGCGACGCTCTGACCGGGCGCCGGCCGGGCCGACGGCGCCACCGCCACCCGCCCCGCCGGCGCCCGCCGCTCAGTGGGCCTCGCGCAACTCCGCCAGCCGCGCCTCGATCTCGGCCAGCTCCGCGCGCAGCTTCTCCGCCTGCTGCTCCGCCTCGGCACGCTCCGCCGCCATGATCTGCTCCACCGCCTCGTGGACCCCCGGCACGTCGACCAGCGCCACCATCCGCAGCGCCTCCGCCGGCTTGACCACGTACGGCTTCGCCAGGGACTTGCTGCCCTGCTGCGCCGCGACCGTCCACTCGCCGTCGGCGTACGCCAGCGTGACCGTCAGCCCCGTTGGGCCCTTCGGCTTCGCCGCCTTCACCGGCCGCCGCGCCGGCTTCGCCTCCGCCGTCTCCACCTTCGGCTCCTCCCGCTGCTCCCGCGGCGCCGGCACCGGCGCCCGGTCCAACACGAACTCCGGCTCCGCCGGCGCCGGCTCGGGCTCCGGCTGCGGCTGCGGCTCCGCCACCTTGCGGCCCACGCCCCGCGGCGCCACCGCCACGTCGGCGGGGGAGAAGGGCAACTCGTCGCGACCGAACCGGACCACCACGAACTCGTCGGACGCCGCCGGGTCGGTCAGCTCCACCACCTGCCCCACCTGCCCGGCGATCTGGCCCGCCGACGCGGTGAACACCACCTTCGGTTTCCGCCCTGCCGCCAACGCCTCCCGGATGGTGCGCACGTCCTCGTCGGACAACCCCTGGCCAGCGCCACCCATCAGCAACCTCTTCCCTCGTACACCTGTTCAGACGCCTGCCTTGATACCAGCCGGCCCCGACACGCGCGAGATCAACCCCCCAGCGCCCGCAGCGCCGCGTCGGCGTGCGCGTTCATGTTCAGCTCACTGTGGACCACCCCGATCACCCGCCGGTCCGTGCCGATCACGAACGTCATCCGCCGCGTGCCCAACGCGCCCAGCGGCAGCCGCCGCCGCACCCCGAACCGGTCCGCCACCACACCGTCCGGGTCGGACAGCAGCGGATAGTCGAACCCGTGCAACCGGGAGAACTCCGCCTGCCTCGCCACCGGGTCCCGGCTGATGCCCACCCGCTGCGCGCCCACGGCCGCGAACTCCGCCGCCAGGTCCCGGAAGTGGCAGCTCTCCGCCGTGCACCCGCGGGTCAGCGCCGCCGGGTAGAAGAACAGCACCACCGGGCCGGCGGCCAGGAACTCCGACAGCCGCCGTGGCGTACCCGTCTCGTCGGGCAGCGTGAAGTCCTCCACCACGTCCCCGACACCCACACCCGCCACCGCACACCTCCACCGTCGTCACCCGGGTCGCGCCGAGCGTATGCGGCGACCGGGCCGCCCACCCCCACACCCACCACCGACCGCCCGTGTGACCTTCCCCTCCCGCAGCAGGCGCGCCGGTCGCGGTAACGTCGGCCCAGCAGCCACGGCAGGGGAGAGGCGCATTGAATCCCGTCACCGTCATCACCGGCGGCAGCCGCGGCATCGGCGCGGCCACCGCCCGCCGCCTCGCCCACGCCGGCCACCACGTCGTGTTCGGCTACCGCCGTGACCGCGACGCCGCCGACAAGGTGCTCGCCGACCTCCACGCCACCGGGGTACGCGGCCTCGCCGTGCCCGCCGACACCCGCGACCCCGAGCGGGTCGCCGCCCTGTTCGACGCCGCCGCCGACCTCGGCCCGATCACCGGCCTGGTCAACAACGCCGGCGTCACCAGCCCCATCGGCGCCTTCGTCGACCTCGACCCGGCCGACCTGCGCCACGTCGTCGACGTCAACCTCGTCGGCTACGTCCTGTGCGCCCAGCAGGCCGCCCGCCGGATGGGTCGCGGCGCCGCCATCGTCAACGTCTCCTCCGCCGCGGCCACCCTCGGCAGCCCCGGCGAGTACGTCCACTACGCCGCCGTCAAGGCCGCCACCGACACCCTCACCACCGGCCTCGCCAAGGAACTCGCCCCCCGCGGCATCCGCGTCAACGCCGTCGCCCCCGGCATCATCCGCACCGACATCCACGCCCTGTCCGGCCGACCCGACCGACCCGACACCGCCGCCGACCGCATCCCCCTCGGCCGCCCCGGCGAACCCGACGAGGTCGCCGCCGCCATCGCCTGGCTCCTCGGCCCCGACGCCACCTACACCACCGGCACCGTCCTACGCGTCGCCGGTGGCCTGTAGCCGTCGCATGCTGCGCCTGCGCACCACCCTCGTCCTCGCCCGCCGTCCCCGGCTCGTCGACGCGGGCTCGTGAGCGGAGGCGTCCGCGCAGGGGCGCGGCCACCCGATCGGTAGGAAAGTTTCACTGATTGCCCCGGCCGATACAGATCATTTACGATCGACGCCCATCACTCGACCGGGTGCCCGGACACCACGGCCCGAACAGGGGAGACCCGATGAGCGACGACCTGGGAACACGCCGCCTGCTCGACACGCCCGCCCGGCGCCGCACCCTCCTCACCGCACTGGGCACCGGCGTCGGCATCGGCGTCGTCGGTATGCCGAGCCCCGCCATGGCGGCCGTCGCCGGCTGGAGCAACCCCACCCTCGGCACCCTGACCTCCGGCTACAAGACCCCCAGCCGCCCCACCCACACCGGCTGGGACGTCGCCAACAACCAGGGCACCCCCGTCTACGCCACCGCCGACGGCACGGTCCGCGACATCAAGACCAACTCGTACCCGGGCGACACCACCGGCGGGCCCCTGCCCGGACGCACCGGCAACAGCGTCCACCTCAACCACGCCGACAGCTACTTCTCCTACTACGGCCACCTCCACCGCGTCCTGGTCGACGTCGGCCAGCGGGTCAGCTGCGGACAACTGATCGGCCTCATGGGCAACACCGGCAACTCCAGCGGCCCGCACCTGCACTTCGAGATCCACCGTCCCCGACTGACCTCCACCGACCCCCGGATCTTCCTCGCCAACCGCGGCATCACCCTCGGCGCGACGGCCCCCGTCGGCAGCACCGGCTACCCGAGCGTCAGCCAGGGCGCCTCCGGATGGGTGCCCCGCACCATCCAGTACCTCCTGCGGGCCCGCGGCATCACCGTCGTCGTCGACGGCGTCTTCGGACCGGCCTGCACCTCCGCCGTCAGGTCGTTCCAGACCAGCCGCGGCCTCTACGCCGACGGCCTCGTCGGCCCGATCACCTGGACCGCCCTCATCCTGCCCCTACGGGAAGGCAACTCCGGCGACCTCGTACGCGGCCTCCAGACCGCCCTCAACGCCCGCGGCGCCAACCTCCTCGTCGACGGCTCCTTCGGCTCGGTCACCGCCAACGCCGTACGCGGCTTCCAGAGCCGCAGCGGCCTCGTCGCCGACGGCCTCGTCGGCCCCGTCACATGGAGCGTGCTCATCTGACCCCGGACACCGCCACGAGTGCGCCCTCTGGCCGCGCCCGGGCTGACACGACGTCCTCTTGAGACGGCACTGCCCGGCCGGAGAGATCACCGGCCGGGCAGCATCCTGGCTCTGGTCAGTTGCCGGTAGACGCGCCCTTCAGGCCCTGCAGCATCTCGGCGAAGTCGGCGGTCTCCGCCGCAGGCGGCGTCTCGACGTTCGCCGCCTTGCCGTAGTCGGTGTAGTCGACCGTCATGTCGCCCATCTTGCCCATGTCCAGGCTCGCCCGGCGCGGCCGGTACTGCTCGTCGACCCAGAGGTCGATCGTGAGCTCCTTGACGCCCTGCTTGGCGTACTGCTGCTCGACGCCCGACCGCAGCTCGGCGTCGAGCTGCCCCAGGTAGGTCGCCACCGGAGCAGTGACGGTGTAGTGGACCGTGCGCGCCCCGTTCACCGTCTCCTCGCCGACGACCGTGACACCCTCGGTGGCGAGCAGCGTCTTGACCTGCTTGGTCGGGTCGATGTCCTCGAACTGCTTGGTGAAGTCCATCCCCGCCTGCTCGCCGGCCGCGGCCAGGTCCAGCTTCATCCAGCGCTTCCCGCCGATGCTCGCGCGGTCCTTCGCCGGGATCTCGACGTAGACCACGCTGCCGATCATCCGGACGACCGTCGGGCTGCCGTCCGGGCCCGCCGTCGTCATCTCGGCCTTGACCGGGTCTCCCAGATCGACCACGCCCTGCACCGAGATCTTCTCGCCGCCCGCCGTGCCCTGCATCGTCACCGTCACCGACTCGCTCTTGTCGGTGGCATCGATCGTCTTCTGCAACGAACCCTTGAGATCACTGGCGAGCAGCTCCAGCACGCTGGGCTGCGCCGGCGCGTCCGAGCCGGGCTTCGAGCCGCAGGCAGTCACCGCGAGTGCCGTGAGCGCGGAGACCGCCAGAACAGTGGTCTTCTTCCAAAGTGACACGTGACAGCTTCTTTCCCCCGAAGGACTCTGGAGATCTCCCCAGACAGAGCGACGACACGCTATCCCAAGCGGTCAACATCGAGGCGCATCCCCGCCGGATCTTTGGTGGAAACCGACACGGCGGCAGGGGAGCGGCCGCCACAATCGGCACATACCGCCCACCCGTGGCGTCGGCCGTCGCCCCCGGGCGCGCCCGCCTGCCACAACCCGGCACCGACCGCGCCCACCCAACGGACCTCGTGTCGACCGCGACGTACGATCCGCATGTGACCAGCAGACCGGACCTGGAGCAGCGCCTGCGCGACCTCACGCGGCTGCGCCGCGTCCGCGACCGGATCGACCGGGAGTACGCGCAGCCGCTGGACGTCGAGGCGCTCGCCCGCGGCGTCAACATGTCGGCCGGACACCTCAGCCGCCAGTTCCGCGCCGCGTACGGCGAGTCGCCGTACGCCTATCTGATGACGCGGCGCATCGAGCGCGCGATGGCGCTGCTGCGTCGTGGCGACCTCAGCGTCACCGAGGTCTGCTTCGCGGTCGGCTGCTCCTCACTGGGCACCTTCAGCACCCGCTTCACCGAGTTGGTCGGCGTGCCGCCCAGCACCTATCGCGCCCGGACAGCGCCCGCGAGCGCGGAGATGCCGCCGTGCATCGCGAAACAGGTGACCAGACCGATCAGGAATCGAGAAGCGCAGGTCACGCAGCCGCAACTAGCCTGACCGCCATGAACATCACCATCCACTACGCCTTCCTTCCGCACACCGACGCGGACGCCGCCCTGGCCTTCTACCGCGACACCCTCGGCTTCGAGGTCCGCAACGACGTCGGATACGACGGGATGCGCTGGATCACGGTCGGTCCCGCCAACCAGCCGGGCACGTCCATCGTCCTGCACCCGCCGGCCGCCGACCCCGGCATCACCGACGACGAGCGCCGCACCATCCTCGAACTGATCGCCAAGGGCAGCTACACCGCCATCACCCTGGCCACCGACGACCTCGACGACGTCTTCGAGCGGCTGCAGGCCAGCGGCGCCGACGTCGTCCAGGAGCCGACCGCACAGCCGTACGGCGTCCGCGACTGCGCCTTCCGCGACCCCACGGGCAACCTGATCCGCATCAACGAGGTGCGCTGAGCCGTCCGGCGAACGCAAGCCGCCACCCGCGCAGCGCGACCGACGCCGGTAGGTCCGACGCCCCGGCCAGACGCGACCGCCGCGCCGGAACCCGGAGCCGCCACGGGCCGAAGCGGCGTGGCAGGCTTGACCCCTGCGCCGAGGGCAACCCGCCAGCGTCGACCGGACAGGCGTCGCCCCACCCCCGACCGCCACCGCCGACCAGGTAGACAAGGACCGTCGCCGCGACCGCGCCGACGATGAAAAACCAGACACACTGCCCCGAAGCTGGCCAGATCGAGCCAAGCCACGCCGACGGAGACCGCGAAGGCGGCCCCGCCCCACAAATGGAGTAACGATGAGCAGGGCCCCGAGGACGGACACACCGCCGCACGTTGCCGACAACCACGACCTGATCCGTGTGCACGGCGCGCGCGTGAACAACCTCAAGGACGTCACCGTCGAGATCCCGAAGCGCCGGCTCACGGTGTTCACCGGCGTCTCCGGCTCGGGCAAGAGCTCCCTCGTGTTCGACACGATCGCCGCCGAGTCGCAGCGGCTGATCAACGAGACCTACAGCGCCTTCCTACAGGGCTTCATGCCGACGCTGGCGCGGCCCGAGGTCGACCTACTTGACGGGCTGACGACCGCGATCATCGTCGACCAGGAGCGGATGGGCGCCAACCCCCGCTCCACCGTCGGCACCGCCACGGACGCCAACGCGATGCTGCGCATCCTGTTCAGCAGGCTCGGGAAGCCGCACATCGGCTCGCCCAACGCGTACTCGTTCAACGTCCCCTCGGTGAAGGCCAGCGGTGCGATCACCGTCGAGCGCGGTGCCGGCAAGACGAAGACCGAGAAGGCGACCTTCACCCGACTCGGCGGCATGTGTCCGCGCTGCGAGGGCATGGGCTCGGTCACCGACTTCGACCTGACGGCGCTGTACGACGACAGCCTGTCGCTCAACGAGGGCGCGCTCACCATCCCCGGCTACACCATGGACGGCTGGTACGGCCGCATCTTCCGCGGCTGCGGCTTCTTCGACCCCGACAAGCCGATCCGCAAGTACACCAAGAAGGAACTGCACGACCTCCTCTACAAGGAGCCGACCAAGATCAAGGTCGAAGGGATCAACCTGACGTACGAGGGACTGATCCCGAAGATCCAGAAATCGTTCCTGGCCAAGGACGTCGACGCGCTGCAGCCGCACATCCGCGCCTTCGTGGAGCGGGCAGTGACGTTCACGACCTGTCCCGAGTGCGACGGCACCCGACTCAGCCAGGAGGCCAGGTCGTCGAAAATCAAGGGAAAGAACATCGCCGACGTCTGCTCCATGCAGATCAGCGACCTCGCCGACTGGGTCCGGAACCTCGACGAACCGTCAGTGGTCCCGCTGCTCACCGGACTGCAACACCTCCTCGACTCCTTCACGGAAATCGGGTTGGGATACCTCTCGCTCGACCGGCCGTCGGGCACCCTGTCCGGGGGAGAGGCACAGCGCACCAAGATGATCCGACACCTCGGCTCATCGCTCACCGACGTCACCTACGTCTTCGACGAGCCCACCGTCGGCCTGCACCCCCACGACATCCAGCGGATGAACGACCTGCTGCTGCGGCTACGCAACAAGGGCAACACCGTGCTGGTCGTGGAGCACAAGCCGGAAGTGATCGCAATCGCCGACCACGTCGTCGACCTGGGCCCGCGTGCCGGCACCGAGGGCGGCGAGGTGGTGTTCGAGGGCACCGTCGAAGGGCTGCGGGCCAGCGACACCCTCACCGGGCGACACCTCGACGACCGGGCCACCCTCAAGGAGTCGGTGCGTCCGTCCTCCGGCGCGCTGGAGATCCGCGGCGCATCGACGCACAACCTCCAGGACGTGGACGTCGACATCCCCCTCGGGGTGCTCTGCGTACTCACGGGCGTCGCCGGCTCCGGCAAGAGCTCGCTGATCCACGGCTCGGTCGCCGGCCGCGACGGCGTGGTCGTGATCGACCAGGGCGCGATCCGCGGCTCGCGACGGAGCAACCCGGCGACGTACACCGGAGCGCTCGAGCCGATCCGCAAGGCGTTCGCGAAGGCCAACGGCGTGAAGCCGGCGCTGTTCAGCTCCAACTCCGAGGGCGCCTGCCCAGCCTGCAACGGCGCCGGCGTCATCTACACCGACCTGGGCGTCATGGCCACCGTCGAATCCACCTGCGAGGAGTGCGAGGGCAAGCGGTTCCAGGCGTCGGTGCTGGAGTACACGCTGGGCGGCCGGAACATCGCCGAGGTGCTCGCCATGTCGGTGACCGAGGCCGAGGAGTTCTTCTCCGACGGCGCGGCGCGCACGCCGGCCGCACACAAGATCCTCGACCGGCTCGCGGACGTCGGGCTCGGCTACCTCACCCTCGGCCAGCCGCTCACCACGCTGTCCGGCGGCGAGCGGCAGCGGCTCAAGCTGGCCACGCAGATGGCCGAGAAGGGTGACGTCTACGTCCTCGACGAGCCGACCACCGGTCTACACCTCGCCGACGTCGAGCAACTGCTCGGCCTGCTCGACCGGCTCGTCGACGCCGGCAAGTCGGTCATCGTCGTCGAGCACCACCAGGCGGTCATGGCGCACGCCGACTGGATCATCGATCTCGGCCCCGGCGCCGGCCACGACGGCGGCCGGATCGTCTTCGAGGGCACACCCGCCGCCCTCGTCGCCGCCCGCACCACGCTCACCGGCGAGCACCTGGCGGCCTACGTCGGCAGCTGACCGACACCCCCTCGCCGACCTTTTCCCCTGGGCGATGGAACGGCTGAACCGTCCGCTGACCGTGGAGGACCTGGCCCGCCAGGCGAACATGAGCTCGCGCAACCTGGCCCGCCACTTCAAGTCGGCAACAGGCACCACCCCGCTGCAGTGGCTGTCGACACAGCGGATCCGTCGGGCCCAGGAGCTGCTGGAGAACACCGACAACAGCATCGACGCCATCGCCGAGGCGGCTGGCATGGGAACCGCCACGACGCTACGCCGACACTTCAACCGCACCGTCGGCGTACCGCCGGACGCCTACCGTCGCACCTTCCGCAGCGCCGGGCCCGCATCAGAATCGTGATCACCCACTCCGACCGCTCGATCGTCGGGCGGCGGGACTCTGACCGCTCCCATTCGCCCTGGTTGGCGCAGCCGACGACGCAACGACAACGCGAAGCCGACTGTACGGGGCTGGGACACGGGGGAGCGGTGCCCACCTGCGCATCGATCCACTTCTAGCGGATCGCGGCATCGGTAGCGCTGGGAGGCTGCTCGCCGGGCTCCAGGCGCCCGATCGTGAAAGCCCACTCGCCGCTGTCCGACCGCCGGACCAGGAGCACCCGGTTCCGTGCGGCCGAGGTGAGCCACCCGGACGGCAGATAGCATGTGTCGGTGCTTCACATGCCTGTGGGCGATCCCCGAAGCTCCCGAGCTGTCTATCCCGGAACGTTCGACCCCTTCACTGACGGTCATCGGGATCTCGTTGATCGGGCGCGGCGCTTGTTCGACCAGGTAACGGTGCTGGTCGCGGTCAACGATGAGAAGCGGCCTACCAAGACCGGTGCGGAACGCGCGCTGGAGATCCGTGCCGTTCTCCCGGCGGGCTGGGAGAACGTGACAGTCGCAGCCTGGAGCGGGTTGACCGTGGCCTACTGCCAGCAACACGGAGCCGGAGTGATCATCCGTGGCGTACGGAACGCCGTCGACGCGGAGCGCGAGTATCAGCTGGCGGCCATGAACGAGACGCTGGGCATCACGACCCTGTTCATGCCGGCTCGGCCCGAACTGGCGACGATCTCCTCGACCGTGGTCCGCGCCGCTGCGACCCAGCCGCGCCCTTCTCGCTGGAAGCCCATGCACCGGTGACAGGCGAGCCTGACGATGTTCGGTTTGGCCCGCGACGGTACGGCCGGCGAGATGTAACACGCCGCGATCAGCGAGCTGCGCTCTAATCTCCGGCAACGCGTAGGCCAGACGCGCGGCCGGACGGCCACTGGCCGCAGCACACGGAATGAGAAGAACAACGAGGTCACGCGCCGATACAGCCTGGTTCGATAATGCACATTATGTCAAGTAGACCGAATATCGCTCCTCCCCGACGCCCCGCCCTCATGGCACAGGGGGCAACCTCACGGACGTGTGGCGGGATCCCGGCCGAGGAAGGCGACGAGGCGGTCGCCCGGGGCCGCGCCGGACGGGACCAACACGGGCGGGCCGAACCGAGACTGGCGGGCCTGCTCGCCGACCAGCGACGCGGACAACGCGAGAAGCTCGGTGGCCAGCCCGGCGGGGATCTCCCGGTCCGCGCCGCAGGCGGTGGCAATGTCCCACCCGTGCGCCGCGAACTCGATCGCGCCGCCGCGCGCGGCACCGCCCGCCCACGCGGCCTGGGCGGGGTGCTGCGCGTCGCCGTGCACCGCCGCACGCACGGCGTCGAGCAGGCGCTGGGTGCGCTCCCGCGCGACGGCCACCGGGTCGGCCCCGCCCGCTCGGGGTGACGCCGGAAGAACCAGTTCTCCCGTGGCGGCGAAGTCGGTGAGGGCGTCGGCGGCGTCGGCGAGATGCAGCACCAACGTCCGCAGGTCCCAGCCGGCGCACGGCGTCGGCCGGTCGAGGTCGGCATCGCCGACGGCCGACAGGGCTCCGAGCGCGTAGTCGGCGGACCGCTGGAACAGCGCGACACTGTCGACGAGCGGGGTCGGGGGTGATGCGGTCACGAGGGTCTCCTTCGGCAACGGGTGGCGGGGGTGGCGTGGCCAGGATGTCTCAGGCGTCCGTCGACATCTCCCACGGTGCCGAGGAAAGGGCCTCTCCGGTCTCGAGCAGCGACTTGAGATTCGCGAGGATGGCGGGCCAGCCCTGCGAGATCCCGGTGTGCATCTCCTGGTCGGTGAGATTCTCGTGGGTCACGGTGAGGCGGACGAAGTCCTGGTGCGGCTCGACGAGGAACGTGACGACCGACGGGCCCGCGGGCGGCTCGTCGCCCGGCGCCGCGAAGGTGATCACCAGGCGTGCCGGCGCCTCGGCCTCGACGACTCGCCCGACGGCGTCGAGGTCGCCTGACCCGTCGGCGCGCCGGTGCTCCCAGGTGGACCCCGGCTGCCAGTCGGAGACGTTGGCGTGTCCCCAGTAGGAGGCCGTCAGGTCCGCGTCTGTCAGGGCCTGCCACACCTGTTCGGCGCTGGCGCGGATGTACGTGACGTAGACGTAGGTCGGCGGGGCCGTGGCCGTGTTGGTCATGGTGTGCTCCTCTGCCTGGTTCCTGATGGCACTGATTACTTGCAGGCGGCGCCTCTCGAAGCCCGAGATCCAGCGCTCCTCGATCTCGTGGATCGGCGTCGGGTTCAGGTAGTGCAGCCGCTCGCGTCCGCGCCGTACGACGGTGACGAGATTGGCCCGGACGAGGACGTCGAGGTGCTGGGTCGCCGACTGGCGCGCCATGTCGAGGCGCTCGCAGAGCTCCCGCAACGTCTGCCCGTTGTGTTCCCGCAGGCGGTCGAGCAGAAGCCGTCGGGTGGGGTCGGCCAGTGCCTTGAAGACCTGGTCCATCTCTCCCGCCTCTGCGCTCACCTCGCCGATTATGCAGGTATCCGCCTGCATAATCCACCCCCTTCCACCGATCGGGCACACGAGCGCGCCGCGCGGAGACCCCGCCCCCCGTCAGCCGGGACCCTGCGGGAGGCCGGCGAGCCGCCGCAGGTGCGCCTCCACCAGCGCGACCCGCGCCGCCACCGGGGCGGGCGGGACGGCGATGAGTTCGTGGCCGTGCTCCCGGTAGACCTGCTCGTGGACACGGGCGAACGCCAGCGACTCGGCGTAGTCGATCCGGCGGGCGGCGGTGCGGGTCACGAAGCCGAGCGGCTCGACGAGGAACACCGGACGCTGGTAGGCCCCCTCCCAGAGCACCCGCTCCACCTCGGCGGCGAGCGTCGGCCCGACGGGGCAGCCCAGGTGCCGGGCGAGCGCCAGGGTGCACAGCGGAGACCTGTCGTGGACCTGCACCGGCCCCCGCGACCCGGCCGCCTCCCGCCGTTCGCGCTGCAACCGCGCCACGGCGTCGACGAAGCCCACCCCGCGCCACGGTTCGTCATCGCCGCGCGCCTGCCCCGCGGCGATGACGTCGGTGGCCGCCTCGGCGACGACGCTCCACCCACGACGTCGTAGCGCGTCGGCGAGCGTCGTCTTTCCCGCCCCGGGCGCGCCGGTGAGCACGTAGCGTTGCACGCTCTCCCCCTTCTTCCCGCCGTTGCCGGCGAACACGAAATTCATGCATAATGGTCCTTATGCATGACGAACAGGACGAATCGGTACTGCGATTGATCGAGGAGTTCCTGACCGCCCGCGCCACCCGCAAGCCCTCCCCCCACACGCTGGAGGCGTACCGGCGGGACCTGCGCACTGTCGCCGCGTTGGCGGCCGAGGAGACCGCCCCTCCCCTCCCCCTCGACGAGTTGCCGCTCACCGCCCTCACTCCCCGGGTCATGCGGGCGGCCTTCGCCCGATTCGCCGCTCCCCGGGCGGCCGCCTCGGTACACCGGGCCTGGTCCACCTGGAACAGCTTCTTCTCCTTCCTGGTCGCCGACGGCGTCGTCGCCGGCAACCCGATGCCGGCGGTCGGGCGGCCCCGGGCGCCGCTCCCCCAGCCCAAGCCCCTGCGTGGGGCGGACACCCCGGAGCAACTGCTGGCCTCGGTGGCGCGGCAGGAGGGCTGGCAGCGCGACCCGTGGCCGGAGCGGGACGTGGCGGTGCTGGCGTTGGCGCTGTGCGCGGGGCTGCGGCTGTCGGAACTGCTGGCGTTGCGGGTGGGTTCGCTGGCGGGTCGCCCGGGTGAGCGGCGCGTCGACGTCGCCGGCAAGGGCGGGCGACCACGCGTGGTGCCGGTCGAGCCGGAGCTGGACCGGGTGCTGGTGGACTACCTGGACAGCCGCGCCCGCCGGTTCGGGTCGCGGACGGTGCGGCCGGACGCGCCGCTGCTGGTGGACCGCCGGGGTGAGCCGCTGCGCCGGGGCGGACTGCAGTATCTGGTGGAGTCCTGCTACCGGCGGGCCGGCATCACCGACCGGGTGCCGCGCGGGGCGCGGTTGCACGCGTTGCGGCACACGTTCGCGACGCGGTTGGCGGAGGACGGGGCGAGCGCGGCGGAGATCATGCGGCTGCTGGGGCACGCGTCGCTGGCGTCGTCACAGACCTACATCGAGGTGACGGCCGGGCAGCAGCGGGAGGCGGTGCGGTCCAACCGTACCAACCGGGCGTTGGCGGCGCTGGCCCCGGCGGAGCGGGGGGCGGGGTCGTGAGGGCGGGTGCGGCGCGCGCGGTCGCGGCGGCATGGGTGCGGGCGTACGCGGCGCGGGAGCCCGGTGTGGAGGGCGCGCTGCTCAGCGGGTCGGTGCTGGGGATGGCGGCGGGCGAGGTGGTGCCGCCGTGGTCGGACGTGGACGTGCTGGTGGTGCGGTCGGAGCCGGCGGAGAAGTTGGGGAAGTTCCGCTGGGGTGGGGTGCTGCTGGAGGTCACGTTCGTGACGTGGGAGGACCTGGGGTCGCCGGAGGACGTGTTGGGTTCGTTCGTGTTCGCGGGGTGTTTCCGGGGCGACGGGGTGCTGCTGGATCCGACGGGGCGGCTGGCGTGGTTGCGGGCGCGGGTGTCGGCGGGGTTCGCCGACGCGGTGTGGGTGCGGCGGCGGTGTGCGGGGGTGCGGGCGCGGATCGAGGCCGGGTTGCGGGGCGTGGGCGACTCGGGGGCGTTGCACGAGCAGGTGACGGGGTGGTTGTTCCCGACGTCGTTGACGGCGGTATTGCCGCTGGTGGCGGGGTTGGTGGAGCCGACGGTGCGGCGGCGGTACGTGGTGGCGCGGGAGGTGTTGGCGGCGTACGGCCTGGTGGACCGGCATGTGGCGGTGCTGGACCTCTTGGACGGCGGTGGGGTGTCGGCGGACCGCGTGGCGGGGCATCTGGCGGGGTTGGCGCGCACGTTCGACGTGGCGGCGCAGGTGGCGCGGACGCGGTTCTTCTTCAGTGCGGACATCACGCCGGCGGGGCGGGTGGTGGCGGTGGACGGCAGTGCGGCGTTGGTGGCGGCGGGGTGTCACCGGGAGGCGATGTTCTGGATCGTGGCGACGTACGCGCGGTGTCATGCGGTACTGGCGGTGGACGCGCCGGAGCGGGGGGTGGAGTTGGCGCCGGCGTTCGAGGCGGCGGTGGCGGATCTGGGGGTGTCGTCCGCGGCGGATCGGCGGCGGCGGGCGGACGAGGTGTTGGCGTTCCTGCCGGGGTGGTGGGCGACGGTGGAGCAGATCGTGGGCCGGTGAGCGCCACAGGCGGGTCAGCGGGTGGCGCTGTGGTGTCGGTCGTCCTGGCCGGGGCGGGGTTGGTCGCCGCCCTCGATGGTGGCGAGCAGGCTCAGTGCGGCGGCGGAGCGGGGGTCGGCGGCGACGTGGGCGATGAGGCGTTGCCCGGTGTCGTCGGCGGTGTGGAGGACCTCGAAGTCGACGTCGACGTCGCCGACGACGGGGTGGTGCAGGTGCTTGCGTCCGGTGCTGCAGCCGTGGACGGGATGGCTGGCCCAGAGGGCGGCGAACTCGTCGCTGCGGACGCAGAGGTCGCCGACGAGTTCGTTGAGGGTGGGGTCGTCGACGTGGCGGCCGGCGACCAGGCGCAGGGATGCGACGGCGCGGCAGGCTTCCTCGTGCCAGTCGCGGTGGAGTTCGCGGGTGTGCGGGTCGAGGAAGAGCATGCGGGTGAGGTTGGGTCGGTCGGCGGGTCGGGCGGGTGCGGTGGGGTCGAGGTGGCCGGCGAGCAGGGCGTGCCCGAGCGGGTTCCAGGCGAGTACCTCGGTGCGTCGTCCCATGACGACGGCGGGGACGGTCGGCATGGCGTCGAGCAGGCGGATGGTGGTGCCGCGGGCGTGTTCGGGGCGGGGTGGACGGCGGCGGCGGGCCCGGGTCGGGCGGGCGAGGTCGGTGAGGTGGGCGCGTTCGTCGGCGGTGAGCCGCAGCGCGCGGGCGAGGGCGTCGATGACGGCGTCGGAGGCGTTGGTGCTCTGGCCCTGCTCGAGGCGCATGTAGTAGGTGGGGCTGATGCCGGCGAGTTGGGCGAGTTCTTCGCGTCGTAGTCCGGGGACGCGGCGGAGGCCGTAGGAGGTGATGCCGACGTCCTCGGGGGTGAGTCGGGCTCGGCGGGACCGGAGGAATGCGGGGAGGTCGCCGGAGGGTCGCCCTGTGTTCATACCTGCATTGTTGCCGGTGGCGTGGTGGCCCGGCCAGGGGCGTGCCTGGCCCTGGGAGTGCTAGGCGGCGTGGTGCTGCGTGGGTCAGGGGTCTGGCTGGCTTCCGGGTGGTCGGCGAGCGTGTCCGGGTGACGGGCGGCATGGGGCCGGCCCGGGGAGAGGGAAGCCTGGTCATGGTGAATGTCGAGGCGGCGTCGGTCGCCGATGCGGTGCGGGTCGAGGAGGGTGGGGCGGGCCGGCAGCGGCTCGCGCTGCTGGTGTTGTTGACGGCGAGTTTCACGTTGGCGGTCGATTTCTCGATCCTGAACGTGGCGTTGCCGGCGATCGGTCGGGACGTGGGCCTGTCGTTGGGGGCGCTGCAGTGGGTGGTGACGGCGTTCGCGTTGTGCGCGGCGGGGTTCACGCTGCTGTTCGGTCGGGTTGCGGACCTGTTCGGTCGGCGGCGGCTGTTCCTGGTGGGGGTGGCGGCGCTCGGGGTGTCGTCGCTGGTCGGTGGGCTGGCGAATGACGCGGGGGTGTTGTTGGCGGCGCGGGTGGTGCAGGGTCTGGCGACGGCGGCGGTGACGCCGGCGGCGCTGTCGCTGTTGACGACGTCGTTTCCGGAGGGGCCGGCGCGTGAGCGGGCGCTCGGGCTCAACGGTGCGGTGATGGCTGCCGGGTTCACCGCCGGTGCCGTCCTCGGCGGTGTGCTGACGGATCTGTGGAGTTGGCGGTGGACGTTCTTCATCAACGTCGTGGTCGCGGTGGCGGTGCTGGCGGTCGCGCCGGCGGTGCTCGCGGAGAGCCGGCCGCAGCGGCGGCCGCGGCTGGACGTGCCGGGTGCGGTGGCGGTGACCGGTGGTCTTCTGGCGCTGGTGTACGGGCTCACCGAGGCTGGGCGGCGGTCGTGGGGTGATCCGCGGGCGTGGGGGTCGCTGCTGGCGGCGGTGGTGTTGCTGGCGGTGTTCTGGATGGTGGAGCGGCGGGTGGCGGAGCCGCTCGTTCCGGTGCGTGTCCTGACCCGCCGCGGTGTGGGTTGGGGGAACGTGGCGGGGATGCTCGCGTTCGCGACGGAGACGTCGCTGGTGTTCCTGCTCACCCTTTACCTGCAGGACGTGCTGGGCTATTCGCCGCTCGCGGCGGGGTTGTCGTTCGCGGTGCTGGGGGTCGGGACCGTGTTGGGGGGAATGGTGGCGCCTCGGTTGCTCGCCCGGATCGGCGGCAAGCGGGCCATCGTCGTGGGGTTCGCGGTGCAGGCCGCGGCGACGTTGCCGTTGGCGTTCCTGGGTGCCGATCGGGTGTGGCTGGTGGTGTTGCTGGCGGCGACGTTCGTCGGTGGGGTGGCGAATCTGGTGGCGATCGTCGGTTTCATGGTTACGGCCACCTCGGGGGTGCCGCCCGAGGAGCAGGGTTTGGCGACCGGGCTGGCGACGATGAGTCAGCAGGTCGGGATCACTCTTGGTGTGCCGGTGATGTCGTCGGTGGTGACGGCGGTCGCCGCCGGTGCGTCGGGTGTGGTGCTGCAGGGGGTCGGGGTCGCGGTGTGGGTGAATGCCCTTGCCTGCGTGGGTGCGGCGGTCCTCGCCGGGTTCGTCCTTCCGTCGGCGCGGGAGGGGGCGTGACCGTCCGGCACGTGCGGGCGGTCGCCGGTCTCGGCGGGGTCATCGAGCTGGTGTTCGCGGCCCGCGTGGAGCGGGACGAGCGTTTCGCTCCCCCGGCGTTCTGATCCGGGAACCGGGCTGCCGGTGCCGGGTGCGGCCCGAGGTGGTCGGGTGGCCGGGGTTACGGCGGCCGGTCCACCCGGGGTCCGTCGTGTCCGGCCCGGCGTCGAGGGCGTTCGTCGCCGGGCCGGACGATGTCAGAGGTGGCCGGCGTCGAGGGCGTTCGTCGCCGGGCCGGACGGCATCAGGCCTGGCCGGTGGCGCGGCGGGCGGCGTCGAGGGCGTTACGGAAGAGCATCGCGACGGTGGTGGGGCCTACTCCCCCGACGCGGGGGGTGATGGCGCCGGCGACGTCGGCGCAGGTCTCGTCGACGTCGGGCAGCAGGCGGCGTCCTTCGTAGCGGACGCCGCCGCCGATGACGGTGGCGCCGGGGCGGACGTGTTCGGGCTGGATGATGCCGGGGACGCCGGCGGCGGCGATGAGGATGTCGGCGCGGCGGGTGTGGGTGGCCCAGTCGGGGACGCCGGTGTGGACGACGGTGACGGCGGCGTTGGCGGTGGGGCGTTTCTGGGTGAGCAGCAGGGCGAGGGGGCGGCCGAGGGTGGCG
The DNA here is from genome assembly GCF_043204765.1 of Micromonospora sp. NPDC047730. Classification (NCBI taxonomy): domain Bacteria; kingdom Bacillati; phylum Actinomycetota; class Actinomycetes; order Micromonosporales; family Micromonosporaceae; genus Micromonospora; species Micromonospora sp. NPDC047730. The sequence goes on along the minus strand of NZ_JBIDCU010000004.1, from coordinate 53,071 downwards.
CCGCGGCCGAGGATGACGACGTCGCGGCCGGCGACGGGGATGTCGTGGAAGGCGAGCAGGGCTTCGATGCCGGCGGGGGTGCAGGGCAGCGGGCCGGGCAGGCCGAGGGCGAGTCGTCCCATGTTGAGCGGGTGCATGCCGTCGACGTCGAGGTCGGGGTCCATGGTCTGCAGGGCCCGGTCGTAGTCGAGGTGGCTGGGGATGGGGTGTTGGATGAGCAGGCCGTGGACGTCGGGTGCGGTGTTGAAGTCGGCGATGGCGCGGTGCAGGTCGGCCTGGGTGACGGTGGCGGGCAGGTGGATGTGGGGTGAGTCGAAGCCGAGTTCGGCGGCCTGGCGCTGTTTGATGCGGATGTAGCCGGCGCTGGCGTCGTCGTCGCCGACGAGGATGGTGGCGAGGCTGGGGGTGATGCCGGCGGCGCGTAGGGCGGTCACGCCGGCGGCGACGTCGGTGAGGATGCGCTCGGCGACGGGGGCGCCGGGCAGGAGTCGGGCGGTGGGCATGGTGCTCCTCTGCCAGCGGAGGCCCAGGCGGTCGACCTCTGCTCGTGGAGCTCCCCGATGGTTGTTGCCATCCCCTGGCCGCCAGTCGCGTCGGGTTCAGCTTGCCACAGGTGGTCAGCCGAGGTCGACCAGGAGGGGGCGGTGGTCGGAGATGGCGGACAGGGGGGTGTGTACGGCGGTGACGGGCGGGAGCCGGTCGATGCCGTGGCGGTCGGCGAGGATGTGGTCGAGTTGCACGCGGGGTTGCCCGGCGGGGTAGGTGGGGCGGCGGCCCAGGGGGCGCCAGCCGGTGAGGAGTCGGGCGGGGCCGGCGGGGAGGTTCAGGTCGCCGAGGAGGATGCGGGGCGCGGGCAGGGTGCGTAGGGCGCGGACGGTCTGGCGGAGTTGGTGGGCGTTCCAGCCGGGGACGAAGGACAGGTGGGTGGCGGCGACGGTGAGGTGGCCGTGTGGGGTGTCGAGGACGGCGGCGAGGACGACGCGGGGTTCGTCGTGCAGGAGGGTGAGGCCGCCGCCGGGCCCGGGGACGTAGACGGGTGAGCGTACGGGGGCGGGGCGCAGGCGGGTGACCTGCCAGCTGCGGACGCGGTGGCGGGTGACGAGGCCGACGCCGTAGCAGGGTTCGCCGTGTCCGTCGTCGTCGTGGCGCAGGGGGCGGAACTGTTCGCCGGGGGTGCCGACGACGGCGGCGGCGAAGCGGTGTTCGTCGGCGCCGAGGGCGCGGGCGGCGATGGCGGTGAGGTCGAGTTTGCCGCTGCGGCTCTGGTCGCGGTCGACTTCCTGAAGGGCGAGGACGTCGGCGTCGAGGGCGGTGACGGCGGCGGTGAGCCGGTCGGGGTCGACGAGGCCGTCGGTGAGGGACCGGCCGTGCAGCAGGTTGAAGGTGGCCAGGCGCACGTTTGCACACTACGTGGCCGTGGGAGGGTTGCCGGGTGTTGAAGGTGCTGTGGTGTTCGGTGGTGCTGTTCGTGGCGGTGGGTGCGGTGGGTGTGTGGTTGCGTCGGCGTCGGCGTCGGGGCCGGTGACGGTGGTGCGTCCGGCGGGGTTGGGGGTGCCGGTCGAGTTTTGGCGGATGCGCCGAGCCGCGCCGTATGCATCGAGAGGCATCGGTGCACGCCGAGTTGGAGTGTTCTTCTTCGGGGACGCCGCGGCGTAAATGATGTCCTGGGACGGCGTGGTGCCGCGATCATGGAGCGGACACGGACCCGTAACCGATGGGAGTCGCTTCCCGTGCCTGTGCCTGCCGACCCGACGGTCCTCCATCCGATGCCTGAGCAGCCGCGGGTGGTGCTGCTCCGGCCGCTGGTGAGGTCCCCGCTGATCGAGGTCGGGGAGTACTCCTACTACGACGACCCGGATGATGCGACCGCGTTCGAGACGCGCAACGTGCTCTACCACTACGGGCCGGAGAAGCTGATCATCGGCAAGTTCTGCGCGCTGGGCACGGGAGTCCGGTTCATCATGAACGGTGCCAACCACCGGATGGACGGCCCCTCGACCTTCCCCTTCCCTACCGTGGGCGGCTCGTGGTCAGAACACTTCGACCTGCTCACCGGGTTGCCGAGCCGAGGGGACACCGTCGTCGGCAACGATGTCTGGTTCGGTTACGGCGCGACGGTCATGCCCGGCGTACGGATCGGACACGGCGCGATCGTCGGCGCGGGCGCCGTGGTCACCAGCGACGTACCCGATTACGGCATCGTCGGCGGTAACCCGGCCCGCCTCATCCGCACCCGTTACAACGACCAGGACGTCGCCCGGCTGCTGGCGGTGGCCTGGTGGGACTGGCCCGCGGAGCACATCACCGCGCACGTGCGGACGATCATGTCGGGCAGCATCGCCGATCTGGAGGTCGCCGCCCCGGACACTCCGCACGTGTGACGCGCGGCTAGGGTGGCGGACATGTACTTCCATCAGATCTACGGCTGACAGGGTCGGGGCAGCGCCCCGGCTCCCGCTCGCATGTCCAGGTGCGCCCTACGACCGGCCTTTCCCGGAGACGTCGGCGCGCTGGCTTGCGGTGTCCTCTTCGCCGTAGACCTGAAATGAGTGAGCTTCCGTGTCTTCCGTGTACCGTCGCCGCGCCCACATCGCGATGGTCGGCATCCCCGCCGTCAGCCACGTCCTGCCAAGCCTTGAGGTCATCCGCGAGCTCGTGGCTCGGGGCCACCGCGTGACCTACGCCAACGACCCGGCGGTGGCCGATCTGATCGCGGCCACCGGCGCCGAACTCGTCCCCTGCACGTCCGAACTGCCGGTCGCCGACAACGACTGGCCCGACGACCCCGTTGCCGCGATGGGTCTCTTCCTCGACGACGCCATCCAGGCGCTCCCCCAGTTGCGCGCCGCCTACGATCCCGACCCGGCGGACCTGTACCTGTACGACATCGGCGCCTACGCCGCGCGCGCCCTCGCCGAGTCGCAGGACCGGCCCGTCCTGCAGCTGTCTCCGACGTTCGTGGCGTGGGACGGCTACGAACAGGACGTCGTGGCACACCTGCGGCAACTGCCGGGTGCCGACGCGTACCGGGCGAGGTTCGCCCGGTGGCTCGCCGACTGCGGGGCGTCCACCACCGACGTGGACGCCTTCTCCGGTCGCCCCCCGCGGGTCCTTGCGCTGATCACCCGGGCGATGCAGCCACACGGCGACCGGGTCGACACCGACAGGGTGACCTTCGTCGGGCCCTGCTTCGACGTACGTGCGGGCGCGGACGGCTGGACGCGCCCGGCGGGCGCGGAGCGCGTGCTGTTGATCTCCCTGGGGTCGGCGTACACCCGTCAGCCGGAGTTCTACCGCCAGTGCCTGGCGGCCTACGGCAACCTGCCCGGCTGGCACGTCGTCCTTCAGATCGGCAAGTACACCGACCCGCGGGAACTCGGCGACATCCCGCCCAACGTCGAGGTGCACTCCTGGGTTCCGCAGCGTGCGATCCTGGAGCAGGCGGACGCTTTCGTCACCCATGCTGGCATGGGCGGCTGTGGCGAAGGACTACTGGCGGGTGTCCCCATGATCGCCGTGCCGCAGGCCGTCGAACAGTTCATGAACGCCGACCGGCTCGTGGAACTGGGCGTGGCCCGCCGCATCGACACCCCCGAAGCCACCGCCGAGACCCTACGGGCGGCCCTGAACGGCCTGGTCACCGACGCGCAGGTCGCCCGCCGTTCGGCACTGCTGCGCGTCGGCGCGCAGGCCGAGGGCGGCACCGCGCGCGCCGCCGACCTCATCGAGGACATGCTGGCCTGAGCCTTGCCCGTCGCAGCCGGGGGTGGTGAAGCGGCATTTCGCTGTTCACCACCCCCGTTCTCAGCTGCGGCTTGTCCCGGGAGCGAGGAGGCTGGTGAGCTCGGCGATCGCTTCCGCGGAGGGTGTGGGGTGGCGGCGGAGGTTCTCGGGCTTTTGTGCCGTGACTGCTGGTGAGGCTGGCCACAAGGGGTCTCGTGGGGCGGGCGGCGGTGGGAAGAATGGCGGCCCGTGGACCCCCTGTCGCTGACCACCCTGCTCGCTGCGGCCGCCATGGCCGGTTGGGTCGATGCCGTGGTGGGGGGTGGGGGGTTGTTGCTGTTGCCGGCGTTGTTGGTGGCGGCGCCGGGGATGCCGGTGGCGTCGGCGTTGGGGACGAACAAGCTGGCGGCGATCGCGGGTACGACGACGGCGGCGGTGACGTACGCGCGGCGTACGAAGATCGACTGGGCGGTGGCGGGGCCGTCGGCGGGGTTGGCGGTGTGTTGCGCCGGGTTGGGTGCGGCTCTGGCGGGGGCGGTGCCGGCGTCGGCGTACCGGCCGGTGGTGTTGGCGGTGCTGGTGTCGGTGGCGGTGTTCGTGGTGCTGCGGCCCCGGTTGGGGGTGGTGGCGCAGCCGGAGCGGCGGACGCGGTGGCGGGTGGCCACGGTGGTCGCGGTGGCGGGTGTGGGGATCGCCCTGTACGACGGGTTGATCGGGCCGGGTACGGGGACGTTTCTGGTGTTGGCGTTCACCGCGTTGGTGGGTGCGGACTTCGTGCACGGTTCGGCGATGGCGAAGATCGTGAACGCGGGCACGAACCTGGGGGCGTTGGTGGTGTTCGCGGCGACCGGGCATGTGTGGTGGCTGCTGGGTGCGGCGATGGCGGTGTGCAACATCGCCGGAGCCGCGCTCGGGGCGCGGATGGCGCTGCGGCGCGGCTCCGGCTTCGTGCGGATCGTGTTGTTGGTGGTGGTGCTGGCGCTGGTGGGCAAGCTCGGTTACGACCAGTGGGTGGCGTCGACCTGACCGCTCCCCCGGTGCGAGGCCGGCCCCCAGTTTCTGCGGATCCCGGGGGTGCGACGGCCGGCCTCGGCGCCGGTGGGTGGTGTCAGGCGTGCCGGACGACGTCGGTGTAGCCGAGGCGGGGCAGGCGCGGGAACCAGGCGTTCTCGGCGGGCCGGCCGATGTTGACCACGAGCAGGCTCTTCCAGGTGGAGTCGGTGAAGAACTCCCGGTCGACGCCGGCGGCGTCGAATCCGGCCATGGGGCCGGCGGCGAGGCCGGCGGCGCGGACGGCGAGCAGGAAGTAGCCGATCTGCAGGGTGGCGTTGAAGCGGGCCATCTGCTCGCGGGACTCGGGATTGCCGGCGAGGTCGTCGCGAAGCTGCGGCCGGATCGGGAACACCTGCGGGATGAACTCGTGGAAGTCGGTGTCGGCGGCGAGCACGGCGACCATGGGCGCGGTGCTGGTCTTGGCCTGGTTGCCCTCGCTCATGTGGGTGACCAGGCGCGTGCGGGCCTCGCCCGGGCCGACGAAGAGGATGCGCAGGGGCTGGGCGTTGACGGCGGTGGGCGGGAACTTGGCGAGTTCGAAGATCGCCTGGAGCTGCTCGTCGGTGACGGGTTCGTCGGTGAAGGCGTTGGCGGTCCGGGCGTCGGTGAACAGCTGCGCCTGGGCCTCGGGGTCCAGGGTGATCAGGGGCGAAAAGACGTCGGTCATCGGGTTGTCTCCATGCAAACGGACTGGATGGCTACGACGACAGTAGCAGCTAGCTTTTTAGTAGTCCCTGGTTCTGTCGGTCCCCGCCGTATCCTGGGACCATGACGGTCGAGCGGGAGGTCGACGGCGCGCGTCGGGCGTGCCACGGGGGCATCACCCGGGCCTTCGCGTTCCTCGGCAAGCGGTGGAACGGCATGCTCCTGGGCACCCTCGCCGACGGCCCCGCCGGGTTCGCCGAGCTGGGTCGCGCCCTGCCCGGGATCAGCGAGTCCGTCCTGTCCGACCGGCTGGGTGAGCTGGTCCGGGTCGGGCTGGTCAGCCGGACGGTGCGGCAGGGTCCGCCGCTGGGGGTGAGCTACGAGCTGACCGAGCGGGGCGCCGCGCTGGTGCCGGCCCTCGACGCGCTGGCCCGCTGGGCGGACGAGAACCTCCCCGCCGTGCCTCCCACGGGCTGCTGACCCGCGCCCCCGCCCCCACGGGGCTCACCGGCCGTGGGACCGCCCGAGCGGATGTGTGATCATCAGCGGATGCCGGTGCGCGCCGAACACGACCGGGCCGTCCTCGCCGGGCTGCTGGGACGCGACCCGGTGCTGCACGCCTACCAGCTCGGCGACCTCGACGACTTCTTCTGGCCGTACACCTCCTGGTTCCGCCGGGGCGAGGAGGTGGCGTTGCTGTACCACGGGGCCGACCCGCCCACCCTGCTGGCGTTCGCGGCGCCGCCGCAGGTCGCGGAGCTGGGGGCGCTGCTGCGGGAGCTGGCGCCGGTGCTGCCGGCCCGGCTGTGGGCGCACCTGTCCCCGGGCCTGGAGCCGGCGCTGGCCGGGGCGTACCGGATGGAGCCGGCCGGCCCGCACCACAAGATGGCGCTGACCGACCCGGCCCGGCTGGCCGCGACCCCGCCCGCCGGGGTGGTGCTGGACGCCACGGACCTGCCGGCGCTGCACCGGCTGTACGCGGACGCCTACCCGGGCAACTGGTTCGACCCGCGGATGCTGGACACCGGCCAGTACGTGGGCATCCGCGAGGGCGGCGAGGTGGTGGCCGTCGCCGGGGTGCACGTGTTCTCGACGGCGTACCGGGTGGCGGCGTTGGGCAACGTGACCACCCATCCCCGGGCCCGGGGGCGCGGGCTGGCCGCGGCGGCGGTGGCCGCGCTGTGCGAGCGGCTGCTGACCAGCGTCACGCACGTCACGCTCAACGTGAAGGCGGACAACGGGCCGGCCGTGCGGCTCTACGAGCGCCTGGGCTTCACCCGCGTCGCCGACTACGGCGAGTACGCGTTGACCGCGCACGGGCGGTGACGGCCGGTCGTCCGGCGACCGCCGGCCGCGCGGCCCGGCGCGAGCGCCGGCCGGCGCGGCGGTGCGACCGTCCGGCGCGGCGGCCCGGACGACCGGCCGAGGGTCGACGTGAGAAGTCTTTCACCTGCATGTTCGGCCGCCCAGGGGGGTCGGGAACCCGACGCTGGGCGCTGCTGGTGTCGGACCGGCGGGGGCCCGTCCCGGCCCTAGCGTCTCCCGGCAGAGGTCGCGCGTGCGACGCGCGGCGGAGCTGAAGGAGCAACGCATGGCAACAGCAGCAGTGCCCTGGCGGCGAACACGGACGGTGAGCCTGCTCGCCGGCGTGACGGCGGTGGTGACCGCGCTGGCGACACCCGCGGCGGCGGCGCCCGGGGTGAACCCGGCCCTCGTGGACCGCGACGCCGACCCCGGCACGTCGATCGGCGTCAGCAAGGTGGTGTCCACCCCGCCGATCCCGCCGAAGCCCGACGTGGTGCTGCTGGTCGACACGACCGGCAGCATGGGCGGGGCGATCGCCAACGTACGGACCAACCTGCAGCAGGTCGTCACCGACGTGCGCGCGGCGCAGCCGTCGGCGCAGTTCGCGGTGGCCTCCTACCGGGACACCGGGGACGGCGCGGAGCTGTTCCAGGTGCGGCAGGACCTGACCGACGACGCGACGGCCCTGCAGAACGCGGTGAACGGGCTGGCCGCCGGCGGCGGCGGGGACACCCCCGAGGCGTGGGTGAACGCGCTGGTCGAGGTGTCCGAGGGGGCGATCGGCTACCGTTCGGGCAGCAGCCGGATCGTGGTGCTGGTGGGTGACGCGCCGAGCCACGACCCGAGCAACGGGCGCAGCCTGGCGCAGGCGACGGCTGCGTTGCAGGCCGACGAGGCGCGGCTGCTGGCGGTGAACGTCAGCGGTGGCGGTGGCGGCCTGGACGCGACCGGGCAGGCCACGGCGGTGGTGTCGGCCACCGGCGGGCAGCTGGTGGGCAGCTCCCCCGACACGGTGACCGCCGCGATCCTGGCGGGCCTGCGGGACCTGGACGTCACGGTCACCCCGACGGTGACGTCGTGCGACGCGGGCCTGTCGGTGGGCTTCGACGCGGCGTCGCGGACGCAGCAGTCGGGCACCGACGTGCCGTTCGCCGAGACGATCACGGTGGCGGCGGACGCCGCGCAGGGCGCCGAGCTGACCTGCACGGTGGACTTCCTGCTCAACGGCCTGTCCGGCGGGCCGGCGTTCACGCAGCAGATCCGCGTGCGGGTCAACGACGTCACCCCGCCGACCGTCGTCGTCGACGACCGGACGGTGGAGGCGACCAGCCCGGCCGGCGCGGTGATCGACTACCCGGCGACGGCGACCGACAACGTCGACGGTCCGCTGACCCCGACCTGCGTGCCGCCGCCCGGCTCGACGTTCCCGCTGGGCGCGACGACGGTGACGTGCACGGCCACCGACGCGGCCGGCAACACCGGCGGCGACACCGCCGTGATGCGGGTGGTGGACACCACCGCGCCGGCGACGGCGTGCGTGCCGACGAACAACCCGAGCGGCGGCACCATCCCCGGCTCGTACAACCCGGACGGGTTCTACGAGCTGACGTCGACGGACGTGGTGGACACGGCCGTGCAGGTGTTCATCGGTGACGCGGCGGACCCGAGCGTGCGGTTCGGGCCGTTCCCGGCCGGTACGAAGATCAAGCTGGTGCAGGCGCCGGGTGCGCAGTCGCGGGTGAAGGACGGCACCGGCGACATCGACTACAAGGTGACGTTGCGCGGCGACGCGCTGATCGTCGGCGTGGACGACGCGGGCAACGCCTCGTCGCCGGCGGTGTGCCTGGTGGCTCCCCCGCCGAAGTGACGACCGCCGCGCGCGGGGTCGTGCCCCGCGGGTGACGTCCCGGCCGCCGGGCCCCGTCGGGGTCCGGCGGCCGTTCGCGTACGCGCCGGGTCGCGGACGCCCACGCCGTTCAGGCGCGGCGGGTCGCCGCGTCTGAACGGTTCAGCTGCGGCGGCTGGGCGAGTCGAAGCGGCCGGCGCGCATCTCGCGCAGCGCCCGGCGGCGGGTGTCCCCGCGCAGCGTGTCGACGTACAGGCGGCCGGCCAGGTGGTCGGTCTCGTGCTGCAGGGCCCGGGCGAGGAACCCACTACCGGAGATCGTCAGCGGCTCGCCGTGCTGGTCGAAGCCGTGGGCGGTGGCGTGCATCGCCCGGGGGGTCGGGAAGTAGAGCCCGGGGACGGACAGGCAGCCCTCGTCGTCGTCCTGCAACTCCTCCGACAGTTCCAGCGTCGGGTTGACCAGGTGGCCGCGGTGGCCGTCGGCGTCGTAGACGAACACCTGCGCGTTGACGCCGATCTGGGGCGCGGCGACGCCGGCGCGGCCAGGAGCGCCGAGCAGGGTGTCCATCAGGTCGGTGACCAGGGCGCGTAGTTCGGCGTCGAAGCTGGTCACCGGCTCGCTCGGGGTGCGCAGCACGGGGTCGCCGATGATCCTGATGGGTCGCATCGTCATGCCGGCAAGGCTATCCGTCGTCGCCCCCGGCGGCGGCGCCCGGGCGGGCGGCCACGAGCACCTCGACGCCGTCGAGGATGCGGGCCAGGCCGAACTCGAACGCGCGGGCGGGGTCGCCGGCGGCCTGGTACTCCTGACCGGCGGCGCTGCCGACCCGCGCCGCGAGGGGGTAGCGGCGCGGGTCGAGGGCCTTCTCCAGGTAGGGGGCGTGGGCCTGCCACCACTGTTCCTCGGTCATACCGGTGTGCGCGGCGGCCTGGGCGGCCTCCACGGCGCTGCGCACGGCCCCGTGGACGTACCCGGAGACGAGGGTGACGACGGCGTCCATCTCCAGGTCGGTCAGGCCGATGCCGTCGACGGCGCGCAGCTCGTACTCGTAGCGGGCGATGACGTTGGGGCCGAGCGGGGGGCGGGTGGTGGCGACCTGCAGCAGCCAGGGGTGACGCAGGTAGAGCGCCCAGGTCTCGCGGGCGATGTGTGCGAGGCGGCCGCGCCAGCCGCCGGGCACGTCGTCGGGGCGGGCGGTCTCGCCGTAGACGGTGTCGAGCATGACGTCGAGCAGCTCGCCCTTGCCGGGGACGTACGTGTAGAGGCTCATGGTGCCGACGCCGAGGCGTTCGGCGACCCGGCGCATGGACAGGGCGGCCAGCCCGTCGGCGTCGGCGACCTCGATGGCGGCGCGGACGATCCGGTCCACGGACAGGTCGGGCCGGCCCTTGCGGCTGGCGCGTTCGCGGGTGCGCCAGAGCAGGGCGAGGCTGCGCGCGGGGTCGCCGGTGCCGCTGTACTCGGTCGTCATGCCCCGGAACTCTACCGTGCGCCGTACCGTATGGTGTACGGTACGGCGTACGGAACGAGCGGACGGGGGCACGGATGCACCGGGACGGACCGGCCATCGAGGCCGAGGGACTACGCAAGCGCTACGGCGACACCGAGGCCCTCGCCGGCCTCGACCTGACGGTGCCCGCCGGCACGGTCTGCGGGCTGCTCGGGCGCAACGGCGCGGGCAAGACCACCGCGGTGCGGGTGCTGACCACCCTGCTGCGGCCCGACGCCGGCACCGCCCGGGTGGCCGGCGCCGACGTGCGGCGACACCCCGACCGGGTGCGCGCCCGCATCGGGCTGGTCGGTCAGCACGCCGCCGTGGACGAGGTACTCAGCGGCCGGCAGAACCTGGTGCTCTTCGGCCGGCTGCACCACCTCGGTGGCGCGCGGGCCCGCGTCCGGGCCACCGAGCTGCTCGCCCGCTTCGACCTGACCGACGCCGCCGACCGGCCCGCCGGCACGTACTCCGGCGGGATGCGCCGCCGCCTCGACCTCGCGGCCAGCCTGGTCCTCGACCCGCCGGTGCTGTTCCTCGACGAGCCCACCACCGGCCTCGACCCGCGCGCCCGGGCGCAGGTGTGGGACGCCGTGCGGGGCCTCGTCGCCGACGGCACCACCGTGCTGCTGACCACCCAGTACCTGGAGGAGGCCGACCAGCTCGCCGACAGCGTCCGGGTCGTCGACGCCGGCCGGGTGATCGCCGACGGCACCCCCGACGAGCTGAAGGCCGCGCTCGGCGGCGACCGGGTCGACGTGGTGCTGTCCCGCGCCGACGAACTGGACCGGGCGGCGCGGGCCGTCGGTGCCGCCGTCGCGGCGAGGCCGCACGTCGACCCGGCGGCCCTGCGGGTCAGCGTGCCCGTCTCCGGGCGCGTCGCCGCGCTGGCCGCCGTGCTGCGGGCGCTCGACGACGCCGGCCTGACCGCCGCCGACATCGCGGTACGCCGCCCCACCCTCGACGAGGTGTTCCTGAAGCTCACCGGTGAGGACTCCCCCGCCGCCCGCCCCGCCGAGGAGAAGGTGACCGCATGAGCGTGACCGTCCACCCGCTGCCGAACCGCCTGCGCTGGGCCGTCGCCGACGGCGTCACCCTCACCGGCCGCGCGCTGGCGCACTGGGTCCGGCAACCCGCGCAGGCGATCGTCGGGCTGCTGTTCCCCGTACTGCTGGTGCTGATGTTCGGCTACCTCTTCGGCGGCGCGATGAGCGTGCCCGGCGGCGGCGACTACCGGGAGTTCCTGCTGCCCGGCATGTTCGCCATGACGATGGCCTTCGGCATCGAGTCGACGTACGCGGCCGTGGCCACCGACACCGCCCGCGGCGTCACCGACCGGTTCCGGTCCCTGCCGATGGCGCCCTCGGCGGTGGTCACCGGCCGGGCCGCCGCCGACCTGCTGCACTCCGCCGCCGGCCTGGCCGTCATGCTGGCCTGCGGCCTCGCCGTCGGCTGGCAGTGGCGCGCCGGCACCGCCGCGGCCCTGGCCGCCGTCGGGCTGCTCCTGCTGCTGCGCTTCGCCCTGATCTGGGTCGGCATCCACCTGGCGCTGGTGCTGCGCCGACCCGAGTCGGTGGTGGTGCTGCAGATCCTGGTCTGGCCCGTCGGGTTCACCTCCAACGCGTTCGTCGCCCCCGACACCATGCCCGGCCCGCTGGCGGCGGTCGCGCAGTGGAACCCGCTGTCGGCGACCGTCGCGGCCTGCCGGGAGCTGTTCGGCAACCCCGGCTGGGGCGGCGAGTCCTTCGCCGCGCAGCACGCCGTCGCCCTCGCCGTCGCCTGGCCGCTGCTGCTGATCGCCGTGTTCCTGCCCCTCGCGGTGCACCGCTACCGCACGCTCAGCCGGTGACCGAACGGACCATCCCGATCCACGCCGGCCGGGCGCGCGAGGCACTGGACGCCGCCACGGTGGTGCCCCTCACCCCCGCCGAACGCGTCCGCGACGACCTGCGCCGCGCCGAGGACCTGACCGCCGACCCGCACCCGGAAGGACGCCCGTGACGATCGGCTCCCACGCCGTCACGTTCACCCCCGCCGACCCGCCCCGCGCCGGGACGTTGCTCGTCTGGTCGCCCGACGGCGGCCCACCGCCCGACGGGATCGGCGAACCCGCCCGGGTGACCCTGGCGACGCCCCCGCACGGCCACCCCACCCCGGTGCCCGCCCGACGGGCGTCGCTGGCGGCCGGCGTACCGCTGCTGCTCGCCGCGCGGGCCACGGACCCGGCGGCCGCGTTCTGGGCCGCCGCCACCCGGGAGGCCCTGCACCTGGCCGCCCACGGCCTGCTGCTGCCCGCGGTGACCCCCGCCGGGCACGACACCTGGCGCGTCGGGCCGCTCACCGACGACGACGAGGCCCGGCAGGCGCGGCTCGCCGCCGCGATGCCCGCCACCGCCCGCGCGGTGCCGGTGCCCGGACGCACCCCCGCCTGGCTGCCCGACCCGGCGCGGCTGCTGCGTGACTTCCTCGACGCCGTCGCCGACACCCTGCCCCGCGCCGACGGCGCCACCGGGGCGTGGGCCGCGCCGACACCCACACCCGTCGGGCGGCTGCGCGACTGGGCCGCCCGGGTCGCCGCCCACGCCGACGCGGCGGTACGGCTGTCGCTGCGCCTGGAACACCACGACACCCCCGACGAACCGTGGCGGCTCGTGGCGCAGGTGCACCGCGCCGCCGCGCCGGGGCTGCTCACCGACGCCGCCGCGCTGTGGCACGCCACGGTCCCCGGGTTCCCGCCCGGCGCCCGCGACGCCGCGCTGCTGGCCCTGCGACACGCCGCGCGGGTGTGGCCGCCCCTGGCCGGGCTGCTGGACACGGCCGTGCCCGACGCGTTGGCGCTGACCGACGCCCACGTCGTCGACCTGGCCACCGGCGCGGCCGCCCGCCTCGCCGGCGACGGGATCGACGTGCACTGGCCGGCGGGGCTCGACCGCGACCTCACCGCCTCGGCCGTGCTGCGCGCCCCGGCCCGCCGCGCCGCCGGAACCGGGCTGCTCGCCGGGCCCGGCGACCTGGCGCTGCACTGGCGACTGAGCCTGCACGGCGCGCCGCTCACCCCGGCCGAGCTGGCCCGGCTCGCCGACGCGCACCGGCCGGTGGTGCGGCTGCGCGAGCGGTGGGTGCTGGTGCCCCCGGAGCTGGCCCGCCGCGCCCGCGACCCGCACGCCGGGACACTGGCCGCGATGCCCGCGCTGCGCGCCGCGCTGACCGGCGCCACACACGTCGACGGCCAACGCGTCGACGTGACCACCGAGGGCTGGCTGGCCGACGCCGCGCGACGGCTCGCCGACGGCGGGACCGCTCCCCCGGTGCCCGCACCGCCCGGGCTGGCCGCGACCCTGCGCGACTACCAGCGGCACGGGCTGCGCTGGCTGGCCCGGCTGACCGCGCTCGGCCTCGGCGGCTGCCTCGCCGACGACATGGGGCTGGGCAAGACCGTCACCCTCATCGCCCTGCACCTGCACCGGCAGGCCGACCCCGCCACCGCCGGCCCGACCCTGGTGCTGTGTCCCGCGTCGCTGCTCGGCAACTGGGAACGGGAGATCCGGCGCTTCGCCCCCGACACCCCCGTACGCCGCTTCCACGGCCCCGACCGCCACCTCGACGACCTCGACGGCGGGTTCGTTCTCACCACCTGGGCCACCCTGCGCCGCGACGCGGCCCGGCTGGCCGCCCGGCGGTGGCCGCTGCTCGTCGCCGACGAGGCACAGCACGTGAAGAACCCCCACTCGGAGACCGCGACGGCGCTGCGCGCGATCCCCGCCGCCGCCCGGGTCGCCCTGACCGGCACCCCCGTGGAGAACGACCTCACCGACCTGTGGGCGATCCTGGACTGGACCACCCCCGGGCTGCTCGGCACCCTCACCGAGTTCCGCGCCCGCTGGGTCAAGCCGGTGCAGACCGACCGCGACCCCGACGCCGGGCGGGACCTGGCCCGGCTGGTCGGGCCGTTCCTGCTGCGCCGCCGCAAGAGCGACCCCGGCATCGCCCCGGAGCTGCCCGGCAAGACCGAGACCGACCAGCCCGTCGCGCTCACCGCCGAACAGGCCGCCCTCTACCAGGCGTGCGTCGCCGAACTGCTCGACCTGATCGCCGGCACCGACGGCTTCGCCCGGCACGGGCTGGTGGTCAAGCTGCTCACCGCGCTCAAGCAGATCTGCAACCACCCCGCCCAGTACCTGCGCCAGACCGCGCCGCCGCTGGCCGGCCGCTCCGGCAAGCTCGACCTGCTCGACGAACTGCTCGACACGATCCTGCCCGCCGGCGGCGCGGTGCTCGTGTTCACCCAGTACGTGGCGATGGCCCGGCTGCTGCACCGGCACCTGACCGACCGGGGCGCCGGCGCGCTGCTGCTGCACGGCGGGCTGCCCGTCGCCACCCGCGACGACCTGGTCCGCCGCTTCGACGCCGGCGAGGCCCCGGTGTTTCTGCTGTCGCTGCGCGCCGCCGGCACCGGCCTGAACCTCACCCGCGCCGACCACGTCGTGCACTACGACCGCTGGTGGAACCCGGCCGTGGAGGACCAGGCCACCGACCGGGCGTACCGGATCGGGCAGACCCGGCCCGTGCAGGTGCACCGGCTCGTCGCCGAGGGCACCGTCGAGGACCGCATCGCCGCGCTGCTCGCCGGAAAGCGGGAACTCGCCGAGGCCGTCCTCGACGCCGGGCCGGCGGCCCTGGCCGCGCTCAGCGACACCGAACTGGCCGAACTCGTGACCCTCGGCGGCAACCGATGACCCCGCGCGGCTTCACCGCGTTCCCGCCCGGCCGGGCCCGCCGCCCCCGCACGTGGTGGGGCTCGGCGTGGAACCGGGCGTGGGAGGCCGACGCCCTCGACGTCGGGCCGCTGCGCGCCGGGCGCCGGCTGGCCGCCGCCGGGCACGTCGGCCCGATCACCGTCAGCCCCGGTCGGCTCGCCGCCGCCGTGCACGACGGCGACACCGAGCAGGCGTACGCCACCCGGGTGCGCGTCGCGCCGCTGGCCGAAGACGACTGGGACCTGCTGGCCGGTGAGGTGGCCGCCCGGGCCGGGCACCAGGCGGCGCTGCTGGCGGGGCAGCTGCCCCGCGACCTGGCGGACCTGGCCGGGGTGCGGCTGCTGCCCGCGCTGGGCGAGGTCACCCCGGAGTGCGACTGCCCGGAGTGGGACCACCCGTGCCGGCACGCCGCCGCGCTGTGCCACCAGGTGTCCTGGCTGCTGGACGCCGACCCCGCCCTGCTGCTGCTGATCCGGGGCCGCGACGCCCGGCAGCTGCTCGCCGCCGCGCCGGCTCCCGGCCGCACCGTGCCGCGGCCGGAGTCGACGCCGCCGTCCGGGTCACCCGGTCAGGCCCGTGTCGCGCCGGAGCCACCCGCCGGGCGTCCCGACGCGGCGGGGACGGCGGCCGTCGAGGCGTACGCCCGCCCGACGCCACCCCTGCCGCCGCCACCGGGGCCGGTGGGAGCGCCGACGCTGCCGTTGCTGCCGCCCGGCCCGGACGTCGACGTCGACGCGTTGCGCCACCTCGTGGCGGTGGCCGCCGAGCGGGCGACGGCACTGCTGCGGCAGCGCTGACCGCCCGCCCCGGCCCGGGTGCCGTCGGCGGCGCGGAGACTGCCGCAGTTCCTCGTGCAGCGGTGCCGGCATACCGGCGGTGGGAGCGAGGTGGCTGGTCAGGCCGGCGGCGGCAGGCCCGCGTCGGCGATGCGCTGCCGCATCGGCCGCCGGCGCACCGCGGCGAGGACCTCGTGCAGCAGGTCGGCCAGCGGCACGGGCAGCTCGGCGTCCAGCCCGCGCATCGCGGCGGTCGTCGCCGCCCACTCCGCCTCGATCACCGGCAGCAGCTCGCGGGCCCGGTCGGTCAGGTGCACGATGCGCTGCCGGGCGTCCGCGCCCGGGGTCAGCTCCACCAGGCCGGCGCGGGCCATCTGGGCCACGGTCTGGCTGGTCGCCGAATGGGTGACGCCCACCCGGCGGGCCAGGTCGCGGATGGGCAGCGGCCCGTCGGCCACCAGCACCCGCAGCGGCGGCGAGAACCGGGGCCGGTAGTCGGCCAGGCCCCGCTCGGCGTACACCGCGGCGACGTCGCCGTCGATCACGTCGAGGACGTGCCGCAGCAGCGTGCCCACGGCCTCCCGGTCCGGTACGTCAGTCACTCCGCTAATGTAACAGCGCTGTTGTATCTGGTGGGACGAGGGAGGACAGGCGATGACGCAGCGGTATGCCCTGACGGAGCCGTACGCGCACGGGATGCTCGACGTCGGCGACGGCCAGCTCGTGTACTGGGAAACCTGCGGCAACCCCGACGGCAAGCCCGCGGTGGTGCTGCACGGCGGTCCCGGCTCCGGCTGCTCGCCCAGCTGGCGGACCTTCTTCGACCCGGCCCGCTACCGGGTGACCCTGTTCGACCAGCGCGGCTGCGGACGCAGCCTCCCGCACGCCGCCGACCCCACCGTGGACCTGTCCACCAACACCACCGACCACCTGATCGCCGACGTCGAACGGCTGCGCGAGCATGTCGGGGTGGACCGCTGGCTGGTGCTGGGCTCGTCCTGGGGTTCCTGCCTCGGCCTGGCGTACGCCCAGCGGCACCCGGAGCGGGTCAGCGAGCTGGTGCTGTTCAGCGTCACCGCCGGCACCCGCCGGGAGATCGACTGGATCACCCGGGACATGGGGCGGGTGTTCCCCGCCGAGTGGGCCCGGTTCCGCGACGGCGTGCCGCCGGCCGACCGCGACGGCGACCTGGCCGACGCGTACGCCCGGCTGCTGGCCGACCCGGACCCGGCGGTGCGGGACCGGGCCGCCCGCGACTGGTGCGCCTGGGAGGACAGCCACGTCGCCACCGCCCCCGGTCACCGGCCCGACCCCCGCTACGCCGACCCGGTGTTCCGGATGGCGATGGTCCGGCTGGTCACCCACTACTGGCGGCACGACTGCTTCCTGCCGGAGGAGCAGGTGCTGCGCGAGGTGGGGCGGCTGGCCGGCCTTCCCGGGGTGCTGCTGCACGGCCGACTCGACATCAGCAGCCCGGCGGACATCCCGTGGCTGCTGGCGCAGTCCTGGCCGGACGCGCGCCTGGAGTTGCTGGAGCGCGCCGGGCACGGCAGCAGGAACGGCATGGCGGAGCGGGTCGTCGCGGCGCTGGACGGCTTCGCCGACCGCCGCTGACACCCCGCCCCACCGGTCAGGTCAGGAGACCTCCGGGCCGGCGCTGCGCGCGCCGGGCGGCGGTCAGCCGCCGGCGAGCGCGGCGCGGACGGGGCCGGTCTTGGCGGCGGCCTCGGCGACCTCGGCGTCCGGGTCGCTGCCCCAGGTGATGCCCCCGCCCGCCCAGACGTGCACGCGGTCGGCGTCGACGGCGGCGGTGCGGATGGTCAACCCCAGGTCGATCCGCCCGGGGGCGACCCAGCCGAGAGCCCCCATGCTCGCGCCCCGCCCGACCGGCTCGAGGGCGGCGACGCGGCCCAGCGCGGCGAGCTTCGGGGCGCCGGTGACCGAGCCGCCCGGGCAGACCGCGCGCAGCAGGTCGGCCAGGCCGAGCCCGTCGGCGACCGCCGCCGACACCGTCGACTCGGCCTGCCACAGGTCGCACCAGCGGCGTACGGCGAACAACTCGTCGACCCGCACGCTGCCGGTGCGGGCGACCCGCGCCAGGTCGTTGCGCTCCAGGTCGACGATCATCACGTGCTCGGCGCGTTCCTTGGCCGAGGCGAGCAGCTCGGCGCGGCCGACGGCGGAGGCGGGCCGGGTGCCCTTGATCGGTCGGGTGACCAGCCGCCCGTCGGTCAGCTCGACCAGGGTTTCCGGGCTCGCGCAGCCGATCGCCCAGCCCGCCCCGGTGAGGGTGCCGCCGTAGCGGGCGCCGGGCAGCCCGGCGAGCCGGCCCAGGGCGGGCAGCGGGTCGCCGGCGTACCGGGCGGCGGCGTGCCCGACGAGGTTGACCTGGTAGACGTCGCCCCGGCCGATGGCGGCCCGGACCGCGGTCACCGCCTCGGCGTGCTGCCGCGGGGTCCAGCTCTCCGCCCAGTCGCCCAGCCACCAGCCGGCGGCTGGCGCCGCGGCGGGCGGCGGGGCGGGCGGGCCGTGGCCGTAGACGACCACGGCGACCTCCGGCAGCGCGGGGGCGGGGCTGGCGGCGCCGGGCGGCGCGCCGGCGAGGACCGCGCCGGCGTCGGCGGAGAGGTAGAGGGCGGCCCCGCAGGCGCCGGCGGGGTCGTGGCCGGCGGCGGGGCGGGCCAGGTCGTGCAGCGGCAGGCCGTGCGCGGCCAGGAACTCCTGCGCCAGCGCGGCCGGGTCGCCGCCGTCGGCGGGCCGCCACTGCCAGCGGGCCCGCTCGACGAGCGTACGGCGGCAGGCGACCGGCGCCGCCGGCACATCGACCCCTGCCCGTGAAAGCGTTTCCACGCCGTCCGGCCTATCCTCCCTCATCCGTTCAGTGGATTTCCCGGAAACGACGCGCATACCTGCTCGATGCCGTCCACTTTCGCTTGGTACTGTGCGTCACTGGTCATGTGAACCATGACACAGTGCCCCCACAGTCCGGAGAACCCGATGTGCCAGCACCAACCCACCTGCCCCTCCGCCGAAGCGACCGACCGGGAAGCCGCCCGCGTCCTCGCCTGCTTCCCTGAGCAGGGCTGGAGCCTGCTCTGCAACGGTGTCATCGTCTTCGAGGACACCGGCGAACTACTCCCCGACGGCAGGACCATCGCCCCGCACCGCGGCCCGGCCCGACACGCCCTCGTCGCCTGACCTGTCACTCTCCGTCACGCAGTCTTGTGGCGTCGACCCAGGCTAGTCCCCCGGTCGGGACAGCCGCGGCCCAGGTCGGCGTATCCGCCGGGGCGGCACCTCGACCGCCCCGGCGCGCCGCGACATCAGCTCTCGAACGCTTCCGGTGACGGGCAGGAACACACCAGGTTCCGGTCGCCGAACGCGCCGTCGATGCGCCGCACCGGCGGCCAGTACTTCCCGGCCCGGTCCACCCCGGCCGGGTACGCCCCCACCGACCGCGGGTACGCGTGCGGCCACTCGTCCCCGGCCACCATCGCCGCCGTGTGCGGCGCGTTCGCCAGGGGGTTGTCGCCCGCCGGCCACTGCCCGGCACCCACCTTGTCGATCTCCGCCCGGATGGCGACCATCGCGTCGCAGAACCGGTCCAGCTCGGCCAGGTCCTCGCTCTCGGTGGGCTCCACCATCAGCGTCCCCGCCACCGGGAACGACATCGTCGGCGCGTGGAACCCGTAGTCGATCAACCGCTTCGCCACGTCGTCCACGCTCACCCCGGTCGCCTTCGTCAGCGGCCGCAGGTCGAGGATGCACTCGTGCGCCACCAGGCCCTTGTTGCCGGTGTACAGCACCGGGAAGTGCCCGCGCAGCCGTGCCGCCACGTAGTTCGCCGCCAGCACCGCCACCCCGGTCGCCCGCGCCAGCCCCGCCGCGCCCATCATCCGCAGGTACGCCCACGGGATCGGCAGGATCCCCGCCGACCCGTACCGCGCCGCCGAGATCGCGGGCCGGCCGTCGACGTGCGCGCCCAGCGGGTCGCCCGGCAGGAACGGCGCCAGGTGCGCCCGCACCGCCACCGGCCCCACCCCGGGACCACCGCCGCCGTGCGGGATGCAGAACGTCTTGTGCAGGTTCAGGTGCGACACGTCCGCCCCGAACCGGCCCGGCTTGGCGAACCCGACCAACGCGTTGAGGTTCGCCCCGTCGACGTACACCTGACCGCCGGCGTCGTGGACCTTCGCGCACAGCGACGCGATGCCCGTCTCGTACACCCCGTGCGTCGACGGGTACGTCACCATGATCGCGGCGAGCGCGTCGCGGTGCTTGTCGATCTTCGCGTCCAGGTCGACCAGGTCGACGTTGCCGCCGTCGTCGCAGCCCACCACGACGACCCGCATCCCGGCCATCACCGCGCTGGCCGCGTTCGTGCCGTGCGCCGACGACGGAATCAGGCACACGTCCCGGTGGCCCTCCCCCCGGCTGCGGTGCCAGGCCCGGATGGCCAGCAGACCCGCCAGCTCACCCTGCGAGCCGGCGTTGGGCTGCACGCTGACCGCGTCGTAGCCGGTCACCTCCGCCAGCCACGCCTCCAGCTGGGCGATCATCTCCCGGTAGCCGGCCGTCTGCGCCTGCGGCGCGAACGGGTGCACGTGCGCGAACTCCGGCCAGCTCACCGGCTCCATCTCGGTGGTGGCGTTGAGCTTCATCGTGCACGACCCGAGCGGGATCATCCCCCGGTCCAGGGCGTAGTCGAAGTCCGACAGGCGCCGCAGGTAGCGCAGCATCGCCGTCTCGGAGTGGTGGCTGCGGAACACCGGGTGGGTGAGGAAGTCCGACGTGCGGGCCAGCCCGGCGGGCAGCGCCGCGGCCACGTCGCCGGCGACGGTGTCGACGCCGAACGCGGCCCACACCGCCGCCAGGTGCGCCGGCGTCGTCGTCTCGTCGCAGGACACGCCGACCCGGTCGGCGTCGACCAGCCGCAGGTTCACCCCCCGCGCCGCCGCGGCCGCCACGACCTCGGCGGCCCGGCCGGGCACGGTCGCGGTCACGGTGTCGAAGAACGCGACGTCCGCGACGCTCACCCCGCCGGCACGCAGCCCGGCCGCGAGCCGCGCGGCCATCCGGTGCGTACGCGCCGCGATCGCGCGCAGCCCGTCCGGGCCGTGGTACACGGCATACATGCCGGCCATCACGGCGAGGAGCACCTGCGCGGTGCAGATGTTGCTGGTGGCCTTCTCCCGCCGGATGTGCTGCTCGCGGGTCTGCAACGCCAGCCGGTACGCCGGGTTGCCGTCCGCGTCGCGGGACACCCCGACCAGGCGGCCGGGCAGCATCCGCTCCAGACCCGCCCGCACGGCCAGGTAGCCGGCGTGCGGCCCACCGAAGCCCATCGGCACGCCGAACCGCTGGGTGGTGCCGGCGGCGATGTCGGCGCCGATCTCCCCCGGCGGGCGCAGCAGCGCCAGGGCCAGCAGGTCCGCCGCCACGGTGACCAGCGCGCCGGCCGCGTGCGCCGCCTCGACCAGGCCCGCCTGGTCGCGCACCGCCCCGGACGCCCCCGGGTACTGCAGGTGCAGACCGAAGAACTCCGCCGGCAGCTCCTCGCGCTCGACGTCGAGCACCCGCACGTCGATGCCGAGCGGCTCGGCCCGGCTGGTGATCACCGCGATGGTCTGCGGCAGGGTGTCGGCGTCGACGACGTACACCGGGCTCCTGCTCTTCGACGCGCGGCGGGCGAGGGTCATCGCCTCCGCCGCCGCGGTGCCCTCGTCGAGCATCGACGCGTTCGCGGTGGCCAGCCCCGTCAGGTCCGTGACCATCGTCTGGAAGTTCAGCAGCGCCTCCAGCCGACCCTGGCTGATCTCCGGCTGGTACGGCGTGTACGCCGTGTACCAGGCCGGGTTCTCCAGCACGTTGCGGCGGATCACCGCCGGGGTGTGCGTGCCGTGGTAGCCCAGGCCGATCATGGACACGGCCACGGTGTTGCGGGCGGCGAGGGCCCGCAGCTCGGCGAGCGCGTCGTGCTCGGTGGCCGGCTCCGGCAGGTCCAGGGTGCCGTGCCAGCGGATCACCTCGGGGATCGCCGCGTCCATCAGCTCGTCGATCGAGCCGTAGCCGACGGCCTCCAGCATCCGGCGCTCGTCGGCCGGATCCGGGCCGATGTGGCGGGCGGCGAACTGCTCTGCGGTCATGGGTGGCGCTCTCCTGAGGCGAGGTCGACAGGTCGGCCTCCCCCTCTGTCACGCCCGCACAGCGCTCCACAGTGCCTGCCCACGAGGTCCTTTTGCCTGAGAGGTTCCGGGGAGGATTTGCCCCTTCGGCGCCGCCCGAGGTGCTCTCTGGGCGGTCTCTCCCACGTGGGTGCTACCGGCATGGTCAACGCTACCAGCGCCCGGTCGGCCGATGGATGTCGTACCCCCTCGGCATGATCACGGTGAGCTGTGGAGGTGTGATTTCGATGCCCGAGCCCCCGACCCACCCGGAGGACCTCGGCCGATTCTTCGTCGCCCACGCCAACGCCGGCGACATCGACGGCCTGGTCGCCCTCTACGAGCGTCAGAGGTCGAGGACGATCCGGGCGCCCCGAGCCCACGAGACGCACGGGTAGATCACGGCGTGGGACCGGGTGCCGGTGTGCCCCCTCGGCCGTCAGCTCGATCATGGGTACGAACGGGGTGACCTCGTGACGTCCGGGTCACCGCGCAGGGAATACTGCCCACCGTCACCGCGGCCTGCGCGTCCCGCCCTCTCGTGTTCTCCCTGCGCCCCCAGCGTGTCCTGCCGCCGGGCTTGAAGACGGACAGGATCGTCGCGGTCCAGAGCAGGGCGAGGAACAACGCCATGGCGCCGACCAGCAGGATCCCGGTCTGGCCGGGCTCGGCGGCGGGGTCCTTGGTGCGCGCCGTCAGTTCGTCGATCCACGGGCCCTCGAACGTGGCGAGGACCGGAAGGCTGAGCGCGATGATCAGCTTGGCCAGGACCCACCGGTGCTTGATCAGCCCCCAGGGCGTGCCGAGCGACACCACCGCGCCGGTGATGATCGCCAGGAAGACGCTCGGGATCGCCAGGGCGACGTTGAACGTGTCCATGAGCACGTAGGCGCCATGCCGTACCTCGTGCCGGTCCGTGGTCACCCCCACCACGGACAGGGCGAGCATCCCGAGGGAGACGCCCAGCCAGCCCACGCCGATGCCGATGTGCAGCGTCAGCCACACCTTGCGAGACGTCCGCCCGAGCCGCGGGAAGCGCGGTCTCAGCCCGACCGTGATCATCGTCGACAGCAGCATGCCCAGCCACGGCATCTGGTGGGCGAGCAGGAACAGGAACTGCGCGGGGATGAAGAGCAGGTGGAAGACGATCAGGAGCCGTCGGGCGCCCGCGGCGGTCGCGGCGCGGCGCAGCGCGAACCAGCTCCCGAAGGAGAGCACCGCGGCAACCGCGTACCCGACCGTCCCGGCGGTCTGGAACAGAGGGTGATGAGCGTCCTGCCGCAGCGCGACCAGGGCCCCCGCGACGAGCGCGAAGATCCCGAAGGCGAACTGCAGGTTCGTGGGGCTGAGCCACCGGCCGAGCCGTTCGTGGATGACCATGCGACCAGCGTCGCCAACGGTGCCGTGGCGAGGCGTCGGCCGATCCGGGAAAGTCGATCGATGGACCGGCGGTGTTTCGCCGGCGTGGCGTACAACTTTCTGCTGACGCGCACACCGGTGCCGGCGCCTAGCCTGTCAGCACGATGAGTACGCGCGACCCGCACCCGGCGACGCCCTGGTACCGCCGCCGTCCCGTGACCGACACGGCAGGGGCGCTCCTCGTCGCGGTGTTCACGGCGACCGGCGGGTTCGGCACCAACGACTTCTTCGGCCCGACGCTCGCCGGGCTCGACGACCGCATCCCACCGCCGTGGCTCGGCGTCCCGCTCGCCGTGGGAGTGGGGCTGCTGACCAGGTGGCGGCGCAGGCTGCCGCTGATCCTGCTGGCGGGATCACTGCTGGCCAACGCTCTCGTGTCGGCCCACACGGCCGTCGTGGTCGCGCTGTACACGCTGGGTGAACGCATCACCGCGTGGCCCAGGGTCGCCGCCGCCACGCTGGCGTCCACCGTCCTGGTGGGCGTGCCGATCTGGCGGCACGCCGGCGCCGACGGCGCGATTCCGATCAGCATGGCGGTGTGTGTCGCGCCGGTGCTCCTGGGCATGTACGTCGGCACCCGGCACGAGCTGGTGCAACGCATCCGGGAGCGGACGGAACGCCTCGAACGCGAGCAGCAGCAGCGCATCGCCCGGGCCCGAAGCGACGAACGGGCCCACATCGCCCGTGACATGCACGACGTCGTCACCCACCGGGTCTCGTTGATGGTGCTGCAGGCCACAGCCCTGCAGGTGGCCGGCGGCGAGGACGCGGTCACCATCGGACAACAGATCGGAGCGACCGGGCGCGACGCGCTCGCCGAACTCCGTGCCCTGGTGGCGGTCCTGCACAACGACGACGATGCCCCGCTCACCCCACAGCCGGGGCTCGCCGACCTGGACGTCCTGATCGAGGAGTCCCGGCGCATCGGCACCCCCGTGACTCTCGACGTGGCGAACCCGACCGGGCAGCGGCCCCCGCTGCTCGTGGAACACACGGCCTACCGATTCGTCCAGGAGGCGCTCACCAACGTGCACAAACACGCGCCGGGAGCACCGACCCGCGTACGCGTCCAGCAGACTGCGCACCTGCTGCGACTGTCGGTCCGCAACGGCCGGGGGCGGCCGGTCACGGATGCGTCGCTGCCGGTCGGCGGCCACGGGCTGCTCGGGCTCGCAGAGCGGGTGCGGCTCGTCGGCGGCGAGTTCACCGCGGGCCCCACCTCCGACGGCGGCTTCGAGGTGACCGCCGAGGTGCCGACCTGCCGAAGCGAGCAGCGATGACGACCCACACCGCCCCGATCAGAACGCTGATCGTCGACGACGAGTGGATGGTGCGTTCGACGCTGCGCACCATCCTGGAGGCGGCACCCGACATCACGGTGACGGGCGAGGCGTCCGACGGCGTCGAGGCCGTCGACGTCGCACGGATGCTGCGGCCCGACGTCGTACTCATGGACATCCGGATGCCACGAGGCGACGGGCTGACCGCGACCGAGCGAATGGCACGGCTCGACCCGCCGCCACACGTCGTCGTGCTCACCACCTTCGACCTCGACGAGTACGTGCGTACCGCACTCCGCAACGGCGCCGTCGGGTTCCTGCTGAAGGATGCGTCGGCCGGCGACATGCTCGCCGCGGTCCGCAGTGCGGCGCGCGGCGACGCGATGATCTCCCCACGCGTCACCCGCAGACTGCTGCGGACGTTCGCCGGGCCGGCACCGGACCGGCGCAGCGACGCCGAGCGGCGGCTCACCGTGCTCACGGACAAGGAACGAGAGGTGTTGGTCGCCGTCGGCGGCGGCCTGTCGAACATCGATATCGCCGCCACGCTCTACATGAGCGAGGCGACGGCGAAGACCCACGTCAGCCGGATCCTCACGAAGCTGGGCCTCACGAACCGGGTGCAGGCGGCGATCCTCGCCCATCAAGCCGGCCTGCTCGACTGAGCCCGGTCGTCCCACAAAGACGCGCTCCCGCACCCATCTCTCGCCGGACGCGTAGCCGCCGCGCCCTTCGCCGTCACCGGGGCACCCGTCGGCTACCGCACCGCGGTCAACCCGGTCGGCGCCACGCCCCCGTCACCGGCAGCAGGCACCCCCACCGTCCGATCGGCCAGCGCCGGCAACAACCGGCCCAGCGGCGCGTCGAGGGTCAACGCCGCATACCCGTCGCCCCGCGTCGGCCCCTGGTTGACGATCACCACCGGGATGCCCAGCTTCGCCGCCCGCAGCACGAACCGGCGGCCCGACATCACCGTCAACGACGACCCCAGCACCAGCAGCAGCCGCGCCCGCTGCACCATGTCGAAACAGCGGGCCACCCGCGGCGCCGGCACCGTCTCACCGAAGAACACCACGTCGGGCTTGAGCACCCCGGTGCCGCAGAACGTGCAGTCGACCGTCCGGAACCGCGCCACCTCGTCGTCGGCGAGATCCACGTCACCGTCCGGGTTGACCGCCGCGACCCGCGCGTCGAACCCCGGGTTCGCCTCCCGCAGCCGCCGGTCCAGCTCCTCCCGGGACGTCTGGTTGCCGCACCCCAGGCACACCACCTCGTCGAGACGACCGTGCAACTCCACCACCCGCGGGCTGCCCGCCGCCGTGTGCAACCCGTCGACGTTCTGCGTGATCACCCCGTCGACCAGGCCGCCGCGCTGCAACCGGGCCACCGCCCGGTGCCCGTCGTTCGGGGCCGCCCGCGCGATCACCCGCCACCCCAGGTGGCTGCGCGCCCAGTAACGCCGCCGCGCCTGCGCGTCCCGGGTGAACACCTGATAGGTCATCGGGGTGTGCCGACGGGCCGCCCCACTGGGCCCCCGGTAGTCCGGGATGCCCGACTCGGTCGACAGGCCCGCCCCGCTCAACACCACGACACCACCGCCCGCCACCAGGCCGGCCAGCGCGTCGATCGTCTCCGTCACCCGTCCATGCTGCCTCAGCGACCCGCGCCCCGGCGAACACCCCGCGACCCCGCCGCGGCGTGCCGGGGCGGCGACTAGGTTGGCAGGTATGCGCGTCGTCATCGCCGGAGGCCACGGCAAGATCGCCAAACTGACCCACCGGGAACTCGCCGGACGCGGCGACACCGCCGTCGGTCTGATCCGCAACCCCGACCACGCCGCCGCGCTGACCGCCGCCGGCGCCCACCCCGTCGTCGCCGACCTCGAGCACGTCGGCGTCGAGGACCTCGCCGGCCACCTCGCCGGCGCCGACGCGGTGGTCTTCGCCGCCGGCGCCGGCCCCGGCAGCGGCGCCGCCCGCAAGGACACCGTCGACCGGGCCGCCGCCGTGCTGCTCGCCGACGCCGCCGAACGCGCCGGCGTCCGCCGCTACCTGCTGGTCTCCTCGATGGGCGTGGACGGCGAGCCGCCCGCCGGCACCGACGAGGTGTTCGCGGCGTACCTGCGGGCGAAGAAAGCTGCCGAGGACGACCTGACCGGCCGCGACCTCGACTGGACCGTGCTGCGACCCGGCCGACTCACCGACGACCAACCCACCGGGCGGATCACCCTGGCCCGGCACGTGCCTCCGGGCGCGGTCACCCGCGCCGACGTCGCCCGCGTGCTGCTCGCCCTGCTCTACGAGCCCCGCACCGCCGGGCAGATTCTGGAGCTGGTCGGCGGGGAAACCCCGATCGCCGACGCCGTCGCCTCCGCCGCCGGCTGACCGGCCGCAGGGCCCCGCCGGCCGAAATCGGATGGCGCGCCGGACCCGGTCGGCGCGCCGAAATCGGGGCGCCGACCGCCACGCCCCCGCCCGGCACGCCCGCCGCGACGCACCCCCACCCGGCGCGGGCGCACTCCGCCCGCCGCGGCGTCAGCCGTCGAGCACCGCCCGCAGCCGCGCACCGGCCGCCCCGGCGGCGTAGGCGTCGGCCCGCAACTGCTCCGACTGCGCCGACAGGTGCTCCTGCCACTGGCTCAGCTGCTGCTGCGCCGTCGTCACCGCCGCCACCAACGCCGCGTGCCGGTCCTCCAGCTCCCGCACCCGCCCCCGCAGGTCGTCACCCCGAGGCTCCCCCGGAGGGGCGAGCGACCCCGCCCGCCGGTGCGCCTCGGCGAGGATCTCGTCGGCCTGTCGCCGAGCATCGGCGATGATCTCCGCGCCCTCCGTGCTGGCCTCGCTGATCGTCCGGTTCGCCTCGTCCTGCGCCCGTACCGCCAACTCGACCACCAGCGGGTCCGGGCCCTGCGGGGCGGTGCTGGGCAGCGCGCCGTGACGCAGCATCTCGACCTGCCGCACCAGCCCGTCGTTCTCCCGCCGCAGCCGATCCACCTCACCGTCGAGCAACGCCATCCGCTCGTCGACCGACCGGGCCAGGCCGGCGACCTCGTCGGCGGACAACCACTGGCTGCCCCGGAAGCGGCGGGCCTCCAGCGCGCCCAACGCCCGCGTTAGCTCGCCGGTCGGGACGGCGGAGACCCGGTCGCCATGATCGATGCTCATCGGACACCTGTCCAACTGAAGTCCTGCGGCGCGGCGGCCGCCGCGCTCGCGAGAGGTGGATAAAGAGACTGGTCGTAACTCTCCACCAGGATCCGCTCCGGCGGCACACCGGACACCGTCAGGGCGGTGATCGTCTCCCGGGTCATCTCCGGACTGCCGCAGACCAACACGTCGGTGTCCCGCCACGGACCCAACCGCACCGCGGTCTGACCGGCCGTACCCACCTCACCCTGCCACTGCCAGCCGCTCTCCACCGTCGGCACGTACCGCAACCACCCGCCGCCCGCACCGGAGCCCCACGACCCCGCCGGCGGCGTCGCCGCCAACTCCCGCAACGCCCGGTCGTCGTACAGGTCGTCGGGGGTCTTACCGCCCACCACCAGCGTCGTCGTACGCCCCGACCCCTGCTGCAACGCCTCCGCCACCGCCCGCAACGGCGCCAACCCGGTGCCGCCCGCCACCAGCAGCAACGGCAGCTGCGGCGACCGGTCGTACGACGACAACGCAACCCCTACCGGCAACCCCAACAGCAACTGGTCGCCCTCGCGCAGCTTCCGCACCAGATGCGTGGAGAACCGACCCGCGGCCCGGACGTGGAACTCGATCGTCCCGTCGGCGCGCGGCGCGTTCGCCGGCGACAGGTACCGCCACATGCGCAACTGCGGCACCTGCACCGGCAGCGACTGCCCCGGCAGATAGTCGCACAGGTAGTTCGGGCGGACCGTGAACACGCACACGTCGGCCCGCCGCCGCTGCACCCGCTGCACCTCCGCCTCCCAGTACGGCGGCGACGTCCGCTCCGCCTCCGCCGCCCCCGTCAGCATCAACCGCGCCACCAGCTCGTACGCCGCGGCCCACTCCGCACGCAGGGCCGGCGTCCACCGTGGCCCGAGGAAGCGTTCCAGCGTCGCCAGCAATGCCTGCCCGACCCAGATGTAGTGCCACTCCGCCAACGGCACCGCCCGACCCTGCTGGTCCTCGCCGCGGAACCGGCGGTGGTCGGCCCCCAACCGCTGCGCGAACGCCGTCAGCTCCCGCTCGTCGTCGACGTGGGTGATGATGTGCCCCAACGCCGAGAGCAACTTGTCCTGCTGGTACTGCATGTTCGTCGGAAACATCGTGCGGGCCTCGGGCGCGATCACGAACAACGTGGCGTAGAAGTACTTCGCCGCCTCCGGACCAGCCACGCAGAACTGCGCCCAACTCTGGCGTAACGCCGCGACGTCCATGCCTCAGCCCTCCTGCCGGCGGGCGGCGTCGTGACGCTCCCGCAGGGTCAGCCCCACCACACCCGACGTCCCGTACGCGCGGTCACCCTGCCACAGGTTCGGATCCGGCACCCGCGTGTCGTAGTAGCGGTGGTGCACGGCGTGCAACGCCGCCCACCCCACACTGCCGTTGAGCCACGACCAGTCACCGTGCACCGGCCGGCCCGCCCGCTCCTCCTGCGCGCAGAACTTCATGAACAGCTCCGACTCGGTGTGCGGATCGGACACCCGCACCCCCGCCGCCCGGAACGAGTGCAACACCGCCTGGTTGATCACCAACACGGCGTGCTCCCGCCACAGGGTGTCCTCCCGCGAGGTGTCCAACCCCAACTCCCGCGCCACCGGCAGCAACTGGTCGTACCGGTCCCGGTCACCCATGTTCCGGGTGCCGATCTCGTCACTCAGGTAGTGCCCGTTGAACGGGGCACAGCTGTAGTCCACCCCACCGACCCGCAGGCGCATGTTGCTGATCACCGGCAGGGCGTGCCAACGCAGCCTCAACTCCTCGAACCACGGGTACGCCGGATGCGTCAGGGCAACCTCGCGGACCAGGTCCCGCGGCACCTCCACCAGCGTCGGATCCTCGTACGCCGTCTCGATCACCCACGGCAGCAGGTCGAACCGCCCCGGCACCGCCGGCGCACGCCACCCCAGACGCCGCGCCGCCTCCGTCATCGCCACCTGCGCCGGATCACCCAGCACCGACCCGTCGTCCGTCCGATGACCGCAGTAGCGGATCAACTGGTCGTTCCAGATCCGCGCCCGCGGACCCACCCCGGGCCGGTCCGGCGCGAACACCGTCATCACCGACTGGATCCGCCCACCGTTGTCAGCCACCGAAAGGTGCTGCGCCAACTCCTGCGCGATCCCCGCCACCGTCGTCACGTCACGCCGGTCCCGGACCTTCAACCCGGCCCACCGGACCCGCCCCACACAGCGCACCGACTGCCGCCACGCCACCTTCGCCCCGTACGACAGCTCCTCGGAGGTGTGCCGGTACGTGCCGGTCAGCGCGATTTCCTCCCGCACCTCCGCGATCCGCGCGGCCACGTCCGGCAGCCGCCGCTCCGCGTGGTAGAGACCCAGGAACTCGACGGCCTCCGCCGTCACGTCCTCCACCGGCGCCTGCGGCCGGGGAGCATGCGCCACCGGGCAGCCCGACCCCTCGCCGTCCACGACACGCCCATCGGCATCCACCAACACCGCGGCGGCATGATAGTCAGTCTGCACTTTGTTCAAATCCGATCGTCGGGCAGGCGCGGTCGTCGCCTTCTGCGTCGTCCCTTGGCACGGTTCACCGACCCGCCGCCGCGCATGTCACGGACAGTGACATGCGCGCGGCAAGCCGCGCGCCGCACATAGGATTCCCGGCCACGCAAAGACTGTCAACAGTCCGACTCACGCCGAAAACGTCCACAATCGACGCTTGCCCCCGCAAGCACGCCACTCTGGACATCGCCACGTGAGCACGCCACCACCCGACCAGAGGTCAGCGGCATGCGCCCCGACGCCGCGCTCAGCCCGCCCGGCGCCGGGCCCGGCGCGCCGCCAACTCGTCACCCACCGAATCCCCCGCCGGCGCCGACGGCGGCACCGACGTCGCGGGCTCCGCCGGCAGATGCGACAGCGAACCCTGGATTTCCTTGAACGCCCCACCGATCGCGATGCCGAACACCCCCTGGCCGCCCTGCAACAGGTCGACCACCTCCTCCGGCGACCGGCACTCATACACCGTCGTCCCGTCGGAGATCAACGTGATGCCCGCCAGATCCGCCACCCCACGGGACCGCAGCGCCTCGATCGCCTTCCGGATGTTCTGCAACGACACCCCGGCGTCCAGCAGCCGCTTCACCACCTTCAGGACCACCAGGTCCCGGAACGAATACAACCGCTGCGTGCCCGACCCCGACGCGTCCCGCACGCTCGGCACCACCAACCCGGTGCGCGCCCAGTAATCCAACTGGCGGTAGCTGATCCCCACCGCATGGCAGGCCGTCACACCTCGATAACCAACGGTGTCGTCACCCTCAGTCGCCAACCCTGGCGACGTCACACCCGGCTCGTCCAGCTCCGTACCCGGATCGGGATCTCGCGGCTCGTGCATCCGGACAACCTCCCCGCCAGTGCGGTGACACGTCGTTTCCGGGACGTGCACCCCTCGACACGGCAACCCTATAGCCGCCTTCAGAGATTGCCCCGGAGGAACCGGCGCGACACGCCGCGCCACGACAACGAAGATCACCCACCGCGCCGGAACATCACCGAACGTGACGCCCGGAAAGACACGGGACTCAGCCGGCGAAGTCCTCCGGACGCACCTGCTCCAGGAACTCGCGGAACTTCTCCACCTCGTCCTCCTGCTCGTCGGGAATCACGATCCCCGCCTCGCTGAGGACCTCCTCCGCACAACGAATCGGCGCACCGACCCGCAACGCCAACGCGATGGAATCACTCGGCCGGGCCGACACCCGCACCCCGTCACCGATCAACAGATCGGCGAAGAAGACGTTCTCCTTCAGCTCGGTGATCTCCACCGCCCGCAACGGCGCCTTCAACGCCGCCAACACGTCCCGCAGAAGATCGTGGGTCAGCGGCCGGGCCGGCTTGACCCCCTGCTGCTCGTAAGCGATCGCCGTCGCCTCGACCGCGCCGATCCAGATCGGCAGATAGCGGTCCCCCTCGACCTCCCTGAGCAGGACGATCGGCTGGTTGCTGGGCAGCTCCACCCGAACTCCGACCACGCTCAGCTCGCGCACCGCCGCCTCCGTGTCGTTGTCACCTACGCCGCACCGTGCCCTTCCCTGCACGGTACACGGACCGCGACACGGCCGTCCCATGCGCTACCCGCACCACGCCCGCGCCAGAAAGGGGTTACCCCGGCAAGCCTACGACACGCTTCCCGGGGCAGATCTTTCCCCACGACCCCGGCCGGATCACCGACCCAACGTCGACCGCAACCCCACCCGCACCAACGCCGCGTGCAACTGCTGCGACAACGCCACCAACTCCCGCGCCGTCTCCGCCGCCCGCGCCCGCGCCGCCGGATCGCTCTGCCGCGCCAACGGCGCCACCAACTGCGCGAACAAACCGACCTCCCGGTCAGCCGCCGTCCGGTAACCCCGCAGATGCCGCGGCTCCAACCCGTACGCCGCCAGACCCGCCACCGCCCGCGCGATGATCAACGCATCGTCGTCGTACCAACCCGGCGGATCCGACACCACCACACCGAGCCGCTCCAACTCACCCAACGTCGACTCGTCGATCCCACTACGCGCCACCAGATCCGCACGGCCGAGCCGCACCTGCGGCGACCCGGCCGGCTCCTCCGACACCCGCCCCGGCACCTCGCCACCCGGGCCCACCGCCACCAACGTCGGCCGCTGCCGACCCGGCGACTCCCCGGACGCGTCCCACTGCGCCAACTGATCACGGATCACCCGCAGAGGCAGATACTGGTCCCGCTGCGCGGTCAGCACGAACCGCAACCGCGCCACATCGTCCCAGCTGTACTTCCGGTAACCCGCCGCCGTCCGCTGCGGCTCCACCAGGCCCTCGGCCTCGAGAAACCGCAACTTCGAAATCGTCACGTCCGGAAAATCCACCCGCAGCTGACCCAGCACCTCACCGATGCTCATCAACGGTCGGGCACGCGCCGCCCCGGGCGGCGAGGAGGCCGCAGGCTCGTTCACCCCCGGCCGGCCTCCTCCTCCGGGCGCGGACCGGCGATGAACACCACCCGGAACTTACCGATCTGCACCTCGTCACCGTTGCTCAACGTGGCCGCCTCGACCCGCTCCCGGTTCACGTACGTGCCGTTCAGGCTTCCCACGTCCCGCACAGTGAACGTCCCACCGTCACGATGGAACTCGGCGTGCCGCCGCGACACCGTCACGTCGTCCAGGAAAATGTCACTGTCCGGATGCCGGCCACTCGTCGTCACATCATGATCCAAAAGGAACCGGGCACCCGCGTTCGGACCCCGGCGAACCACCAGCAGCGCCATCCCCGGCGGCAACGAACCGGACATCCGGCTCGGCACCACATCGGTGTCCGGCCCCTCCAGCACTTCGTCGAGCGAACCGAGATTGAGCGTCGAAGTGACGTCGAGCGGGGGGAACTCGTCGTCTGGGCGCGTCATGGGACCACCTCACGGATCTGTTCGGTCGGCGTCGGGTAATGGCGGGTCTGGCCGCCGGGCACTCGAACACCCGGCGGCTGGCTCCCCGTGCCCGGAAAGGCAATTCCGCAACGCTCAACTATTGGGTTCTCGGTCGACTGGGCGAGCCTAGCCAGCGCCGAAATGCAGGGCAACCGGACGCGCGGACACAACCACCACGCCCGGAGGGGACGCACTCAGCTCTCGGTGAGCTCACGATACGCGTCCGCGGACAGCAGCCCTTCGACCGCCGCCGGATCGTCCGGGGTGATCTCCACCAACCAACCCGCACCGTACGGGTCCGTGTTGATCACCTCAGGGGTGTCGCCGAGCGCCTCGTTGCGCGCCGCCACCGTACCGCCGAGCGGGGCGTAGATCTCCGACACACTCTTCGTCGACTCGATCTCACCCAACGACTCACCCGCCGCCACCACCGCACCGACATCGGGCAGCTGGACATACACGATGTCACCCAGGGCGTCCTGCGCAAAGTGGGTGATGCCGACCCGCACCGGGCCGCCGCCGTCACCCGCCACCCACTCGTGCTCGGCGGAATACCGCAGATCCTCAGGAATCACCAGACGCGTCCTTCACCATCGACGCACCGGACACCACCGGTGCGAGCCGCGCCGGTCAGGAGACCGGACGGGCGTGTTCCAGCTTGATCGGCGCGTGCAGCGCCGAAACCTCGGCAGCCTCACGATCCTCAACGATCAACTTACCGCCGTCGCCCGTCACCGACGCCACCACCCCGCCAGGAATGTTCAACGCCGTACGCATCGTCGCCGGATCACCGATCACCGTGATCGTGAACGGACCCGTCAACCGACGCCCGTCCACCACCAACGACCCGTTCTCCCCGTCCAGAAAGTACGTCGACGCGATGATCCGCACCGACGCCCGGTCACCGCCGGAAATCTGCATCGCCTCCGCGCCGGCGCCCCGCAACTCCTGCACCGCGTCCAACACCCGCGACGCCGAGATCGGCTTCTCACCAGCCTCGAACCGCACCGCCAACCCCGGACCCGTCGCCGGCAACGTCCCCGCCAGAATGCCCAACTCGTCGGCCCGCCGCGTCGCCTCGTCCAACGCCGCCTGCCGCCCCTGCTCACCCGAACGCAACTGCCGCTGACTCTCCTCCAGCGCCGCGATGTCCTGCCGCAGCCGGACCTCCCGCGAATTCAGGTCGTACAGGATCCGGACCAGGTCCTCCTGCCGCGTCGCCGCCACCGTCGGATCCGTCGACGTCGTCTTCAACTGCACCACCAGCGTGAACCCCAGCAAAGCCAGCAGCACCGCGATCATCACCCCGGCCGAACTCACCCGCCGCCACGGCGACCCTGCGGCCGCCGGCGCCTCCGGCGACGACCCGCCCGACCCCTCACCGCCAGCCCGGCTCAGGTCCACCGTCGCGCCCTCGTCGAACCGGTCCGGCTCCGCCACGGGCGGCTCCGCCCGCTCCGGCGCCAACGGACTCAACTCGTCCGGATCCGGCGCGTCCGGCCGCGGATCCGGCTCCCCCGCCGGACCCGACGGCCGCCCCGGCCCCGCCGGCTGCGGCCAACCCGTGCCCGTCTCCGTGTGCTCCTCGCTGCTCATCGCCACAAACCTACGCCCGGAACAGGTGCCGGCGGATCGCCGCCACGTTCCCGAAGATCCGCACCCCGAGCACGACAACCACACCCGTGGACAACTGACCACCCACCCCGAGCTGGTCACCCAGATACACGATCAGACCCGCCACCAGCACGTTGGAGATGAACGACACCACGAACTGCTTGTCGTCGAAGATCCGGTCGAGCTTCGCCCGCACCCCACCGAACACCGCGTCCAACGCCGCCACCACCGCGATCGGCAGATACGGCTGCAAACCCGCGGGAACCGTGGGGTCGAGCCAGACCCCGAGGACCACACCGGCGAGCAACGCCAGCACCGCGATCATCGACCACCTCCGGAGGGGCTGGGAGACGTCCTCGAACCGGACGGCTGAGAACTGGCGGAACGGTCCGCCCCCGACGGCGACGGACTCGCGCTCGCCGGAGGCTCCGCGTAGCGTAGCCGCGGCTCCGGAGCGGCCGGCAGGGTGAGGTCCTCCGCCTCCCGCACCGCGAACGACAACCCGGTGTCCTCCGCCACCTTCCGCATCGTCAACGCGCTGCGACTGTCCTCGTACCGGTCCCGCATCGACCCCGGCCCGATCGCCGACACCTCGTACGGCCCCGTCACCGGCCGGAAGTCCACCAGGATCGCCTGCCCCGCCGACCGGATCGTCGACGTCGCCGTCAACCGCTGCCCGTTGATCGAGATCGCCTCCGCGCCGGCGGCCCACAGGTCGTTGGCGACCCCCTGCAGATCGCTGTAGATCACCCGGGACGGACCGACGTCCGCGCCCGTCACCGCGTCCGGATTCTGCGGCGCGTCCGCCAACCGCACCACCACGCCGTCACCCCGCACCCGCCCCAGGCCCGTGCCCGCCTCCAGGGTGCGCAGCCGCGCCGCCTCCGAGCCGCCCAGCGCCGCGGCCCGCTGCCGCGCCACCTCCGCCCGCAACTGGTCCGCCCGCTCCGACAACCGGTCGGTCTCGCTCTCCCGCTGCTTGATCTGCGCCACCAGGCCGGAGCGGGCCTGGCTGCGCCCCGGCTCGGCCTCCAACGTCTGCCGGTATGCGACCGCGAACAGGAACCCCAGCACCACCGCCAGGACCAGGCTCACCGACCGCGCCGACCAGTGCCGCCACCCCGCCGGCGGGGCCTGCCGCTCCCGGCGCCGGGCCGCCGCGTCGGCATACCCCGGATCCAACGGGTTGCGGAACAACTCGGTGAGGAAGTCCGGGGCGTACACCCGGTCGGACCGTCCCCGCCCCTCGCCCGGCGTCGTCATGCCGACGCTCCCTCGGCGCGCACGGCCCTGACCAGCCGGCTCGCCTGCACCACGTACATCGCGCCGGCCACCCAGTAGAGCACCAGGCCCCACCAGGCCAGCCCCCAACCGATCGGCCCGGCCACCGCCTCGGCACCGGGAACCGCCGCGGCGAGCAGCAGGACCGGGAAGGCGGCCAGCAACAGGAACGTCGCGGTCTTGCCGACGTAGTGCACCGGCGGCGGGCCGTACCCGTACCGCCGCAGCACCGCCAGCGACCCCAGCAGGAGCAGCTCCCGGGCCAGCAGCGCCGCGGTGAACTGCCAGGGCACCACGCCCCGGGCGGTGAACCCGACCAGGGTGGCGAGGATGTAGAGGCGGTCGGCGGCCGGGTCGAGCAGCTCCCCCAGCCGGCTGACCTGGCGCATCCGGCGCGCGACCCACCCGTCCACCCAGTCCGTCGTGCCGCCGACGGCCAGCACCACGATCGCGGCCACGTCGGCGTGCGCGACGAGCAGGAGATAGAGGAAGAGCGGGACGCCCAGCAGCCGGACGAAGCTGATCAGGTTCGGCAGCGTCAGGACACGGTCGCCCGCTGCCGGTGCGCTCGTGTCGGCGCTGGCCTCCGCGTGTTCCGAGCGAGCCGGCCGACGCGACACCGAACCTCCTCCGCCACACGCTCCGACCGCCCGGCCGAGGACGGGCACCGCGGAGTTCCGTGCGCGCTGTCGGGCCGGCTGGCGCCGGCACCCCCTGCGATCCCCGTACGGGACCGCCGCCTGACTCGGCCCGCGATCAACGTGATCGCGGGCCGGCTGACTGCGCTGCCACTATATCGGGCCCGTCGCCGCCTCCCGGGTTTCAGGCATCCGGTTCCGGCGACGCTGTCCGGGTGTCGTCGGGGCAGTCACCACCCCTAAGGCGTCCTAGGACACTAGCGGGAAGCGGACGGCTGGGTGGCGGGACGGGCGGCGCGCGGGGAAGGTCGTCAGGCGGTACGGACCGAGGAGTCCGACTGCGGCTCCGCCGTCGCGGCCTGCTCGAACGCCCGCAGGGCCAGCAGCAGGTCGTGCTGTACCCGGCCCGGCATCCGGTCCAGCACCACCTGCACCGCCCGGTGCCGGCGCTCCTTCAACTCGCGCAGCAGCGTCTCGGCGGCGGCGGTCGGCACCAGCCGCACCTCCCGCCGGTCCCGGGGGTCGGCCACCCGGCGCAGCAAGCCGGTGGCCTCCAGCCGGTCGCAGAGCCGGCTCGCCGACGACGGCACGACGTCCAACAACTCGGCCAGGCCGTTGACGTTGGTCTCCGGCCGGCTGCTGATCAGCGACAACACGCGCAACTGCGTCGGCGAGACGGCCATCTGGTGCCGGGACGCGGCGGAGTCGAGCACACCGACGAGCGCCTCGGCGGCGGCGTCGATCGCCGCGGCGAGATTCGGAGGTCGCTCCACCAGGTGTCCCCTGCGATCGTCCCGCTCGTGCCCGGCCGGTGCGGCGAGGAGCCTCACCCGTCGCCCCGGCCACCCGTGCCACGCCAGTCCAGGCAGACCACGACCGCGTCGTCGCGGAGATCCGCGTCCGCATGCCAGGCGTGCAGTTCGCGCATCACCGTACCAACCGCCTCGGCCGGCGGTTGCAGCCGCGTGGCGCGCATCGCCCGCGCCATCGCCCGCTCGCCGTACGCCCCCCGGTCGCCGGGATCGGCGGCCCACACGCCGTCACTGACCACGAAGATCCGGTCCCCGGGCGCCAGGTCGAACTCCTGGACGTCGTAGCGGGCCTCGGCGAACATGCCCAGCGGCAGCTGCTGCTCCAGCGTGATCGGCGTGACGGTGCCGCCGCGCAGCCGCAGCAGGCGCGGGGAGCCGGCGTCCACCGCCCTCACCCGACCGGTCACGGTGTCCAGTTCCAGCAGCAGCGTGGCCACGTACCTTCGCCCGCGATGCTGGTAGAAGACCGTGTCGGAGGCCAGCTCGGCCTGCTCGACGAGGCTGCCCCCGGAGCGCCGGGCGTTGCGCAGCGCGTTCACGGTCACCGCCGTGAGCAGCGCCGCCGCGAGGCCGATGCCGGCGCCGTTCAACACCGTCGCCGTGAGCCGGTCACCGTCCACCGACCAGTCGAAGTGGTCCCCGCCGACCGTGTACGCCGGCTCCAGCTGGCCGGCCAGCTCGAACGCGCCGTGGCTGACGCTGCGTCCCGGCAGCAGCTCCCACTGCATCTCGGCGGCCATGCTGAGCCGCTCCCGCCGGCGCACCCGGCGGTACCGGTCGGTCTCCCGGTCCGCCGCCCGCAGGACGACCGCCAGCTCGCCGGCGATGTCCGCGACGCGGTCGACGGTGTCCGGGCCGAGCGGGGCCGGCAGCTCGACCAGGAGCACGCCGAGGCGCTCCCCCCACACCGACAGCGGCAGGTAGAGCCGGCACCGCCCCTCGTCGTCGGCGTCGGTCACCGGCTGCTGGCTGCTGAAGCAGCGCTGCGCCATGCTGCGGCAGGCGAGGAAGCCCCCGTCGGGCAGCTCCGGGTCCAGCACCGGCCACAGCCCGCTGATCCGGTAGTCGGCGATGAACACGTCCGTCCGGGACGCGCCGAGGCCGGCCCGGATGGCCCGGTCCGCCGCCTCCACCACCTGGTCGGGCGGCGCCGCACGCAACGCACGCGAGACCTGGGCCGGTGCCTCCACCATCGATCATCCTCCGGAAATACTTGCCGCAGGGCAAGCATCATACGGAGGTGTCGTCGGCCGCCGGGCGGCCGGGCGGCCCGACGCCGGCGGGGGCGGCGTACCCGCCCCGGGCGGACGACCCGACGGCACGCTGCCGCCCCTGCGCGGCCTCGCGGCGGCGCGGACGGCGGGCGGGGCCGGTCAGCCGGCCGAGCGGACGGCGACCGCGCCGTGGAAGGCGTCCGGAACCTGCGCCGGCGGGCCGTCGGGACGCCACCGGGTGATCGGCACGACGCCGTCGGCGGTGGGCGTCCAGCGGCCGAGCAGCGGCGCGAACGCGGCCGGCGGGCGCATCCGGAACGCCGGACCCATCATCGCGAGGGCCTCCGGGTAGCCGGCCAGCTCCTCGGTGTCGAAGTCGACCGCCAGCAGGCTGCCCGGCGCCGTCGCCTCGTAGAGCTCGTCGAGGGTGCGCGCGAGGGTCTCGTCGTCGAGGAACGCGGCCAGGCCGAGGAACACCACCCCGACGGGCCTCCTCCCCCACCCCGGCACGAACCGGTGCAGCTGGGCGCGGTCCACCGTGCCGATGTCGGTGGCGTCGCCGTAGCCGTAGCCGGCCCGGTCGCTGCCGGCGAGCAGCCGCTGGCCGAGGCGGATGGTGACCGGGTCGACGTCGGTGTAGAGCACGGTGGCGTCGGGGGCGACCTCGTGCACGTTGCCCATGGTGGGCACCCCCGCGCCGAAGACCAGGAAGCTGTCCACGCCCTCCGCGACCATCGCCCGGACCGCCCGGCCCAGGAAGGCCCGCAGCTCCCGGAAGACCGGCGCGCAGGGCCCGTACGCCTGCTCGAAGGCGCGGGCCGCCGCCACGTCGACCGGGAAGTGGTGCTCCCCGCCGAGCCAGAAATCGATCATTCGCGCGGTGCTCGGCTGGTCCGGCTCCACCATCGACGACGCTCCCTCCCCGGCGGTCGTCGACAGCGTACCCACCGGCCGTCCTGGGCGGTATCGCCTCGCCGACCGGGCACCGGCCGCGATACTGGCCGGGAACCGGCGGGAGGTGGGCGGTGAACTCGGCGAACGGCGCGGCGGTGGTCGTCGGCGTGGACGGCTCGGAGGCGGCGCTGCGCGCCGTACGGCTGGCCGCCGTCGAGGCGGCCCGCCGGAACCGGCCGCTGCGGATCGTGCACGGGTTCATCTGGCCGCTGCTGCGCGTGCCGGTGGACGCGCCCGCCGCCGCCCCGCCCGGCGCCGGCCTGCGACACCAGGCGGAGCAGCTCGTCGCCGCCGCGACCACCGAGGCCGAGGCGACGGTGCCCGGGCTACGCGTCTCCGGCGAGATCATCGACGGGGAGGCCGCCGCGGTGCTGCTCGGCGAGTCGCCGGCCGCCGCGATGATCGTGCTGGGCGACCGGGGGCTCGGCGGGTTCTCCGCCCTGGTGGTCGGCTCCGTCGCGGTGCAGGTCGCCTCGCACGCCGACTGCCCCGTGCTCGTCGCCCGGGGCACCGACCGCCCGGACGGCCCCGTCGTGGTCGGGGTCGACGGCTCCGAGACGTCCCGGCTCGCCGTGGAGTTCGCCGTCGAGGAGGCGTCGGTCCGCGACGCCCCGCTGGTCGCGCTGCACGCCTACCGGCACCCGACGTCCACCGCGCCGGGCGACATGCAACCCCTGGTGTACGACGACACCGAGCTGCGCTCCGAGGAGGAGCGGGTGGTGGCCGAGTCGCTGTCCGGGCTGACCGAGCGGTGGCCGGACGTGCCGGTCAGCCGGGAGACCGTGCGGGGCCGCCCCACCACCGTGCTCGCCGAGGCGTCCCGGCGGGCCCAGCTGCTCGTGGTGGGCCGGCAGGGCCGCGGCGAACTGACGGGGCTGCTGCTCGGCTCGGTGAGCCAGTCCGTGCTGCACCACGCCGACTGCCCGGTCGCCGTCGTCCACGCGCCCCGCTGAGCCGGGTTGGCCCCGCCGCAGGCGGGTAGACGACCGCGGTACGCCAACGGCGAGGACGACCGGAGGAGGCAGTGATGCCAGGACCACGGCCGGGCAGCAACGCGTACGACAAGCAGCGGGCGCGCATCCGTGACGTGATCGACGATTCGGGACGGCGGGTGTCGGACCGCAAGGCGAACGACGTGGCGAACCGGATCCTGCAGTCCGATCGCGGGCAGCGGGGCGTCGTCCGCGGTGAGCGGGTCTACGGTCCCAAGGGCGAGCGTGAACCGGGCGACCCGAAGTGAGGGCGTCGCACCTGGCCGATGGGGCGATCGCCGGCGCCGTCGGCAGCGCCGCCCTGAACGTGGTCAGCTACCTGGACATGGTGCTGCGCGCGAGGCCGGCGAGCAGCACCCCGGAGACCACCGCCGGGCGGCTGGCCGGGGCGGCGCACGTGGATCTGGGGCCCGAGGACCGGGCGGTGAATCGCCGCTCGGGCCTCGGGCCCCTGCTCGGCTACGGGATGGGCATCGCGGCCGGCGTCGGCTACGCCGTGCTGGCCCGAGGCCGTCGGATGCCGCTGGCCCTGGCCACCGGGGTGCTCGGCGGCGGCGTGATGACGATGTCCGACGGGTCGATGGCCCTGCTGGGGGTGACCGACCCGCGCCGCTGGCGCCGGTCGGACTGGATCGCCGACATCGTGCCGCACGTCGCGTACGGCATGGCGGCCGCAGCCACCTGGAACCGGCTGCGGCCGCCCGTGTCGGGCCTCGGTCGTTAGCCCCGGGCGCTCTCGTCGTCGGCGACCGGCTCCATCGCCGGGCCGTACGGGGAGACCTGCCCCCGGGGCACCGGCCGGCCCTCGTCGCCGCCGGACGAGCCTCGGTTGCGCGGATGGCCGCCAGGGCTCGGGACCTTGCTGTACTGGCTGGTGGCGCCCTTGTCGTTGCGGCGCAGTTCCTCCTGCTGCGGATTCACCACGGGTCTTCTCCTTCCGGGGTTCGACCGTGTCCCACCTCGGTTACCCGGCGCCGTGGGTGGCATGCCGGCCCGGGCGGACGGTCGCAGGGCTGACCCGGCACCCAGCGGGTACACCCCGAGGATGGGCGACGACCGGAGGATGGCGCGGGTCCTGCTGGACCGGCGGGGCACCACGTACGCCGAGGAGGCGGGCATCCGGCTCGCCGACCGGCCCGCCCCGCTCTACCAGTTGCTGGTGCTCGCCACGCTGCTGAGCACCCGGATCCGGGCCTGCGTCGCGGTGTCGGCCGCCCGGGAGCTGTTCGCCGCCGGCTACCGGACCCCGCAGGCGATGGAGGCGGCAAGCTGGCAGGACCGCGTCGACGCGCTGGGCCGGGGCCACTACCGCCGCTACGACGAGCGGACCTCGACGATGCTCGGCACCGGCGCCCGGCTGTGCCTGGACCGCTGGCGGGGCGACCTGCGCCGGCTGCACCGCGAGGCCGACGGCGAGCCGCCCGCGCTGCGCCGGCTGCTGACCGAGTTCCCCGGCATCGGCCCGACCGGCGCCGACATCTTCCTGCGCGAGGCACAGGTGGTCTGGCCGGACCTGCGCCCGTACGCCGACCGCCGCGCCCTGTCCGGCGCGGAGCGGCTCGGCCTGCCCCGCTCGCCGGACAAGCTGGCCGGGCTGGTCGAGCCGGCCGACTTCGGCAGGCTCGCCTCGGCGCTGGTGCGGGTGTCGCTCGGCGAGGAGTCCGCCGGCGAGGTCACTCGCGCCGCCGGGCGGTGAGGCAGGCTCACTTGACCGGCTTGTCGCCCGGCTTCGTCAGGTTCCACACCAGCAGCGCCGCCAGCAGCGCGAGCACCACGAGCCCGCCCGACACGCCCCGACCGTCCTCCTCGCTGCGGCCGGTGGTGCCGAAGTAGATCACCGCGAGCCCGGCCAGCACGGTGACGAACGTCCGCATCCCTCGGTCCTTCACGTACCGGACGGTACGCCCGCCCCACGCCCGGCGTGGCCGGTTCGTCCGGGTTCACCCGACCGTGGCGGCCCCGGGTCACGCCCCGGTGGCGACGCCCCGCAGCCGGACCCGGCGGATCGTCCGGCCGGACACCTCCACCACCTCGACGGTCAGCCCCGGCAGATGCACCGTCTCCCCGGGCCCGGTCGGCAGGTGCCCCAGCCCGGCCAGCACCAGCCCGGCCACCGTCGTGTACTCCCGCGACGGCCGGAAGTGCAGCCGCACCCCGACATCGGCCAGGTCGTGCAACGGGAAGTCGCCGGGCAGCAGCAGCGAGCCGTCCGGCTCCCGGGCCACCCCGGTCACGTCCCGGTCGGTCTCGTCGTACAGCTCCCCCACCACCTCCGCCAGCAGGTCCTCCAGGGTCACCAGGCCGTCGACCCCGCCGTGCTCGTCGACGACCAGGGCGAGCTGCTGGTGGCACAGCCGCAGCCGGCGCAGCGCGTCGGACACCGGCAGGGTGCCGGGCAGCAGCAGCGGCGGGCGCGCCCGGTCGCCGACCGCCGCCGCGCCCGCCGCGACGAGGTCCCGGATGTGCACCACGCCGCGCACCTCGTCCAGCCCCC
Source organism: Micromonospora sp. NPDC047730 (assembly GCF_043204765.1). NCBI lineage: Bacteria > Bacillati > Actinomycetota > Actinomycetes > Micromonosporales > Micromonosporaceae > Micromonospora > Micromonospora sp. NPDC047730. The sequence goes on along the minus strand of NZ_JBIDCU010000004.1, from coordinate 10,021 downwards.
CGGGCCCGACGACGGGGGCACGGGACCGGCCGGCGGCGGCGAGCCGGCGCAGCCCCTCGTCGGCGGGCAGGGTCGCGGGGAGCACGGTCACGTCCAACCGGGGGACGAGGATCTCCCGCAGCGTCCGGCCGGCGATGTCGAACGCGCCGGTGAGGATCTCCCGCTGCTGCGCGGACAGGCCCCGCTGGCTGACCACGATTTCCCGCAGCTCCTCCTCGGTCATCTCCGTACGGCTGGCCCGCGGGTCCCCGCCGGCGAGCCGCACCACCACGTCGGTGGCCTTGCTCAGCAACCAGACCGCCGGTCGGGACACCCGGGCCAGCAGGTCCAGCGGGCCGGCGCTGAGCAGCCCCCACCGCTCCGCGCGCTGCATCGCCAGCCGCTTCGGGGCCAGCTCGCCGACGACCAGGGTGACGAAGGTGAGCAGCACGGTGACCAGGACGACCGCGGCGCCCCGCGCGGCTTCGCCGAGGAAGCCCAGCGGCCCGACCAGCGGCTCGGCCAGCGAGACCGCGGCGGCGGCGGAGGCGAGGAACCCGGCGAGGGTGATGCCGAGCTGGATGGTGGCCAGGTAGCGGTTGGGGTCGCGGACCAGCCGCGCCAGCCGCTCCCCGGAACGGCTACGCCGACCCAGCTGCCGCACCTGCCCCTCGCGCAGCGTCACGAGCGCCATCTCGCTGCCCGACAGGGCCGCGTTGACGAGCACCAGCACGGCTACCAGCGCGAGCTGCCCGAGCGGTGCCCCCATGTCAGTCGACCTCCAGGTCGTCGAGGGAGATCTTGTGCGTCATCAGCCACCGCGCCAGCGCCGACATCCCGAACAGCCACAGCGGCGCCGACTCGGTGGTGCCGTTCGTCGCGAAGATCGCGAAGCGCAGGTCCGGGGCCCGGTACGCCTCGATCCGCCATTTGTGCTGCTTGTCCCGCCAGACCGCGGAAGGGTCCATGGCGCCACGCTAGGCGACCGCCCGCCCCGCCGGGGCGGCTTCAGGACGGGGCCGCGACCACGACCCGGGCGTCGTCGGGCAGCCGCCGGGTGGCGCCCCGGCGGTCCAGCAGCTCCAGCAGCGGCACGGCGACGCGGCGGGTCGTGTCCAACGCCTGCCGGGCGGCGCTGAGCGTGAACGGCTGCGGCAGCCCGGCCAGCACCCGCACGGCCTCGTCGACCGCGCCGGGCAGCAGCACCACGTTCTCGGCGAGCCGCAGCAGTGCACCGGCCCGCACCGCCGCGCCGATCTCCCGGGGCCCCAGCCCCAGGTCCGCCAGGCGTTCGGCCTCGGGGGCCCGGAACGGGCGGTGGGCGTACTCGGCGCGGAGCCGGGCGACGGCGCGGGCCACCGGCTCCGGCAGCGCGTCGGCGGCGGCCGCGGTGACCCGGCCGGCGTGCAGCCGCAGCGGCGGCCGGACCAGCGCCTCGACCAGCGCCCGGTCGGGCAGGTCGAGGCGCTGCCGCAGCAGCTCCACCGGGGCGCCCGGCTCCAGCGGGTGCTCCCGGGCGTGCCGGGCCACCTCCCCGCCCAGCCGGGCGCCGAGCCGCCGCCAGTGCTCCGGGTCGGCCAGCCAGTCCCCCACGACGGGCCGCCCGGTCACCTCGACGCCGGTGCGGACCAGGTCGGCGGCGCGGGCCAGGCCCCGGCGGCGCAGCTCGCCGGCCAGGTCGGGCCGGCCGTCCACGGTCGCCAGCACGGCCGCGCGGGCAGCCGCCGCGCCCCGGCGGGTCAGTGGCGGCGGCGCGACGTCCAGCACGGTCACGCCGCCGGCCACGTGGTGCCGGCCCGGGTCGCGCAGCAGCGCCCGGTCGCCGACCAGCAGCGGCAGCGGCCGGGCCAGCCGCAGCCGGACGGTGTCCGCGCCCAGCGGCCGCACCCGGGCGGGCACCGCCGCCGCGCCGACGTGCAGGGTCAGGGTGGCGGGCAGCTCCGCCGCGGGGTCGCCGGCCAGCCGGACGTCCAGCAGGTCGGTGCGGTGGAACCGGCCCGGGGTGAGCAGGGCGTCGCCGCGGCCGACCCGGCCCCGGGGCGTACCGCGCAGGTTCACCGCCACCCGGGCGACCGCGGTGACCTCCGACCGGGCCTCGCCGAGGCGGTGCAGGCCACGCACCCGCACCGGCTCGCCGGTGGCGGCGAGTTCCAGCTCGTCGCCCACCCGTAGCCGGCCGGCGCCGAGGGTGCCGGTGACCACCGTGCCGGCGCCGCGCACGGTGAACGCGCGGTCCACCCACAACCGCACCGGGGCGTCCGCCGCCGGGGCGGGCAGCCGGGCAGCGAGCCGGTCCAGAGCCGCGCGCAGCTCCGGCAGGCCGGCGCCGGTCACCGCGCTGACCGCCACCGTGTCGACCGCGCCGAGGGAGGTGGCCGCCAGCTCGGCCCGGGCCCGGGCCGCCGCCGGCCCCGGGTCCGCCAGGTCCGCGCGGGTCACCACCAGCAGGCCGTACGACACTCCGAGCGCGTGCAGCGCGGCCAGGTGCTCGGCCGACTGCGGCATCCAGCCCTCGTCGGCGGCGACCACGACCAGCGCGGCGGGCACCGGGCCGACGCCGGCGAGCATGTTCGGCACGAAGCGCTCGTGCCCCGGCACGTCGACGAACGCGACCGTCCCGCCCGACGGCATGGTGCTCCAGGCGAAGCCGAGGTCGATGGTCAGGCCCCGGCGGCGCTCCTCCGCCCACCGGTCGGGTTCCATCCCCGTCAGCGCCCGGACCAGGGTCGACTTGCCGTGGTCGACGTGCCCGGCGGTGGCCACCACGAACACGTCTCAGCCGTCCCCCGACACCCGCAGCACGGCGGCCCGGACGGCGGCGTCGGCGTCGGCGGGCACACAGCGCAGGTCCAGCAGCAGCCGCCCGCGGACGACCCGGCCGAGCACGGGCGGGTCACCCACGCGCAGCGGCTCCGCGTACCGCTCGGGCAGGCTCAGCGCCCACGAGTCCAGCTCCACGCCCGGCGCGCCGCCGCCGCCGACGACCGCGCCGGCCGGCACAACCTCCGCCTTGCACCCGTCGGCCGCGAGGGCGTCACGCAGCCGCTCGGTACGCTCCCGCAGCGCGCCGGGGTCGGCGTGCAACGCGGCCTGCGTGGGCGTGACCGGGTCGGCGAGGGTGGCCGCGAGCGCGGCCAGGGTCAGCTTGTCCACCCGCAGCGCCCGGGCGAGGGGGTGCCGGCGCAGCCGTTCGACCAGGTCGGCGGCACCGAGCAGCAGCCCCGCCTGCGGCCCGCCGAGCAGCTTGTCGCCGCTGGCGGTGACCAGGGCCGCCCCGGCCCGCAGGGTGCCGGCCGCGTCGGGCTCGTCGGGCAGCAGCGGGTCGGGGGCGAGCAGCCCCGAGCCGATGTCGGCGACCACCGGCACGCCGAGGGAGGCCAGCCGCCGCACCGGCACCGCCGAGGTGAAGCCGGTGACCCGGAAGTTCGACGGGTGCACCTTCAACACGAAGCCGGTCCGCGGGCCGAGCGCGGCGGCGTAGTCGTCGAGCGTGGTGCGGTTGGTGGTGCCCACCTCACGCAGCCGCGCGCCGGTGCTCTCCAGCAGCTCGGGCAGGCGGAACCCGTCGCCGATCTCCACCAGCTCGCCCCGGCTGACCACGATCTCGGCGTCGGCGGCGAGCGCGGTGGCGGCGAGCACCAGCGCGGCGGCGCCGTTGTTGACCACGTGCACCGCGCCGGCGGCGGGCACCGCGGCGGCGAGGGCGTCGAGGGCGTCGCGGCCGCGCCGGGTCCGCCGGCCGGTGCGCAGGTCCAGTTCGACGTCGGTGTGTCCGGCGGCGGCGGTGACCGCCGCGACGGCGGCGGGCGACAGCGCGGCCCGGCCCAGGTTGGTGTGCAGCACCACCCCGGTGGCGTTGAGCACGGCCCGGGGCGCGGGCGCCGGCAGGGCGGCCAGCGCGGCGTCGCATACGGCATCGGGGGTGATCTCGCCGCGGCGGGCCCGCTCCTGCGCCCGCCGCACGGCGGCCTTGACGCGGTCCCGCCCGAGGGTCTGCGCCGCCGCGGTCAGCCGGGGGTCGGCGAGCAGCGCGTCGGTGCGCGGCACCCGCCGGCGCGGATCGGCTGCGACGTCCCCCATGCCCCCTCTTCCGGCAGTTTGGCGGAGACGGACGGGAATCGAACCCGCCTGACCCGGGTCCCGGGCCACACCGGTTTTGAAGACCGGGAGGGGCACCAGCCGCCTGAACGCCTCCACGCAGCAGTGAACCACAGGCCGGGTGGGCGTGAACGGTGGGGCGTCAGCCCTCGGCGGCGCGCCGCCGGTCGAGGCGTTCCCGCTGCGGCACCACCGTGTACTTCGGATCCTTCGCCGAGGCGACGCCGCCGTAGAAGATGCCGAACCGGGTGGCCACCGACGCGGCCAGCAGGGCCGCCCCGGACAGGGCGGAGACCGCCCAGCTGCGCCGGCCGAGCAGCGCGCCGGCCACCCCGGCCGCGGTCAGGGCCCGCCCGGCGCGCAGCAGCCGGCCGGGCCGCCCGGTGCGGTAGGGCTCGCTGAGCAGCCCGAGCCGGGTCTCCACCCGGTGCGCGCCGAACAGTTCCAGGGCGGCGCCCGCCACCGCCATCCGGCGGGCGGGGCCGGCCTGCGCGGTCGGCGCGGCGATCAGCCCCACGCCGGCGCCGCTGGCCAGCGCGCTGCCCGCGAAGACGGTCGGCAGCTCCGGATACGCCTCGTGCCAGGACGGCACGGCCGTGTCGGCCAGCAACACACCGGTGTACGTGGCCAGCGCCGGCGCGGTCGCCGCGGCGGCCAGCCCGGCGGCGTGCCCCACCGGCGGCAGCAGCCGACGGGCGAGCCCGAGCGGCCCCCGCTCGGGCAGCCACGCCGCGCCCTCGGCGACCGCCGCGATCCCGGCGGCCGGGCCGAACGCGCTGAGGATCCAGGTGCCCACGGACATCGGCGAGGTCGGCTTGGCCACCCGCAGCATGTGGTGGAACCGGGCCGGCCGCCCCAGGTCCTTGACCAGGAAGACGGCGCTGGCGGTCACCGCCACCAGCGACGTGACCCGGCCGGCCCGCCGCAGCGCGGGACGGCCGGTGAGCTGCCCACCCGCCGCGAGCAGCGACGAGCCGGCGGCCAGCCCGCCGGTGAACAGGTACGCCGCGATGTCCCACTTCCAGACCGGCGCCTTGAGGATCGGCCGGCCGTAGTAGGAGGTGAACTCGGCCTCCGGGACGGTCAGCTCCTCGCCGCCGCGCCGGCCGCCGCCCCGCCGCCGGTTCCGTCCGGGCGCACGGGTCGACGCCGGCGCGCCGGACCCGCCGGGTGGCGCCCCTGCCGAGCCGCCAGCGACATCGCCGGGGCCGGCCGGTCCGCCGGGAACGCCGGCGTCGAGGCGATCGCGGAAGCGACGGAACAGGTCGCCCACCGGGCGGTCCGGACTCAAGAGGAACCTCCGACGAACGCGGCGACGGCCGCCGCCGCCATGGCCAGGGCCGCCAGGCCGGCCCGCTTCCACATCCTCGGCAGGTCCCGGGTGGTGACCACCGGGTCCGGGGGCAGGCCGTACACCTCGGGCTCGTCGAGCAGCAGGAAGAACGCGCCGTCGCCGCCGACCCCGTCGTCGGGGTCGTGCCCGTAGAGCCGCGCCTCGGTGACGCCGCGCTCGTGCAGGGTCGCCACCCGGGCGGCGGCCCGCTCCCGCAGCTCGTCGAGGGGACCGTACTGGATGGACTCCGTCGGGCACGCCTGCGCGCAGGCGGGAATCTTCCCGGCGCCGATCCGGTCGTAGCACAACGTGCACTTCCACGCCCGGCCGTCGCCCTTGCGCTGGTCGATGACGCCGTAGGGGCAGGCGGAGATGCAGTAGCCGCAGCCGTTGCAGATGTCCTCCTGCACCACCACCGTGCCGAACTCGGTGCGGAACAGCGCCCCGGTGGGGCAGACATCCAGGCAGGCCGCGTGGGTGCAGTGCTTGCAGACGTCGGACATCATCAGCCAGCGGAAATCGCTGCGCCCCTCCGCGCCACCGGCCCGCCCCGGCGGCTGCGCCCCGGGCATGCCCAGGAACTCCGGCCCGGCGCTCCGACCGGCCGTCGCCGCACCGGCGAACGGCGGCCCGCGGTGCCCGGCCGGGCGGGGCTGCTCGACGAACGCCACGTGCCGCCACGAGTTCGCGGTCAGCGCGCCGGTGTTGTCGTACGACATGCCGAGCAGGTCCAGCCCCGAACCGGGAACGTCGTTCCACTCCTTGCAGGCCACCTCGCACGCCTTGCAGCCGATGCAGACGCTGGTGTCGGTGAAGAAGCCCATCCGGGGCGGGGCGTCGACCCAGCCCGCGTCCGGGGCGGGATCGAGCGGCCCGGACAGGCTGTTCGGGTCAGGAAGCATCACGGTCCTCCCCGGCGCCGTCGGTGGGAGCCGGCGCCGGAAACGCCCCCGGCGTGAGGGTCGAGGGCGGATGGCCGGGGACGATACCCGCCCGCCGCCGGTAGTCCGCCACCAGATCCCGCAGGGCCGCCCCAGTGGGCCGCCGCCCCGGGCGCACGTCGCAGGTGCCGACCTTGCTCTCCTGGATGAGCACGTTCGGGTCCAGCGTGATCCCGAACAGGTCGTTGGCCGAGTCGCCCGTCACCAGGCCCTCGAACCCGAAGTGGTACGGCAGCCACACCTGGTGGATCACCCGGCCGTCCACCCGCAGCGGGGCCAGCCGGTCGGTGACCAGAACCTTCGCCTCGATCACCGCCCGCCCACTGACCAGGTGCGCCCAACCCAGGTGCGCCAGGCCCCGCTCGGCCGCCACCTCCGGCGACACCTCCACGAACATCTCCGGTTGCAGCTCCGCCAGGGTCCGCACCGTACGGCTCATCCCGCCCGCCGTGTGGTGCTCGGTGAGCCGGCTGACCGTGAACACGTACGGGAAGACTCCGCTGTGCTCCTGCGGCGGGCTCGGGTTCACCGAGTTCACGGGGTGCGCGTACACCTTGCGGGTGGGGTTGGCCTGCTGGCGGTAGAGCGGGTTGCGCACCGGCGACTCGGCCGGCTCGTAGTGCGTCGGCAGCGGACCGTCGAGCACCCCGCTGGGCGCGTACAGCCAGCCCTTCCCGTCGCCCTGCATGACGAACGGGTCGTCGCCGGCGATCCCCTCCGGGCCGGCCGCGCCCTCCGGCGGCCGGTACGTCGGCGGCTTCGTCTTCTCGAAGTCCGGCACGTCGTAGCCGGTCCACTCCCCGGCGTCCGGGTCCCACCAGACATACTTCTTCCGCTCGCTCCACGGCCGGCCCTGCGGGTCGGCGGAGGCGCGGTTGTAGAGGGTGCGCCGGTTGGCCGGCCAGGCCCAGCCCCACTCGGCGGCCACCCAGTCCTGCTCGTGCCGAGGCTTGCGCCGGGCCGCCTGGTTGACGCCGTCGGCGTACACGCCGGAGTAGATCCAGCAGCCGACGGCGGTCGAACCGTCGGCGCGGGCCTCGGTGAACGTGGACAGCGGACGGCCCGTCGCCACGTCGTACCCGTTGATCTCGCGCAGCACCGCCTCGGCGCTCGGCTCGGCGTGCGGACCGTGCGTGGGATAGTCCCAGGCCAGGTCGAGCAGCGCCCGGTCACGCGGCAGGTCGGAGCCGGCCAGCTTCTCCCGCAGCCGGCGCCCCAGGTGGTAGAAGAACCACAGCTCGGAGCGGGCGTCGCCCGGCGGGTCGACGGCCTTCTCCCGCCACTGCAGCAGCCGCTGGGTCTGGGTGAAGGTGCCCTCCTTCTCCACGTGCGACGCGGCCGGCAGGAAGAACACCTCCGTCCTGCACTCGGTCGGCACGATCTCGCCCGCGGCCACCTCCGGGCCGTTGCGCCAGAACGTGGCGCTCTCGATCATGAACAGGTCGCGGACCACCAGCCAGTCCAGGTTCGCCATGCCCAGCCGCTGGGCGCGGCCGTGCGCCGAGCCGACCGCCGGGTTCTGCCCGAGCAGGAAGTAGCCCCTCACCTTCCCGTCGATCATGTTCAGCACCTGCTGGTACGTCCCGTGATCGCCCGTCATCCGGGGCAGGTACCCATAGCAGAAGTCGTTCTCCGGCGTCGCCGCGTCCCCCCAGTACGCCTTGAGCAGGCTGGCCGCGTACGCGCCGGCGTCGCCCCAGGAGCCCTTCTGGCCGGGGCGGCGGAAGCTGTCCACCCACCGCGGGAAGGTGGTGTGCTCGGCGCGCGGCATCGGCAGGTAGCCGGGGAGCAGGTTGTACAGCGTCGGGATGTCGGTGGAGCCCTGGATGCTGGCGTGCCCGCGCAGGGCCAGGATCCCCCCGCCGGGGCGGCCCATGTTGCCCAGCAGCAGCTGGATGATCGCGCCGGTGCGGATGTACTGCACGCCGACGCTGTGCTGCGTCCACCCGACCGAGTAGATCAGCACGCCGGTGCGCTCGCGGCCGGAGTTCTCCGCCCACGCCCGGGCCAGCTCCAGGAACCTCTCCTGCGGGATGCCGCAGACCCGCTCCACCATCTCCGGCGTGTAGCGGGCGAAGTGCCGCCTGAGGATCTGGTAAACGCAGCGCGGATGCTGCAACGTCTCGTCCCGCTCCACCCGGCCGCTCACCTGCGCGCCGTGCGACTCGTGGAGCAGCCCGGCCGCGCTGTCCCGATCCTTGGCGGTGTGCCCGCTGCCGGAGTCGGTCTCGTGGCCCGCGTACTGCCAGGAGTCCTGCACGTAGCTGCCGGTCTCCGGGTCGAAGCCGGAGAAGAAACCGTCGCCGTCCTCGGCGTCGACGAACTGGTCGCTGACGATCGTCGCGGCGTTCGTGTAGGCCAGCACGTACTCCCGGAAGTCCAGCTCGTTCTCCAGGATGTACCGCACCACCCCGCCGAGCAGCGCGATGTCGGAGCCCGCGCGGATCGGCAGGTAGGTGTCGGCCAGCGCGCTGGTGCGGGTGAACCGCGGGTCGACGTGGAACACCCTGGCGCCGCGCCGCTTGGCCTCCATCACCCACTGGAAGCCCACCGGGTGGGCCTCGGCCATGTTCGAGCCCTGGATGACGATGACGTCAGCGTTGGCGACGTCCTGCTGGAAGTCCGTCGCGCCACCGCGACCGAAGCTGGCCCCCAGACCGGGGACGGTGGCGGAGTGTCAAATGCGCGCCTGGTTCTCGATCTGGAGCGCCCCCATCGCCGTGAACAGCTTCTTGATGAGGTAGTTCTCCTCGTTGTCCAGCGTCGCCCCGCCCAGGCTGGAGATCCCCAGCGTGCGGTTGAGTGGCCGGCCCTGGGGGTCGACGTCCTCCCACGTCTCGGCGCGGGCGGCGAGGATCCGGTCGGCGATCATGTCGACCGCGACGTCGAGATCCAGGTCCTCCCACTCGGTGCCGTAGGGGCGCCGGTAGCGGACCTTCGTCTGCCGCAGCGGGCTGGTGACCAGGCTCCTGCTGGCCGAGCCCTTCGGGCAGAGGCGGCCCCGGGAGATCGGGCTGTCCGGGTCGCCCTCGATCTGGGTGACCTGCTCGTCCTTGACGTACACGCGCTGCCCGCAGCCGACCGCGCAGTAGGGGCAGACCGAGCGGGCCATCCGGTCGGCGGTCTCGGTGCGCGCCGTCAGCCCGGCCGAGCGCGCCGACTGCGCGGCGGCGCCCCGGCCCAGCGGGTCGGTGCCGGTGAGCTGCCGGTAGACCGGCCAGCCCTCGATGAAGGTCCGCAGACCCACCCGCGACACCCCCTCCCCCGGCCCGAACACCGTCGACCCCTCGCACACTAGGCCAGCCCGCACCCCGGCCGCGACCCGAGCCCCCGATCACCACCCGACGGTCACCGTCCGCGCCCGCGACGTCGCCACTGGCGTACGCAGACAGCGCCGCCCCCGAGCCGGATCGGCTCAGGGGGCGGGGCGATGTCGGGTGGAGATGTGCCGCTGGCCGGCGCCCGTGTCGGGTGCCGGCCAGCGATCCCCCTTGTGGTGAATGTCGGTGTGTCAGCTGTTCCAGTGCTCGGCCACCAGGTCGGCGGCCTGCTGCTCCCACTGGGCGTAGTGGTCGGGGTACGCCGACACCTGCACCGTCTGCGCGGCCTCGGTCAGCGGCATGTCCTGCCACCCGTCGACCTGCTTCAGGCCCTTCAGGAACGCCGTCGT